>CALKGM010000001.1 GCA_938084675.1 Candidatus Poseidoniaceae archaeon
CGCTAAGTTGGTTAACAGAATGAAGCAGGAGTCTGTTCGCTAACTCTTGCATCCCACTCATCTTCATTGATGGGTTCGGGTGATAGCGAAAGGCACTCATCATCAGTGACAGCTTTCAGCCACAACCAATCTCCTTCAACAGAATAATTGAATTCATTATCTTCATTGATCTCAATTGAAGTCGTGATGACACCGTTGTTCGTGCTCCAGGTGCCAGAATCTCCTTCTTCGGTGATCAAAGTTCCATCTTCACTTATATTAGCAACCATGTCTTCCTGATAATACCACTCCCCCAGCGGTGGAACAACGTCTCCGTGAGCTATTCCATCAACTTCTACAAGATCGGCACTGCGATCTCCACCCAGGCATCCAGTGAGTGAGCATAACAAGATCAACGAGACAAGTGAAATTTCCATTTTCACCAAGTCATTCACCCCCGATTAAATGGTTAGAAGGAATATGGCCGTAGTCATTTTCAATTGCATCACCTTTAACATTAAACAAAAAAAGAAGCAAAACGGCTCCTAGAATTGGAATAAGTACAATCAATAACACCCATCCGGATTTTCCAATATCATGCAGCCGTCGGATAGATACTGACAGAAGCGGAGGGAATGAACCAAGTAGAACGATGGAGAGTAAGATAATCAAAAATGGCCCAATGGCATCAAAGACCATACCCACAACCCCGAAGTGCCCACCATACATTGCAGCCAAATATGCACCTTCAATTGATATGGCTGTTAGAACGAAACTTAGAAAGAAATACCAAAATTCAGTTTTGCTTGCTCGACCTCTGAAGACAAAATATCGTTGAAAACTCGAATATACGGTTCTTCTAAATTCTATTTTTGCACTCATGGTTGTCCCATGGCCGTCCTATACTTAATGAAGTGGGGACGCTGGAATTATCTTGATTCGACAACTGAATTGGAAAGTATAATACAACTATGTCATCTGGTAATAATGTGCAGTACCTTGGTATTTTAGAAGGGGCTACCCTGATTTTCGTGTGTATATTTACGAGCAGAACATGTATTTCGTTTACTCAAAGACTCTCCAGAGGCATATCAATTATCTGTCTCATAGGAATTCTCTATTTTGCGTCGTTCTGGCTACTCCTCATATCATCAGAGCTGTTACACGACCATATTGAGTGGTTTTCTTTTTTTGAACCCGATAGAGTTGTGATACTTTATTCATTTACTTGGCTTCTTCCACAAACTGCTAAATCGCTGTTGATATTTTTAATGGGGTATCGAGAAGATGACGATTCATTTGAACATTCGATGACTCGAATTTTAAATTCTCTAAACGAAGAAAGAAAATATTTCAACCAACTTCGTAAAGAATTAAACATGGGAGGAGGCCAATTGCGTCGCAACCTCGACCGCTTAATCTCTCGCGGCCAAATCTTCAAACAAACCATCGGAAAAAATCACTATTTTAGCCTCACGTCTCCTTTATCGTCCCCACTTGATTAAGTACAAAGGCGCGATGTCAAAGCATGGGAAAACGCCTAAGCCCGAGAATGGTTTCAGTACTTCTTTTTATTGTCGCACTCCCGATTGTATTCAATTCAGCATTCACAAGCAATGTAGTCGGTAATGATCTCAATAACCCAAATGAACTCTACGAAAACTGCGACCCTCAGGCTGTAGAAATCGAAGAGAATGAAGGATGCGGCGACAGACTACATCGTACCGAGCATGCCTTCAATGGAGGATGGACTCTTCTTGGGCACATGATCGGTGGTTCATTGCTCATGTTTAGCGCTCCAATTACATTCAATTCAAACATATTAAAAAAACGAAAAAAGCTACACAGAAAAGCCGGATATGCTTTCATTCTCGGTGGCATCATTACAGGAATAAGTGCTCTTTCGATGACTGTTATATTCCCTCACCGATTTTCAAATTTCAATGTGTTTACAAATCTACTATGGGGTACATTACTCGTTTTTTCGCCAATTATGGCATTAAAGTCGATTCTTGCAGGGAGAGTAAAAAATCATAGAGCATGGATGATACGATGTTATGCAGTTGCTGCTGGTCCTTCCGGCCATCGTTGGTTGTTTTTCCTTGTAGACATCATCGGAGATTTTGGAGTTTCTCTTCTTATCTTTTTGACGGGTGAATTGATCATCCGGAAAGTGGGATTAAAGACGATGAAAACGATGATTTCGATGAAAAAAGTGTGAATGAACACAATCCACCAACAAAATAATTCGGATAGATTGCTTGGGGTTATCCGATTACCCATCCAACTCCCAAAAACGGTTGGAAGGGGTTTCAGTGGGTCTGTTTGTTCGCTACCCATGCGATTGCTCATTGGTCGAATATGAACGAATAACAAGATTGACCCTTGTGAGTCTGAACCTTGAGGGGTTCAAACGCAGCAGCGTCATGTATTTTGACGACAAAACCAGCGTACTGCGAGGCCAAAAAGGGATGGTGGACGCTGGGGGATTTGAACCCCCGGCCTTCTGGTTGCAAACCAGACGCTCTTCCAACTGAGCTAAGCGCCCTCGTAGTTGTGGCGGTGAGCCTCTCCCTTTTGAGCCTTCACCTCTCAACGACAGAGGAATCAGACGCAGTCAATCGTTGCATCACGGTCAGGACCTACGCCAACACTCGTGCATGGCACACCAACAATGGCCTCAAGTTTTGCGATATATTGCTGAGCCGCAGCAGGAAGTACTGAGATTCCTTTTCCGGCTTCGTTCGCATGGACGGCCATAGCAAGCCATTCGGAAAGAGACATTTCAGGGAATCCGGGCATTGAGATGTAAATCGGTTTGCAACGAGCGAGAGCAGAGGCTGTTGAGGGGAGTTCGGTAATTTCCTTTCCATCAAGTTCGTAGGCAACACAAATCTTCAATTCATCAAGCCCTCCAAGAACATCGAGCTTTGTGAGAGCAAGTCCGGTAAATCCGTTGATACGCTGAGCATGGCGCATGACCACTGCATCAAACCAACCACATCGTCGCTTACGACCCGTAGTCGTTCCGAATTCATGACCCACAGTACCAAGGTGGTTTCCGACTTCATCCTCGAGTTCTGTCGGCATTGAGCCGTGACCCACGCGAGTGATGTAAGCCTTGGTGATTCCAATAACATCCTCGACATGCCCTGGATGAATTCCCGCTCCGTGCGATGCGTTCCCACGAGAGGTGACGGAAGATGTCACGAAGGGATAGGTACCTTGGTCAATGTCAAGAAGACAGCCTTGAGCACCTTCTAGGATGACGTGTTCTCCGAGTTTGAGGGCATTGTCTAGCATTAAACCTGTATTACCAATCGACGTCTTGTACGCTCCGTGAATCCATTCAATGTCCCCCATGAGGCCTTCAACACTCACGCGTTCGGAGGAACCTGCTGATTCCAATGAAGCATTCATACGCATCACCGTTGATTCAGCCCAATCTTTGTCCCCAAGGACTTCATTCACATCGCCAAAGCGAAGACCAATTCGGTTGATTTTGTCTGCGTATGTCGGACCGATTCCACGACCTGTAGTTCCAATCTTGGTATCCAAACTGTCCATGTAACGATGATAGGGCAAAATGATGTGAGCGCGCTCACTCACAAATAGACGCTCACCGCGAGGATCTTCTCCTGTAGATTCCATCCAACCGTTCAATTCGCTGTCGAGAACCCAAGGGTCAACGACCATTCCATCTCCGAGAACAAGATGGCACTCTTTTCTTGTGATACCAGATGGAAGGAGATGGAATTTCAGAACTTGCTCGCCAAGAACTACTGTGTGACCTGCATTGTTTCCGCCTTGGAATCGTGCCACCCATGTTGCTTGCTCAGCAAGCCTGTCGACCAGTTTTCCTTTTCCTTCATCGCCCCATTGGGCCCCGAGAATTACCGTAGCAGGCATGTTGATGTCCTCATGAGGTCGTCGGCGAAGGCCGTCTTTGAACCCTGTGGATGCTAGGGAAGGAGGAAGGAGCCGCTCAATGCTAAAACGGACCGCTATGATTTTGAACGACGCTTTATATGCTAACGGGATAAGTAAAGGGCAGAGAGGACCGATAGAAAATCTCCCAATAAACGCACTATGCTCGGTACTAGGTATCAGCAAAGCAACCATTGGTTTATATAACACGGCATCTCACTACTAAACAAGGAGTTGAGAAGATGAAACAACAACCAAAACGCAAAAGCGCTCCCCAAACGAAGGCGACCACTGCCCGTGAAGGCTTTGGCTCACAGCGACCGTCTCGAAGAGTGGTTGAAGGGCATACAAGGCCGTGTGAGGAATGCGGTGCCGTCAAATGGGACATGGACGTATCCAGAGGAGAAATCACTTGTGGCTCATGCGGTTTGGTCGTAGAGGAAAACGTACCAGATCCCGGAGCCGAATGGACCAACCGAGATCAAGGAGAGGATCGTTCTCGTGTCGGTCGTCCGATGACATATACCCTCGCTGACAAAGGGCTGAACACAACCATAGATGTTCGTGACCTAAACACCGGGACCGCGACTCGACACGGAATGAGTTCACAGGCACGCCGCGAATGGCGCCGCCGAAGAGTGATTGACGAACGCTCCAAAACTCGAAAGAGCAGAGAGCGCAATCTCGTCAAAGCCAACCAATTTATTCGTGACCGCTCTGGTTTACCGCAACCACTGCAAGAAGAAGCTGCAAGACTCTACCGCATGTTGTCAACCGCAGGTTTCGTCACCGGCCGCTCCATTGCTGGAGTTACTGCCGCTTGTACCTACTTAGTTGCTCGACAGGAAGAACTCCCCCGTCAAATCCCCGACATATCAAAGGCCTTTGACATCACAGAAAAGGACCTATCACGACTGATTCGACAGGTGTCTCGTCGCCTCAATCTCCACAAGATTACCGGGCCCAATGAATACTTTGACAAGTTCATTTCAGATCTTTCACTATCGCCCAACATACGGGCTCCCTTGGAGGAACTCTGGTCGACGATTCAACCACACGAAGAAGTTTGGCAGGGTAAGAAACCAATGGGCGTTGCGGCAGCTCTCATCTATCGGACATCAAATCAAATCGGTAGCCCACGAACCCAATCTGAAGTATGTACGGTAGCCAACGTTTCCGAAGTAACTCTACGAGGCCTACTCAGGCTCATAGACGGCTTGATTGAGAAAATTAAAGCCCGTGAAGCGCTGGAATGAAGGCGAACCTTGATGAAGCACCTGTGAAAGGCGTTAGTCATGGGATTCAAGGCCAAGGCACGTAAGCATCGTTCTGACTCAGGCGAAGACTCAGAATCAACCAAGAAATCCTCCGTCAAAGAGGGTGAGATCTCTTGTGGAATCAAAGATTGCGACAAATTCGCAGACAAAGACATGGGTGGGCGGTCGTTGTCAATTGACAACGCAATCGATACATGGGGCTCGAGTGGTTACGAGGCTAGAAAAGGCCGAGTCCGTGTTTGCAAGTCATGCTACCGAAAATGGAAGAAAGACAACAAGTCTGACGACATGTACTGAAATTCAGTTTCACTTTCATGGCAGGGGTCTACCAAAAGAAAGTAGACCGAAGGTAGTCATTGTCTACTTATGAAGAGCCGAATGATAGTTCGCAGCCTCACAACTGCAGAAGGTACGCTCGTAGCAATGGATGACGGACTTCTTGCTTGGAAACCAAAGAATGGAAGGGCCCAACGAATACGCCTTGAGGCCATTCCAACCGTCCTATTGGTCGTCCGGGGCCCGATGGACACCATAGACACCGCAATCATAGGAAATGCTCGCGGAGAAGTACTCGTGTTCACCCTCCCCAGGTTAGAAATGATTTCAAAATACATCTTGAAGGGCGGATGCATTCGTGCATTATCCTTGATTGAAAGGGGAAGCTTGAATCTCCTTGCCGGAACCCAAAATGGATCTGTATGGTGCCTTGATGACCGAAAAAGTGAGCGCCAAGAGATACTTTTCAACATCACAGGACCTGTATCAAGCCTACACCTAGAGAATGGTATGGTTCATGTTCGGAGTGGATGGATTCACCACATGCATGCTTGGGATGGTTCACACATTAGTGAGGATGATACTGCGAAGGATTACTCCAGGGGTGGACACAAGAGATTGGATCGCTCCTATGCTATTGGTTCAGTTCAACTCGCTTAGACGGATTCCTTCTCTTCAAGTGGCCATGGGGAGATGGGCGTAAGCCAAAGGGCAGTTGGCGCAGGCCTGTGCCAGGTTTTAGGAGGCTTGCCATCATTTTCAACTGCCTGTTTGAAAAATTCAATGTGCCGCCCTAAGACCTCTTGTATGTGCTCTTTGCCACGGATAGCCGGGCCTTGTAAGGGTACAATCGATGTTGGCTGGAGCCGCTTAATGGTTTCAAAACTCGCGATGAGGTCAATGAGTGAACCACCGGGCAAGTCCCATCTCGTTGGTCGGTCTGCCCGAGGTAAAAGAGGGCCGACAATAAGCGTTGAAAGATGTGGAATCATGTATCCCATGCCCTCTGGAGCATGACCAGGAAGCCAGATGGCCTCTACATCACCGTCACCTAGGGCGAAGATTTCGTTATCTTCGATTGCAGTTGTTTGAGTTGGAGGCATATCTGAGTCGTATCGGTTCGCCCAAGTCGTGAAGAAATCTCCAGTTTCTAGAGCGGCTTGCCCTTCGCCATGGATGTGGACTGGAATATTTCCAAACGATTCTGAAATGTGTTTGGCGCCACCTGAGCATGGATATCGACGGGTCGTAAGAGCAATCCTATCCAGTGTTTTCTCTCCAAGTTGGCCACGAATTCGTTCGACTTGGAGGGATTGGTACCACGATGTCCCTGCATCAATGAGCAGGCTTCCCAGCCGCCCAGATATGATGACAGCATTACCGTCATGATGGATGGCAGGAAGCCTGACAACCTTCATGTCGTATCGGAAGAGGACGCAGAACTTCAACATACCCGATGCCCCATATTGCTCAAGTCAACCCTTGACTGTCTCCAAAGCGCTGAGGTTGTGATTAAATAGGGGAAATCGGTCGGCACACCATGGCACGATTCCCAGAAGCAGAAGCCCGCTTGCTCCACCGCAAGATTTGCATGCGCTGTAACGCACGCAATGCAGTTCGTGCCGCTCGCTGCCGCAAGTGCAGTTACAAGGGACTCCGTCCTAAGAACATCGAGCGCAAAGGCGCATGATGTTCTCACAAACTTAGCCCAGCCAAGACATTACAAGTGCTGTGGGTTCTCCCAAAAGTACCAGTGGAAATACTGCTGGGAGCAAAAATACCAGCAAAGGCATTTTGAAACTCACCCAAACATGCTCTACGTTAAGTGCCTTGAGAGTTTTGATTTGTTCTTGGAGTTCATGATCGCTTGGCGTACGCCGAGGGGCTCTTGAGCGATGAATGACAACATCCTCGCTATCTGGCCGCACCATTGTTGTCGTCAACATCCACACGTGACGTTTCATCACCTCGTCAATTGGGATTTGTGTAGCATGCCAAGCAAGGCGTAGGTCACTTAAGGAACGAACAGTTCCTTTCTTGATGTTTAGTATAAGCATGATAAATGGAATCAGCAAAAACGCAAGTCCGCCCCACATCAACAGAGCAACTGATACAGGCAGAGCCACAAGCGTTTCACTCATAACGGATGAAAATGGTGTTGGAACCGTAGCCCATGAAGGGAAAACGAGAGTGACCCACATGAGGGCCTTTGCATCTGCACCACCATGAAGAAGCCGAAGCCGCCAAGCAATATTAATGATGAAAATAACCAAAAACACTGAGGCCGTTCTCCACCAAAGCATTCCAAGTTCGTCACCTTCGCCTAGAATTACTTCCAGAGGGGTCGTTGATTGGTATCGTATTGCGCCTGCAATGAACCCAATGGCGGAGACCAAATACCAAGCAATGAACACCCGGTCCATTCCAGAACCAGCACGTGCATCTACTAGGGTCGGTCTTCCAAATACCGAAACGCTCGCATAGGCGACGACACCGAATGCTGTGAGGTAGATGGTCCAGTCTGCACCTTGGACCATGAGGTCAAGGCCCCAAAGAAATAGAGCAGGTTTGGCCCATACAATCCAATGCTCATTTGGAACACGACGATCGTTGTGGTCCATCCACGCGGCCCAAGCCATACCGAGCAGTAAAACTCCAACACGGGTCCAACCCAGCACATGGTCCGTGGTGACCTCCATGAGCAGAGGAGGAAGGCCATCAATTTAAAGACGGTCACCGACGACCTAACTTTACCCCCAACTGGTGAGAACATGGATATCGAAGAACGATTAGAACAAGTCGCCAGCGTCATCAACCAAATTGACGACCCAAAGGTCCCCCGAAATATTCGCCGTCAGGCGAAAGAAGCTTGTGACAATTGGTTGCTCAATAAGGGAAAGAAACTCGATGTGCGCATCGCAATGGCCCAATCCAAACTTGAAGAACTGTATGAGGACCCAAACATCCCACCGGAATTTGGAACACTCATCCTTACGATTAACACAGAGCTTGAGCGTATTCTTACTGCCGTTCTGTGAATTCACTCTTCTTCATCATCGTCCAAGGCGAACACAAGTTTTCCGAGGAACACACGTTCCATGACACTCAGTTTACCTTCTGTGACAATTTCATCAAACTGCTTCTGCCATTTTCCAGGGGCTGGCATCAATCCAATACCGATGTTGATGAGGCTGATTTGGTCAAGACTTAGTCGCCCCCTTCGCAGGGCATATTCCGCTGCAACACGGGCTGACATGATAGCCACTTGTTGGTCGGTATAGCCAAGAACGGCTTGTAATTCCTTGAGCATGCGTTCCTCATAGGCGGTAATACGACCGTCTTTGATGGCCTCTCGCCAAGCCTCTTCCAGTGTTGGCGCACGTTCCGAGAGCAGAATCGCCAACGGTCGTGTGGCCTCAATGTTTTCAAGAACAATCTTGAGGATGACGACCAGCGGAATTGAGAGAATCATTCCGATGATGCCCCATAGCCAAAAGGAGAATGCCGTCACGACGAGAAGCAACACTGGAGAGATATCCAATGCTCGCCCAGCCCAGCGAGTCTCAATCACGTTACCCCAAAGCTGTTGATTTGTAAGAAGCAATACCGTCAAGAAGATGACGGAAGATGGTTCAAGGAATATGAATCCAATGATCAACGGTGGAATGGTTGCGAGAAGGGAACCAATGTAGGGGACATAATTGAGAATAAACGTCAACAATGCCCAAGTAAACCACAGGTCAATTCCAAAGAACAACATGACAATCCCTGCACAGACTGCAGTACCAAATCCGACTCCAGTTTTTACGACGACATAGGTGTTCACACTGGCTTCAATTTGGTCCCGTATCATATGGACACGTTCACTTGCACCACCAGGCCATGCCCGTTCGATTCGCCCCGGGAGTAAACTCGCTTCAAAGATGATGAACAGAAGGAAGAAAATTACAGTAATTCCCATGATGAACAGCGAACCAACACTCGAGAGCAATTTTCCGAAGAGGTCTGATAGTTCAGAACCATCTGAGAATACGCCCATGGTAGCCATATCCTGCTCAAAGGTCCCAGTTACAGTTGCACCCGAGTCCATGATAGCATCGCCAAAAAGTGAGGAATTTTTTAGGTCATACCAACGATCGTTCAGGGACTCTGTGTATTCCGCCATCCTCACATCATCATCGGCAAGATTTGCTGCCTGTTCATAGGCAAAGAATCCAGCACTGAGGACCACGAGAATGGCCAACATCAGCATTGTAATGTACGAAAGCATCACTGGAAATCCCTGTTTTGAAAGCTTATTTGCACCGGGTTTAAGCACAAAGTAGATTCCCAAAGCAACGAATAACGGCTGGAGGACATCAATCAAATAAATGAGCCATATCGTGACCAATGTCATCAGTATAGCTGCATGAGAGAACATCCCGAGACGATGGCGAAAATTATGGCTGTTCCATATGTTACTCTTCTCTTCCATGGAGTTCCCAATACGGTTGACCTCTTCAAGACATCTCATGTATTGATTCTTCGGAAGTATGGGCCTCAGGAGGTCCAAGATGCGGTAAACGCCATGTGAGTAAAGTGGAGACAATCATCAAAAAACCACACAAGTGAAAGGCAGTATGGTAATCCCAAGGGAAGGTTCCTCGTACGGTTAATTCCCATACAATTCCACCCGTTAAAGGGCCAAGAATTCGAGCAAACGCTCCCAATGATTCTTGAGCACCCATCACCAATCCGAGTTCATATCCTTCATGGCGAGCAATCTGCGTCAAGTAGGTTGAAGAGGAGGGTTGGAAAATACCGTTCCCGATTGCGATTAAGGAACACACTACAAGTAGCCCAAGCCAAGCACTACCTGCTTGAGTGTAAGGAACCAAAACCAATCCAAGCCCTGTTGTCATAGCGGCGTAAGGAATAAGTCGACGAGTTCCAAATTTCCGAGAGAGTGGTCCAATGAGTACCCCCTGTGTAAAAATTCCAAAGAGACCGATCATTGCGAATACTCTGCCGTTATCCTTTTCGCTAAACCCTAAACCACCGTTAGCGATGTCCATTTCGGTATAGAGAATGAATACTGCATGCATGACTGTAAATCCGAGTGTGAACAACATAGTAACCCAAATCATTGCTCCAACACTACCTTTTCTCAACATTGAGAGAGAGTTTGTGAACATACCCTTCATTTCATCGCCCCATGAGCGCCGGTCATGTTTTGATTGTGCACTCAGGTCAAGAGATTCAGGGAGGTATCGGAGGGCTAGGATAAACGAACCGGTTGAAAGAACGCTTGCTATCACACAAGGCAAAAGGTACGGGTAGGTATCAAATACAGTCCCAACGAAAAAGTCCCATCGTTCTGCTGGGCTTGAAAATTCTCCTCCTAAAAATGGACCGATGGTAAAACCAAGGCCAAATGCCGCCCCGATAAGGCCCATCCGTGTGGCCAGTTGTTGAGGCGTGCTCACATCCCCAATGTATGCACGGGCTACAGCGATGTTTCCGTTGAACACACCAGCGAGGAATCGTGCTCCAAAGGCGAACATGAGCGTGTTGGAAAATCCGAAGGCCGTAAAGAACACGGTATTTCCCACCAGTCCAATCATCAGTACGGGGCGACGTCCAATTCGGTCAGACAATGCACCCCAAAAGGGAGAAAAGAGGAATTGAGCGGCCGAATATGAAGTCATCAACAATCCGACCCAAAGTCCAATTTGGACGATTCCTTGTGCTTCAGCGAGGTCCTTGACCAGATAGGTTAGAAACGGAATGATAATTCCAAAACCGATCATATCGATCATGGTTACCATGAACAAAACAAATAATGCTGCCTTCCCCGTTGATGGTGTATCTTCTTCTCCCATCAAGTCACCGTCCTTTCCAGTTCAGTCTTGCTTTTCTAGTCCACTACTGTATTTGGACAACTCAAGCATTTTGAGCGAACTTTCAAACAATCGAAATCTTAGATTGAACTTCTGGAGTTAGGCGGTCAATCACGGCTTCCAATCGTTCTACGAGTCCTGCCTTTTGTTCGTGCTTAATCAGCGCATACTTCATGACTTCATCCAGTGTATCAACTGCAACGACTTCAACCATATTTTCAAATCGCTCATCAAGAAGAACATCTTGCATGTTTGCTCGGGGTACAACGATGGTTTTCACACCCGAACGGGCTGCTGCCTCAATCTTGGCAGTAACTCCACCAATTGGGAGAACTTCTCCACGCACTGAAAGGGAACCGGTCATTGCGAGGTCTTGACGAATCGGGATGTTTTCCAAGGCTGAGATAATGGCAGTAGCAATAGTAATGGAAGCAGAATCTCCATCAACACCGTGGGTGTCAACGAACTGAATGTGGATATCATAATCCGAAATATCCTTTCCAGTAAGTTTCTTGATGACTGCACTGACATTGGTTACGCTTTCCTTTGCGAGGTCTGAGAGACCACCGGTGGCGTGAATCTTACCTCCACCGCCAAACGATGGAGTAACCAGTGCCTCAACAGGTAGCATGATTCCACTGAAATCCGAAAGGCCAGAATTCGCTCCGAGAACCGCAAGACCGTTGACACGACCAATTCGCTCTCCGGTGTTGACCAGCATTGCGTAATCTTGACGACGCTCAATCATTCGGTCTGCAACTTGTTGTTCCAGCGGCTTTGCAATGTTGCGTGCACCGAGAACGTGTTCCGCTGAGGTGAGTGGTGCACCTGCTTCAACTGCGAGGTCACCGGCGATTCGAACCAGCCCACCGAGTTCACGGAGACGAAGCGATAGTTTTCCTCGACGACCAGCTCTTCGTTGTGCTTCTCGCAAGATGATTGCTACCGCACTCTTGTCAAAGTGGGGAATTTCACGAACTGTGTCCAAATCACGGCGTACTTCTTGTGCAATGAAGCGAATCAATCGGCGACGATTCCTGGACGTGTCCGGCATTTCCGAGTTCACATAGACTTCGTAACCGTATCCACGGATACGACTTCGTAGAGCGGGGTGCATTCCTTGTATCGCATCGAGGTTACCTGCTGCGATCAGTATGAAGTCACAAGGAACAGGCTCGGTCTTTGTTAGCGCACCAGATGAGCGCTCAGAGCGTCCCGAAATAGGGAATGCTCGCTCTTGCATTGCCGTGAGAAGAGCTTGCTGCTCTTCAAGACGAAGAAGGTTGATTTCATCAATATACAGAACTCCCTTGTGAGCACGGTGTATAGCACCGGGCTCAACCCGGTCGTGAGCAGGAGTTTCCATACCACCAGACTGGAACGGGTCGTGACGAACATCGCCGAGCAAGGACCCCGATAATGTAGCCGTTGCATCAATAAAGGATGGAAGGGCATTTGGTTCGTGCTTCACGAGTACTTTTGGGATGCGGCTGTTATCAACAGAACCGAGACGGCTACGGATGAACATGTAGCCAAACACGAGAAGAAATCCACCGAAAAGCAGTGTAAATAAATCTCCAGATTGAAGGGCTGCGATGAGAATCAAAAAGCCAATTGCTGCAAAAGCAATGAACAGCATTTTCTGAGATTTTTCACGTTGTTGACGAATTGCTTCTTTCTGAACCTTCACAATTCTTTCAGCACGACCAGAAGGCACGGTACGAACGCGAGGTACGTTCTCATCGTCTTCGTTTGGGTAGACGAGAACATCCTCGAGGGCGTCACGAGGGAGTAAATCCGTCATTGAACGAGCGAGCATGGACTTTCCGGTACCGGGGTCCCCGATCATCAACATGTGACGGCGTTGTTCTGCCGCTTTCTTGATGACAACTGAACCTGCCTCTTGTCCAATGACTTGGTCAACGAGGCGCTCGGGAATGGGGACGTCTTCAGTGGATTCGAAATCTACGGTTGAAATCCAGTCACTGACCGATGAATTGAGAACTTCATCAGTTCCGCCTGCTTCGGGGGCCCAAACAGTGACCTCTTCAACAGGAGCCTCATCAACATCCTCTTCAGCAGCGGGGGCCGCTGGTTCAAGAGCGTCTTCGTCAGCCATATTCTCACCTCAGTTGTGCTCCCCTTTAGGGGTATGCTTTGGCGTATAATTGCTTACCCGATAAAAAAGATGCAATCATTGTTGATTCATCTGGTCAAGATATTGTTGTCCGTAGTACGACCACTGCTCCATGGTCCAGCCGGCGGGAAGGCCACCTGGCGGCAATGCTGGCCCTGCGGCTGGCGCAACGGGAGCAGGCATGACTACAGGCTGTGCAACGGGTTGTGGAGCAGCCACTGGAGCCACGTAAGCAACGGGTTGTTGGAAAATCTCCTGAGCGCCACCGTACATTGAGTTTGCAATTGCATCGTGGGCTGGAAGAGATGCTTCGTTCCATTTGGTCTCGATGACGTCATCCTTGCCACTTCGCACAAACATCAAACCAAGCAATGAAGCGACGATGAGAATACCGATGACCATGATAATGACGTTGGTATCAAGGCCGGACTCTTCCGAATCATTGGCGCTCTTGATGTCGTCAGACGGACAGTCTGCCCTATCATCTTCACAAGCAAGTTTGTAATCTGTGTTGAGCACTGAAAGTTCCGCTTCCATAGCAGTAGTATCGCCATCTTCCGATTCAATGGAAGCCTCAAGGGCTTCGATCTTAGAAGTCAAATCAGTGATGTAGTCAGTCAACATTTCATCACCCATGTCAGCGGGCTTCGGCATTTCTTCGGTGATGGAGAACTTCATCCCACCGTCCAAAGAACGGTATTCGTCGCCGTTATCGCTAACACCGTAGATTTCTATTTTGTAGTAGTCCATGTACTTTGAACCGCTTGGACGAGCCAAATCCTCATCGTTGAAGATGGACTTGATATCAAGTTCCTCGGACCAGCCAACATTAGACTTTGCAACGTTAAGAGAGGTTTCACGTAGGCCCTCACAGGTTCCTGTGAGGTCGCTGCAAAGATTCCAGGTGACATCAATTGTTGTGAATACTGGTGCTGAATCAGTTAGTATCATTGTAGCCGTTGGGGTTTGGCCAACATACGTGCCCTCCAAATTGATGAACATCAACCCGCTACCATCGTTTTCAGTGGACAGGGTGAACGGATATGCATCAAATACATCGACTGTAATGCTGTAGACGTTTGTAGCAAATCCATCAGTAGCAGCAATCGATACGGTCTGTTCTCCGGTTTCGTCAAAGAGGAGAATCATGTTTCCATCCAGGATGTTGTATCGAGCCGCTCCTGGTTCGGATGGAGTAACCGTGATGAACGCCTGTTCAACCGGGCTGTCAATATCGGTCATCCGTGCTTTGAGATTGATAATCATCTGCTTTCCACGCTTGAGTTGGAAGTCTTCAATATCGGTGAGGTCTATTCTTGGGGCGTCGTTGATTGGATTGATTCGAATTGTAACGGTTTGGTCTGAGAATTGTTCCCCATCGCTTGCCCGCAGGGTAACAATGGATTCTCCGTTAACATCGTCATCAACCGTCCTGAAATTGAGAGTAGCACCATTCGATGTTTTGACAAGGTCAACGGTGAGGGCATCTGGATTGGTCTGAGAGATGACCTCGAGGTCAAGTTCTGCAGCATTTACAGCGGCTCCGTTTGAATCCGTATCGGTTACATACTGGTTAAGGATTAGAGAACCGGTTCCAGATTCATCAATGAGTTGTAGCGGAAGCCCTGACCATCGTGGTTGACCGTTTTCAATGACGTTAAACAGAAGAGTTCCATATGGCGTAATGCCGGTGTCGGAGTAATCTCCGCCATCATCAACAGTAACTTCAATTCCTTTTTGGCCCTCTGGACATCCCTCATCGTAAGGGAAGAGGACTTCCACTTCTTGGGTTGCAGCATGCCATGCCACGAAATTAGGATCGCTTGAGGTTATGATCAACTGTGAAAGTGGTGTTTCTGGGTCTGAGATATGCCCAATCATGCTCACCTTTGTGCTGATATCGCACATGACCGTTGGGACTGGGTCTGCAACAACGGTAGGCTCACCGTTCGCAAGTTCAAATCCATCTGAACCAGAGGACACTGCCCAGTTACTGGTTTGTCCGCGTGCGTCTACAGTTCGAGAGCGTATGTCATAAACACCAGATGGCATGTCGAGCGTTGGAGAAATCACGTACTGGCGTCCTTCGTTTGGTGTATCACGGTAGACGATAGAGTCGCCACCCGAAATGATGCTCGCATCCCACTGGCTCAGACCGGTCGGAGAAACTTCAATCTCAAAGGTCATTGTATCAATCGTGTCAATGTTATCGTCAGCACTTCCCTTGGCAAGAATGGTCAAGTGACTTCCTCGCTCAACGACGTTGGTGTCAATAACTTGAGCTTTCTTTGCGAGTGGTGGACGGTCATGGTCAAGTTGTGTTTCTTGCATGTTATTGCTTGCAGCCATATCTCCTGTGAGACTGACCAAACGGCTACCAAAGGTAGTCTTCCATGCGTTGCTTGGAAGGGATGAGGTGTCAAAGTTCGCTGTAGCGGACAAGTACGACGAGCCAGATGCAACGTTTAGGGTTGGAACAGACGCGGAATCAATGACAGTAGTTGAAACACCGTTCTTGTAGTAGAATTCTACTTGACCACCGTCGGTGTAATCCAAATCTCCAGTGTTTTTGACATCGGCACTCATTGTGACGATGTCGCCGGTCATGTATGTGGGGTCACCCATTGAGTTGGCCACTGAGAAATCAGTAATTCCAATATCCATCTTTGGTCCCATAGTTGAGTCGATTGCATGATAGACGTGAGGGCTACTGCCTCCAACGCTGACTTGGTTCCCACTGATGAGCGCCGCAACGACAACTGCGTTTGATGTTCCACCTGCGATCAGGCTTGTTGGAACACCCGTCCATGAGAGGGACTGTTGAGTGGATGAGGGGGAAACACTTGCAAAGGATGTTCCTGAACCGCTGCTCTGTGTTTTGTAGGTGTCTCCAGAGGTGAGCCAGCCCATCCAGCAGTTGTAGCCGTGTGGGAGTGCGCTTCCACTGCTTGAGTAGGTGTAAGTAGTGCATTCTTCTTCAACAATAGCGGCATAGAGTTTCATATTGGATGCAGCAGAACCTGAGCCTGTGTACTTGTATGAGATATCAATGTCAAATGAACCACCGTTAGCAGATATTGCAGCGGTCATACCATAATCATTGGTTGAGGTGTGCATTCCACCTCCTGCAGTGAATTCGTCATCGTAGGAGTCGTAATTTGATGATGCACCGGATTGGCGGATGTCGGTACGGTCTCCGAAATATGCATCGGGTGCGCCGCCAGTAGGCCACTGCCATGAATATGGAGCAACGTTTCCAGCACGTGCTGTGTTGGTAGAGCCATACGAAGCAGACATGTAGGTGACGTAAACATATTCATCGGGGAAGTCCGTCTTGAGTTTGTGATGTGCAGCAGAGCCACCACCCGCTTTGTAGCAGTGCGGGCAGTTGTCTGATGAGATGTATTGTGCGAATACGACGTGACCAGGAGACGTTGCTGCACTGTAGACGACAGGCTCGTCGTCCAGCGATTGTTGTGCTTCAATAGGATTCAAATCAGTCGTCAGTCCTGTGAGGGTGCTGATGAAAAACAGCAAAACGATTGAGAGAGCCAAGGTGCGAACGGTTCCTTTCATGCCCTGCGGAAGATTAGGACAGTATATGAAATACCCGCATAGATGTCAAAAACAGCAATTACTAAAATTGATATATAAAATTAATAATTTACTACAACGATTGTAAGTTTAAGTCTGAGAAGAAGGTGGGGAAAACATGACCAGTGACGCTTGGGCAGTACTCGTGGAAGAAGATGGCAAAGTCCATGTCGTTGAAATGACATCAGGTTCCAGGAAAATCAAGGGACTGGGAGTATTTGACCCACTCGAAATAATCACACCGGTTGCCATTGGTGAGAAAGTTGGCATCGGTCAAAAACTACTCACGAGAATGCCTACCCGGCTCCCGGAACTCAACAAAGGAATGTTGCGTAGAGCGCAAACCATCAGTTCAAAGGATGCGGGTTGGTTCACCGCACGCTTGGGAATTGGTTCCGGCGATCGTGTTCTTGAGGCAGGAATCGGGAGTGCTGGTTTGTCGCTCCATCTTGCAAGGGCACTGGGTGGGAGTGGAACCCACATCACTGTTGAGCCGCGGGCTGAACATGCTGAGGTCGGTTTAGAGAATTTACGAAGAGCTCGAGAAAGTTGGGTTGAGTTCCCTACTCACCATCATGTTGAGGGGGCTATCGAAGACGTGACTGAAACAATTCAAATCCATAGCGATGAATTTGATGCCATTATATTGGACCTCCCCGACCATCCTCCGGCAATTTCTGCAGTCGCCCCAATGCTTGCAATAGGTGGACGGATAGCATGCTATTGCCCGGTAACTCAGCAACTTGAGCGAGCATGGGAAGCATGTGAAGAAGCTGGATTGAATGTTGAGTGGGCTGGCGAATTGATGGAACGCCAGTGGGGACGCGCCTCAAAAGGTGGCGTGCGCCCCGTAAACGGTCCGTTTGGACACACCGCATTCTTGCTCATTGCTCAGCGGTTATAATTATTCGACAACTCTAATTTTGGTATCACATTTCGGGCAGGTGAACCGGAACGGTGGTTTGCTTCCCCGAGGAACCCCTAAGCGAGCATCACATTCAGGACAGTTGACTTTGCTGTCACCGTCAAGGCGGCACTCGTTGAATCCTAAATCCGCAGGTTCTTCTTCTGGTTCATCCTCTTCCTCATCATCCTCTGCATCCACAGGTTCTTCCGTATCATTTCTTCGGGAACGGCGCAGGAATAGAATCGCAAGTGAAGCGATGAGCCATCCAAGCCCCATTGTCGCAAGAGTAGCGGGTTGACTAACACTCAGACCCAAAGGCAACGAAAGCCCGTTCGGAGGGAGCGCTGGCCCTTCAACGGTGACAATCATTGGAGTGGATTCATCGGTCGCTAATACTGTGCCTCCTTGGGATGAAGCTTTGACGGTAACCGTTGCTGTTGCCGCACGAGCGGTGTTCGAGGTGATTGTGAGTTTGAAATCAGCCGACGAACCTGGCGTCAGTGTGTATTCATTCGTTGGACTATCGTCGCTCATCCTTGTCCACTCCATACGCAGGAGACCGGTATCAGTTCCGAGTGTATCCAACTGACCTGTGACTTCGACATTACCCAAATTTTGCAGCGTGACGATTGTACTTGTTGAACTGTCCACGCCCAAGGAAATCCTGCTGTCCTCCAAACTTACTGCCACCAATGCGTCATTGGGCCATGCAGGTTCTACTTGGTATCCCACCGCTTGGGTGATGACAACATTACTACGCATTGAACTGACTGCTCTGAATGTGACGCTCTTCAGTCCAGCATTTGCATCATCTGGGATGATGCACGACCATGGAAGTGCTTCTGATGAAACCCCTGGAGGAAGCGTTACGGAAGTCGAAAGCCCACAGTCTTGACCGACCGAACTCAGTGTGAATGTGTCTTCTCCGGAGCCAGTATTGGTCAGGATGATGCTTCCAGAGACGGAATTGCCTGGTTGAGCGGTAGCAGTATCCCCGAGCAAGGTGATTTCTCCCCCTGCAACCACGGAACTTACAATGATCGCAAAGGTGTCTCCGATTTCTCCAGTTGAAGCTGAGGTCACATTCAGTGTGTAACCGACGTTTCCAATCGCACCTGAGCTTATTTCACGAGCAGAAACTGTAATTGCTTTCGTTTCACCTGGATTTAGCGAAAAGGTAAGGACTGAAAGACTGAATGAGAACCAATTGTTGCTTTGTGAGGGAGTTAATTCAACAAGGTAAGTATCGCCTGCCGTGCCCAAATTGGTCACTTGAACTGTGAGATTGGAATCACCAAGAGGGTGGGCATAGATTCTATTTTCCACTCCATTGATGATGACATCTTGACGGTCGTTTACGATAAGACCGATTGAGAGAACACCTTCTGCATCCCCATCTACAAAGGAGAGCGTAAATCCGCTGTTGGAAGCTGTTGCGGACAACGAAGCGGACAGTGTGAGATTAACTGTTGCTGATTCACCTTGGCTAAGAACAAGGGTTATGTCGCTCAGTTCTGCGTTGATATTGGCAGGAAGTCCGAGAATGCTGGCAGTCAATTCCAAGCTTGATGTTCCTGAATTCGACACCACAATAGGCGTCACTACCGATTGCCCAGGAGTGATAAGGATTCGACCATCTGTTGGACCGGATACTGAAATTTCGGGGACTTCAAGGACATTAAATTCGACATCCAACACCTCGGTCATACCTCCATAAGATACTGAAAACCCTTGCTGAAGTTGGCCGAGAATACCTGAAGGTGATTTTGTATTCACGGTCCAAGTACCGATTTCGCCAGGGGCGACGGTCACGCCGGAAGACGACACGAGCGATGTGGTAAGATTCGAGTGTTGAATCGGGTCGAGGAAATATGTTGCCTCTTCGCTCCCACCGTTGGTAACGCGAACTTCGTAATTTGAACCTTGTTCCGGCACCAAATCAACAATTGTTGACGGGCCTGAAAGTGAATAATTAACAAATTCATCAAAATAAATGTCAATGGCTAACAGACTTCCCGGAATGATTTCCGAAAACAGACTGTCCACACCCATAAGCACTTGACAACCCATACTGGAATCCGCTTCCTGGAACACAGTCACCGCTAATGGGACCGAGATGACATCACCCGGTTGTACTCCAAGATTTTGTGGAACCGGCAAAGCAACCTGACAGAACCCTCCTGCATAGAGGCCAGCAAACCAATCGATGTCCAAAACGCCATTACCTGTATTCGTGACATTTACTTCGGTCAGAGTGGTTTGGCCAGGATAGAAGAAATCTCCTTGAGATGTGAACGACATACTCAGTGCATTCTCTGCTTCAACTTGAACAACGAGAAGGGTAGATGTTGTCACGTTACCATTTGTTGAACCGATTGTTAACCTGTACCCGTAATAACCAGGGACGGCGTTTGAAGGTACAGATAGATTGAGCGTGACTGTTTCGTTAGCACCTGCAGCAAGTTGACTTACTTCATCATCAACCCACTGAAGATACCATCCGTTGGGGATGGAAGCACCCATGCTTAGGGCTGATGCCCCACTTATTTCCCACGGATAATAGGACATACCGGATGTTTGGTTGAATACCGTATCGTCAGCTGCTTGCTGAAGTTCAAGTTTCACAGAAGATGAAATTGAAACCGAATCGGTACTGCCAACACAGGACTCTCCGCTCATGGTTGAGAACATGACACATGCTGCGAGGTAAGAGCCCTTGAGCGAAGGATGGCTTCCATCGGCAGTGTACAGATCATAGAATAAATTCCCCGACTGGCTAGCATTAGTTCCGTTAGCCTCAACTGCATCATGGATGGATTTGAATGCAAGCCCTACTGGCGCCATCCAAACCGTATTTCCTGCCGTTGTGATGTTCTCAGCATACCTCGTATATCCTTCTGTTAACCGTTCCTGCATTGAGGTAAAGTTTTGATTGATATTGTTGTATTGATGCCACTGGCTCCCTGATTCTCCACTCCGTCGTCCCCAGGTCATAAACAGAACAGTTTCGGCACCCTCTGCCTCAACCTCGGTACTGATATCAACTGCACCAGTCTTGCTTGCCTGCCAGTCTGAATCACTCGTTGGGAGAGAAGGAATTTGACTTTGATCCTGAAGAACGACATAGTCCCAATCAGAGCCACGTAACGAGGTATTCCATTGATCCCCCATAACGCCTATATTTTGCCGATGGCCTGCAATGCTCATGCCACCTCCAGTGTTTGCGTCAACCGTTCCGTTGAATCCAGCGGAGTCAACGATGCCCTCAACAAGCACATCCAAGGTATTTGCTGAGGTGTAGCTGTTTCCGTACATGAGAACTGCAAGCGATGAGGTTGAATTGCTTTGGTTCGTTGAATTGTCGGTAGAATTGGTTTCATTCCCGGTTGACGAGTTTGTCCCATTAGCCGAATTGGTTTGATTGGCCCACCATCCGGACAAATCAGGCTCGACTTCAACATCAAGGAGGAAGGTGTCTGAAACACTGCCGAGATTGTCCGCAGTATAGTTCAATGACAGATTACCACCCGCAAGGACCGTAACAAGGGAAGAGCCTACAGCGCTCAACGAGGGTTGATAATGAGGGGCTACGCTGAGGTAAACGGTAATGGTCGAACTCAAATTCTGGTCAGGTTCGGTTATTGTCATGTCAAATGAACCGCTGTCAGTTGTCGTAGCACCTTCATTCAAGCGAACAATAACCGTGGTATTTTCCGACCACGTAGGGAAGACATTGTCAACACTTGATTCTACGGGAACAATGTCCCAGTAGGGTGAAAGACCAGAGTCATCAATGCTAAGATTATAATCCTCAATGCTTGAACCGTTGTTGTTAACGGTTAGCGTGACATTGGTCGTTTGGCCTGGAGCCAAAATTACGTGGCTAGAATCAACAGAAAGATGGATACTCGGGTCAGCCGAGACCGTCATTACCAGTGGTGAAAGACCAGTGAACAAAAGCAAGAGCGTGAAGGCTAAAGCGCGAACAGGTCGGTTGGACATAGAAAGACCAGCGGGAACCTCTTCATGAGACTTCGGGCCGTGAGGGCCGAAAAATTCACGCTTCGGTAAGGGCGTGGACCATTGGCCCATCAAAGCGTACATATTGGGGGAAATGGTCAACAGGATTCCTTCCAAAAGGAGCACTGGATGCGGCAATTGAGCATAGTAGGCGATTCAGTTGAATGGTGCAGGGCTGGCTGTTGACCACTGGCCCTCAACCGAAGTAGTGGAACCTAACCATGACCATAGTAGGCTCCTTAGGAAGTAAATGCATGGTTATCGGTGGAAAATCGACTCAATTTCATCATACAGCAAAGGCGAATGCTTCATGTTCTCCACCGCAGCCCACCACCCATGACCACTTGGGTTCCAACCGCTTACCGAACGCACACTCTTGGAGAAATCCAGACTTTGGGCGCCGACCTTATCGACAAAACCGTGACCGTTGCCGGATTCATGGAGGCAAACCGAGGCAAGGGGGCCATTTGTTTTGTTGACCTGCGCGATGGAACTGGAACCACTCAGGTATTTCTCAAGGCGAATACTATCGGTGCTGAATCATTGGATCTTGTTCAACGAATGACCCGAGAGTCAACACTCCAGTTTACAGGTACTGTTTCTCTAAAACGACCGCCTAAGGTCAAGGAGGGTGAACCGACACCCCCTCCTGCTTACGAGGTTCTTGCAACGTCCGTAGAAGTGATTGCACGAGCAGAGGCGCCACTGCCTCTGGGCGTGACAGACACAGTGAATGTTGAACTTGACACTCGCTTAGACAATCGTTTCCTCGATTTACGTAGAGCACATGTCAACGCAATGTTCAGACTCCGAGGCAAGGTTTTGCAGTTTGGCCGCCAACACCTCATCACTGAGGGATTCATTGAAACCCACACTCCCAAAATCGTAGCAACCGCAACCGAGGGTGGAACCGACCTCTTCCCAATGCAATACTTTGAAACCCCAGCCTACCTCAATCAGTCGCCACAGTTGTTCAAGCAATTGTGCATGAGCGGAGGTTTGGAACGAGTCTTTGAAATCGGACCCGCTTTCCGAGCCGAAAAACACGACACCTACCGCCACCTCAACGAATTTATTTCCTTTGATATTGAAGTCAGTTGGGCCAATGATGACGACGTGATGGGAGTGCTTGAACGCATGCTCCACCACATTTGGAAATCTGTTGCCGAAGAAGAGGAATCCCAAGGACTCATCGCTACGATCAATGCTTATCGCGCCACCCAAGAAGAGGAAGCCATCGAAGTGATCGTACCTGAACTCCCGTTCCCACGTATGGAATACTGCGATGCGATTCGCATCATCAAGGAAAAAGGAGGAACCATCGAATGGGGAGATGATATTGATGCAGAGAACTCTGACCTTCTGGCGGAAGACCTTCCTCAATTTTACTTCCTACCGCGCTGGCCCATGTCTCTCAAACCGTTCTACATTCATCATGTAGAAGGTGAAATTGGCAGTACTGACCAGCAACTTTCACGAGGATTTGACCTCAACTTTGGTAGGGATGAAATGACCTCTGGCGGCCAACGTGAGCACCGAATTGACGTACTTATTGACAACTTGAAGAACATGGACCTTGACCCCGAAGAGTTTGAATTCTATGTCGCTGGTTTCCGCCATGGTGTACCTCCACACGCAGGGTGGGGACTCGGAGTAGAGCGAATTTTGATGAAACTCACCGGCGCTAAGAACGTCCGAGAAACCGTACTGTTCCCACGTGACCGAAAGCGATTCTGTCCTTGACTTCAACCAAACAAAAGTAAATACCCGACACCAAATACAACGATATCACACAAAGCATGGGTGATGTAGGGCACCCAAATACTACGGTAGTTCATGTAGAGCCAACTGAAGGTTGCTCCACCAATAAACAGCCCGAAACATGCGAGAAGATTGGCTTCAATTGCAAAACCGAGGAACCACAGTGCAAAGAAGTGATGGAGGACAAAAATTCCAGCTGAGAGGGACACAGTAGCCCACCCTTCACCGAAAAAAACTTCTGCTTTCTCAACAATAAACCAGCGAAATACATATTCTTCAAGCACAGAATTACCAACCGTCCAAAAGATGGCTGCTGCGATATATGTGCTCTGGACCGTGAGCCCAAAAGGCTCCAATGTTTCACGGAAAGTATCCTGGTCTACTCTTGATTGCCCAATGAAGACCCAAGCGAGTACCATAACGGCACTGAACAAAACACCTACTCCAAATCCAACACCGAGTCCACCTTGCTTCGGAAGTGACCAAGAAAACGGCTTCTTATCCACATAGAGCATCCAAACCAGCGGAAGGCCAAGCATCCATGCCTTGGAAGTGACCCATGCAAGTTGCCCTACAAGTCCGTTGCCCGAGCCGAAGGAGGCGAAAATGGAAACCGTAGGGGCAATCCCTACCAATACTAAGGCAATGAGGGAATTTCGTCGAAAGACATCACTCATCAAATCACACCTTTGGAGGGGGCAAGTATGGATAGTTAGCAGGCCCTATTGACTCAGCAGGTTCGACTTCTTGGGGGACTGCGGGGGAAAAGGCATCCATTGAAGGAGGGGCAAAAGGTTTCTGTGCATCTGTAAGAAGGGTTTCTTGATGAACATCGTTGAAAATGTCGATAGAATTTAGACCATCATCGGTTTGAGAACGCTTGTAGTAAAACCCTCCAGCACCGATTAAACCGATGAGAAGCAGCAATCGGATGATTACATCAAACCATGAATCAAGTGATGCTTGATTTGGAAATGTATCCAAAGCATTTGCAATGCCATCACCATCGGTATCGTACTTTCCTTGAGCGTCAAAGGGGAATTTATCAGCGTTATCTCCAAGACCGTCTCCATCGGAATCAAGCCATTCGTAGGCACTGTTTGGGAAGGCATCTGCATTGTCTCCAACACCATCAACATCACTGTCAAGACATTCTGCTGCGTCATTTGGAAACACGTCTCCGTTATCTCCACATCCATCTCCATCGGTGTCAATCCATTCTGTAGCATCTTCGGGGAAGACATCGGCATTATCTCCTACGCCCTCTCCATCGGTATCGTTCCATTCATTTGGGTCTGAAGGGAAAACATCCCGGTTATCTCCGTAAGAATCATTGTCTTTGTCAGCCCAATCGGTTGAATCAAATGGGAATAAGTCACTGTTATCACCAACCCCATCCTCATCGGTGTCGTTCCATTCGTTTGCATCGTTTGGGAAACGGTCATTGGTATCTGCGAAGCCATCTCCGTCACGGTCCGGACAACCGAGCGGATACAACGACAGGCCGTAAAGTAGGAAACATGCATCTCCATTATCGCCCACTCCGTCGTCATCTGAGTCCATCCATTCATCTTCATCTTCTGGGAAACGGTCTGCGTTGTCACCGTAGCCATCTTTGTCAGAATCCAGACACTCAGATTGGTCAAATGGGAACTCATCCCCGTTATCGCCACATCCATCACGGTCAATATCGCTCCACTCGTTTGGGTCAAGTGGGAACATATCATTTCCGTCCAAAAAAGAATCACCGTCTGTGTCGGGATTGCGCGGGTCGCTACCAAGTGCTGCTTCAGCGTCATTATCCAAGCCATCTCCGTCAACATCACTGTCTTCAAGATCAGAACATCCATCGCCGTCTAAGTCATTGAGATGGGTACCGATGATTCCTTGTGGGCACGTGTCACCAACATCCAATACGCCATCATTATCGTCATCGTCGTCCTCAGAGTCTGAACAACCATCAGCATCGTAATCGTTGAGTGAAGGGCTAAACGGGCACGGGTCTACAAAATCATTGAGTCCGTCTTGATCTGAATCCCGCTGTACTGCTGAACAACCCGTAGCGTTGACACTGTCTCCTGCGGCAGTATTTGGGCATGCATCAATGCCGTTAACAACACCATCTGAATCGTCATCCAATTGATTCCAAGAGCAACCTTGTTGATTGGCCTGTTCTGTTTGATCGGTCCAAGGGCATTGGTCAAGTGAGTTCACAATACCGTCTCCATCTCGGTCAGGAGTGCCAATTGATTCAACGGCATACCTTGCGATGAATTTGTGCATCACTCGAGTTGGGTGTGCTTTGTCAAAAAAGAGGTACTCGTCTGGATTTGGAACGATCGTACTTGCGCTGTTACATATGGGAAGGGGCAAGAGTGTAGAACCTCCTGAACAAGCTGCATCTTGAGTATTGGTGAGTCCGAGTGCGTCTTTGTGGAGAACGATATCGTGGAAGATTGACCATGCGTCAATGGTGTGAATCGTCAATCCTAATTCGATACGTAAATCTACCACCAGAGCGTCTAATTTGGTGTTATAGTCAATCACTTCATCGCGAATGGTGGCTTGTTGTGAGGCACTTCTGCTGAGTATTTCTGGAGTCATCTCTAGAGGTGGTAAATTTGGAACGATGAGCGTACGTGCACCGGCCCCATGCAATTGTCGGATGTGAGATTCCATATTGGCGGAAATCGTGTTGGCGTTAGCAGTACCGTAGAGAAAATCATTTCCTCCCGCCCAAAGTGAAACGACAGCATTGGAAGGTATCGTTGATTGAACGCTACCAAGATAATTTGTGATTTGAGTTCCTACATTTGGAATCACAAGATATGCATAACCACTTCCTGTTTGTGCCCCACCAAATGCTCGGTTATCTCCTGCTGAAGTCCCCGAGCCGATGCTCACAGTCGTACCGTAAGCATCGTCCATGTAGCCAAACCAAACTTCACCGTTTGAGAACCGGCCCTGCCAGTATGGCGGTACATCGGGCGTGTTGAGAAATGAATTTTTCGCGTTACCCATATCGGACAATGAGTCCCCAAACGAGAGAAGAGTTGCAACATTTGGTACCATCACGTGTTCAAAAACCATGAATTCAACTGTTGCTTCGCCGATGAGGTTTCCATTTTGTGCTCGGATTTCAGTTTCAAATGAATGGAAGTGGGAGCCGCTGTAAAAGGTTGCGAGGTGAACCTCAAACGTGGTGAATGTCCCAGCTGCTTGGAATTGATGGGTTCCGTTGAGTATTTGAGAACCATCTTCATCCAGAAGAGACCACGAGGCAGTAAGCGCTTGTTGGTAAGGAGCATCTCGTAAAGAATAGTCAATAATGACGGTTTCATTTGAGAACCAATCGAAACGTTCCAGAGAAACATCGGTGCTCATTGCTCGGCCGCTGCCGCTCGATGCCGCTACCCAAGAGGGGGACAACAAAACAAAGAGAAGTGCCCAAATGTGCCATCTCACGGTGTTGCTAGTTCTTTTTAGTTGAAAGGTCTTCCCACGGCATTCACTTCGCAACAGTGATAGGGCTGCCTCAGTGAGTCTACCATATGCCCGTTGACCGTATGCAGTGGGGAGCGGAAGAATGGCAGTACGCTGATCTCTACATGCCTGACGACCCGTCACCGTTTCAACGAAATGTTGGTGTCCCTTGCATAATGCTGATTCACGGTGGTTTTTGGAAAGAAAAGTACACGCTGGATTTGATGCAGCCCATCGCTGAAGACTTGGCTGAGGCTGGGGTTGCCGTATGGAACATTGAATTCAAGCGCTGGGCAGATGGCGATGAAGGTGTTTGGATGGACACATTGTCCGACGTATTGCGTGCGTGGGGACAACTCGCACTCCTCCCTGGAATTGACATCACACGCTCGATGGTGATGGGGCACTCCGCTGGCGGTCAACTCGCACTCATTCTTGCGGCAAAGGCAGACCGAAAACCATGGCTCGCCATTGCCCAAGCGCCTCTTACTGACCTCGTTGGTGCAGACCATGCTCGTCTTTCGGATGAAGGAGATGCCGTGCGAAAATGGTTGGGTTGTTCACCCGACGAAAACCCTGAAGCGTGGTCACGATTAAATCCCGTTGACCATCCACCAAAAACCAGCGTTCTGTTGTTTCACGGGGAGGAAGATACCGACGTACCTCTTCTCCAATCCGAAACATATGCCCGGATTATGAAGGCAAAAGGTGCCGATGTTCAGAAGGTTTGGCTTCCTGGAAACCACTATGATATTATTGATGTAGCAAGTGATGATTGGTTGGTTCAGCTCAACGCAATTCTTGATTGGTTGTAGCGAAGGGCTATGACCATCGGCTTCTTGGGCGAGGTATGGACCTGCTTGGAACAGACTTCCCATATGCCCAAGGCGCCCTTAACGGCAAGCATGCAATGGTTTGTGGAGCCAGTAAAGGAATCGGCGCTGCTACTGCAAAAATGATGGCAAAGGCTGGTGCAAATGTCACTGTCTGTGCCAGAAATGAAGCGGCTCTCAATAAACTCGTAGAAGAATTGGCCACCCTCGGCAAGGGAAAACATACTGCGCTCCAACTCGACCTTGAAGACACGGAGAACCTAACCTCTGCCGTCCACTCATTGATTGAATCAAGAGGCCCAGTACATATTCTCATCAATAATGCGGGAGGTCCACCGGGGGGCCCTCTCATGAACAACAAGGTCGGTGATTTTGAAGCACCCTTCAGGCGCCACCTTCACGCAGCACACACGTTGGTTCAAGCGCTTGCACCTCAAATGGAAGAACAAGGATTCGGCCGCATCATCCAAATCATCTCCACCTCAGTCAAAGAACCGATCCCCAACATTGGGCTATCAAACACGCTCCGTGGCGCTATGGCTTCGTGGGCGAAATCTCTGTCAAATGAATTGCACCCCTCAATCACAATCAACAACGTCCTACCTGGATTCACCAATACCTCTCGTTTGGATTCACTTGCTCAATCCATTCAAGAGCGAACCGGTAAAACAGCAGATGAAGTTCAAGACACTTGGCTCTCGCAAGTGCCGATAAAGCGCTTGATTGACCCCCTAGAAACTGCAAGTGCAATCGTCTTCTTGACACTGCCAGCATCAGGCGGCATCCGTGGCGTCAGTCTCGCAGTTGATGGCGGTCGACTTCGCTCGATTTGAGGTGAAACCATGGTCAATGAACTGTCTCCCGAACGTGCACGGCAAGTGTTGGACATGCTCACTCATGGCGGAGCGATGGACGGAATCAATACGTCCCTAGCCCTCCGACTCATACCACTTGCATCAGAACTTGGAGACGATGAACTCGTGAACCGACTCTTAGACCACGCGTCCGTTGTCGCTGAAGATGATATTGAGCGCGGTTGGGCGCGATTTGAGGGGATGAAGATCATGAAAGCATCAGCAAATACCATGCTTGTCCTTGCTGAAAGTGCTGAAACAATGGACCTCGGAAATCCACTTGCTGCCGCCGTTCATCATCACGTTGCTTTATTGCACATGTCGGATGGAGCATTGGACGAAGCACGAGCAATCGCGACTCGTTCTCTTCGTTTACGAGAGCAACTGCAAGACCTCAATGGCATGGCCTACGGCCTTGCTTTATTGATGGCGATCGCCAAGAAACAAAACGATTTTGAAGCCGCTATTGCACTTGGAACGGAGCGCCTGGAATTGGTGACTAAACTCGGAAAACACGTCGTTCAGATGGAAGCCGTTGCAGAACTCGCTCACTGTAAAGCGACAATCGGTGAATTTGAGGCATCACGAGAACTCTACAACGATTCGCTTGAACAAGCTGTTGAACTTGGAAGTATTTCTGGCCAACTCGTTGCCCGATGGGGACTTGCTGACCTCGCTGAAATTGGGGAAGATTACGAATCAGCTATGCTGGTTCTCTCCGATTTACTCCACGTGTACATGGCAGAGGGCCTGCCTGCACCGATGCAAGTAAAAAAGCGCATTGAGGCGCTAACACAACTCAAACCGTCTGCACAAAAAGGGGACGAAGGTTCACAATAACGAAACGCACGAATTATGAGCCAAGGCGATATGGAAGGAACGGTGGACAAATGGAACATGACATTTTCTTTTCAATCTCTCAAACCCCTGATGAAGAGGGGCACATCCCTTCAGAAGCAACCATGTTTCAAAATTACTTTCAACAATTAGAATGTGCAGACCGTCTCGGCTTTAACGTCGGGTGGCTCGCACAGGCCCACCTTTCTACCGAGGAACAAAAATCAAATTCAAGACCGGTAGTCCCACACTGGCAAGGAGAGGTCGGCCTCTGCACTGATTTCCCACAACTTGCTCTTGAGTCATTTCGGCGAACTTCAAACATCGAGATGGGGAGCGCAGTCATGGCAATATTGGCCTCCGGCGGACCGATTGCTCAAGCCGAACGAATTGGAAACGTCCTCACCTACCTCGGCATGAATCCAGATGAACACCGTAAACTCCACGTTGGCTTTTCTGCTGGTCGGTTTGAATTCATGGCGCGCCCTTACGGAGTTGTTCCACGTAACTCGATCGAAGAAGCCGCATGGCCTGCGCTACGCGGTCAAGTGTTCATGGAAGCCGCAGAAATATTCCTTCGTTTGTTACGAGGCGACGTGATCAGCACGGAGGACATCAACCCGACCATCCTCACACGTGCGAATTTTAGAAGCGATGAGGATTGGGAGGCTGTTCAATCCGCAGCACTTGAATTTGAAGGCCTAACAGACCGTCCGGAATCCATAGAAATCCCACCCCGTTACACCTTTGAGTCGTTGAAAATCATCCCTCAAGATTTCCGCCGAGAACTTCTCGAACTCATCATTGGGAGCCACGACCCAAGGGCACAAACTTTCGTCAATTCAATCTTACCGGTCAAGGTGTTTAACCTCTCAATTACTGCCCCGGAAATCATTGACTCCACCCATCAACGCATGGCTGAGGTTTACCACCCTAGCGGGGGCTCATGGCAAAGAAGAGACATGCCTCGAACATCGTTTGTATTCCTCAACGCTGAAGATGGACTTACTCCTGAAGAACAATCAAAAGCCGCTAAAGAAGAAGCAAAGGTTGCCCTTAACGCATATTGGAACGCCCTTGAAGGAACCATTGACCCTTCAAAAGTTGAGCGTGCCACCAATAACGCACTCATTGGGAATGTCGAACAAATCGCTCAACAAATGGTTGACCGTTTCCACCCACAGGACAGGATTATGGCTTGGTTTGATTTCTTCAATCACGATTCAGACCGTGTGTGCCGTAACATGACGGCTTACATGGAACAGGTCGTTCCTAAAGTAGAATCAATGCTGAATGAATGAGGGACGAACATGGGCATTCATCACGACACATTCTCCGCCGTCCAACCGGGAAAACCCGGCTCAGCAATGTATCCAACTTCACCTCTTGGTGAGCGAGTAGAAGGAATCCCAACCGGCCGTGAAGTGGCTTGGGAGCCTCTCGTTGATTACCGACGAAACGGTGTCTCTGAAACCACAATCCACGGAGCAGTCGCTTGGGCGCACGGTGACGAAGTGATTCACTCCTTTGGCGGAAACGTTCTCTGCTATGGCCGCTCGATGATGAAACCCTTCATGCTCAAAGCCTTCACAGAGGAACTCGCAGATTGCAGTTGGGAACAAAAAGCCATTGCGGTCGCTTCCCATAACGGCGATACCGAGCACGTCGCTGCAGCACAATCGCTTCTTTCCCAAGCAGAATGGCCCTTGATGCTCACTCCACTTGACGTCCCACTCATACAATTTGGACGGCAGGTTCGCCGGCCACGTCGATGGTTCCATACATGTTCTGGAGAACATGCTGCAATTCTTCGTGGATGTAAATTGAAGGGTTGGAACAGAGCTGGTTACACCCTTCCTTCTCATGAAGTGTTTGGGGCTTACATGGAACAACTCCGAACCTACCTCGGTCAGAACTGGAAGCCTCTCCGCATCGCTAAGGATGGTTGTGGCCTACCCACTGTATCCAATACGGTGTCTGAACTCGCACAAATCTACGCAGGTTTGGTTCGTGACAAAGATGACGATTGGATTTGGGAGTCCATGATTCGACACCCCGACCTTGTTGGAGGGTTCAACCGATTGGATTCAACTATCCTCAAAGCAGGTGAAGGAAGAGTCATCGCAAAAGAAGGGGCTGACGGTCTCCTCGGCATGGCGATTGAACATCCCGATTACCCCAAGGGATTGGGTATTGTTGTCAAAATCGCACACGGATGGAATTCTCAAGCAACATGGTATGTTGCTCGCGCCCTACTTGGAGTGCTGGGAATTAACTTGAGAAATCCATACCCACTTCACCGTCAAAAAGCGTTCATTGTACCTGGAATTGTCCCAGAAGCCTATGTTGACATTCTTGAAACCGTACCAACATGGGATGAATGGGACCCGGACAGAGATCGCTGGAACTACGAAACCGAGGTCTGAACATGAAGCCACTCCTCAACTACATCGGTGGCTCATTCGTACCGGCTGATTCCGACACCACTCTAGAAAATCTCAACCCAGCCACCAACGAGGTCATGACCACCATTCCCCGTTCATCATCAACCGATGTCAACAAAGCCACCGTTGCTGCAATTAACGCAGAGGGCGCTTGGAAAGCAACCACATTAGAGGAGAGAATTCTATGGCTGGACCGTATTGCTGATGCCCTTGAGGCAAAGGCTGAGCAAATCGCCCAACTTGAAACGATGGACACTGGAAAACCAATTTCTCTTTCCCGACGTGTGGACGCGGCACGATCGGTGAGCAATTTCCGTTTCTTTGCAAACTTTGCAAGAGAACAAGAGCCCATGGAATTTGAAGCCCACGGTGCCATCAATTACGTCCATCGCTCTCCAGTTGGATGTGTTGGGCTCATCACGCCTTGGAATCTGCCGCTTTATCTCCTTACATGGAAGGTCGCACCTGCCTTGTTAATGGGAAATACCATCGTAGCCAAACCGTCAGAGATGACACCTATGACAGCGAACTTGCTCGCTGAAACGCTTGATGAGCTCAATTTTCCTGCTGGTGTATTCAATCTCGTACATGGACTTGGACCCGAAGTAGGGCAAGCCATCGTTGAGCATCCAAACATCAAGGCTATCTCGTTTACAGGAGGCACTGCAACTGGAAGAATTGTTGCCGCCACTGCTGCACCGATGTTCAAGAAACTCTCACTGGAACTTGGTGGGAAAAATGCTACGATACTCCTTGATGATGCGCCGGTTGATGACATCGTTGACGACCTTGTCCGTGCGTCGTTTACAAACTCAGGACAAGTTTGTTTGTGTGGCTCAAGAGTACTCATTCCTCACTCCATGTACGACGAAGTTTCAGCGAAGTTTGTTGAAGGTGTTGAACGGCTTAAAATTGGAAACCCACTGGATGATGACACTCAAATGGGAGCAGTCATTTCTCTTGCACATCTTGAGAAAGTTGAATCATATATCAAACTTGGAATTCAAGAAGGTGGAATACTCCTAACAGGTGGTACAAAGGAGCATGCAAGCGTATCTGGAGTTCATCCGGACGGAGCATTCCTGCGCCCAACTGTACTTGGAGGACTACCTCATACCGCTCGAACCGCAACTGAGGAAATCTTTGGTCCCGTTGTCACGCTCCATGCCTACAAGAATGAAGATGAGGCAATAATGATGGCGAACTGCACGGATTACGGTCTTGCTGGTTCAGTTTGGACGGCTGACATTCAGCGAGGGCGGGCCTTTGCAGAGCGCTTGGAAACTGGAATTGTATGGGTAAACACATGGCTGAATCGAGACCTAAGGACGCCCTTCGGAGGCGTAAAACAATCAGGCGTTGGGCGAGAAGGCGGCACATGGTCGATGGGTTTCTTTTCTGAAATGACCAATGTATGCGTCAAGCAACCTTAGACCAATACTGCTAGAATTGTCACCTGAAAGTCAAAGCGAGGCATTCAAATCAACTGGGCCTGTGGGAGAACCATGTCGGTTCATGGAAAGGCCCGTAAAGTGACGACCAATACGCTCCAAGAAATGATGCGGGCTGGTGAAAAAATCACCATGCTTACAGCCTATGATTATTCTTTGGCTCGTCTTGTAGACCAAGCAGGAGTTGATGTCATTTTGGTAGGAGATTCAGCATCAAATGTCATGGCGGGGCAAGCAACAACTGTACCTATGACCCTGGACCACATGATCTACCATGCTCAGTGTGTAGAGCGAGCCGTTGACAGAGCACTCCTGGTGGTTGACATGCCTTTTGGAACCTATCAAGGAAATTCCAGGAACGCTCTAGAGTCTGCCATCCGCATCATGAAAGAATCAAGCGGCCATGCTGTTAAACTTGAAGGAGGAGCAGAAATCGTTGAATCCGTTCAACGCATCCTCACCGCCGGTATTCCCGTTATGGGTCACCTCGGGTTAACGCCTCAATCCATTTACAAGTTCGGAACCTATTCAGTTCGTGCAAAAGAAGATGAAGAAGCTGAGAAACTCATTCAAGATGCTAAAATTCTTGAGGAAGCAGGTTGTTTCGCTATCGTGCTTGAAAAGATTCCCAGGGAACTCGCAAAGCGAGTTACTGAAGTCATTGACATTCCAACGATTGGAATCGGAGCAGGACCCGACGTTGACGGACAAGTTCTCGTCCTCCATGATGTCCTTGGAATCACTATGGATTTCTCACCGCGTTTCCTTCGTCGCTATCTCAATCTCGCAGAAGAAATCGATGGGGCATTGAAGTCTTACTGCAGTGATGTTCGCTCGGGACAGTTCCCGAACGAAGACGAGTCCTACACCTCCTGATTAAAGGAAGAGATTGTAGGTCAGCACAGAGCCACCTAATGCACCGATGTTAACACCCAATGTGTGCCACAAGGCACTTCGGAACGGAGGGAGATTGAACCGCCACCATGAGGTGCACATCCAAATCCACACGATGGAAGCGATATACCCTCCACAAAACATACCGGTCAGTCCAGGAACAAACCATATCCCGACGAGATAGGTTATAGGGAGAAGAACGCCGAGGGAATACTGCATCCATTTGGATTGTTCATGAGGCGTAAGCCAACGATGGAAAAGAGGAGAAAACAGCAACATTGCGAGCAAGGATGCTTGAACAGGGTTGGGCCAGACAGTGCCCAAATGAGGCTGGATTTGAAATTGCCAAATCCCACCTACAATCGCTCCAAAGAAGGCGGGAATACCGACATTGGTCCATGTCTCATTCCAATCTGCAGAGGTTGGTAGGACAGGTTCCCCAGCGACTAGGATTTCAACACCGCTGGTTTCTCCACCAACAGGAGCGTCGCTTTCCCCTACCTCGGACACAAATCTCCGAAATCTTCGTGGTGTTTGAGACTTGGCTTGTAGAGAGCAAACAGAATGCAAATCCGATGGCCCTTTAGGGCAGTTCAGTGTCGGGGAATCATGGGGAAAGGAAAAATTGTCGCAGGGTGCCTTGCTCCGCATCCACCGCATTTGGTTTACGCTGAAAATCCACCTCAAAACGAGCCCACTGCTGAAGGCGGTTGGGAACAACTCCGGTGGGGATATGAGCGTCTTCGTGCGTCGTTAGCCGATGTTGAATACGACGCTATCGTCGTGCTTTCGCCACACTGGCAAACCTATGTCGGAACGCATTTCCTCGGACTTCCTCATTTTGAAGGACTTTCAGTCGACCCAGTATTTCCAAACCTATTCCGCTATCATTACGATTTGAACATTGATGTTGACCTAACAAAAGCAATCCACAATGAAGCACAAGCCTCTGGATTATCTGTCAAACTAATGGAGAATCCCGACTTTAGAGTGGATTATGGAACCATTGTAACTGGACATATGTTTAATCCATCTTGGGACAAACCGATGGTCGTCATTTCAAGCAACCGGTCAAGCCAATACTATTCTGTTGAAGTGATGCAAGACATGATGATAGAACTTGGAAAGGTCACACGGAAGGCAATTGAAGAGAGTGGTAAGAGGGTCGTTGTTATTGCGAGTAACTCTCTTTCACACCGACATTTCACGACCGAATCCGAGGTTCCAGAAGACATGAGCAAAGAGCACATCACCAGCCACGCCATGCATCTATGGGACATGCGTATGATCGATTATATGGTCAAAGGACAAAGTCAGCGTATCTTGGATGAAATGCCTGAATTTACCGAGCAAGCCATTGCAGAGAGCGATGGAGGAGCATTTTCATGGTTACTTTCAGCATTGAATGTACCGGACTACCCTGCGATTCTTCACGGATACGGAACCATCATTGGGACTGGAAATGCCATCGTTGAATGGCCTTGTCATGCCCACGAGGAGGGGAGGGAATGAGCGAAGGTAAGATTGTAGCCTCTTTCGTTGTCCCAGTACACCCTCATACCGTCCTTGCTCCTGACCAAAACCCGGGATGGAAAAGACTCAGAGAAGCCTTTGACCAAGCAGCCCAAACCATTCGTGAACTTGATGCAGATTTGATTGTTGTTTACTCAACGACCTGGCCCTCCGTCATCGGTCATCAAATTCAATCAGACCCGAACCCTGAATGGGTCATGGTTGACCATGATTTCCACGACTTAGGTTCCATCCCATATTCCTTCAATATTGACCAAGAATTTGCTCATGCGTGGGACGATGCGAACAAAGCCAGAGGTTTGCAAAGTCGTTGCGTCAATTACAAAGGATTTCCAATTGACGTGGGCTCCGTAGTCGCTTTGACGTTACTCAATCCTGACAATAAAATTCCTGCTGTAATCGTATCGTCCAACGTTTACGCAAACCGTTCAGAGACAACGGTGATGGCCAAAGCATGTCTCGACGTAGTCAAGGCTCAGGGCAAAAAGGTAGTAGCGGTTACTGCAATGTCACTGTCAAACCGCATGTTCACTGACTTCATTGAACCGTCTGAGGATAAGATTCACTCGCTCAAAGACCATGAATGGAATCAAAAAATCCTTGAATTCCTTAGGCAAGGGCGCTTGGAAGATGTTGGGCAACTCTCCCGTACCATTCAGCAGCAAATCCGCGTTCAGAAAGTGGTTGCATTCAAGCCAATGTGGTGGCTTTCTGCCATGAATGGAAACCGCAACGACTTGACTGGAAACGTCATGGCTTACGAAGCAATACACGGAGCAGGTGGAGCAGTCGTCCACCTTGACCCGACGCCATCTGGTGTTGGAGACAAGGAATACGATGAGGAAGACATTGAATATTTCCACGGTGAGCGTGGAGTTCTAGACGCTGTAGAAGATATTCAAGCCGAAGAACTCACACCTGCCACGAATCAGAACAGTGGCCCTGAACTCTGGGAGCCAACCGAAAGAAAGGGTTCTGTCAACACCGATAGCGCTCCAAAGCCCGTCGGAGCTTATCCACATGCACGGCGGGTTGGTAACATGCTCTATCTCTCTGGTGTTGGCCCTCGCCAACCCGGCACGAACGCAATTCCTGGTGGTCCAATCCATGATGAAAACGATGAGCCGCTAGATTACGACATTAAGGCTCAAACTCACGCAGTTGTTGAAAACGTTCGCCGAGTTGTTGAAGAAGCGGGCGGTACAATGGATCAAGTGGTTGATGTCACTACGTTCCTAGTGGACATGAAGCGTGACTTTTCGGGCTACAATGAGGTATGGGCTGAAACACTTGGAAAGGTGGGCCCCACTCGGACCACATTAGCCATTGATGCGCTACCAACTCCCATTGCAGTTGAGATGAAAGTTATCGTTCATCTTGGAGAATGATTGGAACAACTTGCTTCATGACAAGAGCAGGCGAAGCGACTCGAGACTCCGAAGTTCTGCAAGGTAAATTTGCTCAATAGCGTCGTACATTTCTTGGTCGCCGCCATCTCCAATGGTACTCATAATTTGACCGTAGACTTCTGCAGCCTTGGTCTCAGTTTCCAGACTTCGCCGAAGCATTTCCTCAAAATTAACGCTGTGAACGATTTCATGTGGATTCCTTTCCGTGACTGGAATACCACCTAGCTTGACGACTGCTCGGCGGACGATGTCAGCATGTGTCAAGGATTCGGTGGATTCTGTAGTGAACATTGGAGAGAGTTGAAGTCGGTGAATTCCTCGGATAGTTGCAGCATAATGTGCGTACATATTCACTGCACGAATTTCCCATCCCAATGCATCGTTTAGTTGTTCAATCAATCGTTCTTTATCCATTCAAATCAATCCTAGCGTGATGTTAGCCGCCATCTCTGTCTACCGTGTGAGCGGGTCGGTGTGATAAACCCATGTAATCAGAGAATTTATGAAAATTACTCGTGACGAATCCATTCACCTTCGGGTGTGACTTCCCAGTATTGGAGTTCCTCTGAGACATCAACATACCACCCCGTCTGTCCTTGCTCTGTTGAAGGAGTGGCTTGCATAACGCCGACCGCTGCGGCCTCTTTCGCTAGTTGGGCAATACCCTCCGGAGACAAGCCGTGGCGTTCTGTCAACGGCGTGTTATCTTCAGCATCAGAGGATTTTGAAAACTCGTCTTCATCATCCTCATCTTCATCAAAGGCATCATCGACCCAATCATTACCCTCAACAGAGGAAGCCTTGCGAGCGAGAACGACGAGAACTGCAAGAATAAGACAAAGCAAAAGAGCAGCCATGCTCATTGCAGTATTCGTGGAACCAACTGCTCCACCAAGAAGGACTTCATCCACGTCAAAGAAGGTTTGAGCAAGTAATCCGTTCCATCGGAGTGTGCAGGTCCGGTCCGTTCCACCATCGTTCAAACTGAGTTCCCATGTTCCTTCGGTGACAAACTTAGCACTTCCTGCATTACAATCAATGGAGGCATTTTCCCCTTTAATAGCAACGATGTTTCCAAACTCATCAATTCCAAAGGCCTCGAGAAGAACGACGTCGCCTTCAGCCATTGTTTCACGATTCAAACTGGCTTGAATACGGATTGGTTCGCCTGCAACAACAGTAAGAGGAATGACGTGGAGAGCGTCTTCTTCTTGAAGAATCAATTCATATGTTCCGCTTTCTTTTCCAGTAAACTGCCAGAATCCTAAACCGGTAGGTGAGGCTTCCAGTTCACCAAGGCTAGAGTTTAATGGAGTTGTAACTGAGGTTGCTTCGGCAAGATTCCCATGAATGTCAACCACTTGCACGAAGAGGTCAGTGGGTTCTCCAGCCTTTACGAGAAGCCCAGAATCCATGTCAGTAACAAGCCCGTGGGCCGTTCCTGCGGTCACTGTAATTCGGATCGTTGCAAAGACACCATCTGCATTAACTCGTATCTCATGGCCTCCAACAGACGTTGCAACCCAGCGGTTGGAATTAAGTATCATCTCGAGTGTCATATCAGAGTCATCAATGGTCCAATTTGATTCAATATCAGCGAGTTGATTCCCATATGCATCATAAAACTGAGGACTGAGGTCAATTTCACCGTCTGCAGGAACCTGCTCTCCATCCCCGGGAAGCATGATGAAAGCTAACCGACCTGGTTGTACATCAAAGCCGTATGTTGCTACAAACATTGACCCAGTTTCGTTGTCAAACCAATTTCCCTCAAAGTACCATGATTGAATCGTCGTAGCTTGTATCAGTTGATAGGTCCCCATGTCCGAAATTTGTGAAGCATTCCCCATATTCATATTGATAGTACCGTTAACGACCCAAGTATTTCCCTTTACATCAAGAGCATTGAGAACAATCGCGACTTGATCACCAGCAAACGCAACGGCTGGTTCAACCATCATGACCAATTCAATGGCTTGTCCGTGCACGACTTCAACAACAAGCTGAGTCGACACGGTACCATCAGTCCCTGTGAGCGTTGCCGTGCCTACTTCCGAAGGACTCCAGTACACATGACCGTCATCGGTTGACAAACCTCCTGAATCTGTTGACAATGAACCAATTTCAGGAGTTACAAAGCCGATGTATCCATTCTCATCTCTTCGGTCAAAAACAACTTCATATCGCTCTCCAGCAACAAAGGATTCTGGGTCATTAACAAACTTGAGTTCGGAAGCAACCGCATCGCCAGGAATCACATCAATGAAGCCATTTCCTGTAATGTTCCCCGAGGTTGCGCTGATGGCCCACCGGCCAGTATTGGTTGCTGAGTACTCGCCTTGAGCATTGAATGAGCCGTTCTCAGCGTACCATCCAATCGATGGGGTCAACGACAGCGGCATTTCATACCCGTTTTGGTCAATTAATGTTGGTTGTATAAGCGTGATTGTCCCAGCACGAACTTGCAGGTTTGGGCTGAAAACAAATTCATGTGGAGACCCCGCAGATACTGTCGCTGTAGCAGAATCTTCAAGTTGATTAAACCGTACTTTCAATTCCAATGGCGAGGTTGTTTCAGGAGTAAATATAGGCGTACCTTGGCCGAAATACATACCGTTTAGGTCCCATACCATCCCTTCACTACCTGCCATACGATTTCCACGTCCGTCGATTAAATCAGCCGTTAGTGGAGAGCCTTCTTTTGCTAAGAATTGTGTGCTCGTCACTTCAATTGATGTCGCAACACCCGGCGTCACTGTAATGTTAATACTGCCTTCCACACCTTCGTGTTCGGCTGTAATTTCAACCGTTCCAGAAGACCAAGGATAAAACCACCCGTCATCACTAATCGTCCCGTTTGAGACGGACCAATTCACATCTCCAACGATGACAGTATTTACTGCATCATAGATAATGGCTTCAAACTGAATGACTTCGTCGGCGGACACATCTGGTGGTGAACCGTCTACGACCACTCTGTCGGTCGGGCCTGCGTGAGCAGGAAAATTGGAGCGTTCAAGTTCTGTGGGTGAATTCAGATGAAGGGAAGGAACAATCATCGTTGCGGTAATTAGCAACACAATCAAGACGTTCTTACACTGCATCGAAGTTCCCACCTAGTTATTCTGTCCATTCTTCCCATTCTTCTTGGCCTGAAAGTCGGAACCACCACGTGCCTTCCTCATCTTCCCACCATTCGGTACCATCTTCGTCAACACGATAACTGTCATCATCTTCAACGGATGATTCAGCTTCAGTTACCTCTTCGACTTCTGGTTCAGCAACACTTGGTGCCGGACCGCTTGGACCTGGCGCTGGGCCGCTTGGACCTGGTGCTGGGCCGCTCGGACCTGGCGCTGGACCGCTTGGGCCAGATGCTAGGCCGCTTGGACGTGATTTTGGTGATTCGTCTTCATCCTCATCATCGTAATCGTCTTCATCCCAGCCTTCATTTCCGGAACGCATGAACATGACCAACAAGACCAGCAACACAATTGCTACAAGTCCAAGAAGACCTGCTCCAACGTAATACAATGTTCCGCCTGCTTCAAAGAAACCTGCTGTTGTTCCAGTCACTTCAATATTGGAATCAACACGAACTGAACCCACATTGACACTGATTGTTTGGGGGCCATCATCTAAGGTAGTGACGGTCCAAACCTCTGAACTGATCATGGTAACAGTTGCACGTCCTGAAGCATCAACCTTGATGCTTGGAGGTACTGCGATTTCGTTGTTAAATGCGTCAAATGCCCGTATGTTAACCTCCAATGTTGCGAGTTGGTCCAATGTTGTCTTCGTCAAGTTGACTTCGAGTCGATTGACCAAACTCTGAGCGGAAACATTGATTTCCAAGACCGACTCAACATTGGTGTTAACACGATAAACAAGAGTGTGGATGCCTGCGACTTCAGCAGCGTAGGTGTATGCACCGTCCGTTTCGTCGTCTGCTATCAATCCAGATACTTCTCCTTCGTTCTCTGTCCACTGCACGTTCTGAGAGAATACGTTCCCGTATTGGTCTGTACCGTTGACATAAAATTGGATGAAATCACCAGCGGTTGGGTTTGAGTTTGTAACCGAGGCCATGACCGTTGTCGGCACACCATGGTACACGGTGAAACTCACTGAATCCGAGATATTGTATCCAGTTCCACTAATGCTGAAAGCAGTCACGGTATAGGTGCCTACATTCTCTGGGATCCAACTCATATCACTAAGCAGTAAATCCGTTGTTGCATCTATGGTTTCGCCATTTGGCAGGTCTACGAGCCAAGTTAGTTCGCTTGCATCAATTCTATTGTTGTCCAAATCGTAAAGTTCAGCCATGAAATCAACACCGTAATCTGCGGTCATGTCAAAGTTCGCACCTGAAGTTTGTTGGGGGTTGGTTGCAGTTGCTGTCATGGATACGGTATGAAGGAAGCCGTGATCAACTGTGATGTTAATTGAAACAGCATGTGAAACGGTTCCGTCAAAGTAGGCTGCCGTCATGATGTAGGCATCATCGCTAGCGAAGTAAGGAGTGAATACTGTGGAGTCGCCAAGTGCCTTTTCAAGGAATGAAGAGGATTCTCCCATTGTAGGATGATCCAGGCTCCAATTAGCTTGGACATCCCACTTGTTGCCTTTAGCATCAATAGCGCGTATCTTCGCCTCGATCGTCTCGTCTGCTGTGAGGTCAAAGGTTTCCCAAGTTGACTCCACATCATCAACGACGATAATCAAGGTCTGAATTTTACCTTCAACAACTGTGATGACAACCTCTGAAAGCGTTGATTCATAGCGTGCTTCAATGGTTTTCGCACCTCGCGAAACAGGATCCCAAATTGCAGGAGAACCAGGAGTCAACTGGCCATCTGCTTTCTTGGTCCAATTATCCGAAGGTAAAATCACCGATAGGCGATTGCCACGGACGTCGACTCGAGTTGTGTTGATGTATACTCTATCATCAGCAGTCACAGATGTCGATGAAGTATTGAGTTCCAAGAACTGAATCTCTCCATGACCGACGGTGATCATCAATTCATCCGCAGCACCGGAAACAGATGTCAAATTGAGCCACCAAGTTCCAACATGGTCAGGGAAGTATTGCTGGTTCAATTCCGAATAGTTACCGTTTGTGGTCGTCCATGTCAAATTACCAGCTTCTGCAAGGTCAAGTTGGTTACCAAACTGATCGAATACTTCTGCAGTAATGTCACACCATACGCCAGCAGGCACAGTGCCTGTACAACCATTGAGTTCAAAGTACGCTGGAGCACCACTGGTAACTGTAATGCTGACATCAACGAATGCACCTCCAGTAACTGCATGACGAACCTGAACGATGTGTGTTCCCGTCGAGAATGGTTGGAATACGTTCGGAGTTACTGCATTCATGCTTCCGTTTGTTGGCGTGTAAATGATGGGTTCGCCGGGAACTGCGTTTCCGTGTTGGTCGACCATTTCAGCGGTGATAGCAAGCGTTTCATCAGCCGAAATTGTCGCGGTTAGCGGTGAGACGACGAGTGTCACAGGCGCACCTGGTGTTACGGAGATGTTCTGGACGCCACATACCAAACCGAAGCATGCCTGAACTTGATGAGTTCCTGCCGTGGACGGAGTGAACAACCCGTTAAGACCAATGGATCCTGATGTCGAAGTCCAAAGAACTGGCGGTGATTGAACCATGCTCAAATGGTCGTATGCTACTGAATTGAAGTTGACTGTAGTATCTGCATCCGTACTCACGGAGCCTGTTGGGGCAATATCAATCGAAGTAACATTTGTGGTATTGAGCAGCATCTTAGGACGATTTTCAGCAGCAAGGGATTCACTTGATGAGAACGACGCATGTGCGTGTCCTGCATTGGCGGTACCAATCATAATCCATGTGTGGCGACTGTTAACGGTCATCCCTTCAACTCCAATATCGAACCATGCCCATCCTGTGCTGTCTACGTTGAGAACGGTAGTAGAGATCGGTGATGTTGCGTAATCAAGACCAGATTGCATACCCGGAGCACCCCAATTAATACCCGAAGTAGAACCGTTCCATGTTGCCGAGGTATGTGTCCAATTTGGATTCAAAACTTCATGAATTGAGAATGAAACTGATGTTGCCCCACCTGCGGAAGTCCAACCGTCGACGTACAATCCAAGCGATGCAGAGTGTACTTGTTGATAGACAGGGAAAGGAATTTGCCCGGTATCAAGCGACAGAGTAGCACGGCATTCGGCCGTCCACAATACTCCACAGAAGGTCCCCACTGCCAGAGCAGAGTCGCCACCAAAATTGTCGCCTCCAGACTCGGAATACAAACTGGTATCTTGGATGTTAGTATGTCCATAGGCTTCCACTTCGTTTCCTGTCTGGAAGGTATATGTGAATGTCAAATCATTATTATCAACATGGTTTGGGGAACCAATGGCAAAACTCCATCTGGACGATGAAGGCCCAGGAATGGACTGATTGACACCTTGAACCCACCACGTAAATACGGACCCTGCGCTCAAATTGTCGTTAAAGCGGAAGGTTGTATTGGTGATTTCAGAATCTTCCCAAGATTTGTATTTGTAGACACCGGATTCATTGGCCACGGTGAGAATGTAACCTGTAGCTCCAATGAGTGGAGACCATGACAGAATTGGACTCTGTAGAGGCGAGAGCACACCACCAGACTCCGAGTAGAGCACAGTTCCGTCAAGTGGTCCAATCTGTACCGGCTGGCTTGGAGGAATGATTCCAGCAACGTTATCGATGTATTCCAGTACGAGCGTTGGTCGCTGACTTGAGGTTGATGCGTCGGATGAATCAAAGACCAATGTTGCGGATGATGTACCCACTCGCTTGAGCATAACGGTCATGGTTGTGTTTCCATTGGCAATGTTGCTCTGAGCAAGACTGGTAAGGTCCCAATCAACCCATCCGCTAGGAGACAATGCTGGAATTGTTGTCCGTGTGATCTCAGAAGAAGAACATGTAGGTGCGTTGGCCCAAACCGTTGAAGATTCGCTGAATGGACTGCATGCATGAGCAGAAACGGTTGTGGATACGCTTCCACTGAATGTGTTTTGATACAATCGCATGACCATTGAAGTTGGCGTCATGGCCGCAGGCCAAGGAAGGCTTGATAGGTCGTACTCGATCAAAATACGGCTTTCACCCGCACCAGCAACAGGAGTTCCTAGAATGAGATTCGCAGAACCTCCGTTGTTAACAGTGGCTTGTGAATCAATCGAAAGGTCTGGAACAGCAGGCACGACACTCGTGTCCGTGAAGATGGTTCCACGTTGAAGGGTTATTGAATGATTACCATCGCCATCACCGGTCCCGAAATCGTCTGGATTTCGGTACTTTTGTGTTGCTGACCATTCGCCAATACGTTCATTTTGGTCTGAGCGCATACGCCAGAATACCCATTCATCGCCTTGTTCCATTGCAGAGTTAGTGACGGTATTGTTTTGAGCGTCGTAACTGGCGTTGTCGACTGAACCATTGAGTAACTCAGCGGTAGAGTAGCATTCTAAGTCCTCAGTAAACCGAGCGTTAGAAGCGAAACAGGCAACCATTTGCGATTGATTTGTGATCGTGCTATTCCATGAGAAATCGGTTTCATTTTGTCCGGATGGACGAGGTTGTGTAGTATCCCAGAGGGTTGCACCGTCAACCGGTTGAAGGCCGGTTGGTGCAACGACAAGGAATGGATTGGTAATCCTGTAGGTGATGTTCAGACGTGGCCGAAGATCAACACTCGGGTGTTCGCTGCTCGCAAGAGTAAGACGACCGTTTACAATCGAGTTGACCTCTTCAGGCTGCAAAATCACATTGATTCCGTTTTGCCCTCCAGCAAGAGCGTGTTGAACGAGTGCGGTGACATTGGCTGCAAATGAACCGGTAGTATTGACCCAAAATCCACTGTTAAACGGCGCTTCAGAATCTGCCGAGTGGTATGCACCAGGACCAGCCCAGGAGGTTGTGTTTCCAGCGGGGTATGCCCAAACCGATGATTCACTCCAAGAAGTTGTCATTTCTGAAACGGTCATGAAGACAAACCCATTAGAACTCAAAACATCCATTTCAAGGGTTGCATCCAACACTTCATATGTTCCTGGCATCGGTAAATTTGAGAAATCAATGTCGATCAATGAACTCGTTCGCAATGCGGTATTGCTGTATGATAACTGGCTTCGACCAACAGAAAGGATGGTGTCACTACCCTTGTTGCTGAAGGTATTTCCGCTGTCTAAATACGTGTCCTGCATAACTGCAGGATACGCAAGGTCAGACACATATGCTCCTTCTTGAATCGAAAGAGTTGCATCGGTAGAGTTTATTTCCGACCCAAGTTCTTCAGGAATGAAGAAGTTTGTTGAAGAACTTCGGGGACCGAGCATTCCGTTGTTGAGGGGTTGAACCATCCACCGAATTTCTTGAGTGAAATCCAAGTCATTTGGTGGAGTAAAGGTAAGGTTCGTGAGATCAAACGAAGAAGTGTCAATTCGTGAATCATAGGTTTCTAGACCGGACATATCATCATCAGCATCTGCGAGAATGAATAGTCGCCAATCGGTAACTGTTGACTGGCCGGTATAGTTCCAAGAAAAGATGGGTTGGAACTCGGGCGTAAGTGCATGTGATGTTTGGTCCCAAACGATACTATTGGCTGCTGGCGCAACGTTTTGACCTGCTGTCACTGGAGTTGCAACCAATCCGTTTTCCCAAGTCAATGTGAGGTAGGGGCGTTCTGATGCGCTCCCTTGTGCCGAAGTGAATTTAACTAAATCTGCGGTAGGAGTGTATGAACTGTAAACCATCAACGAAAGATGGGTTTGTCCGTTAGCGAGTGCTCCTTGAACTGCTTCAGTAACATCAAAATCCATCCAATCGTCACTTACGCTGTCCATGATGTCAACGTAACTGCCGATATCCACGCCAATGTCCCGACCACCACGGAGGGACCAGTTATTGACGCCGTCATAGGTTGTTGCATTTGCGCTCGTTGTCCAATTCTGTAACACTGGACGAATTGCTACTGGTTCGTCTTCAACAGAATCATATTCAGCGAAAAGGCTGAGTTCAGCACCACTGACCCGGGAATTAGCTGGCTGAGGCACCTCGCTTAGAGGAATGCGAATGAGGGCTGCGGATTGGAAACCGGAACTCGTTTCTCCAACCAGCAAGTTGGTAGCATTTTCATGAGTTGAGTCGGAACCACTGCCGTTCTCAATGACATAGGTGTCGACAAAGTTTGGAAGGTTGAGATGCGGGAGTGCTCCGTGGTGACGTAGTTCCACTGAAGCTTTTGTAGAATTGTAAACCGTTGTCGTGAGGTCTGGTATTTGGAAGTGGTATACATTGGACCAGTTTCCAATTTGGTTTGTTGCTGAAACTGCACGAACTCGCCAATACCAGGTACTTCCATTGTCCAAGTCAGATGCTGGGGTGTAGGTGAGGTTGGTTGTATCAAACCCAACATTGTTCCAAGAAGTAACTGTCAAGGAGTTAAGTGAATTGAAATCAGATTGAGTATCTAGCTGGACCAAATATCCACCGATATTCATATTTCCTGAGAACGACCAGTTCAGGGTTGGCCGAGTAATCGGAGTCATGTCCACACCAGTTCCAATTGACCAAGACCCGTTGAGAGGGAGGACAAGCGAGGGGTTTGATGGCACAGCGTCTGAACCCGGAACATAAACAAACGAAAGTTCCGGTCGGTCGCTCATATCTGCTTCTGCGGCATAAAAGTAAGCAGTTCGTGAACTGCCTGAACCGACTCCAAGCATGCCTGCGACAAAGTCAACTCTGCGATCTTCTCGCATGGCGTTTTGTACTGCAAGAGTGACGTTCCAATCCACACGGTCGCCTTCGCTGTACGTTGATCCAATCGAAGCACTGGCGAGGAGTGAGCCTCGTTCTGCACCTTTAGCTCCAGCGGTTGCCCACGAAGTGGAACCATCTAAACTGGACCAGGTAGCATCATCATCGGACCAGTTGTTTTGATTGCTTTCCCACAGGCCAACATTTGGAGAATTAAATGGGGACGAACTCAGCATCATACTAAGATGAGCAGATTCAACTGCATATCCGTCAGGAAGGAGGTTGGATACGAGATTGCATCCAAGCAAAATAGTTGTTTCAGAAGGCAGTGTGTTATAATCCACAATAAGTTCCTCATCTCCATTGTAGTTGTCATTTACAGCACCGCTATCGATGTAGGTATCCATACATTCCGGATATTGGTTATCATTAGTACCGTTTCCATGCTTGAGTCGGAATTCGTAGCGATCGTTGCCCAAGTGAATGCTTTCAAGGTTGGAAATCAAGAAACTAGAACTTACCCATTCGCCGTAATGGTCGTCGCTGTCCACGGTTGACATCCGCCAGAAGTACATGTTTCCAAGGTCAAGCGTGTTCGCCCCCGTCATGTTCAGCGTTCCATCGGTTGCTGAGAAGTCGCTGTCCGTCCTGGTGTCAACACGCCATGTTCGGAGGCGGAAGTCTTGGTCAGTTGCCAACTCAAAGATGATGTCATCGCCGGAAGAGGGTTGTGTCCAATTGAGGGAAGGTTGTGTGTTAGCCGACAAGTTATGTCCAGATTTGTTCCAAATTGCAAGACCGTCAACTGGTGCAGTGAGTTGGACTGGAGCGGGGGGGGTTCCGTTACCCCACTTGTAAGTAAGTGAAAAGGACGGCATATCTGCTGAGTTTGCTGCTTCAGTGGAGTGGAACAGAATGCTCTCGCCGTTGGTATAACTCTGGTACTTTCCACGGACTGCAAGCATCATATCAAGGGGTAATTCATCCCCGTTGTCAAGGTAGTTTTGGACGGCTTGAGTGACATCAAAGGAAAAGGACGATGATGTTTGATTACCGTCAGCAAGTGCAACGGTTGCTGTCCCATTCCCACGACCTCCATCGTACCAAGTAATACCGGCATCGGACATCTGATTCCATGTGATTTCTTCTTCATCCCAAAGGCCTGAATCCTCCATGCCGTGCAGTGAAACAACTGGATCTCCAGAATAACTCGAGCGAGTCAACTCCATCTTTGCTGTAACGATGGTGAGATTATCATGCAGTCCAAGTTGGTCAAGTGAAGCTCGCATGTGGATTAATCGCTCTTTGTCCGAAGTCATGCTTGATTCAAGGGTTGTCAAGTCACCATAAGCAATAGATTTCGCAGTTTGACTTACCGTAGAATCTTGAATGAAATCCTCTGAAAGACCCACGGAAGACGGGTCCAACGTCATGGACGCCGTACCGTCTGCATTGTCATAAACATCGAGAGAAGGAAGGAGGAAACTTGTGACATCCCATGCCCCAATCTGACCTGTTGAGTCGATGGAACGAACACGCATGTGCATCGTAGATCCGTTCGTGAGTGATAACGAGGAGGGAAGGGTGTAGTAACCAGATGTACCGGTAGACCCAAATGTGGTTGAGAGGGTGGAGAAGAACCATTCTTGGTCGGTCGCAGAACGCCAATCATCGCTGTTGCTCAATTGGATTTCAACATCTGAACCTGTGTTATTGTCATAGGAAAGCGAGGGGGTACTCACTGGCGTGAGGAGGAAATCACTTTCCATCCAAGGGGCGCCGTTAGGTACCGGCAAGTCCGTTTCAACTGTAGGGTTAGCGTTTGGAGCGCCGCTGGTGGTGTTCAACACAAGCTCTGGGCGGTTGGAGGCAGAGGTTGTTTCCGAGAAATGGCATTCATACAGAGCACCAAGTGAGGACACGATGACTGAAAGGTTACCCATGTTGTTACGGGCTGCTGTTTGGGCAATAGAAGTCACGTTGAGTGCTACGGTTCCGTTTCCAGTAACGTGAACAGGAGGCTCCCAAACGCCGCGGTCGGATGAGCCATCTGCACCTAAATCACCCCACGCTGCGTTGCTAGCAAAAACGGCCCAGGACGCAAATGAGCCGTTCCAAGACCGCTTCATTTCTCCGGCGAAAACTGACATATCAGAAAAACCGATACTATCTGTTGTGCATTGCAGATTTAGGGTTGCGCTGTGAATCGTATCGGACGATGTGTAGTTCATGGGGAACCGCAGAAGTAGTCTTGAATCCGCCATCACTCCAGAGGAGAGTATACCGGACGCAGAGGTATTGTAAGTGTTACTCGGATTGGCCAAACTGATGTAGGTATCTGCCGTTGGGCTATGAGTGGAAACAACGTGCTGCGGGGATATTTCATCTTCAAGTTCAGTCCACCCCTCAAGAGTTTGGGGGAGAAGAAGGTCTGCAAGAAGGAACATCAGAACAAGGACGAGCGCAGTACTGCTGCGAGTGTTTGACGGAATACGACTCATGGGACTCGTCCCTTACACGACTCTCCGTTATACGGTCTTTTCCCTCCCAAGCCATGGATGTCGTCTCCAAAAACATGAAATTCTTAGCGTGATTTCATTCCAAAGTTAATGCGAATGTTGAAGGATGCTCGTCGCCGAGAGGCTACAGCATGAGTGAACTTTGGGTCGAAAAACACCGCCCGCAATCGGTTGACCAAATTCGTGGCCAAGCGGCGGTGGTTCAGCGACTAGGAACCTATGCTGGAACCAAGAATTTCCCGCATCTTCTTTTCGCTGGCCCTCCGGGGACGGGTAAAACCACCGCAGCGATGGCCTTGACCAAGGATATCTTCGGCTCAGACTACCGACAAAATCTTCTTGAGATGAACGCATCTGATGAGCGGAAATTGGAGAGTATTCGTACGAAAGTCAAACAATTTGCTCGCACTCAACCCTATGGCGGAGCAGCCTTCAAAATCATCTTTCTCGACGAGGCTGATGCGTTGACCAATGATGCCCAAGGAGCATTGCGTCGAATCATGGAGCAGTACGCAGAAACGTGCCGGTTTATTCTTTCTTGCAATTATTCGTCCAAGATTATTGAGCCGATTCAATCTCGTTGTGCAGTGTTCAGATTTCGCCCCCTCGCTGACGCTGATGTCTCTTCACAAGTTGCCCATGTTGCTCAACTTGAAGGGTTGACGATGGAAGATGGCTCGGTGGAGGCATTAACCCGAATTTCCCAAGGCGACCTTAGAAAAGCACTCACTGCACTCCAGGTTGCTGCAGCACTCAATACAACCGTCAACAGAGATTTGGTCTATGAGACATCAGCCACAGCACCGCCAGAAGCCCTCCATGCCTACCTCATGTCATGCCGTGACGATGGCTTCCATGTAGCACGGCGCAGGCTTAGAGAACTTCTGGACCAATTCGGTTTGGCAGGTACTGATTTTGTCAATCAACTCCACAGGGAATTATACAGTGCGGACTTTCTTGAGGAACGCTCCAAGCTCGAGTTGACGGAATGGATGGCTGAAATTGATTATCGTTTGGTAGAGGGTGGAGGCGAACAGATTCAACTCGATGCATTAACGGCTCAAATTGTTAAGCATCTCGCTGCGTGATTTCAGTTTCACTTTTCGCATGGGGCCTAAGAAAACAATGTATCTCAAGACCGCTTGCAGAAAACATGAATCACTTATCCGAGCGAATTGGAGACGCCCTTTGCTACACTGCATTTGCACCAGTCGTTCGATGGCTCAGACGGAGACATCAAGCCATACTGGCTCGTGAGCAGTACGATTACCGACGTATTGATTCAATTCTGAATCAAATCATGATGGTCCATAGCGACTTACTCAGCTGAGGAATCAGGCGCTAGGATAGAAAACGTCCACTCGTAAACCCGGGTGTTGACCCATGGGTCCCCTTGTTCTGTGATTTCTACCGTGAAGGTGTGATCTCCAACAGCCAATGATTCACCAATATTGAGTGCGAATGGTTGGTCTTGTTCCCCATGTGGAAGAAGAATCGGAGCACTGCGATTGTTCACTCTTTTCCAGGTGCCCACTTCATCACCGTATTCAGTCCAAAAGGTCGTATTTGCTTCTACGGTAGTGTCGGTTGTTTGGAACCGGTGAGACACCGTAACGTTAGCGTCTTCATCCCCCACGTTATCAGCCAAACCGAATAGCAACCATACACTTCCATCAAGGTATTCTCCATCGGTCAGTTGCCAGGATAGAAGGTTGTCTTTTCCGCTACCATCTGCAAACGTAAAATTATCTCCATTGTCTACTGCGATTGCCCAATCGTTGGACACTTGAGGAGCAACGATATCTCCGAACGGAGGATTGACAAGAAGGAAGGACAGGGAAAGGAAGGTAAACGTGTAGAGAAAGGCAGCTCTAAACCAAGTTCCTTTCGTGTAATGCTCGTGAAATCGCTCGGGCATGACGGTCCTGTGGATTTGTGGAATGAGAATTATCATGACCAAAGGCAACATGTAGAGGATGTCAGTTTTATCCATGGTGGTGGACGGCATGAGAACATAACGCATCAAGGCAGTCACAGTAAAAGCGAATAAAATCACCAGCCACATCGATGAGGTATCCGCCTTTTCTTTGTTCACATATTTCACCGGGTCAAAGGGCTCAATACCTAAATCCGAACCAGAACGCCGTTTCTTTTTCTCATCAGCGGCCCCTCGTCCATCTCTGGACCTACGGTCGGATGCTTGAGCCGCGGCCATGGCTGTTTGGAGGTCCACCATACCCCGTCGGGAGACGAGGGGGTGTTAGAACACTACGGTAAGGCGGCATCAAAAATTTACCTCTTTTCAGGGCGATTGGGAAGATTGGCTTCCGATTTCTTCAAAGAGGGAAGGGCTCAGCGCAGGTTAAGCCGGGGTGGCGTAGTTGGTAGCGCGTCGGACTCATAGGGCAGCCATCAAGGCGATCGTATGACGTGCAAGCCCCTTGTGGTGTCTGAGACATCCGAAGGTCGCGGGTTCGAGCCCCGCTCCCGGCACCACTGATGCATTCACTGCGTACGACATGACCTAACATTCAAGAGCGTTTCACGGGCAGTCGAGAGACCTAATCATTAAATTAGACCAGCCGGTCGGACCGACTGGTCCAATGCCTCTCACACGCTATGAGTCCATTGATGAAACCCTCAAGGCGAGGATTCTTGATGTATCCAAACAAGAGTTTGCCACGCATGGCTATGAAGGGGCTTCATACAACAAAATCATTCAAAAAATCGGTATCTCAAAAGGTTCAATGTACTATTACTTTGAAAACAAAGAAGATCTGTTCGTCACGTGTTTTCTAGATGCGTTTGCACGTGCAACTGGAAGTTTTGATTTTGCAAAGGCTTCATTCCCCTTGACGGAGGACAAACCCACATATTGGAATTCAATCAAAGCGATGTCATCAAGGCAGTGGAATGATGTGTTTCAGCACCCGGTCTTAATGCCCCTCATGCGCCACTTGGTTTCACTGGGAACGGATCACCCCATTTTCAATAAGTTGAACGCAGAATGTGAGGGCTTGAGAGAGTATGGTGACATAATGGCCCTTCTTGAACATGGAGTGCATATTGGGGCAATACGTGATGATGTCCCCCTCCATGTGCTCATTCGCATGAACACCGAATATGAGGTATGGCTGTTGAAAGAAATGCAGGAAGGCCGCTTGAATGAACAACAAGTGGTTGACAAATTCTTTGAGATGTTTAAACAACTCTTTGAAGCAAGAAGGTGAAATAAATGAAAAAATTATTGCAAATGGAAAACCTAGAACGACATTACGAAACGCCTGCAGGCGTTGTCAAAGCGCTTGATGGCGTGACGTTTGAAATCCATGAGGGTGAGCGTGTCATTCTCCTTGGCCCGTCCGGCTCAGGAAAAACCACGCTCCTCAATTGTCTTTCAGCTCTTGACAGCCCAACCGGGGGCGAGTACACGTTCATGTCAAATCAAACGGATGCACTGGATGCAGTTCCCCGTAACAGTTCGGAGAAAATGACATCTTTCCGAAGAGATAATATTGGCTATGTGTTCCAATTTTTTAATCTCCTGCAAGACCTTACGGTTCTAGAGAACATCCTCCTCATACAGGAACTGGCTGGCAAGAAAGACCCTGCAAGAGCAAAAGAGTTGTTGAAACTCGTCGGCCTTCAATCTGAAATTAACCGTTTCCCGGGTGAAATTAGCGGTGGACAACAGCAGCGAGTAGCCATTGCACGAAGCATTGCAAAGCGTCCAACTCTTCTGCTGGGTGACGAACTCACTGGTAACCTTGACACAGAGACTTCAAACAAAGTCATGGAAGCCTTGGTGAGTGCCTGCAAGCAAGAAAACATCACTTCTGTGTTCGTCACTCACGACGAAGGTTTGGTCAAGTATGCGACAAGAGTGATTCGAATAGACAGTGGGAAAATTGTTTCCGATGAGCATACGAACAACGATTCTTCTGAGTGAGGTTTTACAATGTCTGCCCTTCTCAACAAACGCTTAGCCCGAAGTTTGTGGCGAACCAAACTCCGACTTTCCGCTGTCATCCTCATGGTGTTCGTCGGCGTTTTTGCCGGCATCACCTTTGGCGGCTATGCATACAACCTCGGAGGCATGTACGATACCATGCAAGCCGATGATGAACGTGGTGCAAATCTTGCGGACCTTTGGATTGACAACCGTAGTGCTGCATGGACTCCCGAACAGGTCAATACCTTCTGCGATGCTTTGGGAGCCGCTTGGGATTCGTCAACGGTTTCTCAATCCCTTGATTCATGTGAAGGGCGTAGCGTGACCCAAGGTGCGATGTTCCACACCAACACTACCGGTGAACACATCATCAATTCACTATGGCACGGCATTCCTGACGGCGCCAATGCAGACCGCGTATGGATGCCTGAAGGTCACTCTGAAGGCCGAACGGCAGTTGCTGCCGATGAGATTGTCATCGATGCTCACGTCACTGCAGCGCTTGAACTCAGCCTTGGAGACACGGTAAGTATTGGAGCAGGAAATGCTACCGCAGATTTCACTCTTGTTGGAATGGGATACCATCCTCTGCACGTACTCATGGCCCCTGAGGGCACACTGTTTCCTCCTGAATCTGGAGAATACGTGGTAGGCTATCTCTCACATGCTGGAATGGCCCGCTTAACCGGCGAAGTCATCGGAACCAGCAACATCATCATGTTGGATGTTGAAGGGACACCATCCTTTGACCTACCCGACACCAGTGAGTATGAAGGAGAGGACATTGACGCTGTGAAGGGGTTGGTGGATACCGCCCTTACTGAATCGGAACTCGATGCCAGAGTGCGAGACCGCGGACAGAATGAACCCGTTGAGGTCATGCGACAGGACCTCAAAGGAACTGAGCGGACAACCGTCCCGTTTACCGTTATGATCGCATCAATTGCAGCAATTACGATTGTTTTGAGTCTACAGCGCTTGGTCCAAAGCCAGGCGAAGGAGATCGCAGTACTGCGAACACTTGGAGTCAAGCGCTCATCGCTTATGACCGGCTATCTCATTGCTCCGTTGGTGATTGGTGGCATTGGCTGTTTACTCGGAGTGTTAGCAGGGCCGAGTGGCATGAATGGAATGTTGGATTTCTACCAGGATTTAGTAGGCGTTCCAATTGTTGAACGCTCAGTACCACCATCAATTATCGGCACAGTCGTGAGTTCAACTATGATTGTTGTGTTCTTTTCAGGGGCATTTCCTGCCTGGAAGGCAAGCCGCCTTGACCCTTTGGCTGTTCTTAGCGGTCAAAACGAAATGCGAGTTGGCTCAAATCTCCTTCGCAAATTGACATCATGGATGCCAACGACGCTCGGGCTCTCGATTCGTTCGAGCATGCGTAAGCCGATTCGTCTGGCGATGACTTTTGTCGCAGTAGGAATCTCATTGATGCTTTTCGGTTCGATTCAAATGATGTCCGCAGGACTCCAAGATACGATGGTTGGAAGTCTAGAAGACGACCAAACATGGGATGCACAAGTCTACATTATGCCGGAGGCGGAAGGTCCTGTTGTTGATTGGGCAGACAGCAATGGTGCATCGTATGAGATGATTATTGAAATGCCACTTGGTTCAGTGGCGGATGGCGATGGAGTTGACAGAGTGTTCACTCTTGTAGGCCTCGACTCATATGATGAAGGCATGCGTTCAGTTTCTGTCCTAGAAGGAGGCACGCCAACCGCAAACGCTGCCGTCCCCAAAGTCATGATGGACGAAGGCAGCATGAACTTCCTTGACTGGCAGGTCGGTGACCAGCACACAGTGAACATCAATGGGGCGGAACATGAAGTAGAAATTGTTGGCACCTCGGCCGCAGAATTGGCCCGTACGATGTATTTTGTTCGTGACGACCTGAGCGGTATTCTTGGCGTTAATACCACTTCGATTTACCTTGATTTGCCTTCGGGAGTTGAGGTCAACTCTGCTCTAGGCGAGGTGTCGGTAGGAATTGTCGAGCGGCAAACACTCCTCAACGGAATCAACAGTTTAATCGACCAACAGACTCAAATCTTCCAGACAATGATGTATCTTGGACTTCTTTTCACGGTCGTAGTCATGTTCAATACCATGATCATGAACGTAGCCGAGCGAGACTTTGAACTCGCAACGCTTCGTGTCCTCGGTGCGTCAACCCGCAGCCTTGGGACGATGCTTCTGTTCGAAAGCCTCTTGATTGGTGTTATCGGTGGCATCGTTGGCGTCTTGTTTGCCTATGGCGGGGCTGTTGGGCTTGCTGCCTCGTTCTCTTCGTGGCAGTTCTTCGTTCCTGTGACGATTGTCCCGAGTGTTGCATGGCAACTTATGTCTGGAATCATTCTCATCGCTGTAGCAATGACGCCATTCGGTGTTTGGCGATTGAGAAAAATGAATCTCGTTGAGAAAATCAAAGACCTATCTCAGTGAAGCGAACCTTTCATGTGGCGTCTTGACCTCCAACGGCTATGGAAGGCCTCCCGAAACCCGGTGAACGCATCATTGCTACCGTCAAGACGCTAAACGGCGAAGCCACTCACGGGGGTTTGGTCTTACCTTCACCTGCACCCCGCCACATTTCAATCAAACTTGACAACGGTTACAATGTCAACTATCCTCAAGAAAACATCATCTCTTGGGAGTATGCGCCATCGGCCCAAACAGCACCATCACCAACCCTCAATGCCCCAGCGGCTTCATCCGACCTGCCCAAAGTACGACTTATTCACACAGGTGGAACCATTGCATCGAAAGTTGATTATGCCACAGGTGCCGTTGATGCTCGGTTTGAACCAGAGGAACTTCTTGATGCCATTCCCGAACTCGCATCAATTGCACAACTTGACGCCCTCAAAATTGGGAACATGTTCAGCGATGACATACGTCCACAACACTGGAACTTGATGTCAGAGGCTTGCGCAGCAGCCTTTGCTGACGGCTGCCGTGGTGTTGTCATCTCTCATGGAACCGATACCATGCACATTACTGCCTCTGCCGTAGGGTTTGCCTTTGCTGGAAAAGGAGAAACGCCTCCCGGACCCATAGCGATGGTTGGCTCCCAGCGGTCAAGCGACCGTGGGTCATCCGACGCAACTGAAAATCTGCTTGCTGCCGTACATTGGGCAGCCTATGGCCCTGAGCCTACTGGCGAAGCTGGCGATGCATGCGTCGTTGTCATGCACGATTCTCAAAGCGACGGTACAATGGCTGTTCATTCTGGGTTTGCCGTTAGAAAGATGCACTCATCGAGACGCGATGCTTTTCAAGCAATCAACGGCAAGCCGCTAGCCCATGTCTCCATCACCTCTGAGGGCATTGAAACAAAACTGAATCCAGACTACCTCAAGATGCAAGAAAACAATCCAAGAAGACCCAAGACTCAACGCCCTACTAAGTTCGAGCAGGGTCAGCGCATTGCACAGTTCATGGCGGGACCGTGGCTTCACGCAGAGCATATTGAAGCCGTCATAGCCACAGGCGTACAAGGTGTCGTCATCCATGGAACCGGACTCGGACACCTCCCCATTGAGGACCCACAGAAAGACGCCCCTGAAAACATACAGTTGTGGCGAGTATTGACGCGCTGTATGAATCGGGAACTTCCAGTGGTTGTCGTGAATCAATGTATTCACGGCCCAGTCGACATGAATGTCTATTCGAAAGGACGGAAACAAATCGACATGGGAATACTCGGGCATGGCATCAGTTCTACTCCTGAGGCGATTACTGTCAAAACCCACTGGTGCTTGTCTCAAGGACTTGATCTCAAACAGACCCTGGCGAAAAATCTCTGTGGAGAACACCGCGATAACCTGTTTGAATGAGCGCACCAATCAAAAACCGACAAGGAGTGGAAGGTTCATGCAGGGGGATTCGGCACATCGGCTTGAAGACCTCAAGGCAAAGCAAGAAGCTGCCCGTCTTGGTGGCGGATTGAAGCGACAAGAAGCAATACGCTCATCGGGAAGGGGGACGGCAAGAGACCGTCTTGGAATGCTCCTCGATGAAGGTTCATTTCTTGAAATAGATGCTTTTGTCACGCACCGTACTGATGACCACAATATGTTCCTTCACAAAACCCTCGGCGATGGAGTTGTTGCGGGACAAGGCACCATCGACGGACGTAGGATCTACTGTTTTGCACAAGATTTCAGTGTCCATGGCGGTAGCATGGGCGAGATGCACGCCCTCAAAATTGCAAAAATCGTGGAGATGGCAGAACGTGCAAAGGCTCCTCTTATCGCCATGTGGGATGGAGGGGGGCAACGCGCCCAAGATGGTGTCAATGCACTTGCTGGAACCGGCGAATTGTTGGACCGCTTGGTTCAATGCAGTGGAAGAATCCCTACGATTAGCATCGTACTGGGACCGGTAGTGGGTGCCTCAGCCCTCGCGGCATCGCTTTCTGACTTCACAATCCTCGGTGAAGAAAACGGCCAATTGTTCCTTTCATCCCCTCTAGAAACGCCCGAAGTGATCAACGGTGAAGTTGATGCGGCAGGATTGGGTGGTGCAAACCTCCATGCGTCCCGTTCTGGAATTGCATCCTTGATTGCTGACGATGAAGAAGACGCATGTGATTTAGCATGCATGCTCCTATCCTATCTCCCCGACCATAACATGGCGGACCCTCCTTTTGTACCAACAGCGGACCCAATCGAACGCTCGAATGAGGTTTTGCAGGATGTTGTCCCCGACAATCCAAACAAACCCTATGACATGGTCACCGTAGTGGAAGAAGTCGTGGATGATGGTATGTTCATGGAACTCTTTTCCGCATATGCAGATAACATCATCATTGGATTTGCGCGCCTCAATGGAATGCCAATTGGAGTTGTTGGAAATCAGCCAAAGGTGCTTGCTGGGTGTCTTGATATTGACGCCTCGATCAAGGCGGCTCGATTTATTCGCATGTGTGACGCATTCAATATTCCCCTCGTCACCTTTGAAGACGTACCGGGATTCCTTCCAGGCGTGGTTCAAGAATGGGGTGGAATCATCCGGCATGGTGCCAAATTGCTGTTTGCCTACGCAGAGGCAACCGTACCAAAATTGACTCTCGTTACACGCAAGGCTTACGGAGGCGCTTACCTGGCAATGTCCTGCAAGCATTTACAGAGCGATTACAACGTTGCATGGCCAACTGCTGAACTGGCAGTCATGGGGGCAGAAGGCGCAGTGAACATCATTCACCGGAGAGAAATTCAAGCTGTTGAGGATGATGAAAAAGAAAACGTACGGCTTCGACTTGTTGATGAGTACAAGGCAAAGTTTGGCGACCCCTATGTCGCTGCTCGCAATGGATGGCTTGATGACGTCATAGAGCCAGCGGAAAGCAGATTACGACTCATACGGGCCTTGAACATCCTAAAGAGCAAGCGGGAATGGTCACCGCCAAAGAAGCATGGAAACATTCCTTTGTGATTCATCGGAGTCGATTCACTCGTGCAAGGAGTCCACTCGGTTCTTCATCGGCCTGTATCTCAACTTCCACTTCAGGCTCGGCAGGGGCTACTCCGCTTTGATGAGCAGCACCTGTGCTCCGGGAACGAACCGCATACACGAGAAGGCTCGCCAAAATGGCTAGAAGAACTCCTGCAGTGAGCAGGCTCGTCTGCACATTAATTGAAGAGCCCGTAGACTCTTCATCCTGTGAGTTGGTATCGGCCGTTGACGTCGTCAAATCAAGGGCGTAAGTGGCCACTACGTCTCGGTCTAATTCGTCATCATGAACCTTAAGTTTCACCATTACAATATCGCCCACATCTGATGAGATTGGGATTAATGTCACGCATTGAGCAGTAGAAGTTCCTTCATTCAAACATGAATGGCTGACGTCAACCTCTTGCTCGCCTAAGAATACCGTTGCATTGGTATTCAGAACTCCATCAACATCTGAAACACTCCATTGCATTGTTGCAGTGTTGCTATCAGTAACACGTTGTATGCTCGTCACCGTTGCAAAAGGAAGGTCCCCTACTGGCGTTACTGTGATTGTTAGCGGATGAGTGTAGGAGGTTGTTCCGTCTGTGACATTGATCCAAACCATTTCAAATTGGCCATTGAAATCTTGCTGCGGAGTAATGAGAAATTCATTCAAAACCCGTTGAACTGACAGTTCTGAATGGCCATGGGATGATGACCAAGAAAGGACATCTCCATCAATATCGTAGGCCATCAAGGTGAGGTTGAGAACGTGAGTTGAATCTTCATCCATTGTGATATTAGCCCAAGCAGATTCGTTGATGGTTATTGGGTCGTCCACCGACTCTACAAGAACTGGAATCTCCAACTCAATCCCGGGCGTCGTGCCATCACCTACCAACGCGTCCAGAACTACAGCTCCGTATTGGTTAGGAAGGGGTGATAAGGTGAGAATGCCGTTTTCCACCGAGAACATTACGGGACCCTCTGCTCCTGAATTTGCTCCGTTGACCGATACGAGAAGTGATTGTCCTTCGGGGTCGAGAACCACGTCGCTGAAATCAAAATCAAGATTGAATCCATCTTCAAACAGGACCTGTTGAGGGACTGTCCCGATTTGAACTACCGGGTCGTCAACCGGGGAAAGAAATACACGAAGCGTGATGTTCTGTTCGTCAACAACTCCACCATCACTTCTTAGTTTCAACTCAAGTGAACATTCACCTAGCCATTCTTCTTCTATTGCGTGATTGACTTCAACAGTGAGTCCATCTCCACCTAATGTCACCCCGAAGTGGGATGAATTGGGGCCGAACAACGTTGCATCAACCGCACGGACAAGTGTACCGTCAGAGTCGGTTGCAGCGTCGGCAATATTGAAAATTGTACTTCCATGTTGAGGTAAATAAATCGTTGGAGGTGGAGTTGTAACAATCATAGGAGTGTTGGTCCTTGCGACCATGAACTCTACTGTTGAAGGAGCACCTTCCACCGAAATACGCATCCAAGCCTTGTGAGACCCAGGAGCTACGGGGGCCATAGGAAATTCACACAACGCCGTACCGTTGACTGCAAGTGAACCGTTCGCCGGCCATGATTCATCAACCCAACCGCAATCGACACTCACATCGTAATTCCCTGGCAGTTCTGTGTAGTTCACACCGTCCCGTAACGTCCAATTGCTTTGTATCACAAATGTTTGTGTTGCATTCAGGGCATTTTGGGTATCAGGTGAAAAGGTCGTGTTGTTGAGAATAATGAAAGAACTTTGCTCAAGATTTTCGTCAACATAGGCATTTTGATCACTCACAATATGGGCTCCTTCAGCCCGATTAAACGCATCACGAAAACGGTCAATTTCACCGTATAATACTGCATCAAGGTAAGCGATAACATGTTGAGAACTCAATTCAATTTGGGCACTTTGGCTCATCGTTGCATCCCCGTCGCTTTCAAAGAATGACTGAGAATCTTGAAACTGGTAGTGATTTGCACCCAAAAGATGCATCCAGTGCCAACCGTACCCTCCTGCATCCTCAAGCCGCTCCATTGTAACTGTGGATGGAGCCACTTCATCTACAGTTCCGGTGATAAAGAATCCAGTGTTTGGTGAAGGGAAAACAGGAGAATATGATGGATTGAACCAGTCGTTATTTGAATTGAAACCATCCAAATCAAGACCAAGGCCGAACAAACTTCGAGGAGGTTGAACAGTATCTGCACGTTGACTTAGATTGAAGTAAGGAATCGCAACGTAAGCCGCCGCAGCACCCTTCCCATGACCGCCTACACCCCAATGGTCCACGTCGATATTGCCTGCACTCCCCATTACACGGAGATTGGTTTGGTTTTGAGATTCCATGACCTCTATGATGTCGGTGAGTAGGCTCAATGTTTCTTCAACATCGGTCTCGTCTTGCATCGGTTGTGTCACGACAACGATGAAACCACGCTTGGCTAATTCTTCAACAAAAAGCGTGTAAGCATCTATGTTTTCCCCGGAATCTCCAATAAATACCGTCCAAGGAAATGGCCCGTTACCAGCCATATCCTTATCTTCCCCATCATTCATTGCCGGATATACCATTCTCACTTCAGGTGAAAACACTCCGTCAAGGCGAAATTCAGTCCAACCAACTGGAAAATCTACTCCATCGTGGCGCTCTTCGAAATTGGGATTCTCCGTCAAGAGAGCCGAACAAGGTGCTGCAAACATCAGCACGGCTAATACTATCCCGACCCAACGTTGGGGAATCATCGGCACCATATTCACGTCTTCCCCCTTTTGTTCCCTCTCCTTAGAGGCTTCGCTGTCATGCATATTCACTTAGAGTGGTTTCGGCGACAATCAATCGATTCAACAACAACTCAAGAGAAGGAAGGTCGGCTTTTCGCTCAGGTGCCCAAAGGTGCTTCCAACACGCAAGATGTTGAGCAACGAGCAACCATCGCCCGTCCAAAGGCATCGCAAGTATTCGATCAACTCGTTCGTCCAACTCACCTCCCATGGCAGAATAAGAAGCATGGAGAAGCACATCTACATCAAAAACAGGCGTCCCAGATTCAAAATTCACAACAACATCAGGTTCTTGGGATGTTAACGAATCCACCCACGGACCGTCTCCGAGTTCACGTTTACCCCCCAAAAGATGGATCTGCCCTCCATTTTGGGACCAAGCGAGAGCTGTTGAACGCGCAGCACCTCCACCACCCAGTAATCCGAGAACGTTACCGCGAGGATGAAATCCATGATGCGCCATAACATTGCAAAGCCCGAGACCGTCAAAACCAGCACTCCACCAGCCTTTTCCGTCCCACCGAAGAGCATTGATACTCTTGATTTCCCGCGAGTGATCAACGCAAATCACAGCCCCGGAGTCCAATTGATGTTTGAGTGGTGAGGTCAAATTCATCCAAATCTCGTTTTCAAACATCCGGGTTGGAAGGTTTTGAGCATGCTTGGGAGGAACTTGGCCAACAAACACCTCGCCTTTAGGGGCAAGCGCGGCTGCAGGAATTTTCACTGCTCGTGCCGCGGCAACTGCTTTGTCCAAAAGAGCAGTTGTTCTAAATGTTCCAAAAACGGCTTGTGTCAGGTCCCACTCTTGAGGATGAGGTACCGAACCCGCGTACCCCCAAGCCAAAGCGTCTGAAATAGAAGGAACGTCCACAAGTTCCATCTTGAGCATCATTGAACGCCCTGACAAATGGAGATGGTCGCATACCAATGACATCAACAGCGGAGACAAACTGTGCCTGATGGGCGAACCCGCAATCCCATACCGGATTTCGCCCATGATTCCCCGATTACTTTCGGTCATTTCAACTCATTCATGCTGTTTGACGAACAGTGAATTGGAATTCTTGTTCAGCGATTACGGGAGAACATTAAAAGGAGAGCCCCCGTTCAAAAAACAGCATGGACACCCTCATCTCCCAGGCGAATAAGCAATCCAAATTTGGACAATTGATGTTTGGGCTCCTCAGCATGTACCTCTCGTTGGCCAGCTACCAGCAATTTGAGAAAGCACTCGGAGATGTATTTGGAGCCGCACCAGCCGTCATCATAGGAACCATTTTGCTTGCAGGCTATCAAATCATCAAAATCGATAAGAAAAATGAGCTGGAGGGTGGTTATATCACCAACCCATACACTCAAATCATCAAGAATAACTTGGGTACTTACGAAGTGATAGAGACCAATCAAGAGCAACAACGATCATCAAAATTAGGGATGCTTATTACAGTCGGATTCATCATTTGGGCTTGTGAGCGAACATGGGCAAACGTACTGTGATGACAATGAGCGGCCTTGGAGACGTCTTTCTCATGAAAGACAAAGTGAATGAAGGTACAAACATCTATGCGATGGTCCTTGAAAAGGCTTCAATTCTCCTTTCGCTACTCATTGTCCTCGCCACTGCCTGGGCACTCAATCTACCAGCATGGGGAATAGGTCTAGCAGTAGGCTTTTCTCTGGGACCAATTGTTTACGGCCATTACTACGTCCTCTACATACGTCCCGCTATAAAAGCGGGCAAAGTATCAAAGCGTAACACTGACTCGCAAGACTAAGGTGAACCGATGCTCGACTCAATTCTCGGTTTTTTCGGTCTTGAAGGAATCACAGGCGTTGATGTTCTTTTCGCAGCATGTGCCATCATTGGGACCATCCTGTTCCTGCTCTACTTCGTGATCGTGATGCTTACGGGAGCCGCAGATGGAATGCTTGAAGTCGCTGGTTTTGACTTTGAAATGGACGCTGCTGGCGTATTCCACATGTTTACCCTCCAAGGCTTACTGAGTTTCATCATGATGTTTGGGATTTTTGGACTCGCAGTATCCCAATCCGGCAATAACACCAGTGCGGTTTTAGCCGTATTAGCAGGTACCGCTGCTGGAACAGCCTCAATGTACCTCGTTGCAAAAGTATTCCAGGCCATGCAAAGTTTGGAGTCTGATGGAACCGTTGTCCATAACAAAGCCCTTGGCGCTAGAGGAACCGTATACCGTCGCATCGACCCGAACAAACCAGGGCAAGTACAAGTTGAATTCCAGGGTGCGCTGCGCACCATGTCTGCTCGTTCAGACGACGATGCAGCAACCCTTGAAACCGGGTCATTGATTGAGGTTGTGGATACGATCGGAGAAATTCTTATCGTAGCACCCCTTGACCGAAAGGCCCCCACAAGAAAAGAAGAGGAATAATTATGGCAGACATTGTTGGAACATTGATACTTATCGGAACTGGACTTTTTGTTTTCGTGTTGCTTGCAACCGTTTACATCGCAGCAAACAGATACAAACTCGCACCTTCAGATAAAATTCTGGTCGTTTACGGTAACGTCAAAGGATCAGGCGCAGCAGCATGTTACCACGGTGGTGGTCGAATTGTGTGGCCGCTGATTCAAAATTATGCCATGCTTGACTTGAAGCCCCTCACCATCAACATCAATTTGGAACACGCCCTTTCTCAGCAAAACATTCGTATCAACGTTCCATCTACCTTTACCATCGGTATCTCAACAGAACCGTCCATTATGCAAAACGCTGCAGAACGTTTGCTCAACCTCCCGCCCCAACAAATAGAAGACATGGCCAAGGAAATTATCTTTGGACAACTCCGTCTAACGGTTGCGTCGTTAACCATTGAAGAAATCAATCAAGACCGTGAAGCATTCCTTTCGTTGGTTGCTAACAACGTGGACACAGAATTGCACAAGATTGGACTTTACCTCATCAACGTCAACATCACCGACATTACTGATGAGGCTGACTACATCAAGTCCATCGGTGCCAAGGCAGCAGCCGAAGCGATTGCAGCGGCAGATGTTGACCGTGCAAACGCAACTCGGCAAGGTGCAGTTGGACAAGCCGTCGCAAACCGAGAGCGTGAGATTGAAGTCGCCAAGAACCAAGCTGCCTCTGACAAGGGTCAGAAGTCCGCTGAATCCGACCGTCGTATTTTCGTACAGCAACAAGAAGCACAAGCGGTCGAAGGAGAGAACATATCTCGTGCTGACATCGCATCCTACAACGCAGACCTCGCCGAGCGCGAGGCATCAGCCTACCAACGTTCTGAAGTTGCAAAGCGTGTTGCCCAAGTTGAAATTGAGAAGGCTCAATATGAGTTTGAAGGACAGCGTCTTCGTGCTGAAGAAATTGCTCGTGAAGAAGTTTCCAAGCAACAGATAGAGATTGCTGCTGAAGCCGAAGCCGAACGCCAACGCCGAATTGCAAGAGGTCTTGCTGACGCAACCCTCGCAGCATACAATGCTGAAGCAGAAGGACAGCGAGCGGTACTTGAAGCGAAAGCCGAAGGATATGCAAAGTTGGTCAAGAGTGCTGGCGGCGATGCAAAGGCAGCGGCAACCCTACTCATGGTTGAGAAGATCGAAGAATTGGTCGCTCGCCAAACTGAAGCAATTGCAAACTTGAAGATTGACAAGATCACTGTTTGGGACTCAGGCAACAACAGCGAAGGAGGCGGCTCAACATCCAACTTCGTGTCATCGTTGATGCAAAGCCTACCTCCTGTTCATGACGTCGCCAAGATGGCTGGCATTGAACTGCCTGAATATCTGGGCGCAATGAAGGACGAATGAAGTCCATCCGCAGGCTTGACTGGGCTGGAAAATCGCCCTTGAACCACGAGATGAAGCGACGGCTTCAAAGGCTTAACGATACGCAAAGGCGTTCATGACCAGTGACCTTGAGATTGCACGAGCGGCAAAAATGGAACCCATTGAAGCCATCGCTTGGAAATTAGGTATCTCTTCGCACGAGATTTTCCCGATGAGCCAAGGCGTGGCCAAAATCACGTGGGACGCCCTAAAAAGTCGATTTAACAAGGCTCAAGGAAACTTGATCCTCGTGACATCAGTCAACCCGACTCCGTTTGGGGAAGGAAAAACCGTAACAACGATTGGACTGACTCAGGCTCTCTGCCACATAGGACAATCCGCTACATGCGTGATTCGTGAACCTTCCATGGGACCCGTGTTTGGAATCAAAGGAGGCGCTGCTGGAGGCGGTCATGCTCAGGTACTCCCCATGGAGGACATCAACCTCCACCTTACTGGAGATTTACACGCCGTCACCTCTGCACATAATCTTCTTTCAGCATTAATTGATAATCACCTCAAACACGGAAATGAATCCAAACTCGACCCTTCCCGAATCTCGTGGCCCCGTGTCATTGACATGAACGACCGTTCACTTCGCCAAGTGACAGTTGGCCTTGGTGGACCTGCGAACGGTTTGGTCCGAGAAGACCGTTTTGACATCACTGCTGCAAGCGAAGTTATGGCCATCTTGGTATTAGCAAGCGACTATGCAGACTTGAGAAAGCGTCTCGGAGAAATCGTAGTCGGAACGTCCACAGAGGGGAATCCTGTCAAAGCTAACCAGATTGGTGGTGCTGGGGCAATGGCTCTCCTGCTCCGTCAAGCATTCCTACCCAACCTCGCCCAAACGCTTGAAGGGAATCCTGCATTTATTCACGGCGGTCCTTTTGCAAACATAGCTCATGGAAACTCAAGCATCATTGCGGACAGAATGGCCCTCGCAAGTGCAGATTTCGTTGTAACAGAGGCCGGTTTTGGTTCTGACATGGGTGCAGAGAAATTCATGCACATTAAGGCAGCAACTTCTGGGAAAGCACCCGATTGTGTCGTCATGAACGTTACCGTTCGCTCGATGAAACTTCATGGAGGGGCATTTGGCGATAGAGGTGGAATTCGCCCTGATAAGGCAACTCTAGAAGCAGAGAATGTCAAAGCGACCGTTACAGGTGCTCGGACAAATCTTGACCGTCATATCCGAAACATGGCAGCATTTGGCATACCTGTAGTGGTCTCAATTAACAAATTCGCATCCGATACAGACGCAGAAATAAGTGCAATCCGTGATGCAGCACATGAAAGTGGAGCAACTTCTGTTTGCATTACTGAGGTACATGCGAATGGTGGAGAAGGAGGTAAAGAACTCGCTCAAGCCGTTGTTAAGGCTGTGCAGAACCACATCGCATCCGGTCGGCCGTTCGTACCGTTGTTTGAACCTGAGGTTGATGTTTTGGAGAAAGCAACTGCTATAGCAACTCGCATGTACAAAGCAAATGGAATTTCAATGACGGCAAAAGCAAAGCGTGAACTTGACCGAATTCGTTCGTGGGGATATGGAAACTTGCCCGTCTGCATGGCAAAGACCCAATATTCGTTTTCTCATGATGCAGGTTTACTCGGCGCCCCAACTGGATTTACCGTTCCAATAGGAGAATTCCGACTTAATGCAGGCGCTGGATTCATTGTCGCTGTCCTAGGCAACATGATGACCATGCCGGGCCTACCCAAGCGTCCAGCAGCACTTGACATGGACATGGATGAAAACGGCAACCTCTTGGGTGTATTTGGGTGAAGCAATGAACGTTCTCAAGCGGGATCAGCACGAGTGGAAACTACGTGTCGAGTCGGTTGATGACATGTGGGTCTTGGCCAGATTGATTCGCCCTGGGTATTCGTTTGCAATGCTTGGAGAACGCAGAGACCAAACAACCGGAGGTGAAGAAGGCGGTCGCTCCAAACAATCAGAGCGGAAGAAAATGTGGATTCAACTCCAGGTACAATCCGTTGAGCATCAAACATTTTCAGATACACTGCGTGTCCACGGAATCATTCAACAGGCCCCGCTTGATGTTGGACTCCACCACACACATTTGGTTGAAATCAGGGATGATGTTGTCCTTCATGCACCCAAAGGGTTCAGTTCAATGGACGTTGAATTACTGTCTGAAGCCGTATCTGCATCCAAACGAGGCCAAGTGGCATTGCTGGTTGTTGAAGGTGATGAAATGATTCTGTACTTCGTCACAGGACGAGGACTACGGGAAAGTGCCACCTGGACAATGCGGGGTGGTGGAAAGCGAGGCGACCTGCGACAAAATGAAGGCATTGCTCAACAGTTTCGTGCAACGGTCGTCAACGGGTTGACACAACAATTAGCCGATGAGTTACCGTTGGTAATTTGCGGCCCAGGACACAATCGTGACCGAATGATGGCGGACCTCAAAGCAGCAGGACACAAGCGCACTATGGTCTCAATTGCAACCAGCATGGGAGGCCGGAGTGCAGCAAATGAAGTATTGCGGGAAGGTCTTGCAGGGTCACTGCTCTCCGAGCACCAGATGGTGAAGGAAATCACACTTCTTGAGGAAGCGTGGAAACGAATTTCAACCAATGGAGCGGTTGCATATGGCAGCATGAATTTGATTAAAGCCATGAATGAAGGGGCAATTGACACACTTTTAATTTCAGCAGACCTACTGAGAGACGAGACTGCCCGAATCAATGGCAAGAGTTGGGAACAGTGGGTCTCAAAACTCAAACGTCTTGGTGGAACACTGGTTCAGTGCTCAACAGACCATGATGACGGTGGCCAATTGGATGGAATGGGCGGTGCAATTGCCCTGCTAAGGTATCGGATGTGAAATATTGGAAGTGATACATTTTGCAGACCTTGGAGACGCTCCGCGAGATGCACTTCAAGGAAAACGATGGCTCATCGTAAAAGTTGAGGAACTCCATCAAGCATCAGGTGCACTGATGTTCAGTGAATTAGAAGATGTCCTCGTAGCCGTTGACCATAGAGGTTCTACTCCTGAAGAAGGACTTTGGATGAGAGCAGTACACCTCCTCCTCGTTGATGAAAACACGGATGCTGAACTGCTTCAGCAACAATCAGGCATAACCAAAGTTATCGCTCAAAACACAGACGAAATCAAGCAATTTTTGTGGTAGTGGGACTGGAGGGACTCGAACCCTCGATCAACTCCGTGTAAGGGAGGTGTCATAGCCACTAGACCACAGACCCATACAGCCCTGTTGGACTTCCTTTTTCAAGAGTCCGTTCAAAGGGTTAACCTCAAAACCGTTCGGCACTGAGGGTGAATCAATGGATGACAATATCCGAACGTCGGCTGCACGCCTTGTTCGACGACTCAAAGAAGGAAGTCACACCATCACTGTAGCCGAGTCGTGCACTGGTGGTTTGCTAGCGAGTACGCTGACCGACATTGCTGGGGCAAGCGAGTGGTTCAAGAAATCCTGGGTGACCTACGCTAATGATGCGAAAGTCAGTGAACTTGGTGTTGAAGAAGAAGTTCTCAACACTAAAGGAGCGGTTTCTGCACGAGTAGCGATTCAGATGGCTCAAGGGGCACGAGAACGTGCAGAAGCATCCATTGCCATTGCTATCACCGGAATCGCAGGGCCCAATAACGATGGTTCTGCAAAACCAGTAGGAACAGTGTATGTCGGAATTGCATCACGAACATGGGCCAATGCCTTGCACACCCAAATCGGAGGAACGCGAGCCGAAAATAAATCTGGATTTGTTCAATTTGCCCTGCAAACTGCAATTCATTGCTGGGACGAAGCAATGGTGCAAGCGAAAGAAGCAGAAGCAAAAGAGATTATTGCAATTGAAGAGGCTATGAAGAGGGAAGAAGAACGCCTTGAGGAACTTGAGCGCCGAGATGCTGCTGCTCGGGAAACTGCTCCATGGCAGGATGATGCATGGTCCGAAAAAGAAGAAACCTCCGATAAGGAAATGGGTTCTTATGTTGAATGGTCAGAAGAGGAATGAGTTTTCTCTTAAACTTCATCAATCTCCATCACACACCTTTTGAAGCGTCGTCGTACAAGAGCAACCATGGGTGAGAGATGGGCCGAAATCGCTGCCCTGCTCAAACAGCACAAATTGTTGGCAATGACTTCTATTAAGAGCCAAATCATGGCACTTGATAACCCAATGGAAGTGATTGCAGCCGCTGGACCATTGAATTATTCTTCAACCGTCCTAAACGATACAATGCTATCCGCTATGATTAATCATGTCGGCAGCACAATGGGGAATCCAACCCCTTCAAATCAACCGACACCTGCTGCCGTCATGGCTCCTCCGCCACAATCAATGCCAAATCAGGTAGTTAGCCAAACGCCCACAGACCTCGCTAGAACCGTTGCCCCGATTGAAGAGCCAAAACCGCTGGACATCAAATTTAGAAATAACCTACCTGATTGGAATCAATCCGATTTTTCCACTCATGCTAGCGATGTCAGTTCAGACATTACCGTCCATTTTGACATCACTGGAAACTCTGTAACTGAAGGTAAAATGTCCGATATTACAGCTTGCTTCAATGACCGATTGAAAAGTATTCGAAAACTCATCGTTCAAAATTCCAATCTTCCCCGCAAACACCAAGAAATTGCACGCTTACTTGCAGAAATAAGCCGTTATCAAGGCCATGAAAACAAGGCTGCTGCCATTGGACTCGTCAACGAACCGAGGTATACCAAGAACGGACACCTCATTTGGGGTCTGGAAGATGAGACTGGAGAGATGACTTGCCTTCTCACGAAGCGGAAGGGCGAGGATAGGGACAGAGCCCATGAAGCAATCCTTGAAGCAGGATTAATGCCGGATGATGTTCTTGGGGTCTCGGGGACCTTTAGCCAAACTGGCGATTTATTTTACGTCGATGACCTCCATTTCCCATTGGAGTCACGCCACCAGAAAGTAAGTGCTGAACAAGGCGTAAGTGTGGCGTTTCTCTCCGACATCCACGTAGGTTCGAAAACCTTCCTTGAGGCACAGTGGCACAAGATGGTTCGTTGGTTCCATTCTGACCCTCTCGCTAAGACGATCAAGTACCTCATCCTGTCTGGAGACTGTGTTGATGGGGTCGGAATCTATCCCGGACAAGACAAGGAACTGGCCATCCCTGACTTGTTTGCCCAATACACGGAATTTGCAAGGCTGTTAGAATTACTTCCCGATTGGGTAGAGTGTGTCATGCTTCCAGGGAACCATGATGCAGTTCGACCTGCTGAACCACAACCAACATTTGAGAAAGACATTCAGCAAGACTACAACACGACTACCTTTGTTGGAAATCCATGTGACTTTTCGCTCCATGATGTGCGATTGCTTTCCTACCACGGCAAGTCCATCGACGATTTCGTAGCTGGCCTCAGAACCGTGACCTATGCTGACCCCGTTGAAGCAATGCGAGAAATGTTGCGTCGTCGTCATTTAGCCCCTCAATGGGGTGGAAAAACACCATTATCTCCAGAACCCGAAGACGGGTTGGTGATTCGCGAAGTCCCTGACATTTTTGTCACGGGCCACGTCCATGGTCACGAATGCGTGGATTTCAGAGGTACAACACTGGTTTGTTCCAGTACATGGCAAGACCAAACATCCTACCAGCGTATGCTTGGGTTCCAACCAAAGCCATGTATGTTGACGATCATCAATCTAAAGAGTCACAAGTCAATATCAATTCCATTCGCTTGATAAAATCAAGCCATTCCCAAATGTGGCAGAATATCCCTGAGGTCTTTAGTATTCACAACCGGGACCTCAGCCTCCTCAAATGCAGCATGGGATGAATCTCGTGTCGGGTTAAACCCGATGAAACGACTACCTTCTACTTGCATGGAGAGGTCCATTTCAGAATCACCGACCGAAACACACTGTTCGGGCTTGAAACCATTCATGTCCAACAACCGCTGGATGACTTCGTCCTTGCCAGTTGCATGAAGCCGACAAACACCTTCATCGGTGAGAAAGCCCTCGTCGTCAAAGACAAATCCATTTGCGATCCAATCGTCAACTTTCAGAATACCAGCGATGGAACTCACAAAAATATCGACGCCTGCACTGACAATGGCAACAAATACACCATCTGCCAGGAGTTTCTCAACAACCTCACGTGCACCAGGCATAAGTTTCACACCTGCATAGGCACGGAACAACTCGTCTCTGTGAATGGGATCTTGGACTTCCTTCCACATTTGGATGTCAGAACGCATGAACTCAACATCGCTGAGTTCACCGCGAATAAACCGGTTCAGGTTCAACGCATTGTCCGTACCAAATGCATCGTGAAGTGTTCTCCATGAGCTCACTGCATCGACAAGCACACCATCGCAATCAAAGACCACGATTCCTGGTTTGACGTCCCCATTCTCTTGAACCATGTCCACACCAAGGAACTCCAGTTTGAAAGGGTTCGCTTTTGGCTAGGGGTAGCCCAAGGCAGGGAGCCCTGTTAGGGGCTCCCCGCTGGGATACAGCCTCACGGCTGCAGACACCTGCTTTCAGGTGAAGTATTGTCGTAACAACTCAACTGAGGCTTCAAGCCTTCTTGTTGAAAGCCAAGTTCGACCACTTTGTCAATTCTGCACCGTTGCCGTTAGGCGGAGCATAGGTGATGGTGATCGTGACACCGGTGAGTGGTGTACCGTCAGGTGCGTGGGTGCGAACGAAGATTGTATCTCCAGAGTTGAAGGTCGAGATTGACCGATTACCGTCTCTGTCAACAGAATCAACGAACGTTACAAACGCATCACTGTTGGCCGGATTGAATCCGTACACACCAGCGCTTTCAGCAAGATTGACTGTAACCACACTCTGACCGCCAGTTGAATTCTGATAGATCACACGGACTTCAACAGCTTGTGTTGCAAGTGCTGTTTGTGCGTTCATAACAGAGATTCTCCAGTGACCTTCATCAGCGTCTACACCGTTCACATCTTCCATTTGGAAGGTGATACGAGGAACGCCCTTGACGTCGGTCTCAGCAAGCGATGATGCCCAGACATAGATGACACCTGAGAGAACCACTGTGATTGCAACCATAAGGATGGTAGCGATTACAGGGCTGACTGCAGTTTCATCTTCCTCGATACGTTCCACAACTTCTTCATCTTCTTCATCAGCACGGCGGCTGGAGAAGGTGAGTAGGCTCACGAAGAGACCAGCCATAGCCACAGCGATGATGCTTGGGGCAAAGGATGGAACTGCGCTTGCACCGACAGTGTCGACAACTGTTGGGATGTCTTGTGCGGTTGCAAGGAACGTAGTGTCAGCGGTATCTTGGTCTGCTGCGTTACATGGGTCTGCTGTTGGAAGCGAGGTCATGACGTTGTTACACCAGTTGCTGTCTTCAAGCAATGGACGACGGATAGAGGATGCTGTTGCATCTTGTCCATATCGGCCAGGTGCAGACCATGGCTCATCGGATTGAACACCGTTGATCACACGGTAGTGCGATGCTGGGTTGTCAGCGATGAATCGTTCTGTTGTCGATTTCGTCAAGTCACATGGGTTGTCCAAACAGGTTAGTACATCCATTTCTACCCAAACATGTGTGGTATCTCTGGTGACGTAAACGTCCTCAGTGAGTTTCACAGCGGAGTTGTAGTCAGGTACATCGTAATAACGAGTTTGTTCAATGTCTGTGTGTCCATCTGAGTGGTAGGTCACAGCAAGCATGTGGTCGTAGCGGTAAGGTCCTGGATCACCAGCGCCGTCGATTGTAACGGTGACTGGGATGTAGGTTCCTGTCATGACGTTGGTAACTCCGTTGAAGCTGAATCCTGTCACACCATCAAAGGCATAGTCTGGGACTTGCTCAGGGACGTTCGTAACCTTCACACCGATGGTCTTGGTTGCAACACCTTGCTCGTATGCCGCAATTGGCATCAAAGCAGTATCGTAGTTAGGGATATGTGTGTTGTATTCGCCATCAACGATAGGTGCTGTTGGTGTGTCACGTAGAACTAGAGTGATCTCACAGTATGAGCTGCCGGTTGGTGGGATTTGGTGAATACCACCGTTGTTGAGGTAGTCTCGCTGTTCGTTTGGAACATCCGTTGCAGCATCTTCAATCAGGTCAAAGACGAGGTCGTCTCCGATGATGGTGGTTGTGAAGTAGTTCGAGTATGTGCATTGGTCAGTAGATTCAACGGTCCAAAGAAGGTCATCCATATCGTGGTCAACATCGGCCTTGATAGCTGAGAGGTCAAACGTTAGGTTGTCTTCGTTGGTATCGTCTTCTGTCATGACAAGCTTCCAGGCCTGGTTGATAGGCAGGTTAGCTTTGTTGACAATCGTTGTACCGTTTGCTGCATCCCAATTACGGATCACAGGTGCATCGTTGACTGGTGATACTGAGAAAGCAACATCAAAGGTCTCTGCATCGGTGTTCTCTGCTCCATCATCAGATAGAGAGAGTGTTACCATACATGTGCCACCCTTTTCGTTTGCTGTGTTCTCGGTAATGGTCAATTCGTTGTTGACAACATCAACTGTGAATGCTTCACAGGTTGAAGGGATGCTTGCGCCCCATGTGTAGGTTTGACGGCTTGGCGATTGCTCGTTAGCCATGTCCCGGATGTAGGAGCGTGTAGCGTTGGATACATCACCAAGGAACTTGGTGTGTGTTCCAAACCCTTCAGGCAGGATGTTGTTGAATGAACCATCTTCGGAGATGATCGGCATACAGTCTGTTGCGACTCGGTCATTGTTACAGATAACTGGCTTGTCGTTCACATTGTTCACCGTGTAGGTGATGTTGTGGCTGTCGCTTAGTCCGTTGCTGTCTGTCACTTCAAAGGAGAAGACAACTGTTCCGAATTGGTCAGCGAGCGGCGTGATGGTAACATCTTGGCCGTTCTGAGCCCAATCAATGAGGACGTTGTCAAAGGCCACAAGGGTTCCTTCGGTAACGACCCAATCAAGGTCAATTTCAGCATCTTGAACATCGTCCACAAGGTTTGTGAGACTGAATGTGAATGCCGAAGAGTCTTCGTCCTTGTCAAACGAGGATAGACCATCAGATGGAGCAGTTGTTGCTTCAGTATCAATAACAGGACATGCACGTTGGATGTCAACGGTTGCTCGGACATCTGTTGTGTCTCCGGCTCCAGCAGTGTAACTGTCGTCAAATGCTACGTTAGTAGCCATTGAAACATCTTCGATGGTAGCCCAGTCGTAAGCACATTCAGCAGGTGTCTTCAGCATGATGTCGTAGTTCTTAGCTGCACCAGCAGTTGCAACACCCTTGTAGGAGCGGTATACCAAGACTTCATCGTTCAGGTTTCCAGTCATCAAATCATCATGGTCCAATTCAACGGTCATGAACTTGGTCAAGTTCTGAAGCGTTGCGGTCTGGTCCAAAGTTTGGGACGGGTGAACGGTTGTGATATCTGCAGTGGTTTCTTGTTGAACAATTGCGACGATGTCGATTTGGCTCGGCATTCCACCAATACGGCTCCATGGGATGGAGATTTCACCAAGTGAAGTGGAGAAGTCCGCATCAATGTTGGCTGTGCTCAAAGTAGAGCGAGACCAACCGAGGAAACCGTAGCTGTAGAGGTCGTATGAGGAATCACTGTCTGCCCATAGCACGTAGTTAGCGCTGAATGGGAGGTTGTGAGCTCCACCAAGTCCATTGTATCCAACATCAGATCCACTTCCGTCAACACTGATGTAAATCAGTACGTCAGAGGAAGTCAAGTCCGATCCGGTCATACCCATGTATAGGCTGTCACCTTCGACATAGGTTACCAAGAAATCATCGGTTCCGTCTCCGCTCATCTTACCAGGCATTGCATAGCCAGATGGGTTGAGGGCGTTTCCGCCGACCCAGTCCTCGTTACTTCCGTCCACTGACATAGTTTCAGGTTGGAAGGATGTCGAGACATAGGATGCACGCTCATCGTCAGTTGATGTAACGAGAAGTGCAACTTCGTCTTGTGGAAGGTCACCGAGGTGAGTCGTTTCAATAGACAAGAGGTTGGCTTCGTCAATCACTGAAGTTGAATCAATGGTAATTGCACTGCTCAGCAGAGTGTTACCGATTGAAGTCACGTGGGAGCGAGGTCCGGCGTTGATTTGCGTGGTTGATGCAGACCAAGTTAGGTTCTCGACGCTTCCGATTGAATCTTCAACGTAGATAGCTGTTGTAGCATCCGAAGTACCACCGTCCCAGCGGAACGGTGTGTTATCGATGTGTACACCGATAAGGCCAGATGCGTCCATTGGGTAAACCCAAACATCGCTGCTGTCTACAACATAGAGACCAGTTCCAGTAGAACCACCATCAACGGCTGCATTGATTGCAGTAACGGATGTGGATTCCACATGAACACCGTAGTCGGTTCCAGTGATATCGGTTCCACCAATCATGCTGAGGTCACCGTTTTCCTTGGTAAGTCCAATTGCGTATCCACTGATTGTTGTTCCATCAAGGTTGAGGAATCTGTTCGTGTCATCTGCAACGATACCGATAGTGGAGGTATCTCCGCTTCCGATAAGTGTTGAACCTTCATCGCTGAAGTCACAGTCATCGATGACAATTGCATTGTCACCAAGTGTGATGGTGTTCGTTCCAGATAGGATGGTCACACCATCGCAACTTAGAGCTGTAATTCCAACTGCATTAGGAGAGACTCGGCCTGCGGAGAGACCAACGGTGTTTCCACTAATGTCAGGGCCAGCGTATCCTGATGAACCGCCGGTTGATTCCAAGACATTGATGGTTGCACCACCGTCACCGTAGGAATCTCGCACGGTAAGTGTGTAAGCCCCAGCATCGCTGTAGGATTTCAAAGGCAGATATTCAGTGTTACTACTGAAGGAGTAGGTACCCCATGTATCGGTTGAACCGTCTGGCTTGTCAATGGTGATACTGATCTCGTATCCCCAGTTGTCAGTTCCCAAATTGACGTCAGCTGATTTCCCAGATGCAATGTTAAACGTACAACTGTCAGAGGTCCTATATCCGCTGCTGCTGATTGAGCACAAGGAATTCGTAGGCGCAGGTGGAGACCTCATTTCACTGAGATAAATTCCGCCATCAGCGTCTACGAGGGTGTTGTTGGTAACATCACCAGTACTCTTGAACACTTGGATACCTGTGGAACTTGGATCACTGATACCGCCAATTGTGTTGTTGTGGACGGTAAAGTTGCTAACGGTGTTAATGCTGATAGCATTCTTACTACCAACGATCGTATTGTCTTGAATCAGCAGGTCAGTGACCTTTCCACTGTAGACCGAAACCGCTCTTCCACCGTTGGGGTTAAACTCATTGTTGGTGATGATGGTTCCGTCAGCCTGACTTGATGAATACAGCCAAACATCAGCAATTTCCCCACCGTCGTAGAACTTGTTGCTATCGATGGTAACGTTATCTGCTCCAAGTTCACTTGCAGTGTGCGAGTAATAGTACGGTGAGCGTTCGAGTTGGATTGCAGATCCACAGTCGTAGAAGGTATTGTTGTAGATAAGGCTCTCTTCTCCACCGTTCAATTGAACGCAGATGTCTGTGTTTTGAATCGCGTTGGTCAGCGCGGTGTACCCCTTGAAGTGAGTTAACGTGCTGTTAGTGATCCTGAAGTGATCCAATTCGTGTTCATTGTAAGTCCCGTATCCGATTGTACCCCAAATGCTAGCAACTCCTGAGATTGTACTTCGATCCATGTCAAGGTTCATGCTGTAATATTGGTATCCGATCTGGAATCCTTGCATTTCCCCTTGGTCACTTACAGCCGTAGCGGTGACATTGGTATTGTGCATCCAAAGGTTGACCTCTTGGTTGTAACGTGGGTAGAATCGGTTTGCGTTGTCAAAGGTGTATGAAGAGGTTGAGATGATATTCGTTCCGTTCCAGTTGTGTGTACCACCTTGAAGATAGATGAATGGTGTATCAAACATGACCGTGTCACCTGCAATATCGTTTCCACTTATTGTGTAATAATATCCGTATTCCACAAGACCATTACTGTATGTACGTGTACTTCCGGTACCCAGGGTCGAACAAGCGTTCTGCTGGATGTACGAAGTACTGGTGTAACGATAACAGATGCGTGAGTCAAACGTTTCAACGAGATCAATTGAGTCTGTGTTTCCTGGAGTGTTCGTCAAGGTCATAGGCTCAAAGGCATAACGGAAGTCTGCGTTGTCGGCGGAACTGGTGTAAAAGTAGTCAATTGTGGCTACAGTTACAGCCGTGTATCCAGATAGACTTAGATTGCACACTGCCGAACAGGATCCAGCATCAACATTTTGGGTTACAAATGTCAGATCCGATGCAACACCATTGGTATCAGTTTCAGCCATTCCTGTGACAACGCCATCGCCATCCTTCAGAACAACGTTCGTTCCACTAACATCTTCGGTGGTGGTTGTGCCTCCAGAAGTAACATTTGCGGTTACTGTGATGTCAACCTCACGCATTCGTGAGAACAAACCAGTTCCAGTAACCTCAACAGTTGAAACGTTCAGATCACCCTCAATGAAGTCCATGGTTGATGAACCACTGATAACAACGTCTTTTGTGTTGTTCAATTCAACATCCTTCAGCACAAAGTTGCTTGAACCCAAGGATTCAATTCCAACTCCGTTTTGTCCGATGGATAGACCAGACAATGCAATGTCACGGTTTGTGTTTAGTCCGTACTTCAAAGCTGGTCCTTGAGCACCAGTGATGGTTCCAGAGAACGCCGTGTTCAAATCCTTGAGGTAGTAAATACCAGCAAGATTCTGGTTTTCAAAGTCTACATTCTGTAGATCGAATCGGCCTGAAGCACTTGTTCCAGCAAGGACCCCGTAATCTCCACCTGTCACGTTAATGTTCGAGGATGAAGCCGCAGATGAACCGGTAACGTAGACACCAGCTGTCGTTGGAGCGGTGATATCGATGTTCTCGAATACACCAGCAGCGTATCCACCACCAATGTCAATTCCTACATCAGAACCAATAATCTGTCCGTTCTTAAACAGAGCAGTTCCTGATTCACGAACGTATTCGCCAAGGGAGGCTGGGTTGTTACCTGAACGAGCGACGAAGTCATATCGGTCTTGGTAGTTGTCAGCACCCTTGTGGAGGACGTCAATCCAAAGTGAAACCTTGGAGATGTTTCCGCCGTTAGCGGTCGCACCGGAGATGTCAACGATAGGGTAGGTAACTCGAGCACCTTGTCCTGCGTTAACGTAGGGTGTGTAAACGTAATCACTGCAAACACCGTAGTTGTTAGGATATCCAGTTGAAGCATAACTTGGTGGGTTTCCGGCTCCGACCCATCCACTTTGTCCATTACTTCCTTCAGGAGGAGAGTAGACACCTTGGAATTGGCTGGCAGGGGAATAGTCTCCCCAATACTTGTACGGGTAGCGGGATTGATAGTATCCAGTTGGGGATACATCTTCGATGCTTTCCCAACGGAAACCAAATTCTTCAGGTTGTTCGTATCGGTCGAAACCACTTGTCTGACCCAGCCAATATCGATACATGTAGTAGTAGTATCCGTCTTGGTTCTGGTAGTTAGGGCCATAGTCGTAGCCGTAGTAGTTGCAATGCCATGAAGGAGCGCCACCAACACCACCGCTGTAGCTTCCAACATCAGAATTGCTGTTGATAGCAGGGTCGCTACTGGAGTAAGGGTAGTACCCTTTCTGGTCTCCGTCCGTGATGTTCCATGAATTACCACTGTCGTCAGTGAACTGAATGTTCATTCGGTCTGTGATGAAGTAATCCTTGGAATAGTAGGAGTTGTAAACCGGGTGAGCATTTCCACCGCCGTAAATTGAGTTTGCACCAACTTGGAGGTAGTTACCAGTTCCAAGATAGGTCGACAAGTCAATTTCATAGGTTTCCCAACCTGCAGACATTCCTGAAAGGATTGTACTTCGGTAAATGGTTGGTAGTGACATTCCACCGTAAGCACTCACACCAATGGTGTTCCCGTTGGCGGTGAAACCATCTACTTGAGGAGCGCCATTGTAGGCTTGAATTCCAACTGCGGCATTTTTCACAGTAATACCATTGATTGATCCACCAGAATTTTGTACCCACAGGGCAGTTCCAGTTTGTCCGTTGTTGATGATTGAAGAACTGTCAATGTTGACCGTTCCACCGTCAATTTTCACGGTAGCCATTTCGTCAGACGTTGCAGTGGAACCGTAAATAGTTCCGCTGTCCATCATTTGTAGTGTGGCTCCATTTCCAATCATTAAGCATCCCATAGTGGTTGTATCGCAAGCGAGGTCTCGGAGAACACCGTTGTCAAGAACAAGAGATCCATCTTGGATGTCCATGTTCAATCCGTATGTAGGTGACACTGCACGAATAGTTCCGGGAGTGGCTTTTGTACCGTCATTTGTAACGGTCAATGAGCCCCCACTTTTGATGGTGATCACTGGTGTATTGGTGGATGTGCTTTGAACACGAAGGACACCGCCATCCATGCGGAGGTGACATCCATCAATCATGATATTTTCAGTGATTGTAATCTTGGTGTCGTCCCAAGCAAAGGTATCTGTTGATGGCGTGTAGGCACCAGACAGATTGACGTTGTTTCGCATGGCGTTACAGTCAGTAGCAGGATCGTTGAACGTAATTGGAGCAGGCTCCAATTGGAGGTCCATGTGAGTTCCAAGCGTGAATCCTGCGCTGGGGTACCAAGCGCTTGCTAGAGTTGCGTCTGGGAAATTGTCCGGGTAGGTCTCATTCTGACCAGCAGACCCGAATGCACGGATGATGTGGTCCTCGAAGAGGGTGTTATCACTGTCACCGCGAACAACCCAAACGCTGGAATTACCCAAATCGCTTGTTACTGCGCTGGTCCTGTGAAGTCCGACCTGGAACACTTCGTTCAAACTGGCGTCAACCAAAGAAGTGGTCACAACGTGGTTCGCTTTGTATGCGGGATTATTGGATGCATCCAATCGGAACACACGAACTGAGGCAAGTCCACCAAAGTAAACCATTGACGGATTGGAGCTCGATGATGAAACATCGATTGAACAACTTCCTGTGTTTCCGCTAGCGCCTGAACAATCGTTTCCGTTCAAATCACTCGCAATCAAAACAATGTTGGTTCCAGAACGAGCCTTAGCCACATAGGGTCCAGAGGACGATGCACTTGTACTCGAGATGGACGACTCTCCAACTGTTATGTGGGAGTTACGACCGTCGATTACGTGCTCCGTTGAAGAGCCGTGAGTGAAGGTTGCATCGCTCACCGTCATTGTGTTCTTGGAATTAGCACAGGAGGCAGAACTCTTGACTCGGTCAAGAGTTGGTGCAACCATGTCTACGCTCCATCCACAGCCTGTTAGAGTGAAGGAATCAGCGTCAAAGTCGTTCATTGTCAATACTTCAGAAGTGATGTAGTTTCCAGTGAGGGTGACTACATTTGCAGTAATCTCATCAAAGACACCTGGGTGAATCCTCTTCATTGTGAGGTCACCGCTGTTGATATCCATCATCTTCATGCTCGTACTCGAAGGACCGTTGCCGGTCTGTGAGTTACCACCAGGAATAATGTCCAGTGATGTTGTCATGAGGTCCAAGCCATCAATGTGAATTGATTCCATTGCTGCGATTGTTGCGCTGGCGTATGCTTGTCCAGAGAACACCACGTTGTTGATGTAGACATCACTGTCAACACCCGCATCCGAGGTGATTGCACTTCCTGCAGTCGAACCCGATGTTGTTGGGGAAGTGACTGTGACGTTACTTAGGAAGAGGTCTTCCAAGTCAACATCAACGAAGTTCACGTACGAATTGGTGAAACTCATGTTCTCCATGTGAAGGAGACCTGAACTTGAACCAGGAACGCTCATTACTGCACCATCGGTTAGAGTACCGGCGGTGTTACAGTTGGTCACAGTTCCTTCTTTCAATACGGCGATTGTGTTTTCAGCGAAGTCGAAACATGAACCTGTAACACCGCTTACGGTGAAGTCATTCATGGTGACTGCTGTACCTTGTCCACTTCCGTGAGTGAAGACGGATCCTACGTTTTCAAAGGTCACATCACTCATGGTGAAGTTCCCAGTGTTACAGTCTGCGGTAGCTGAACCACAGGATGGTCCCGTTCCATCATGGCGACTTCCAGAGCGGAAGACTGAGTCGGTTGTGTTGTTGAAGTTTACATTCTTGAACACGTGGCGGTTATCGGTTCCACCGGTGGTGGTACAATCGTTTGTGAACGCCATTCCGAGCCAATCCGCACCGTTAATTCCGGTGAAGTTGATCGGAGCAGTTGCACTTCCGTTAGCAAAGAACTTGGTACATGCACCGTCAAAGGAAATACCCTTTCCGGATGCAATCTGAATTTCCACACCAGGCTCGATGGTCAAATCTGAGCTGACTACAAGATACTTGTTGGATGGATTAATTCGGATAGGGCTGTCAGTAAGGTCCCAATGCGGGTCTGCAGTAATATCAGCAGAGACATCGGTTCCCTTTCCTTCGTACGGCATAATACGGTAGTAGGTGGAACAATCTTGGTTGGATGTTACGAAGCAGTAGTAGTTGTTGTAAACAGTGTTGAACGGTGCAATCAAACCACCACGGGCATATGTACTTCCTTTGTAAGGTAGTTCTGGTTGATGCCATGTCCAAAGTGTTCGTTGTGTGTTTGTGTTACCGTTGTCAAGGAAGAACATTGATCCTTGTCGGTTGATTTGCACACGGTCGTTGCTGTCGTCGCCGTCGTAAGTAGTTCCGAAGTAATCGAACTCAAATCCAGCAGGAATGTCGATGTTAGCGGAACACTGGTTTTGGTAACTGGTAAAGTAATACCAGCAGTAGTATGCATATGGTCGGCCATTCGAGGAGCCACTGAGTGCAGTGTTAGCGTTGGCCAATTCGACAAGTCCCTTATCGAAGGTCTCCCAACCGTCAGAGGTAGCACTTGTATGGATTCGGAAGTTACTGGTCGTTGGCGTGTAGCCTTGGCTGCTGTAACTGCCTGCCTTGTTCGAAATACTGTCACCCTTGTTACGGGTTTGGTCCATATATCCGATTTCCCACGATTCGTAGTTAGCAGAACATCCTGAATCATACTTGAATTCAATCTCGTTGGTGACATCGTAGAAGAGAGCCTGAACAGTACAATCGTAACCGTAGGTGTAGTAGCTCATGTCATGCCATTCAACAGCGAAGATCTTGTTAGGGTCGCCTCGCTCAAATGAGTACGTTGAGGAAGTGTTGATGTTGATTCCAGCGGAGACCGTAGAAACGTCACGAGCGGTGAAGTAGTATTCGACCGAGTCGTTAACTTCCAGATCTTCAATGTCAGCAGTCCATGTGCATTGCTTCAACGAACAATCTGCGCGAGCGTTACCTGCTTCATGGTCCATGACCGTTGAAACCCAGGTGCCTGCAGAGCCGCCGTCAGGCGTGATACGGTGATAGAGCGTTGGCCCAACACCGGGGTCAATACTGGTATTTACTCCACTTGCTGGGTCGCCACCATCAATGATGCCTACAGAGACCGTGCGTATCTTCGAGTGGGAGTCCGACATTCCGCTGTGAGTAAAGGTAGGCTTGTACGTGTCAGGCGTAGGTGCGACATTACCAACCTTGTAGGTGATATCGCCTGTACTGGCTTGACGCCCGTAATAGCCGCTACCCATTGCGAAGCCGCTCCAACGGTACGAGTTCTTGTTACCGTAGATCATGTAGTAAGCAGGAGTACATCGGTCGTAGCTGGTTGCTCGGTAGAAGTAGTACCAACCGTTTGTAGTGACACACATTCGGTTAGCGGTTGTGGAACTTCCAGTGCTGTTGAAATTAAACATTCCAAAGTCACCGGTGATGTCGCCAGGGATTGCAAACTTGTACGCCTTGGTGTAGGAACCGTAGGAGTACGAGAGTGTTGCGGATGAACCACCGGTCAACGGTGCCTCAATTCCTGTCTCTGTACCAATACCTACAGTTGCCCATGCGTTGTCTGCACTGTCGTAAAGCATAACGAGGTTCATTCCAGGTCCGTTTTTAGCACCAACCTGAAGGTATCCGTTACCGTTGTTGTTCCATAGGTTTTGGTCACCCTTGTTGGTGTAGGCGTTCATTCCCCAGTAGCCGTAGGCTGGCTTATCGCTCCATCGAGCGAGCCAGTTTCCGTAGGTCGTGCTCGTTCCAGTGTAGAAACAAGAGGAAGTGCCTGTACCACATGCTGAAGTATCAAATTCAAAGTAATACTCATCATTGTCTGAGAAATAAGTCAATTGGCGGTCAAAGAATCCACCAGCGTTCCAAGAACTGTAAGCCGTAACGTCAGTTGTCAAAACGGTCATTTTCTTTGAAGTGGTTGGAGCATTTGCAGGATCAACAACGTCAAACTGGTAAGGAGTTGGTATGGATTGAGCTCCTGTTCGTGCAGGTTCGTATCCAACGTTTGCTCCGTTGCTTCCGGTGTTCAGGTCTTGATACTTCCAATAGTACCGGAAGTCATCTCCAAACTCCACATTAGGAGTTCGGGCCTTGAAACGGCAATCTGTTGTTGTAGAACTGCATGTACCAATTGAAACAAGTTCACCTGCATCAAATTGATTGTTGGAACCAAGACCATAGGATGTTGAAGCCCATGAAGTCCCTGCGTCAGTCGAGTAGTACAACTTGGGAGCGTTGGATGAGGTCGTATCAATTCCGGACATATCTGACAACGAGATGAAGAATGTTCGCTCTCCTTCAAGGTATGAGTCAATTCCTGTGTAAGGCACATAATCGGAGGTTGGGGCATCCGCATCTGTACCGCCAGTGTAGACGATTGCAAGATGGTAAACGTTCGATCCGCTAGAGTATCCGTATCGCAAGAGGCGGGAACCTGTGTAGGTTTCACCAATTCCGACGGATCCGCTTGAGGTCCCAGCGTTTCCAATAGCCGAGTTAATCAAGCCAATTCCACCGGTTGTTGAAGAACAAGCGGTAGCAGAGTTACAAAGTGTACCTGTCTTCCATCCAGTTCCACCAACCGAGATGGTCCCGGCTGTTGGAGAGTTCCAGATTGAAGAAATCACGGAACGCGCAGCTGTTCCACCGTAGTTTTGAGTTACATAACTCGGATTGATAGCGCTGGAACTGCAACTTCGTGTATTGATGTTAGAATTGTATCTGTTGTCAAGTCCACATGATTGCATGACCTTGATGTTAACGCTAGCGCTGGAAGAGGCATAGGCGTAGTAGGAAATGTGTTCCTTCCATTGCATGCTCTGAATTGCAGCGCCCGTAGGGAGGGCGTTACTTGATGTAAAGGAAACCTTATGCCAAGGGAGATAGTAGATGCTACTGTAATATTTGTACAAGTATCGAAGTGTGTTGTTGTAACAATATCCATAGTAGATATAACAGTATCCACCCGTGCCGACATTGACCTTGAGCGTTGGATCAATTCCAACAGGGTAAACTCGGTCTTCAGAAAGGAGCCATGATGTCTCTACAACAGTAGTGAGGATGACATCGGGGCCATAGACTTGAACGAAGAAGGTCCCGATGTATGGGTCTCCACCGCTCGCATCAATGATAACTGGAGTAGGGAGTTCCAAGAGAACTTCTCCGGTTTCGATGTTTCGGATGTGAAGTGCTTCGCTGGTTTGGAACACGTCTTCACCCAACTGGGTTTCGCCAGAGTAAAGGGCGTAGCCAGTAGGAATGCGAAGGCCTTCTGAAAGACCAAACCAAACTGCATTTTCATGGAGTACTGGTGCTTCTCGGACGACGAGGTTCTGCTTGACTTGCGTTGAGTCAACAGTGTAATCCAAGTCAAATCCTTCAGCGAGAGGGTATCGGATGACGTTTCCACCAACTTCAATTGCGCTCGTACTTGGAGCGGAGAAGTAAGGTTCCGGAGCAGTTCCTGTCTCATCAAGGGTCACCAGCATTGGATTCAATCCTGAAATTACTGGATCGACGCCCTGGTTAACTTGAACCATGATACCGCTACCGGCTTCAGGTCCAAAATGAGTCACAAAGGTGTTCTCGGTAACACTCCAGCCTTCTGGCATTGCCTTGATGTTAAGATCAATGTTTTCCCAGGTGTTGTCACTGCTACGGTAGTGCACTGGCTCTGTGGCAATCAATTGTGCAATGTTACCGTCCTCAGTAAGGTAGGCTTTGGTTTTCTCGTCTCTCATCCCTTGTAGTTCAAGCGATGGGTCATATTCGTAGTTGATCTCTTCGATTTTATCGGGGAGGCGGAAGAAGTCTTCCTCTCCAGTTGTGCTTGATTCAACAAACTCAACATCTACACTGTCGTTGCTCATGTATCCACTCATTGGCATGAGTGCCATCAAAGCGCACAATAGCAGTGCAATTCCAATACCGCCGAAGACGGTCTTATTCTGGTTTTTCTTGTTTCCCAACATAGGTCATTCACCTCATACGGACTGTATGCAGTGCGTCCCACGATTTACACCCCTTATAGGAGTTGGGGTGCATATCATTTGAAAACGAAATTGAACCGGCCCTTATGACCCTACAATAGCATCCAATGTCGATTCCAAAAATTACCTAAATTATGCCGGAAAATAACACAAAAGTTTACGTCAGATTTCGTAAATCGCATTCTCGCAGATCTACCCGAAATGGGAGCTTGCACGGGTCCATTTTACCCTGAACAGCCACCATGTAAATATCAAAATGAAGCGGGTAAAAAATGAGTTTGAAAAGGCCAGAAGGGCCGCCGAAGCGGCCCTCCCAGCGTTGTCCATCCTGCACGTTTGAGGATGGAAGGTGCTGTAGGTTCAGCTTGTGCTGAGATCAGTAATCCCAGTCTTTTCCGTCTTCGGCACCGTCTCCGCCTTCGCCATCTCCTCGTGTGAGGATGAAGGCTCCAACGATGAATGCAACGATAATGACTCCAACGATTGCGCCCCATGCACCCATAGGGATGCCGCCGCTTGTTGAATCTCCGTCGTCACCAATGGTACCGTTACCGTCTGCATTGGTATTGTCTGCTTGACGATAATAGTCGATACTGTTCATCGATGCTGCGGAATTCATGTTTTCAAGAGCATCCATTGGAACTGCTGTGAAGTAGTAAGTAAACGAACCTGCAGTGGTTGGCTGAGCGATGGTAACTGTGTTTCCGGCATCAACCTGGACCATGTCTGGGCAGTTGGTTGGCATGTCGGCTGCAGTGAAAGATTCAGCTCGCTGGTAGCACACATGCCACATTGCGACATCGGAGGAGTCGCCTTCAACATTCCACTTAACGATCCAGTTCTCGCCATCTTCTTCAATCGTAAGGCTGGTGGCTGCAACATCTCCTGCAACCCTCTTGTCTGCTGTAGCATTACCAATACCGGGTGTTGAGCAACCCTCAAGGTTGCAGACAGCCACTGTAGCAGTGTACACAGTGTCGTGAGTAGTGGAGGGTCCAGCCAAGGTGAAGGTGCGGTCTTCATCAGGCACGGTCTGGTTGACCACTTCGGTCGTTCCGTCTGTGACGATGAGGCGCACACTGTCTCCTGTTCGTAGAGGTAGGTTTTCAAGATCCCAACTCATTCCGATAGCTCCTCCTTTGAGTGCGTCGATTGCAAAGTTACTGATTGCAGCCGTGGGGATTTCCCCACCGACAAGTTCTCCGCCCATCAGCACCATAGTTCCGGTTGGAATCACTGGGCTGTTTGCAGGGATGGAGTAAGTGAAAATTGCCTTGGTTGCATCGTCAGGGCTGTCTTCAGAGGTGTCGTCCAAAACAATCCACTTACCGCTTCCGTCAATGTACCAAAGACTGGTAGCATCGAGGGACTTGTCAACGGACACTGAGAGGGATTGGGTCAAAATATCACCCGAGGTAAACGTGGTTGAAGGTTGGTAGTCAACAACTGCAACCGCGTCATAGTTACCAGCAAAGCCATCCAGCTCTACGTCAGAGTATTTCTCCAGTTCATCGGAATCAGTTACATCGTTCACTGCGATTGTAAAGTTGCTTTGCAAGAAGTATTGAATCGGATATGTCACTTCGATACCAGATTCTGTGGAATCCAATCCAATAGCGTTGTTCCAAATACTCAAGATCATTTCTTGACTAACTTCTCCGCCGTGGTTGTCTGTGACAACGACGGTGACTGGGAAGATGGTAACGTATTCTGCAAGAATCATTGATGTGCAAACGGTACCGCCGGTGGATTGAGTACCACCGCATCCAGGAATTATACCTCCAGGGATGTTGTAAGCAAAGTTGAGTCCTTCACCCGATGGGTCATCAACATCGAAGGCTGTTACGGCAAATTGCAACATATCTTCTTGGCCGACAACAAGGTCTCCCTGTGTGACCAATTCAAACGAAGTGATGAGAGGGAGGTTGTTAACTACATTGGAAACCATGGTTCGGTCGTTGTTACTTGTCCGCATGTCAAATGCGCCCGTTGCTCCAACTGTAGTCGGCTTGTCAGCCATAACCAATTCAAATTCAAAGGTATATTCACCGGGTTCAAGGTTAACCAGAACACACACGCTTCCGATTTCGAGACCAGGCCCACCGAGAGGTTGGTATTCATACGGCACTTCTGTACCTTCCATGCAGCTGGATAATACGCCTGAGTCAACTACAGTTGTCCCAAGAGATACCGTATAACTGACGTTCCAGTCGTATCCGACCATGGGGTTGGAGCCGCGGTGTTGTACTTCTGCGTAAATTCGTGAGGCACCTACGTTGAGGTCTGCTCCAGCAGAGTCTTCAACAAAGTTGGATGATTGTCCAGTTCCGTCAGAGTTGTATCCTTGGTAAACACCCATGCGGGAGACGCGGATGTCGTGGTAATTCTCGACTGCACCAGTGATTTCTGAATAATCTGTTGCCGGTCGGTCGTCTCCGGTTTCTGTGACTTCGCAAGAGTGGAGGTACGTTGTAACGTTTCCATCGTCCTCAAAGGTCTGTACGCAATCTGCCAGTTGGCCGAACACCACGTAGGATACTACCGAAGCGTCCACGACAAATTTACTTGTGTTTTGTTGTGCGTCTGGAGTAACGATTCCGGTATAGGTCCACGGGGACTGGTAGTCCAGGATGGTTCGGGTAGCAGAAGTCGTATCATTGAGATCAGTTTCATTTTGGAAGGTCAATGTGTTTGGGGTGGAGACTCCAGCCATGAATGTGGAAATTCCACCGTTCGATGTGAGGTCATCATTGTTCACACCACCAGTTGCTGATTGAACGACACCGGTAAGTGCGAGACGAATCTCAACATTCCGAGGGGAGAATGTATCTGAGCCGTCCGCCGTTACGGTGAGCGTGAAACCGCTTGGGTCCGAACCTGTGACGGAAGTTGATCCGTCGTCCCATTCCAAGTCAACCTTAACATCAAACCAGTCAGTAACGCGAACTTCAATTTGCTGTGCATTGTTTGCAATGTCAGCATCAGTTGGAGAATCTACTGAAATTTCAATGATGTAGAGTCCTTGAGTAGGAGTCCATGCAATATCTTGTCCAGCATACTGTAGAGTATATTTCCCAGCCCCGAGATAGGAGTTCGCAGAGAATGGGTGAGGCGTAACTGATGAATCAAAGTCACAAACGGTACCATCGTCACAAATAGCGTCGAGGTTTTCCCACTGCAAATCATTTCCAGTGGCGTCCTTTGCGATCATGCCGACTGCACCGGTAGAATCGGTAATGTACACGGTGACGGTGTAACTTAGTTCGTCAACCGATGCATCACCGATATTCTGGATGTATGCGGCAAAGTTGGTGACTTCACCAACTTTGAGTTCGTTGCGGCACCCGTTGGCGTCGCAAATTGTTTCTTTAGGTGTCGTGATGGCAAGGACGGATGGGTCAGCGCCTGCGCGTGCTCCTGCGTCCTCAATCACCACGGTTTCTTCCAACTCGGTAAAGTCAATGCCAGCAAAAAAACTGGTTAACATTAGCAATCCGAGAATCATAGGTGTCATATTCTTCATGTCAGTACCCCCGAAGGTTCGGTATATCTCCCCACGCCATCTGTCGTATTTATACTAACGCGAAGATGTGGATAGAAGATAGAGCGGTAATTGGCAATAAATGATACATAAATAACAGCGCAGTGGGCCAGAATGGGGTGGAACTAGTGCGTTATTTTTGTAATTTTCCACTGGATGGAATTTACTTCAAAGAGTTACATATTCCTTAGAGCTGCAGATGGTGGAATCTTTGATGCTCGCTTCGTTGGGCCATATGTAGCCACCAAGGCGATGAACCAACCGGAAATAAATAACATCATTGTTGATGCCCATGGGAACACAAACGCCGCCCCTTCAGCCTCCCATATTGCTTTGTAGAGGACGAGGTGGAATCCATAGCCGATCAAGAGGCCGTTTAGCATCCCCAGGGCGGCGATCCATGAAACCTCAATAATGAAAATAGCCAAAACATGGCTTTGACGGAACCCTATCGCCCTTAACATACCGATGGTGGTTCTCCGTTCGCTCACGTTCCGCACCGTGACGACTGCGATCCCAGCAACTCCGACAATGAGTCCAAGCGCCAAATATCCTTGGAAGAGTGAAAGGATTGCGAGAACAAGCGATTGTATCACCATGACTTCTTCAGATACGGTTTGAACTGAAACGCTCTGTTCAGCAAGTGATTGTGCCAGAACTGAATCAAGTTCCAAAGCTGCTTCACGGACTTGCTCTGATTTGCCTTGGGCTGAAACTGAATCCAAAGAAGCTGATTCATCGAAGGGCTGAGCGGAATCTGAAACGCTCACATACATCCGTGTGACTTGACCGCTAAACTGTTCTTCAACGATTTCACCGTTCATCCAAACACCCGGTGAAAAGATGTAAGACGATTGTTCAAGGAATCCTCCAACTTGTACAGTTCGCGTGTTTTTTGGGTTTGAAAAGTCAATTAGTGAAATTGAATCTCCAATTGAAAATTGCAATGGGACAATTGTTGCTCCATCTGTGGTAGATTCAAGCCCAAAGGAGGCGTCAAGGAATACGATGTCATCGAACTCCTCAATGGAGTTCCACGCCTCTTTCTCCGTCTCTCCTAACCCTTCATCCCAAGCGTAGAGAGGCAGTCCACCATGAGAAGAAAAACCCTCATCAAAACCTCTTAACAAATACGGCATCCGTTCTCCAGATGCGTCTTCAAGATGAACCGGCGCACGGTGGATGCGACCAACTGCATCGATATTGGTCATTGCTTCGTGTTCAATTCCCCACAATGATGGGTCACTGTCCAGTTCAATTGGCCGAGAGCGTGATGAAGTGAGAAGCAGTTCAAATTCACCTTCTGCGTCTTCAACAAAGGATGATGAATAGGTGTCAAATTGGGCCGTATATCCAGAGAGTACAACGACTGAAAACATGGTTATTGAGAACATACCCATGACGACTGCGGTTCGAACTGGATGGGCAAGAGGATGAGCCAGTGAAACGGGGCCAACAACGCCAAACTTTCGTGTGATCATCTTTGATTTTGTAATCCGCTTAACGGCCAATGGCGCAATGCTGGTTAGAACCATGACCCCCGAGAGCACTTGGAGGAGTCCAAGAACGATGAAGGTGAGTTCATCTGCTTTCATTGAGGACCGAATCGGGTCAATCGGGCCCAAGAGTAATGTCCATACAAGCCACGAACTTCCCAGAGCCCCCAGGGTATTTCTTGGACCATGTCGACTCCATCGCGCCCATCTTGGCCGAGATGAGAGCCATACTGGAAGTTGCCACGTTAGAAGTGGAACAAACATGAGCAATGTAAACACTCCACTGAGGACGTATGCGGCGTAGGACAATCCACTTGAAGTACCAATTACAACGAGGCCTCCAAGACACAAGACGAGGCCTCCTAAACCAATGATCTGGATCAATAAGACCCCCCACGGCACTCCCTTTGACAGAACGAGGCGTCCACCACGAAGTGCCTTAACGATGTTCAATTGTGCATTCCAAAACGCAGTAGCCCATAGCAGACCAATAGCGAGGAGGGACCCCCAAATCCACCCGGATAAAAACGAATCTAACGTCCAATCAAAGCGGAAGGATTGGGCCCCAACAGAAGCAAAAATCGAAGAAAAACCAACGGAGATAACCCATGCTAAACCTAATCCGAGTAGCGAGCCAAGGCCACCTGCTATGACTGAGAGAACCAGTCCCTCCTGTACGAAGAACGCCCGAGCGTCGCTTGAACGTAGACCTAAAGCCCGTGCGATCGCTAGTTCACTCCTACGAACATCGGCAAGCAGCATAATTATCGTGAGCACAAGCAACACTCCTGCAGCAATGGTAAACGTACCAAAAACGAGAAACATAGCAGAAAGCAAACCGGAGGATTCTGCTGCTTGTCGGGCTGCGTCAACCTTAACTGCCCTTACTCCGAGAAATACATCGTCGATTGTACTTTGTTCGTCAAACCAAGCAGTAAGATTCGCAACAGCAGAATCTGAACCGCCACCAGCAAATAAGCCACCTGAAAGGAGCAATAATGAACGTTCATCATCATCCGCAAGTGATAATTTTTCAGCGTCCTCGAGATGAATTAAGCCAAGAACAACAGCCTCAAGCTCTGTCAGCTGCTCAAAACCAGGAAGCGATGCATAAATGCCATCATTCTGCAGAAATAATGCTGTATCATTCCCATATGCATACGGGATTACTCCTTTGACAGAAACAGTTAGATTTGTATCATCCAGCTGGAGTCCCTGAAGACGATTGGATACCGCAACATGTCCAAGTTCCACATCAACTGTGGAATTTTCCCCTCCAAATGCAAGGAACATCTGTGGAAACCGACCAAAACCTGGTGCATCAGACATAACGGGTAACCGTACAGATTCAATCTCTCCAGAGGAAGTATTCCATCGCAACAATCCATGGTCCTGCGTGCACCAAGCCGACTGGTTATCCGCCAATGACCATGCGACTGCGTTGCATTGGGGATGAAGGTCGAAAACTTCACCAGAATCCTCTTCTGCCCACGATGAAGCGTCTGAGGCTACAAACGACAAGTTCTCCAATCCATTGCTGATGTAGTACGAGGTCGATAACAGGCCTTCAATGCGCAAGTGGACGTTCTCGTCAACGTTAAGGTCGTAAGACAAGACAGAGGCTGGAGGAGTTATGCTGAGGTTATGTATTTCCGTTTGATTGTAATCCTTTGACAGAACGTGAATCCTTAGAGATTCTTCACCCGCTTCAACAGCCCACCATCTGTCCGAGCCGTGTGCTACCGCCTCAACGGGGTACTCCGTACCGTAGGTGGCAACCGAGGACTCATCGACTTCAAGTTCATCGGCTAGAACCATCCCGTCACCGTGAGCTAAGGAAGCAGACGTGCCTTCATCTGTGAAGGCTATGTCGTTGAGAGTATCGCCGCTGTCAACCTGCCAAATCCAAGCCTCATTCGTAGAGTAGAGTTGGAACCCAGCGCCGGATGGACTGGAGTGCCAGAGTGCAGTTGAACTGTCTTTGAGTAAGGTGACATCACTATCTGCAAGCGTAAGCAACGGTTCACCGGCGACAACAACATCGATGAGGGGGGCCTGTAACACTTCCATCAAGACTCCATTGGGGTAAAGAGACGTTTGATTTTCCCTCAGCCCCCGAACATCATCTCCATTGATCCTTCCCAAGTTAGCCGTTGATGATATCGTTACGGCGCCTGTAGTTGTATCAAGCGAAATGTTGAGTCCTGAATCAGAGGAAGTAAAGGCTGCGTCAAGATGTTCACGAATCTGTACGCTTACTTCTTCCACATCTTCGTCGCTTAATTCATCGTCAAGGGCAATTGAAAGCCGACTGATGGAGTTCCCGAGTTCAGCCAAAGATTGCGCTGTACCGAGGTCGGTGAATACCGCTGGTGATTGAGAACCAGCCATCGCCCCCTGCCCCTCATTTGCCACAACAGCAGTAATGGAAACTTCTTGGACACGGCGAACGCGTTGTTGGTCTTCATCGGTGATGTACCAGCCCATATCGGTACGGTCTCCAACTTCAAGACCAAGTTCTTCACTTGCCGCTAAGTTGATTGCAATTTGAGGCAAAGTCGCTCCGTCGTTGGCTTTGGCCAGTTCAGAAAAACGTAGGCCCTCATCTCCGCCAAGCGCTGCCCAAACACCCATTGCATCAACCGTAGAATTACGAGCAAACCATGAAACAGAGGGTTCTGAGACGCCGTCAGAGCCGCTCAAGCTCACCGAGGTGGCCCAACCGTATTGTCGACCCTTCAACAATGGGTTAAGCGAAGCGTCATTTTCCATGGCACTCCAAGCGATTTCTGCGGTCTGTTGGTCAAAAAGAACGGGAACACCTGTTTGAGGATTGAGCCCCGAGAGGAGCACATCGGTTTCACCCCAAGCCGCTTCAACCTCATAGCCTACCGTAGCGTCCAGAGAATCTCCAACCACCAAGGAGGAGGTAATAATTGACGAGGCAATAACAAGGCCTGCAACCATCAAAACTGATTGCCTACGCCGACGACGAATATTTTCCCAAGCCAGGCGCCAAACGACGAGACGTTGAGGGATGAGGAGAGGTTGGAGCAAGGTGAGTGAAATGATTCCCGCCAGCAAACCGCCCATGAAGGCGTTGACATCGGATAAGCCCAACCATAGGAGAAACCACAGAAGTAAGAAGGCATCAACTGAAGGTCCAAAAACCAAGATAAGTTTTGAAAAGAGAGGAAGGGACGAAGTTCGCCCCGCTGCAAGCAATGCTCCAACACTCAATGTCGTGACCAACACAATGAGGAGCACGGCCGAAAAAAGCAGAATTATTCCTCCTCGCTGCCGGGCTTACGTTGATCGTTGACAACCAATCCGTCACTCATTGTGATGATTCGTTCACATTGTTTCGCAATTTCTCTGTCGTGGGTCACGATAAGAAAGGTCGTGTTGAGTTCTTTGTTCATTGTTTTCAGAAGTTTCATGACTTCATTTGAAGTGGATGTATCCAAGTTCCCAGTAGGTTCATCACAGAGAATGATAGAGGGTTTGTGAACGATTGCGCGGGCAACTGCAACACGTTGCTGCTGCCCTCCTGAAAGTTCTGCAGGTCGGTGTTCTGCTCGCTCTGAAAGACCAACTCGACTGAGCGCCTCTCGTGCATCTCTTCTCGCATCTGATGGTTGCTGACCTAAAAGGAGCAGAGGGAGTTCAACATTTTCCACGGCCGAAAGGACTGGAAGGAGGTTGAAATCTTGAAAAATAAATCCGAAATGTTCAGCACGTAAATCTGTACGGGCATTGTCACTGATACCGTATAATGGAGAGCCATTGACCGATACGTTTCCCGACGAGGGCTCATCAATTCCGGAGAGAATATTCAGGAGTGTCGTTTTCCCGCAGCCGGAAGGACCCATGACGGCAACCATATCTCCATTGCGGACCGTTAACTCCACCCCACGTACCGCTTGGACTGTTGATTCACCGGCTTGGTAGAGTTTCCACAGGCCAGTGGCCTCAAGAGCGTGGGTCATAATTGTACCAAAGAGAACTGCGTTGATAAAGTCCTGCCCGCAGGCAGTACCATGACTGGTTCCACAGAGCATATCACGGTGAGCGTGCTTGCATTTGGGCCACTCGCTGAACGGCTAGGTGGAAGAGAACACACTTACGAACTTCTAGAGAATACGACTGTTGAGGGGTTCATTGAACTCGTAGGATTGTACGAATGGATTTCATTTGGCCTTACCGTTGCCATTGACGGCGAACGATGTGATGTAAGCACTGTCTTGACGAACGGCTGTGAAGTCGCACTGTTACCACCAGTTAGCGGCGGATAAGCCCTCTCAGGTGAGATTTGAAGGAAAGCCTTCAACAACGGGGAGCAACACGGTTAGCATGAGGAAGCAACATGGCCTTCACACCAGGACCTCTTGAACTCGTCATCCTTCTGGGCTTGTTTTTCCTTTTGTTTGGAGCACAACGCCTTCCAGAAGTAGCAAATGCGCTGGGCCGATCGAAAGGAGAATTCCAGAAAGGTTTAGCTGAAACGACTCAAATCGGCGACCCGGTCAAAACGGTTACAGATCTTGAAGCCGGTGGGCGAACACCAGAACAAGTGTTGATGGATCGTGCTAAAGCAGTCGGAATTGACCCTGCTGGTATGGCGATAGAAGATTTGGAAAAGAAAGTCGCTGCTCTTGAAGCCCTTGAAGACGACCAGTGAAGGTGTTCACCGCTTCTTCATTCGCTTGATTTCGGTTGGAGACCCACACCGTTCGCATTCACCAACAGCACCCCGTTTTGACCGCTTGGCGTCTTTAGGAACTGGGAAGGTCGCTCTGCATCCAGTGCACCTCAACTCCCACCTCCATACTTGATTCGCCCCTTTTGTATTGACCGAACGCACTTGGCCGCCATGGTGCTTGAAGGCGTTTTGAAGCCGGTAATCGTCGGTCACAAGTTCAAGAGAGAGGCCTACTGCAAGGGCGAGAACATCCAAATCAACATCTGACAGTCGTGGTAAATCTCCGCTTGCTGATGCGACAGCTTTTGCTTCCTCAAGCCATTGAACCGGAACCGCCCTCCATTCAATCGGAGCGGATTCCAAAAGCAAAGAGCGGGTTTCGCTAACGGATGCAAGTTCATCAAGTTGAGAAAATGCACAAATTCCACCACTCAACTCAGGAACCGGCCAATGGAGCAATGCTGCAGTGTCGAGCACTCGGTTCATGTATCGGTCATGAGAACCACCATGATGAAGACACCGTTCACCCCTATCTTCATCAAAGAAACCCAACTCCGAACATCATGGGTTGGAAAGAGCAGACACTTGAGGTGTTCGAAATCTTTGGACCAGCCACCCTCGCTGTTGTTTCATTTACAGAAGCCATCATCCAACCGGTACCTCCAGACGTGCTCTATCTGCCCATGCTCGTAAATGCTATGGGAGACACACCGCTGATTGTTTGGCTTTGGCTGGTGGTCACCATCAGTTCGGTATTAGGTTCCCTCGTTGGATATTTTATCGGGAAAAAATGGGGAACCTCACTCATGATTCGTTTTGGCCAAGAACGACATCTGTCCAAATTGGAACAATTGACACAACGTTACGGTTCTTGGGGGATCTTCATTGCAGCCTTTTCTCCAATTCCATACAAAGTCCTTGGATGGATGGCTGGAATGGGCGACATGGAACGTAAACCGTTCCTTGCAGCGGGTTTCTTGGGACGAGGACTCCGATTTGGCCTCGAAGCGGTCCTCATTGGCATCTATGGAAGCCAAGCATTGGACGTCATGAATTGGTTTCTTGACAACGAAATACTGCTTGCAATCATCCTTTTGGGAGGTTTAGCACTGACTTGGTATGCGTGGCAGTGGTGGTCTGGCCTTGATTCAGATGCCACCGCACCATCGCAATGAACCTTCATCCCAAGCATACATCACAACGGGAACGGTTATGAAGAGGTGGTCGGTGGACGCAAATGGCGCTCGTGTGGTGTAGCCAGGTCCATCATAGTGGGTTTTCATCCCGCCGACCCGGGTTCGAATCCCGGCACGAGCATCCCTATCAACACTGGAGCGCAGCACACGCTTTTTGCAAAAATTGGATAACGAGCATACACGAGCACGCCCTGAAGTTCACGAAATATTTGCAAGATAACGACGAAGATTGAGGGCGATCATTCTTCTTCACGGTTGGGCGAAGTAATATCAACGTACCAACCAGTTATGGAAACAAAAGCACGGAAGGCCGTAAGGTAATCATTGATATCTTCTTTGAAATCGTGGGCGGCTGGATTCGCTATCGCCTTGATGAGATCAAGCCATTTAATGACATCAGGATTAAGAACATCATCGCGATTGAGCACATTCTTCATTGTTTGAATTCCACGGTTTTGGGCCTTAACTTTGATACCGTTTGCAATGGTTAAGTTGAACAACATTTTCTCGGTACATCTGCGGATATGAGCAAGAGCAAAGTAAACTTTGTTTACGGTAAGCATGGCAGTCCACTCACCGTTAGTCAACTCATTTAGTTCATCTTTGAAAGTGTAGAGTTCTTCCAATGGCTTTTCTATTCGCACACCAATTCTATCCACTACAGATTGGTTCAAACGGCCTGGTTCATCATCACTCTCTTCACCATCAACCGATTGACCCGATTCATGAATTTCAGTAATCACTTGATGAAAACGAAGCAAGTGACCCGGGCGCAAAGTTCCGACTTCATATGCTTCGTCATCTTTATTGACATATCTAGCAGCAAGCCCCAAAAAGGCACCAACGATTCCGCCGATGACGATAGCAAATAACAATATTATAAACTCTGAAGAAGGAATCATCATAATGATTAGAGATACGATGAAGAACTTTAACAACTTACCAAGCAAACGATACTGCCCCGACCATTCAGGGCCTTCAAAAATGCTGTACTCCGAACCGTCTTTAAACAACAAAATTAGATGGCGTTGTCTCACGTATCGTGGGACGTATTGCTCTCCGACATAGGCAAAAAGCCATGGACTTAGTAACGTAAACGCCATAAAAATCCCAAAAAGGGCTACGATAATGCCTTCGTAGATTACATTTGTATCAACTCCTTCACTTACATCTGAACTAGAGGCGGTGACATACCCGTTTTGTATTTGGTCAATGATCACAATGTTAGTTGCAATCGACCATGCGAGCCAAATAATAATGCTGTAAATCATGCATAATTTCCAAAACATTAGTGATTTTTTCTTGATGACTTTTCTTGGTACGAGTTCTAATGATTCTAATTTGGAAATGTTTCCAATCTCGATAACCGCTTCAGTCACCTGATTAGGATGATAAATAGCCAATTGACCCGATGCAGAAACAAGAACAGTCGTGTTGTGGTCAGCTCCACTTGGAGGATGTTCCTCGCGATAGGCCTCAACTGATGCGATGACGTGGACGCCTGCAGGTAAATAGTCGGGGTCAATTTCCACGGCTTACGGTTTCCGCTCACTTTGATTAAGATTTCTAACGAAAGAAAGACCAAAAAAAGAATCCTAGGTCAAGCGAGGGTCCCATTGTTGAAATCCTCAATGGCTTGATAGATTTCTTCTCTGGTATTCATGACAAATGGACCATAACGTGAAATCGGCTCTCCAAGTTCGGGACCACCCAAAATCAAGAATTCCGCACCGTCATCTTCAGCCGTGAGCGACAACTCATCACCTTTCTCTAGCAATCCGAGCCCGCCATCATGAAGAGAACGCCCTTCAATGTCAACAGAACCTCCAAAAGCATAGACCATGATGTTGTGATCAGGGTCGCAATGGTGAATGTACGATGCTCCGGCTTTCATTTTCATGTGGATGTAAGTAATGGGAATGACAGTATCGATGACCGCATTCGTTCCAAGCGCCTCTCCGGCGACAATCTTAGCCCAAACGGTGCCATCTTTGTTTGTAGCCTCAGGGATATCCTTTGATGGAATGTCTTGATATCGGGGTTCCATCATCTTATCTTTGGCAGGCAAATTCACCCAAATTTGGAACCCGTGCATTCTCCCTCCATGTTCCATCATGTGCTCTTGAGGCATCTCCGAGTGAATTACACCTCGGCCAGCCGTCATCCATTGGACATCACCCGGGTTCAGGTCCCCACTGTTTCCTGCTGAATCCTCATGGCGCATGCCTCCAGCGAGGAGATACGTCACGGTTTCAAATCCCCTGTGCGGGTGGGAAGGAGCGCCAACGGCGTCGCCTGGGGCGTAGTCTACTGGACCCATCTCGTCTAGAAGGAGAAACGGGCTCATCAAGCGACCCATCGCTGCCGGTCTTCTGACTTTGAAACCGCCTCCTTCGAGAACGGTATGGGTAGGCACTATGCTTGCAAGAGTTCGATTCATACTATCACTTCATTGTCATGCTGTTAACTATGGCCTTAACAGTCTCGGGGTTCGCTGGTTTCTTACTGTTTGTCATGAGTGCACGACCAATAACATTGCATCCCAAGAAGGAGAATTGCATTCGCATTGCCATAATGACATGGGCGCCTCCGCCCCCAGAATGTGTTGCGAGCGCCACTTTGCGGTCTCGGAATAAACGACGGAAGTCATCGCCTTGACGACTCAACCATGCAATCGCATTGTTGAGAACTGGTGGGTAAGAGCCATTGTATTCAGGGGCAAAAACCATCCACGCATCACCAGCGTTTAAGCGGCCAATCAAATCACTAAGACCTGGTAAAACACCTACGTGTTGTTCCATTTTTGTAGAATAGAGTGGGAAGTCGTAGTCATTTAACGAAAGGATATCTACGGTGTGGCCTACTTCTTGTGCATGTTCACGAACGCTCTGAGCAAGGACTCTGTTGTTTCCGGCTGACGCCAGGACACAAACAACGTGAGCCATAGTTGACACTACACGCCGTGGTATATGGAAGGAGTAGTTTCAACCAAGACACTGAGACGGGAAGACACATGTCCTTCATCCTCATCCGCTGTTCATGGGCAAGGTTTGGTGTGTCGGCATAAGCCCTAACGACCCAAGACTTATCGGAATTGAAGGAGTTACCTTCCATTCAACCGTAAAGGGCTGTGATACCCTTCTACTTGCAACAAATAAGAACGGTTTGGATGGCATTTCAGCCTTAGAACATAACGTCCAAATGATGCATGAATCACTTGCTACTGCGTCGGCGAAGGGATTGCATAGAATGGTCGTTTTGGGGGATACGAGCTCTCTGGAAGGGCGACGTTGGAAAGTTCATGCAGAATCATGGGATTCAACGATGGGTGTGAGCGTTAATTCAATACACGGAATGGGGCAACTCATTGTTGAAGTCTTAGCCCGAAGTGCTGCACTGAAAGGTATGCAAGTCGTTCTTATTCGTGTAGGTCTTGCGTCTGAGAGCCACATTAACAGGCATTTAGCGCGTGCTTTCACTCATTCTTCGGCTAGCCTGGAATCATTCAAGAACTCAAAAGTCCCTGACCTTGACGCATGGATAGCGATGTGCCTGGACGAAAGTGGTGAATTCAACTCTGATATATCATCTGAACAATGGGCCCCCTCTAGAGAGGATTAAAGCATACGCCAGCGGCCAATGTACCATGGCAGCAGAACTGATATTGGAACACGCTGAAGGAGCAGACACAGACTTCCTCGTTTACACTGGGAACTTCTGCGGGTATTGCAAAGCATTGAAACGCCTCTTAGACGGTCGTTCAATGAGTTTTACGGAATATAATTTCGACGAGCATAACGGCTTGCGTAAGCAAATTGTTGCTGCAACAGGTCACCGTACCGTCCCTGTCGTATTTGACATAAGGGAAAATGAACCTGTTTTCATCGGTGGTTTTGACGAAACCAATCGGTATCTCAAATGAAGGTCTCAAGCCACTCTTTGAGCGCATCATGATGCTCAATTGGGATCATATGACCCTTCTTGTGCTCAATAAGTTCAACGGCCCAGTCCGCAGATTCAAATTGGTGCGCAACAGCCCAACCGTCTTCAATTGGAACTCTGACATCTTTTTCGCCGTGCATCCAAAAAAGTCGCTTGGAGTCCAATTCAGCGAGTCGTAATCGGAGTTCCATTGGCCGAACCAATCTCGTCCCAATACAAACTAAACCTTGTATGCGGTCTGCTATCGGCAAATGGAGAAGTTCTTGCGCCATGGCTCCTCCTTGAGAAAAACCACCCACTACCAACGGACCAAGGGGTGCTTCTGTTCCAATAAGGTGTTCAAGTTGTGAGAGGCTAGCATCAACATCGATGAGTTCCTTTCGTGAGAGATTCATGCGACGGGTCACATCTGCATCAAAATTCTCATATCGCCACCAAGTGAAGCCTCGCGACGGATGTTTGTAACGTGCTTGTGGGACCAATAAAGTCCAACCTTCAGGAAGTATTTTTTCGGCAAAAGGGCGCATCATCGAAGCGTCGCCTGTCATGCCATGCATCATGATGAGCGTCGGCATGAGTTTCCCTCACAATGTCCACTGCGAGAAGATACCGCCAGCGACCTTGAAGTGGAGGGTTGAATCTCCTCCACGCAGCGTAACGGTAAGCGAATAGTCCCCTGAGAGAGATGGGATCGTTCCGATAGAGCCCTTTTCACTTGCCCCTGAACCCCAAGCACGAGTGAGTGGAGAAGCACCTTGGTGGTCTTTCAGAGATAGCGTTCCTGAGCCGCCTCCCGAGATATCGAGGTCAATGTACCAAACAAGGACGTCCCAATCGGTTCCATCAGGGTGTCCACTGTCGAGGAAGGAATCTGAAATGTCGTTCTCGTTATTCTCATAAGTAGAATCCAGTAGGTCACGGGCACGATAAAAGTAGACGTCTCCTTCATAGTCGGTTTTGGTTTGTGTCAATTCCATTCGGAGTTGTTCTACCCCTTGGTCGTCGGACCAAACTAATGAATCAATGAAACCATCACGCCCACTGAACGAGTAGGTCAGAGTGTGCCCGTCATCGGATGATGCGCTTACCTCAACAACTCCGTTGTAGATGGAATCCGTTTCTGCAGTCCATTCTTGACCAAACAGTGTAAAGCCCCAAGAATCACCAATGTTCCAAGGGAAGTTGAACACTGGCTGAGGGTCGCCTTCCTCATAGACGGACAGGCCGTCCATGGTAACACGGCCAAGGAATGGGTTGTGGTTAATGACAGCGTGACGCTGTGCTTCCTCTTTAGAAGAGATGCCAAGACGGTAGTTACCAGATTCATTGTCTTTTTCAGCAACAACTAATCGAGCACTATCTTCACCAAATTGAGGAGTTACGAAGGTATAGAGCCACTGGTCACCAATATCCCAATCGGGAAGAGCAAGTTCTTGTTCCGTTGTGTCGCCGATTCCTGAATTGACAGTTGGACCGTCAAGACATCCAGCAAGAACACTGGTGAAAAGCAACAACAACGTCATTGTTGCACCTTGAAGGAACTGACCCATGAGGTACCCAACAGGGCCTTGTTCAAGAGTCTAACGCTTGAAGGTCTTCAAACAAGCCACTCGGTGCCAGCCAAAACGACGGCTACAATGGACATCAACTTGATGAGAATGTTGAGTGATGGACCGGATGTGTCCTTGAACGGGTCACCGATGGTGTCACCAATAACGGCTGCTTCGTGAGCATCATCGCCTTTCTTAGCACCTTCAATGTGACCTTGCTCGATGGCTTTCTTGGCGTTGTCCCAAGCACCACCAGCGTTGGCCATGAACAGAGCCATGAGTACACCGGTGACGAGAGAACCAGCAAGAAGACCGCCCAGTGCGTCCGCACCAAGAGATAGTCCAACGATGACCGGTGCAAGAACTGCAACGACACCAGGCCCGATCATTTCTCGTAGAGCCGCCTTGGTTGAGATATCAACACAGGTTTGTGAATCAGGATAGGTCATGTTGCCTGCAACGACCTTCTCAGGCCATGTTGTTGCGTCCTCAATATCGCCTTCAAAGGAAGAGTCGTTGGACAAACTTTCCCTCATGATTGCAAATTGACGTCGGATTTCAACAACCATGTCGCCTGCAGCCTTACCGACTGAAGTCATGGTCATAGCAGCGACAACGAATGGAAGGCCGCCACCGATGAGAAGGCCGATTACGACCTCTGGGTTGGTGAGTGTTAAGTCAAGATTGTCTGCGCCAACTGCTGCAGTGTAAGCAGCAAACAATGCAAGAGCGGTCAAAGCGGCGGAACCAATAGCGAATCCTTTTCCAACTGCTGCAGTTGTGTTTCCGATTGAATCGAGTTCATCGGTAATAGCGCGCACATCAGAACCAAGTCCGCTCATCTCTGCGATACCACCAGCATTGTCTGCGACTGGACCGTAGGCATCAACGGTCATGGTCACACCAACTGTTGCTAGCATACCCATTGCGGCCATTGCAATGCAGTAAAGGCCGTACTCTTCCCCGCCGAAATAGTTTGCACCGAGAATTCCTCCGGCAATGAGTAGGATTGGAATGAAGGTTGACATCATGCCGACTGAAAGTCCGGCAATAGCGTTGGTTGCAGGTCCAGTCTTGGACATTTCACCGATGTGAGGAATAGCCCTTGTTTTGATTCCAAACACTGGCTCAATCCCTGTGTAGTATTCGGTGATGAGGCCGATTGCGATTCCGACAATACTGCCCAATACAACGGAGTGCATGACGCCGACTTCAACGTCAATGAGGCCTTGGCTAATGGAGAGATATCCACCTGCCCAAAACAGAATTGCTGCGATGAAGGTGGTGTTACGAAGTGCTGCCGCTGCGTCTTTGCCGTTCTTAAGAACGAACATCGAGAATACACCGATGATGGATGCAACGTATCCGATTAGACCGAGCATAATTGGCATCATGATGTAGTCGGAAGCTCCAGTGAATCCATCTCCGCCAAAGCCATCTGAATTAGCGATGATCATTGCTGCAATGATTGAACCGACAAAGGACTCAAAGATGTCCGCGCCCATTCCTGCAACGTCACCGACGTTGTCACCGACGTTATCTGCGATAACGCCAGGGTTGCGTGGGTCGTCTTCAGGAATTCCTGCTTCAACCTTGCCGACCAAATCAGCACCAACGTCAGCAGCCTTGGTGTAGATACCGCCACCAACACGAGCAAAGAGAGCAATTGAAGAAGCACCCATACCGAATCCTGCCGCAGCAGAAAGGTCAGGGTTTGAACCACCTGCACCAAGCCAGTATGCAACAAGAGAGATTCCGAGAAGACCAAGTCCACCAACGGAAAGACCCATGACGGCTCCACCGTTGTAAGATACGGCCAATGCTCCAGCCTTGCCGTCGTTCTTAGCAGCCATCGTGGTTCGACCGTTGGCCGAAGTTGCAGCACGCATTCCTGAGAATCCGGCAGCGACGGATGCAAGTGCACCTGCGAAGAAGGCAATAGCAGTATTAACATCGTTTAGTTGGGTCAGTGCCAGACCAACGACAACTACGAAAATTGCAAGAACTTTGTATTCTGCAAACAGGAACGCCATGGCTCCTTTTTGGATTTCTTCGGTGATATTGGCAACTTTCTCGTTGTCAATTTTCACTTTGTTTACTTGTTGATACAGCAAAAAAGCCACAAAAAGTCCGACGAGACCTGCTGCAGCGGCAATCATTGGTATATTATCCATCATTATAGAACACCTGTACTCTCGGCGACCAAAGAACCCTTCATAAGTGGTTCCCTTCAAAAAAAAGCCACTGTGCCGATTTAGAGCACTTTCTCATCCTACCGGTTGAGTTGTACTGTTGAGTGGCTCACATCATGGTTTCAATAGGCAATCGTTCAAAGAGGAGAGATGTTTGGGTTAAGACATGACCATCAGTGCAGAAGAGATTTTGGCTGAGATTGGTCCAGTCCAGGAAATCCTTGATGAGCACGATGGTGTGGTCAACGTGATTGATACAACTGACGGGAACATTATGCTCTCGCTGGATGGTGGCTGTAATGGCTGCTCCTCTACACCAATGACTGCTATGCAAATTTATTACTCGTTAAAAAAATTGGACCATGTCAACGACGTCATTTTCGTCAACGGGGAGTTGCCGGAATACATGCGGACATTCATTGACCAAAAAATGGCCAAAGAAGCCTTGAGCGGCGGGGATGACAACCCCCCTGGTGAAATCGTTTGATTATTCTTCATCATCCCGCCCAATACTGTGGGGATTTGCTCCAAAGGACAGGTTTTCTCCTTTGATGTTCATTCGGGCTGATACTGCGAGAATGACGCAAAATAATGCAAGAGGCTTCGGGAGGTAATTTGAGCCCCACAAGACGCCCCCTGCATAGGACAACCACCATAGAATCACTGCAGCCAACATGAGCGTAAAGAAAATGATGTTTTGAGCGACCTCCTCAGCCTTTTCCGACCGAGAAAGCGTAGCGATGAATGTGAACAAGATGGCTGAAACACCACACAAACCTTCAGCCAAGTGTTCCAAGAACACGACATCCACCATGTATTGTCCAAGGGTACGACCCTCTTGAAGGTGGGGGCGAAGGTTGCGAACCTTTGTTTAGGGTCATCGTTTGTTTCACACCATGGCAGTCGGCTCCTTCACACTTCCAAAACCTCGGCCAACGCCACCTCACTTCTCTCGAAACCAAGTTGCGAAGGTCTTGCATCAGATGGCGGTATTGCTTGAATTGCAAGGTGCCAATGTATTCCGAGTTCGGTCCTACCAAAATGCAAGCCGAATGCTAGGAACGATCACCCAGGATTTTGGTGAACTTGTTGCCTCGGGACAACTGTTTGAAATGAAGGGAATCGGCAAAGGCCTTGGAAGTGCCTTATCCCAAGCAGTCCTCGAGGGTAAGTGGCCGGAAGATTGGGTCGATAAGCACACCTCCACGCCCGCTGGAATGATTGAAATGCTGGGAATACCGGGCCTTGGTCCAAAACGAATCAAACTGATGCACGATGAACTCGGAGTTGATTCTGTCGCCAGCCTCAAGCAAGCAGCAGAAGATGACCGTATTGCTCCAATGAAAGGATTTGGTGCTAAGTCTCAACAACGAATGCTAGATGGAATCGAACTGCTCGCACGGTTTAGAGAACGAAGGCGCTTAGATATCGGCTTGAGATATGGAGAAGCGTTTCAGAGAAAGGTTGCTGGAATCACTGGGGTCAATCGTGCAACGCTTGCAGGTAGCGCTCGGAGGCGAAAAGATACGATTGGAGATTTAGATTTGGTCGTATCAGTTGACCAAGCCAATCATGAGGCCGTTGCTGAAAAAATCCTATCGCTACAAGGTATCGCTGATGTGAAAGGCGCAGGCGACTCCAAAATAAGCCTCATTCTTGACACAACGGTATTTGATGATACATTTACAGTGGGCCATATTGACCCGAATGTTTTGGACGCAATTGGAGGAGATGATTACGAGCAACTTGAGGCTGGTGGAACCATCGATGCGCAAGTTCGACTCGTACCACCTCACGTAGAACCGTTCACTCTCGCATACTTTACTGGAAGCAAGGAGCATAACATTGCCATGCGTCAACGAGCCATTGACCGGGGCCTTAAATTGAATGAATTTGGACTCATTCCCGAAGCAAAGGCTGGCGACCTCAAAGGAATGGATGCGGCTGTACATTCTCTACAAGCCCTCAGCGAAAAGGAGATCTACGCCCATCTTGACATGGATTATGTAGCCCCTGAATTGCGAGAAGACATGGGAGAAGTGCAGGCTGCATCTTCAAAGAACCTTCCAAAACTATTGGAAATGAACAACATCCGGGGTGCACTTCACAATCACACGACACTTTCAGACGGTGAAGCAAGCCTAGAGCAAATGGCAGATACAGCACAAAAGATGAAGTGGTCATGGCTGGGTATTGCTGACCATTCCCCTTCGCTTAAAATTGCAAACGGTGCGAGTTCAGATGATCTCCTGAAACAAGGGCGAACCATCAAAGCCTACAATCAACAATGGGCAGAGGATGGTGTTGACTTCCGTTTGTTCCACGGAGTGGAGTCCGACATACTTGCTGGAGGCACCTTAGACCATCCTGATGAAGTGCTCAACGAATTGGATTACGTTGTTGCAAGCGTACACGCCATGACAAAATGGCGCTCTAGAGACGAGGTTGAAAATACCGAAGAGCTGCTCAAAGTCATTGACCATCCCGCCACAACTGTACTCGGCCATCCTACTGGACGCATCTTACAGGGCAGGGAAGGATATGAAGTGGATTTGTTCGCTGTGCTGGAACACATGGCTGAACACAATCAAGATGGACGCCTAAAAGCAGTAGAACTCAATGCAAGTCCGTACCGTTTGGATTTGGATTGGCGCTTGTGCAAGCATGCAAAAGGACTCGGCGTTCCAGTGGTAATCAATCCCGACGCACATTCAATACGAGGACTCAGTGACATTACCTACGGTCTTATGACCGCTCGAAAAGGGTGGTTGGAGGAAGGAGATGTCCTGAACTCCCTTTCAGGTGAAGCCCTTGCGGCACGACTGAATTGAACCTAGGCCTAAGCACACCTTCATGACAGACCTCTGCTTGGGAGTGGTATGCGCACCCTCCGCACCATCATCATGGGAAGCATGATGGTCATTCCTGGTCTCATTCTAGGGTTCATTATTTGGTACATTGCGGGGAAACCTACAACTGAACCTTTGGAGTCCCTTATTTGCAACGTTATTCCATTAACATCAATATTTTTAGGACTCTTCTTCGGTTGGAAAACGGGTGAAGAATACGACATTAAGAATTCTGACTGAACAGGAGAATACCCCCGTGAAACGCTTAGAAAAGGCAAAACGAATCGCCCAACAGTTAGAATCGCTCTATCCAGTCATCCCAATTCCATTGGACCACAGCAATCCATTTGAGTTGCTTGTTGCAGTTTTGATGAGTGCTCAAACTACCGACCTGAAGGTTAACGAGGTCACACCGGCCTTATTTGCCAAGGCTGACAATCCAAGAGACATGGCGAATCTTCCAGTTGACGTCATTCTCAACGACATCCGACAAGTAGGCCTTGCTCCTACTAAAGCGAAGAATATCAGCAGGCTTTCCGAGATGCTCATCCAACTTCATGGAGGCTCAGTCCCAAATTCGTTCGAGGAACTTGAGGCACTGCCCGGAGTCGGACATAAAACAGCAAGTGTGGTGATGTCACAGGCATTTGGCGTTCCTGCATTCCCAGTGGACACGCACATTCACAGGCTTGCAGCAAGATGGGGTTTGTCAGATGGAAGCAACGTTACAAAGACGGAACGCGACCTAAAAGCTGTATTTCCGAGAGAGAAGTGGAACGACTTGCACCTGCAAATCATTTTCTTCGGGCGGGAATATTGTCCTGCTCGTTACCATGACCTCACGAAATGCCCAATCTGCTCTTGGTCGGCTACCAAGAAACGAATTCGGGAAGAAGCGCGACGGTAGAATCAGAACAAGGAGATGTTCCGACCAACGATACTCGTGACCAGAATCACCGCTGCGAGAACCATTGTGATCCGCATTGCGACGTGCATTCCCTCTTCTTCGTGAGCTTCACGAATGAATGCATAAGCAACCAAAGCGAGCGCCGTGGTTTGAAGAATTGTACTCATTGCAGAGAACAGGGCCACTTGTCCTTCAAAACTGTCAACAGCGTCGGCATAGTCATCCAATCCCTTTTCTTCTGTCAAATCATAATCGCTGGGGTTTGGAGATGATGACGACAAGGGGAACTCGCCAAACATGCCAGATACAACGAGAACAATCAAACCGATCATCAACCATTTTTGGAAGGAATACATGGAACCTTTCGCCATGTTAGCAGGTGGTTGGTACGGTGAGGCAGCAGGATTCATTGCAGGGGGCATGGGCGGTTGCATATCCATTCCACCCAAAACAAAGGGTATGAACATTCCTCAGATTCATCAGGATCCAAAGACGCCTGAAGCACTTTCCAACATAACTGCAGTCAATAATGAGGCAAGCCCAGAAACCCATGTAAGTAGAATCATTTGACCGACAGCACTTGAGCGAGTACCGCCACGAAGTCGTGTTGCAATCGATGAAACGGCTATGACCTGCATTAAAATTAACAATGAAATGATGATTTTGAACATCCTGATGTTATCATCAACCGATGAAGCATCTTCCATAACCGGCAATGCAACTCCTGCTCCGAAATTAGAAAGCGCACTCACATCGGTTTCGGTGAGCCCACTTGCGACTCCAGCAATCGATTCTCCAAGTTGCAAGACAATCGCAGTGGTTACATTGAGTGCCGCTACGCTTGAAATGAGAAGTCCGAGGGCAACACCCCACATCGTGTTTGCAGATAATGCTCTTCTGTTTCTTAACGAAAGGAGGTTTCCAACAGATCGTGATACCATTTCAGCAGTGGCGGCAGGTTGTCCTGATGATTGTGAGCCTTCAATGTAAATCCGGGTATATCGTGAGATGACCGCAGAGTTGGTATCTGCTGTAAAATAATCCCAGGCACGGTCTGAATCAATTCGTGTTGACAGGCGTTTCTCCAATCTGTCAATGGAGTTGTCCAGCATACCGAAATCAATTCCTCTTAGTGCTTTGATGGTTGCAGAAGGTTCCGATGACCGGGCTTGTGCCGTACCACCAAGGGCCCGTATGAAGTCGGGGTAGGTTTCATCTCTACGTTGAATTTGATTTTCTTCTCTACGAATCATCATTGATGGGATGAGAAGAGGTGATAGGGGGATTGCAATGAAAAGGAGGCCATATTTGTCCCACTGGGATGTTAATTCCTCAAAGACCCAAATGAGGGTCAAAACACTCGTTGCCACAAGTACCAAAGCGACGGTACTGGAGACCAATAGAGATCGTCTAAAATTGATTCTGAACGGGGTATCCATTTCATCTCGGGCAAAGGTGAGGTCCTTTGGAATCGTTGCCCGAAAGGCAAATACTGCTCCTAACTGAATGAAAGCAAACATCAGGGATGCAAGGAGAAGAAATCGTAGACGGCTTGCAACTTCAATGGGCGTATCATCACCGCTACCAACTTCAAAGAGAACCAAATGGATTCCAGCAATGACAAGTCCAAACAACCCAGCGGTTACAAGTGAGACATAGATTTCTTTGAGGGTATCTACAGATTCTAATCTTGTATCATAAAGCGTATTGTATTGCTCAGCAATCGTTTCCTGCTCGGAACGCATGAACTCATCAATCGGTTGACCTGCCTCAATGGAAAACGCCATTCGATTCAGGAAATCCGACCAAATAGGACTCGGACTTTGCTGTGCAACGATACGTGCAGCCTCTGGAAGTGAAGTATGCCATTTATCTACCAAGGTTTCAATTCGCTGGACTTCGGCAGCGAGTTCACCATAATCGCGCATTTGCTTGAGAATGTCAAAAATTGACTGTGCTCCAACTTCCCCAATGGATAGAATACCCATACGTGTGATGAACATGTGCATTTCTGCTTCAATGAGGGTCGCTGAACGCTGAACCTCAAGGATGGGAAATCCAACGGCGGCAAGTGAGGCCATAATCGTGAGAAGCAAGATAAGGAGAATCCCTGTAACTCCTGAGAAAAGTGCCCCTTCCCCTAGACCACCGGTGACAAATACAAGAATTATTGAGAAAATAAAGGTGAAAATCGCTACTGGGAGGACATAAAGCGCAAGAAAGCGCCCCATCGGCATCTCAAGACGACGCAGTGCAATGTGCCAAATCGGCATGCGCTCCATGTCTCATCATCTCCTCATTTCTGATTGACGCCGACCCACGTGTCAATAGCTCGGCTAAAATGATCCCAACCGTTGGAATAATAGAGGCCGAGGAGGTCAAAGACATCATCATAATGAGTCAAGCCCCGGTCTACCATACGCTGGATGGCATCTGCCCTGCGAAGCATCTCATCGTAGATATCTCGCTTATTAGCAAAACCTGCCATTGCGGCGATTTTGTTCTCGAGGAGGTGAGATTGGAACATACCACGGAAATAATGCTTATCTTTGACAGGGTCCCATTCGAACATTCCACGGGTCAACACACCGTCACTGTGTTTGTTGTAACCAATGACTTCGTCAATTCCGGTAATACGACGGGCAATACCTCCACCAGGCGCCTCAACAACTTCTTGGAAAATTGCGAAGTTGAGATTGTCAAAGAAGCGAATTGGAACATTGATTGGATCACCTGTAAACCGTTGAATCATCTTAACGATGGACGATGCGTGGAAGGTAGCAATAACTGGGTGACCTGTCTGCATGGCTTGGAACGCAGTAGCACCTTCAACACCACGAATCTCACCGATGATGATGTATCGTGGACGGCTTCGCAATGCCGCCTTGAGCAGGTCAAACATCTCAACACGAGATTCTTCATTTTTAGCATCACGGGTGACGAGACGCTGCCAGATCTTATGCCGAACTTTGACTTCAGGGGTATCTTCAGCAGAGTAAATTTTGACATTGTGGTCGATAAAGGGGAGAATGGCGTTCAATGTTGTGGTTTTACCCGACGCAGTCTCTCCGGATACCAACACAGACATACCATATTCAAGGCAAATCCAAATGTAGGCTGCTACTTGAGATGACATCGTACCCCACTGAATCAGTTGAGTAATCGAGATGGTTTCTTCTGCGAATTTACGGATGGTGAACGACGGACCAAGCATGGATACGTCGTCAGAGAAAATAATATTGATACGTGAACCATCGAGGAGAACACCATCGATAATTGGCTTATTGTCGGATACTGGTCGCCCGATACGCTCTGACATTGCACGTAGATAGCGAGAAAGAAGTTCCCGTTCACGGAATCTGATGTTAGAGGTAACCATTCCGAAAACCTTGTGATCCATGTGAATGTGTTTCAATCCGACTGAGTGTATGTCTTCCAACATCTCGTCGGAGAGCAGGGGTTCAAGCGGTCCGTTTCGAATCAAGTCACGAATAACCACATAGGTCAGTCGTTCTCGCTGCTTTTCGTTCACGGTCAGGCGTTTGTCATCCATACCGATCATTTCCCAAAGGCGACCCTGACGACGAACGAGATTATTGGCCTCAGTGTCAAGGATAGTATATCGGTCAATCATTTGACCCAAGATGTTTTCGAATTCTGAATCGGTAGTAAATGATGGAGCCGACGGTGCTTCTTGCAGGAGCGTTTCAATAAGTTCCCGACGAATATTTTCTTCTTCTTCCGTCAATTGAGGCTCCAAACCAAACCAAAGAATCGTTCCACCGCCATCGTCATCTGCCGGAGGTTCGTAGATATGAACGAAGATAGGTTCCCTTGTCACATAGATCAAATTGAGAGGGCGAGTTTTCATCGCACCACGGTCCAATGGACCATAGTAAACAGGACGAGAACCGTAACGTTGCTCAAAGTCACGTACCCAGTCGGCTACGTGAGGATAAGCAGCCATGACACCGTTGAGGTCTCCTTTAGCAAATCGGGGCTCGTCGCTCATAATTCATCCACCTCCTCAACTGACCGCCGTGATGTCGACGATAAAACCCATTCCAGGTTCTACACGCCATCCAATGCTCGATTGGATGGGTCCTGCTGCACGTAGGAACCGAGTGACAATGATGTTTCTCTTGATTTCGCCCCCAATTAGAGCGTTTTCCAAATCCAGTACAACTTCAGCTGATGCTCGTAAAGTATGGAGGAGTTTCCCATCCATTTCATCCGGGTCTAAGCAGAGCATGAAGGAGCGCCCTTCGGAGGCGACCTTACGCATTTGCTGCATCAGTTGGAAGCGCCCGTTATCATCAAGATTGTCAGGCATAAGCGAACTACCGGAATCGAAGAGGATGACATCTGCTGAGGGGACTGCTGGACTTGCCAGCACATCGTGTAGGGTTACATCGGCTCTTGATTCTGCGATGGTTCCAAACCGACTGATGACCATCAAGCGGCCTTCCCGAATTGCATCGGTAATTCCGTAGCCAACACTTTCCATTTGTTCAATCCAACCACGAGTTGTGAGTTCAGTCGTAACGACGAGAACCTTGACACCGTTCTGGATCATCCCGTGAACAAGACGTTGAGAAATCAGTGATTTACCGGCTCCGACTTTTCCTTGCAACACATAGAGCGAACGATTCGGCATCCTGAGGCCCATAGAGTCTCCCAGTGAATCGGTTTCTACATCGAAGGGGAAGCCGTCTTCAACAGGCTTGTGCGCAATCATAAACGGGTTCTCATCAAATTTCATTTAATCTGACCTCCTTGTTCATTGTCGCTGAATGCTGATATCCTTGTACGGGTTCAGAAATACCTACGAAGAATAATGATGCATCATCGCCATCCGTGTAGGTGAGCGAATTATCAGAGGCTGTTATTTCAAGAAGATAACCAGGCAACCAATCTGTTCCAGATGGAGCGATTGATGTTGTCATTGTTGCAGGAGCGACGCCATTAATGAGGAGCTCAAATGTGGTGCTCATCTCATGAATTCCCGAATTAAGGATATAGACGGTTAATTCATCGTCACCCACTGCTGGGTCTTCAAATCCAACCATCATGGGGTCCCCTGCGAAATCTACCGACACGCCAAGAGAACCAAGTGATTTACGTTCATCACTCTCCGCAGCTCGTGCGACCTTATTCCATTCATTGATGAGAATGGTACTCACACTGCCAGAGATCAGCAATGCTGTGACCAGCATAATGAAAGATGATGCTCCGCCGTCCGCCATACTATCAACTCAAGCAAAATTATGGCCAATTGTTGTTGGGCCTACCGTCATCGAAATGCGGTCTTCTCCGATTGTACCTGTATCAATCCATTGAAGAAACAGAGTTTCTCCGGTGAACCAGTTTGTAGATGAGATTGCTGAGGTGTAAACTGTATCAAATGGTACTGGATTTGTTCCATTCGTGAACAGCCACATGTCATCAAAATCAATCGTTGCCGAACCAGCATTGGTAAAGTTTGCATAAACTGCGTTGCCTAATGTTGCAGTGACATTCGCAGTGCCTGAGTTACCGACGCAAGCGGTTGTACAAGTGATCGTAAGGGTTGGTGGGGATGAATAATCGCCGTGGCTGGTGATTACCACGTCAATTATTGCTCCACTTCCATCCACTGTATAATCACCTGCAAAACCACCGTTACCAGTAGAAGCGGCAAGTGTGCCGTTGGTATATCCGGTCCCGGGGGTTACAATGGTATAGTCTACAACTGCACCATCAAACAATATTGCATCGTCAATGGTAAAGGTTGGAACGGGTTCATCTGCATTGTCCAATCGGTCAAGACCAGAATCAATTTGAGATGAAATTGATTGATATGCCATCGAAAAAACGACAAGCATCGAAATGCCTACAATCAACCCTCCTATTCCAACCGAAGCGCCCATTCACTCTCCTCCACGTAACAATTCCATTTGCCGCCATGATGAGACCAAGGCAGAAAAGGTGAGCAACTCACGGTGAGGCAAGTGATCTTCCAATGCTGTTTCAGGGTCTCCAGGTTCTGCAAGTTGGACAATTGCCATGACACTGATGCCTTCGGCAGAGGTCAACATTCCTGAATCGATTGCTTTTTGAGTGAAACTCACAGCAGCCATGCCGGACATATTGTCAAGCAAGAGTGCTGAAACAGTCGGTGCTCCAATTTGGTTCGCAGAACCCGTAGGGGTCGATGCGGGAGCGTTCAAGAACGGGTTTGCTGCCAAAGCTTGTGCCTCATACAATTCAACCAACGGGGCTTCGTCGTTTTCCATCATGCGAGATTGCCCGCTGATTTCAACAACTTCACCACTGGCGGTGATGATCCGGTCGCCTGATGAAACTTCATCTTCGCCTTCAACATCATCGTGTTCTGACGAAGATTCAGCTTCGCTAGTCGCTTGAGGTAAAGCACCGTCTTCTAGTCGCCCCTCAACCATACGTAACACATCTTCAACCATATCGAGACGACTGCTGATGAGTCGCTCAAGGCCAGATGTATCAACGGTAGCCGGTGGTAGATTCACTGGCGCACTTTGAGGTGCGAGTGTTGCTGCCACGTTAGGTACGCTTTGCTGACTGTTAATCCGAGCTCTTGTTGGTCCGGGAGAAATTGTCCATGCATCCTCTTCGCTAAGAAGCCCTTGTTCAGGGAACGGCACCTGTTCAATGGCCACGTTGGCCAATATCTTCAGGCGTTCTTCGCTTAGGTTCTGGTCTGGATTTTTATTTCCTCCGGAGTTTCCACTAAATGGCCATGCCATTCTTATTCCTCCATATTGGTTCGAGTAAACTCGAACCAAACATCAGATCAGTGGGGTACCTTGGTTCACAGTAGCAGGGATGTTCATTGTCTCAAATGTCGTTCCACCACCGCCAACGTGCA
>CALKGM010000002.1 GCA_938084675.1 Candidatus Poseidoniaceae archaeon
ACACCGCCCGTCAAACCATCTTAGTTGGGGGTGGGTGAGGCTGCGCTTTATGGCGTATTCGAGCCTGCCTTCGACAAGGAGGGTTAAGTCGTAACAAGGTATCTGTAGGGGAACCTGCAGATGGATCACCTCCTAAGAAACTGGAGGCTGGGATTCGCAAGAATCCCAGTCTCCTACCCTTTTTTTATCGATCACCAAGTTTACTTTTTACACTGAATTTCCAGTGCGCTGAGGACAGCATCTCCTCAGTAATTCTACTCATTCGCCTCGAGTTGGCGTAGTTTTTCCATTAACGTTGAGCGAAACGTGAGTAATTGCAATGGTGGAGCCTCTGCGTTTACCGTGATTGTAGCGCCTCGGTTGAAGTGGACTTCATCCCATCCGTCAGGAACAACGTATCCTCTGTGCATGTCTGATGTGATCGTTGTTGAGGTGTCGGTCCAGTCCGCCCATGACCATGATCTCTGCTTTCGTTCTGAAGGGGGGATGTCTCGTGCGAGTACGAAATAATGCGAGTCAACATCATGTTCCTCCACTGCTGAGCGCAGCGTATTGAATTCATCTGAACTCATAGCATTACGAAGCCAAGCTCCTTGTCCAAACCATGTCGAGAATAGCAGTCCACTGCTTTGCTGAATACACTGTTGCTCTCCACGACGCAAATGATACTTGCTAGGTGCATATTGGTGCGTGTTGGCGATGAACAGGTCATTCATTGCAGGGTCAGTCGTAAATCGATTCCCTGATGTTGAATCAATAATGGCCTGCAATCTTGGAAGTTCGTTGACAATTGCTTTTCCGGTCATGACGGTTTTCACATCATCCTCAAATGTGGCTATGGATGAATCCATGTAGAATCCAAAGCTTCCCGTAGGATCCTCACTTCTTGGGTGAGAATTGACACCCATTACCGGAGTTGAAGCATCAATGTTGTGTGAAAGAGAGGTAAGGGTTCCATCTCCACCAAATACAATCACCAGGTCACGGGCAATAAAATCGGCTCTTCGTACGTGTTCTCTAGGCTTGAAATCAACTCGGTCACTCTTTGAACTTGTTCGTGAAAGGGCTTCCTTGACTTCCATTAAGCCGGAGTCGTGGACAGATTCGAAATTTTTCTTGTAGACCACGAGTATGTTCATTTCAGCCCCCCCTTGATGTTTGCAGGAGTTCATGCTTCAAGAACACAACCCTTTGTGCGTTTAAAAAAAGAACCATAAGGGTCCGCTCTAACCCCCATGCATGCAGTCTGATTCACCTTGGGATGATATAACGCCAGAAGACGAAGTGAAGCAGTCCTCTATGATGGATGCTACACCGGAATCGGTGCCAATCTCTGCCGGGTTTTCGACCATGCAAAACGGTGCTATGCTCTCAGGGATGGCGGAAATGCCTCCTGGGCAGATGATTTTCCTTGGCCCTCCGTCCAGTGCCCCAAAAGTCATTGGAATTTTGTGCGTGTTGTGGGGTCTTATCGGTCTTGGTTCATCCGGGCTCAATCTCTTGGATGTTCTCGGGTATGAAACCTCACAACCGCTGTTGCTCGCAGTTTACGCTGGAGGTTTGGCTGCTGGAATAGCAACCATCGCCGGTGGTGTTATGCTTGTGAATTACCAACGACGTGGCGTCCATCTCCTCTTCGTTGCGATTCTTGTAGCCTCGGCCTTGAGCGGACTTGAACTCACAACTATCGATGAGGTCTATGACCAAATGCTTGACGACGGTGACCTTACCCAAGAGGAGTACGACCTCATCATGAACAATTCAGATCTTGTTGCAGGAATTGGAATGATCTTCGTGGCTCTTTGTGGAGGCATGTGCGGGCTCATCGCAGCAATTCCCCTGATGGTGAGCAATAACGGCTTGGACAAGAGTTCTCTCTTTGGATGAATAACTACACAGTGATATTCATGACCCTCCCCCTTTTGGGATGATACATGAGCGAAGATGTAGTGATTGTAGGCGGTGCGAGAACACCGTTTTGTGAATGGGTTGGCGGGAAGCGTGGTGACGGTAAAGTCGGCGGTGCTCTGAAGACACTTAGTGCTCAAAATTTGGGTGGAATTGCAATTCAAGCGGCTCTAGAAAAAACTGGAACTGCTCCTGAATCAGTCGACCATGTTGTTATGGGCTATGCGCTCCAAACTTGCTCTCAATCGATTTATGGAGCCCGCCATGCAGGTTTGCAAGGTGGTATCCCTCAAGAAGTTCCTATGCTCACCCTTTCCAGAATTTGCGGTTCCGGCATTCAATCGATCGTGAGTGGAGCACAGATGATTATGCTCGATGAGGCCAAAACCGTTGTCTCTGGCGGCATGGAGAACCTCTCTCAAGCACCCCACGTCATGCGTGGAGGTCGAGAAGGATGGAAATTGGGCCGTTCGCCCAAGGTTGAGGATTACATGATGACTAACCTTCAAGACATGACCTGTGGTCTCTTTATGGCTCAAACTGCTGATGAACTTTGCAAGCGTAAAAGCGTGACACGAGAAGAAATTGATGCTTTTGCCGCTCTTTCACATTCTCGTGTTGCCTCGTCAATTGATAACGACGTATTTGAGCAAGAAATCGTTCCAGTTACAATCTCCTCACGCCGTGGTGACACGGTAATCACTCACAAGGATGAAGACCACGTTGTGCGGGGTACTACTGAGGAAAGTCTTGCCCGCCTTCCTACTGCATTTGGCCCTGAATCCTTTGTTACCGCAGGCAATGCTTCAGGCGTTGTAGACGGTGCAGCAGCAGTCGTCATCAAATCTGCTTCAAAGGCAAAGGAAGATGGTGACCAACCACTTGCTCGAATTGTCTCTTGGGGAATCGTTGGCCTGGAGCCATCAATCATGTCATACGGTCCTGTCCCTTCTTCCCGAAAAGCCCTGGAAAAAGCTGGCCTTACCGTGAATGATATTGACCGTTGGGAAATCAATGAAGCCTTTGCAGGCCAAGCTGTTGCATGCATCAAGGATTTGGAACTTGATGTTGAGAAGGTCAATGTTAACGGTGGAGCAGTCGGTATCGGTCACCCCCTTGCAGCAACTGGTACTCGTTTGGTTCTTACACTCGCATACGAATTGCAGCGCAGTGGTGGACGCTATGGTGTTGCAACAGCTTGTATCGGTGGCGGCCAAGGCATTGCAATGGTCATTGAATCGATTAAAGAATGAGTCCGCTAAGGTCCCAAAGGTACCGGACCAACACAACTCCCGTGAGGGTCATGAAAATTTTCATGATGTTTTGAGATGAGATATAGTTCATTCCAAATTGGGCTCCGAGCCTTGCTCCGATGAATGTCAAAAAGGGTAAGGCGAAGAGTACGCCAATTTGCTCAACGAGGGCATCTCGTTCTGATGAAGAGATAAACGCCAAGTGTGTAATTACTGCGATAGGTACGACGACCATCATCAAATGAAGGCTGGAGCCAATTGACTTTCTCGCGCTCAATCCAGTATATTGCTGTAATACAGGGACATAGATTACCCCTGCCCCAATAGCAAGAACAGAGGAGAGCGTGCCTCCCGTGGCTGCTCCAAGTCTGAGGTTTTTGTGTTGTATCTCTCGTGGTTCGTCGCTCTCATCAGCATCAGTGGAGTTGATTGAGGTGATTTTCCTCCTCGTTTTCACAAGAGCCCAAGCCAAGATAATAATGCTCACTGTCTTGAATACGGTGTCAAGGTTGTCTCCAAGAACTACGACGATGCCAACGCCTAGCAATGCGCCTGGAATCGCTCCAACAAGTGCAGATTTGATCGCCTCGTCATCGTAGTGTCCTTTCTTGCGGTGGGCAAAGCCACTCCCATAACTTACAACAGCCGTGAGGGATAGAGATACGGCAAGAAGGGTTCCATCGATTGGTAGGTCTGCACCATAATGCAAAAGAGGGACGAAAAGTAATCCCCCCCCGAGTCCAACTGGGGCGAATGCAAAGGCGATACAGAATACGCCAAAAAAGATGAGCGCTGTATCGTACATTTTGTTCATCTCAAGTGGTTCACTCTGGTTCAATTCGGGTTAAAACAGCGGTCCTTGGTGATGCGAATAAGTTGATGTTCATCATCTTGCTCCTTGAAATCAGTATGGGAGAGAAGGATTCAAGTAGGAATTGTACCGAGCGCAGTGCATGGTTGACATGATGTATGTCGCTGCAGCAATTGCAGCAATTGTGATTTTGATTCTTATCGTTTGGTTTTTCACAACTTGGAACCGTTTCATTCGTCTTGAAGAAAACGCCAACAAATCCTGGTCTGATATTGACGTATTGCTCAATCAGCGGTACGATATGATCCCGAATCTTGTCAAAATTGTTGGACGCTACGCCGAGCACGAAGCAGGTATCTTCCAAGAATTCGCAAAGGCACGCCAAGCGGCTGCTGGTGCATTGAGCCGTGGTGACGTAAAGGGCGTCGCCGCCGCTGAAGGTTTGCTTTCTGGAATGATGCCTCGTATCAACATGGTTGCAGAACAATACCCCGATTTGAAGGCGAATGCAAATTTCATGGACCTCCAAAACAAATTGGTCTCCTTGGAGAACCAAATTGCTGACCGTCGTGAATTCTACAACGCTGCTTCCACCAACTTCAACAAGGCTATCCAGATGATTCCTGCAAGCATTGTCGCTGGATTCAAGGGATGCGAGCGACGAGAACTATGGACTGTTGCAGCCCATGTCCGAGAGAACGTTGAAATCACTTTCTGAAGGTTGAATTTAGCCCTTGGGCCAATCTTTGGAAACTATGAAACTGAGGTGAATGCGTGAGTGACGAAACTCCGCTCATCGATGTTAACGACCGTCTTCGTCTGCTCGGTACAGCACACATTGCGACCGCGTCGGTTGAAGCAGTCATGGAGCAAATTGCTACCTATCAGCCTGATATTGTGGCAGTGGAACTGTGTCAGAGTCGGTATGAGACACTCATCAGTGATCGTCGTTTAGACAAAGAAGGTTTACTCAAGGTAGTGAAAGAAGGAAAAGCACCCATGGTCTTGTTGCAATCTATGCTTTCTGCCGAGCAGAGAAAACTCGGTCTTGATGAAGGTCAACAGCCCGGTGCTGAATTGCTTGCAGCAGTCAATATCGGAAAAGAAGCGGGTTGTGAGATTGCCCTTGTAGACCGTGATATCCAAGTCACCTTGCGTCGTGCTTGGCGTAAAATGAAGTTTCGAGAAAAGTGGCGTCTTCTAACATCACTCCTTGAGGATGATGATGATGATGAAGATGAAGTTGATGTGAACGAGTTACTTCGTGATTCTGATATGCTCTCCTCTATGATGGAAGAACTCAAAGAATTCTCTCCCGGTGCAGGAACCGTCCTCATCGATGAACGAGATGCCTATATCTCTGGGAAATTGGCGGAACTTGACCCGAACAAGAAAGTTCTCGCCGTCCTCGGAGCAGGTCACTTGAAAGGTGTTGCAAAAAAGATGGCTGAGCCTTCACCTTCTCATGAACTTGAAGAATTTTCAACACTCCCAAAACGCTCTCGTGTAGCCCGAATGCTCCCTTGGGCCATGCCGTTGATTCTCATCTCAGCAATTGCAGTTTTCGTTTCAAACGGTGAAGGTGTAGATTGGATTGAATTCTTCACCGTATGGACGATTGCAAATGCTGTCTTTGCAGCCATTGGGTGCATCATTGCCCGAGGCCACCCACTGGCGGTTCTTACAGCAGCGGCAGCGTCTCCTATCACCTCATTGAATCCTGCTTTAGCTGCAGGTTGGTTTGCAGGATACGTCCAACTCAAAGTTGCCGAACCAACGGCGGATGATTTGCAGAAGTTTTTGAAATTGGATGACTTTTCCTCGTTCTGGTCTAATCCTGCTGGAAAGGTTCTCTTGGTCACTGCCTTGACCAATTTAGGGTCAATGGCTGGAGCGTGGGTTGCACCCATCCTTTTGTTGGGTGGAGTTTGATCTTCAATCAAACGGCTTCATTGTCAAAAAGAGGTCAACATGCTCCTGCACGTCATGTACTCTGAGCAGATCGATTCCTTTTGCAACTGCAACAGCAGCAAGGCCTAATGTCCCTGCTAAACGGTCGTCTGCGTGCTCATGTCCAGTAAGATGGCCAACGATTCGTTTCCTTGAAACACCCCAGAGAACGCTCACTGAGGTATCTTCGCCGATGCTTTTGCCTGCTTGTAACAAGGCCAGGTTATGGGTGTGGTCTTTCCCAAATCCGATTCCAGGGTCAATACAAATGAGTTCCTTTGGGTGGCCTTGTCCGATGAGTTGGCTACGTTGTTCCGCCAAGTAGGCAGTGACTTCTTCCACGCAGTTCACATAATGAGGCTTTGATTGCATGGTCCCCGGTTCCCCTTGCATGTGCATGATACAAATTGCAGCCTCCCATTCACGGACAGTATCAATCATTGCTTTGTCGCGGAGTCCTGATACATCGTTTACCATGTCAGCCCCTGCCTTGAGGCCTTCATGAGCAACAGATGCATGCCGAGTATCAATAGAAATCAATCCCTCAGGGTTTGCCTTTCTCAATGCCTTGATGACTGGGACGACACGTTGTATTTCGCTTTCCTCATCTACCGGGGCCGCCCCAGGGCGCGTAGATTCACCCCCAATGTCAACCCAAGTCGCTCCTGAATCCCACATTGCAAGGGCTCGTTCTATGGCATCTTCCGAAGAGAGCGAGCGACTTCCTTCAAAGAACGAATCGGACGTTACATTGATGATTCCCATGATTTGAGGAAAACCATCGTTCTGATTGAGTCCGTCAACAATACGCTTTCGGCGCGATTGAGAGACTCCCGAGTCGGTCACCATGAACACCTCCAAAGCGACAGGTTTCATAAGATGTGACAAAGAAGGTACTCGTATGTCCGAGGCCGAACCATCAACGATGAGCACGATTCCTGTGGCTGCAGGTTCGGATTCGGTCAGTGGTGCCTCGGTCAGTGATTATGAATTTGCAGAACGCATCATTCGTCGTCTTAAGCCTCGAAATTTGCAAGAAGTTTTTGATAAAGCAGCCAGTACATCGCGCTTAGGCGGGATGCTCATCACGCTCATGGTCGCTGTTTGGTGGTTGGGTATTTATTCACAAGACGATAATATGAGCGAAGGCATCTCCGTATTTTTTGGGCTTAACTTTGGCCAAGTTGCCTTTGCCGTGATGATTCTCTCTTTGCTTTCGGCAATACTTACCGAATTCAGCAGAGATATGGGGAAAATATTCCCTTCAACTGCTGCAGGTGGAATGCTAATTCTCGCTGGCCTTTACGTCGTTGAGCCTCTTATCGGCTCCTTCTTCGTAACTGACGGGCTATCAACTGCGGACGGGCTATGGAGAACCGTCCGTCTTGGTGCGCTTTGGGGTGGAATGTCAATGGGTTCTAACCTCTTGGTCAATGCTATGTTGTTGAATTGGTTGATCCGCTTCATAGATTCAAACGATTACGAATTTACAGGCATGGGTGATTCATCACAATCATCCGAGGCTGTCATCGATAAAGTCGAATGAGCCGCTACGCTCATGTGGGCGAGGCCGGTCGTCTGCACATGGCCGACACGCCGTTCAATGTGCTTCGTTTGGGGTACCGTAAGGGCCGCGACCCCCGAATCACAACGCATCTCGCCCTCGTTTCCAGGGCACTTGGAGGGACACGTTTTCTTCTGGCAGGGGATGAAGACAATGACCTCTTCGAAAATGTGGGCTCTGTGAACGAACGCTTTGGCGGAGAGATGTCCTGTGAACATATCACAGGCTCAATGGGATGGCTGAAACGGTTTGTTGAGGAAGACGCAGGGGACGGGATGCCCGGCGTAGCCATTCACCTCACGATGTACGGCCAGCCTTACAGGGAAGTGATTCCTCAAATTCGTCGTGACCGGCCCGTGGTTCTTGTTGTCGGTGGAGCAAAGGTACCGGGTGACGTCTTCAAGTATTCACAATACAACGTCGCAGTGGGCAACCAGCCCCACTCCGAAGTCGCTGCTTTAGCACTGTTCATGGAGGCATGGTTTGGAGACGGTGGAACCGAGCGTCACTTCCCAGATGCACGCCTTGTGATAGAGCCCTCCGCTCGTGGAAAGTCCGTTCATGATAAAGAACGAGAGAATGAGAAGTAAGTAATTATTTGTTTCCACTACCAAGGGCGATATTTTCTTGTTTTCGTGTCATATTTTTGGCTCTCTCTTCCAATCAAACCCACACCCAATCATTATGGGTGTCCGTTGACGACCAAATACGATGTTAGGAAGCGAACTCCAAAATGGGCGTTCCCTTCCTGCTACTCATCGGCTCTACAACCCTTCATCATTGGACATCGGAGATGCCGCTGATGGACTTGTTCAAGGAGTTCCTCTCCCAGAAGGTGCATCGGGCCCTGGTGTCCTTTTGACGGCCGATGGAGGGCGCTACGAAGGAGAACTCTTCGGAGCCAATCAAGCAGGTTCAGGAGAACTGGTCTTCACAACAGGCATGATGGGGTACCAAGAGTCACTGACCGACCCATCTTTTGCTGGGCAGGTCTTGACCTTCACCTACCCTTTGATTGGAAACTATGGTATCCATCACGGGACTTCTGAATCCAAACGGGTCTGGCCTCGGGGTGTTGTTGTACGTCACGCCATGCATCAACCGGACCACAGAAACTCGATTGGGACGGTTGATGAGTTGCTAAGGCTCCATGGGGTTCCTGGCATTCAAAATATTGACACACGGGCTATTACTCGTCGTGTGCGTGAATTGGGAACAGTTCTGTGCGTCTTTGGCCCACTCGGTCAAGAAGACAAGTTGAAGGCCAAATTGGAATCACTTTCCTCTCCTGAACTTGAGGACCTTGTTGATGAAGTTTCTATCGACGAGCCCGTGGAATTAAATCCAGGTTCGGCAGATGATTTAGGCGTAAGAAAACCACGTTTGGGGGTCCTTGATTGTGGAGTTAAATACAACATTTTGCGGCACCTCTGCATGTATTTTGACGTTGTATGGTGCCCCCCCCATACTCCGTTTGACGTCTTGAAAAATACCTACAACATCGACGCCTTGTTTTGTTCAAATGGGCCTGGGGACCCTGCGCATCCGGGTATGGCTACATCTGCCCGAAATACTCTTGCTGAAGCAGTCAAAGACGGACTTCCCGTGATGGGGATTTGTTTGGGGCACCAATTGATGGGTCTTGCTTCCGGATTACAAACCTACAAAATGCGATACGGTCATCGGGGAGCCAATCAGCCGGTGGTTGATCTCAAGGAAGGTACTGTGGCCATTACCAGTCAAAATCATGGTTTTGCAGTTGCTCATCCACAAGATGGAATGCTCGCTGCCCATCCGACAGGAGCTTCATCTCCTCCATCACCAAATCAGCATGGGGCGGAGGTTGAGGTTCGTTATGTCAATGCCAATGATGGAACCGTAGAAGGGCTTGATGTCATCGGGAAACCATGCTTCACGGTCCAATTCCATCCTGAAGCTTGTCCAGGGCCACACGATGCTACGCATCTGTTCCTCCGATTCAGAGCGATCGTTGATGCTCATCTTGGAGGTGGAATGTGATGCCTCGCCGAGATGATTTGGAGACCATTCTGGTTTTGGGTAGCGGACCGATTAAAATCGGTCAGGCCGCCGAGTTTGACTTCTCAGGCTCCCAGGCCGTACAGGCGCTTCGTGAAGATGGATACAGGGTGATTCTGGTCAATTCAAATCCTGCCACGATTCAAAACGACCCGGAAATGGCGGATGTCGTTTACATTGAACCACTTCTGCCCGATACCATCGCACGGATCATGGAAATCGAACGGCCTTGTGCCTTGCTCGCAGGAATGGGCGGTCAAACTGCCCTTAACATTGCGAGTGAACTTTCCCACAATGGGACGCTTGAACGTTTGAACATTGAACTGATTGGTTCTGATTTGGAAGCCATCGATAAAGCGGAGGACCGAGAGTTGTTCAATCAAGTGTGCGAATCAATTCAACTTCCAATCAGCCAAGCCGTCGCATGCAACACCATCGATGAAGTGATTGCTGCAGCAGATTTAATCGGGAGTTGGCCCATCTTAGTCCGACCAGCGTTTACATTGGGAGGTCTAGGTGGCGGAACTGCCCGAGACATGGGTGAATTGGTGGAAATCTCACAACTCGGTTTGAGAAATTCGCGCATCTCCCAAGTTCTGATTGAAGAATCCATTTTGGGATGGCAGGAACTTGAATACGAAGTTATGCGAGATGAAGCCGACAATGCAACCATTGTTTGCACCATGGAAAACATTGACCCGATGGGCGTCCATACCGGTGAATCTACGGTTGTCGCTCCGCTCCAATCGTTCAGTGATGCCGACCATCAGCGCTTGAGGAACCAAGCATTGGCCTTGATTCGGGCATTGAACATCAAAGGAGGCTGCAATGTTCAATTCGCCTTCAATCAATTTACTGGAGAAATACGGGTGATTGAGGTCAACCCGCGGGTTTCTCGCTCTTCTGCATTGGCCTCGAAAGCCACCGGTTACCCTATCGCTCGAATGGCTGCCAAGATTGCGGTTGGCTACACGTTGGATGAACTTCCAAATCCAATTACTGGCGACGGTACTACTGCAGCCTTTGAGCCGACTCTGGATTATTGTGTAGTGAAAATCCCGAGATGGCCCTTTGACAAATTCAGGACTGCAGACCGTACGCTCGGTACCTCAATGAAATCTACGGGTGAAGTCATGGCCATCGGCCGGAACTTCGAAGAGGCCTTCCTCAAAGCTTGGGCCTCACTTGAACAAGGATGTGCTCATCCACGTCCATTGACACGGGCAGACGAGTCAGAGGGTGAAGGAATGTCTGAGCGTGCTCACGAAGCCTTACCAGACAGCACCCTTGTTGATTGGTGCAGAATCGCCACAGACCGAAGAATGGGTGCTGTTCTTGAAGCGCTTCGCAGGGGTTGGGGCGTTGAACGGGTTCACGAAATAACACGTATCACTCGTTGGTTCCTCTATGGATTTGAACGATTAGCTCAGATGGAAGCAGAGATTACTGCACGAGGGGTGTCACCAACGGAATTGACTGAAAAGGAACTCCGTCGCTGGAAGAGTCATGGATTCAGTGATGCCCATATCGCAGACGCTCTTGCAGGGTTCCCTCCAGAGGGTCTGAAGTCACTTGCGACTGGTCAAGACGAGCGTGCAGTCATGCAACGTCGACATGAGTTGAACCTTCATCCAATTTACCGCATGGTTGATTCATGTGCTGCAGAATTTGCAGCCAAAACTCCGTATTACTATTCAACCTACGAACCGTTTGGCTCTCCTGGAATTGATCTTCTGCCGAATCTTGAGGAACGAACCAAAGACCGATTGGTCACCATTGGAAGCGGTCCAATTCGTATTGGGCAAGGCATTGAGTTTGACTACGGTTGCGTCCACGCTGTCAAAGCAATCCGTGAAGCGGGTAAGGATGCCATCATCATCAACAATAATCCAGAAACAGTTTCTACGGACTTTGATACATCAGATCGACTGTACTTTGACCCGTTAACGTTGGAGTATGTCAGCGAAATTCTACTGCGTGAACGTGCGCATGGGATCCTGCTCCAATTTGGCGGACAGACGGCAATCAATCTTGCCATGCCTTTGGAACAACGTTTGCCTGACCTTCGTCTCAAAGGGTTAGACCTCAGCATCATGGGTACATCGTGCGACGCTATTGATGAGGCAAGTGACCGAGAGCGCTTTGAAGCATTTGCAGCTCGAAGCGGACTCAAAATGCCTCGCGGCGCAACGGGAACGTCTGCTGATGATTTGAGGGCAGCCGTGAAAGAAATTGGGTATCCCGTCCTTATTCGTCCCTCCTATGTTCTCGGAGGGCGCGGTATGGAGATTTTGTCCAATCAACAGCAATTGGATGGCTACCTACGAGATGCCTATTTGGCCCCGGATAAGCCACTTCTGGTTGATGAATACCTTGGCCATGCTACCGAGTTGGACGTTGACGCTGCTGCAGATGGTGAGGAGGTTTTGGTTGGAGCCATTATGGAGCATTTGGAAGAGGCAGGAATTCACTCAGGTGATTCGACATGTTTCATTCCAACTCAAAATATATCGGAAGATATGCTTGAGAGGGTGGCCGAACAAACAAAGGTCATCGGTTTGGGCTTGAAGATTGAAGGCTGCTTTAACATTCAGTTTGCCATTCAAGGAGATAATCTCTATGTCTTGGAGGTCAATCCTCGGTCGTCTCGTACGGTTCCATTCGTCGCAAAATCATCTGGGTTGCCTCTTGCCCGGATCGCAGCGAGGGTCACCATTGGTCAACCTCTTTCATCCCAAACAATTCCCCGAAGAACCACGGGCCAAGTCTGTGTAAAGGCACCAGTATTCCCGTTCATTAAACTCCGTGGATTAGACCCAGCCCCCGGTCCTGAAATGAAATCAACGGGAGAAGTATACGGTTCTGATGAGCGAGCAGATTTGGCTTATCTCAAGGCGCGTTTAGCAACTGAAATCCCTGTTGCAACATCAGGTGGTGCTTATTTGACGGTTCGAGATGAAGACAAAGAAAGTCTTGCCCCAGTTGCACGTGAATTGGTGGATTTAGGATTTACATTGTACGCAACAGGCGGTACTTCAGACGCTCTCCGCCGCCACAACATCCCGGTTGAAACAGTCTATAGAATCGCTGAAGGGAAGCACCCAGATGCACTCGACCTCATGCGGCAGGGCAAAGTTTCCTTCATCGTCAACGTCCCTACGATTTCCGGAGGTGCAGTTCGTGACGGGAACATGATGCGTCGTCTTGCTGTTGAATTGAATATCCCGTTTGTAACAACCATGCGAGGGGCAACAATGGAAGCTGCAGCAATGCGGGCCCATATTGAAGAAACACTAGAACCAAGGAAACTCACCGTTCATTATTGACTGGTCAAAAGCAGTGCTTTATCACCTCTTTAGCAAATCTTACACTTATGGAAGAACTCGTGGTTTCAACCCATGCGTCTTCCACGGGTTACTTTTCATCGTCCCTTCTTCCTTACGAAGACGCTCCCGTGGACGGATGGCTGTGGCTTTCATACGACCAACTCAATCTCAGATTTATTGAACATGTTGAACCCGTTTCCGGTGTGTATGGGATCATCTTGATTGAATCATCTGCTAAGGGCAACAAACGTCCCTATCACAAGCAAAAACTCGCTCTCCTCCTTTCATCCCAACGGCATTTCGCCGTTGAAGTTCAAGCGACTGGACGACCTGTCCGCTACCTTATGACAAACGGAACATACGAAGACGCGTTGAATGAACACGTTGCTCGTTATGGTCCGGTACAAGCCATCGCGCACGCAGAACTGGAACTGAGGAATGAGTTGAAGCCATTGATTCAAAATGAGAACGTCATCATTCACGAGCATGTTGGGTGGTTGACAAAATCTTCGTGGTTTGAACAGAGCGTAGGCTCCCAGCCTCCGTTTCGCATGGACCGGTTTTACCGCAAAGTTCGTCATGAAACGGGTTGGTTAATGGAAATGGGAAAACCGATTGGTGGGAAATATAGCTTCGATTCTGAAAATCGATTCCCCTGGAAAGGAGACCCAACCCCTCCCGAACCACCATCCTATGAAAGTGATGAAATTGACCTTGAGGTTGAACAACTTATCAACACAGAATATGGCTCGCATCCTGGCGTTTTGGACATGACTCAACTGCCAACTACAACGAATGATGTAGAAACCGCCCTCGCATTTGGAATGAAATGCATGCCTTGGTTTGGACGTTATGAAGATGCTATGACCGATAAAAGCCGTGGACTTTTTCACTCACGTCTTGCGGCTCTGCTAAATCTACACAGGTTGATGCCAGATGAACTGGTTCAAGCAGTTTTAGAGACCGATGCCCCCCTCAACAGTACTGAAGGATTCTTGCGGCAGTTAATCTGGAGAGAATACGTTCACCATATTCACGAAATCACAAACGGCTTCCGCACCCTTGATGTTCAGCGAACCCCTTCGAACCGGACGTTTTCATGGACGCGTGAAGCCATGCCCGATGTGGAAGAACATCCGAACCATCTTCGCCAAATGAACCCACTTCCCGAAGTGTATTGGAGAGGAGATAGCGGTCTCCAATGTCTGGATTCTTCAGTTAAATCGGTGATGGAAGAGGGATGGACTCACCACATCCCTCGATTGATGGTTCTGAGTAATATTGGAAACTTGTTAGACATCAACCCTCGCGAACTAACCGATTGGTTTCACGCTGCCTTCGTTGATGCCTATGATTGGGTGGTTGAGCCGAATGTGCTCGGAATGGGTACCTTTGCGCTTGGCGATGCGATGATGACGAAACCCTATGTGGCTGGATCTGCCTACATTAACAGGATGAGTGACCATTGCAAATCCTGTGCTTTTCATCCGAAGAAAACATGTCCAATTACGAGGCTCTATTGGGCATATCTTGATCGGCACGCCCCATCCTTTGAAGGGAATTTCAGAATGAAGATGGCGATGAATAACCTCAAACGCCGGAGTGAAGAAGAAAAGACGAAGGACAAATTAGCGTTTGAATGGGTCAGCCATGCGCTGACTCAAAACGAGAAACTCAGCATATAGTACGGTGAGCCCTTCTCGCTTGGGATTCGTAGGGGATTCTTTCTCGTTGTAGGGTGGTGGGTTCTATCGTTGCCGAATTACCAAATTAATCGAATTTGCAATTCTTGCAGGCCTTCGGTTCAAAGAGTGACTTCAGCGGATTCACCTGGCAGTTGTTACATTGTGACTTGTGCAAATAACATCCCTTCGTAACAAGGTATGAAATGCTCATTCACGCTGGCTTGAGTATGGCCAAGAAGCAATTAGCACTTTTCATGCTTGCAATTCTCTTATTTTCCATCCCTTCATACGCTACTGCTGCTAAAGAGGCTGTTATGGTGGAACAATTTGGAATGGGTTTTGATGAAACGGTTATTGCTGACTCATCGGATGCACTTTCTAACCCAAGGGACCTTGAATTCCACCCCGGGCGGGCGAATGAATTGTGGATTGCAAATCAGTACACAGACAGCATCACTATTGTTGAGAATACGGGGCTTGAGAATCAAACCTCTCAAAACCGTCAGGATTCAAATCGGAATCACTTTTTGGAAGAAGTCAGCGCTATTGCATTTGGGGCCTATCACCCAGAATTTGACTGGCAGTGGGGATCTGCCCAGGAAACAGCGAATACGTTCTGTGGTCAAGCCTCTCCAAACAATTTCATGGGCCCAACACTCTGGCCATCCTCGCTCAGTCACTTTGCAGTAGAGAATCAAAACAACGGCAATGGCCTTCTAGGTAGTCACATTGATATGAATCACGAATCACCTTATGGAGTTGGAATCGCTCACGATTCTGACAATGCGTATTGGTACAATGACGGCTACTATGAAGAATTGGTGTACTATGATTTCCAAGAGGACCACGATACCGGTCGTGACGATCATTCTGATGCTATCGTACGACGGTATTCTGAGGTAGAACTCACTCACATCATGGGTGTTCCTGGACACATGACCCTTGATGATGATTCTGGAATTTTGTACATCGCAGACCCTGGTGCAAACCGAGTCTTGTGGGTGAACACCGATGACTCCTCAACCAGTACTCAAGACATCATGAGCGATTCATCTCGTATGGAGCCCTTGGAGGAATATTCCTCCATCACGAACATTGAATGGGGCGTTCTCGCATCGGGTTTGAACATGCCTTCTGGGATTGTACTTGATGACGACCAACTCTTTGTTTCAGAATATGGCAACGGTCAAATTGTTGCATATGATTTGAGTTCAAACGGAAAAGCAGCTACTGAAACCGATTCCATTCAAACTTCGGCAACATCCATCATGGGCCTTGAGATAGGCCCCAATGGGCACTTGTACTACGTCGATTACGGCCAGGATGAAGTTGTTCGGATAGACCCGTACATGGATGAAGATGGAGACGGTGTTGGCGATCAGGTGGACAACTGTCCAATGATTCCTAACGCAAACCAAGCTAACCACGATGGTGATCTTCTCGGAGATGCTTGCGATGGTGACGATGATGAAGACGGAATCCTTGATGTAAATGATGACTGTGCTCTTGGCAATCTTTCATGGATTTCTTCTGCCTTGACCGACCATGATACGGATGGTTGCGCAGATTTAACAGAAGATTCAGATGATGATAACGATGGAATTTACGATACTTCGGACCTCTGCCCCACCGGTGACCTCGGCTGGACTTCATTGACAGGAACTGATTATGACGGAGATGGCTGCAGAGATCAAGGCGAAGACTTGGACGATGATAACGACCGAATATGCGACGGTGATGAATCCAGCACCTGGTGGGTCTGCTCACTCTCATCCGCGGGAACTGACCTTTGCCCCCAAAGTCCACCATCGTTCATGTCTTTCATCGGAAATGATGTTGACCGTGACGGCTGTGAGGATTTAGGCGAAGACATTGACGACGACAACGACGGTTTTTCCGACGATATTGATGACTGTCCCAATGAGGCAGGAACAAGTTCACTCGGTACGAGTATCGGTTGTGCTGACTACGATGGGGATGGTTACGGTGACACCGTGGATGTATTCCCAGTTAACGGCGCACAATGGTCAGATGGCGACGGAGATGGTTTTGGAGACAATTCTAACGGGGAAGGAGGCGACCAATGTCTCCTTGTCACAGGCACCTCCAATCAAGATCGCAATGGCTGTATTGATACAGATGGGGATGGCTGGTCAGATCCAGATGGAGCATGGACAGCGGCAGAGGGAGCCGATGCATTCCCCGATGAATTCACGCAACATTCCGACCAAGATGGAGACGGATACGGTGATGCTTCTGACGGAGTTCAAAGCGACGCTTGTCCGTTGATCGCAGGGACTTCTACAGAAGACCGCTTAGGCTGTATTGATTCTGATGGCGACGGCTGGTCGGATGCTAACGACGCACTCCCCGATGATGCAACACAACATTCCGACCAAGATGGGGATGGTTTTGGTGACTCTGAAACAGGTACTACGCCAGACAGTTGTCCCGAAATCTTTGGCACTTCTGACATGGAACGCTATGGCTGTCCGGACCCAGATGGAGATGGATGGGCTGGATTCCTTGATGCCTTCCCCGATGACGAACGCTTCTGGTCCGATGCAGATGGAGATGGATATCCTGACCAAGAGGGTACGAACCTATCAGATGATTGTCCAGAGGTCCCAGGTACTTCTACCGAAGACCGTGTTGGGTGTGTAGATGGCGACGGAGACGGCTGGTCTGATGATGGCGACTCATATCCCAAGGATGCATCACGCTTTGCATCTGCCGACGACTCCTCCTCATCCAATACGCTGTACCTCATTGTGGGGTTCCTTTGCGTCATGGCCGTTCTTGTTCTTGGCTTTGCAGTGCAACGACGTAGCCGAGACGAATCAGCAATAAAATTGCAACCCAACCTTCCCCAACCGATGATAATGACACCTGTTTCCCCTCCTGCTGCCCCTGTTGTTCAGCCTGCTGCTCCAGCTGGCCCGCCCTTGCCTGCGGAAGGGTTGCCGGCGGGTTGGACCCTTGACCAATGGGCATGGTATGGTGAAGATTACCTTCGGAACCAATGACCGTTCAAAATGGCATTGTTTCGAGCAATGCTTGTTTAACAGCTTGAACTTTGACATCATATCCGAGATGTGATAGGGACGTCGTTGTGTCTGTTGCTAGTCCACACCCTGCTACCCCTTCGACTCTCCCAGGCGGGGTGTCGATGTTAATGGTGAAACCATGCCGACTAACCCAGCGTAAGAAGGATAATCCAATGCTGCAAATCTTGTGACCATCTACCCATACACCTTGCATTCTATGGTCGCGTACTCCATGGATGTTTAACGTGCTAAGGGCATTGATGACCCACTGCTCAATCTTCGTGATGATTTCAGCAACCGATGCTTCTTGGTCACGAAGACCCCACTTGAATATCGGGTAGCAGACAATCTGTCCAGGTCCATGCCACGTTAGGCCTCCTCCTCGATCAACGGCTTCGGTGGGGTAATCCTCTGGTGGCCGAATGCCATCGTTACGGGCGCGTGGACCTACTGTTACTACTTCATGATGTTCAAGGATGAGTAATGTATCTGGAATTTCATCGTTGATGCGTTGAGATTGCAACGACTTCATCATTTTCAAACTGTCTCCATAAGGAACAATGCCCAGTTCCTGAATATCGACCATGCCTCTTCACCTCTCTTGGACTGCGTCAGAATTTTCCGGAGGAGCCGAAACCGCCTTCTCCTCGTTCGGTTTTAGTCAAATTGTCCATCGTGGTTTCAATCAATGTAACCTTTGGGACTGGTGCAAACAACATCTGAGCGATGCGTTCTCCAGCAGCGATTGAGAAGGAATCGCCTTGGCCAATCCATGTTGCAAGGACCATCAATTCACCTCGGTAATCGGCGTCTATGGTGCCTATTCCATTGGGCATAATCATTCCTTTTTTGCCCAATGATGAGCGACAGCGCAATTGACCCTCCCATCCCTCAGGGATTGCAGCGGCCCATCCCGTGCGGATGAGGACTGACGAACCCTTGTCAACGATCGTATCTTCCAAAGCATACAGATCCCATCCGGCGGCCAAAGCTGAACCTTGAGTCGGCAAGGTGGCGCGTTCGTCGAGGCGGGCGAATTGGACGGTCAGTGAAATCTGCTCCATAGTCGCGGTGAGAATACATCGCTTTTTGACTGTTGGGATAATGTAAGATTCTACCCACATGTGCATGCAGTGGAAATAGAGGTGATTTTACGATTTTTTTACATTCTCTTATGCGTTTTATATCATTCAATGACGAATATGCTAAACGACACACTGCGCAATTGTGTGAAGGTGTGATGAAGGGTCGCGAAACACATGTGCTCTATCCCTTCGCGGGGGGTATCATTATAGGCGTTATAGGAGGGCAAACAAAATCCAGCGCGACGCAAATAGCCGGGGGGAATATGTTATGGTCATAGAACACAGCAAAGATGAGGGAGTAGACGTCGATTTCACAAAAGAACATCTTGAGCCTATGCTCCAAGAAAACCTGGACCGTTTTGTTTTATTCCCCATTCAACATGATGATATTTGGGAGATGTACAAAATGGAGCAAGCTTCGTTCTGGACCGCAGAGGAAATTGACCTTGCTGAAGATCTCAAAGATTGGAAGAACCTTAACGAAGGGGAGCAACATTTCCTCAAGCACATTCTTGCGTTCTTTGCTGCGAGTGACGGTATCGTCAACGAGAACCTGGTGATGAACTTCTCCAACGAAGTATGCTGGCCAGAAGCCCGTGCATTTTACGGCTTCCAAATCATGATGGAAAACATCCACGCTGAAACCTACTCGCTACTCATTGATACGTACATCAATGATGACCAAGAAAAGAACCACCTGTTCAAAGCACTAGAAACAGTCCCCTCCGTCCAGCGAAAGGGCGAATGGGCTATGAAATGGCTATCTCGCAAGCGTGGTTCCTTTGCAGAACGATTGGTTGCCTTCGCTGCTGTTGAGGGTATCTTCTTCTCTGGCTCCTTCTGTGCAATCTTCTGGCTCAAGAAGCGTGGACTCATGCCTGGACTTACTTTCTCCAATGAATTGATCTCTCGGGATGAAGGACTTCACTGCGACTTTGCATGCCTCCTGCACAACAAGTTGTTGCGCGGAGCTGGTGAAAACGTCATTCGCCGAATCATTGCGGAAGCAGTTGAAATCGAAATAGAGTTCGTGACCAAGGCGCTGCCTGTTAACCTCATAGGAATGAATGCAGACTTGATGGAACAATATGTCAAGTTCGTAGCGGACCGTCTCTTGGTGCAGTTGAACTGCTCTAAGATTTATGAAGCTTCAAACCCGTTCCCGTGGATGGAAATGATTTCCATGCAAGGAAAAACGAATTTCTTTGAGAAGAGAGTAGCAGAATATCAGAAAGCTGGTGTTATGGATAATTCCTCTCTTGGAAGCGTTCAACAGCGGTTCTCTGTTGACGAAGACTTTTGAACCGTACGCGAACAAAGGAACTTACCACGCAATCACACTCACCGAATCTGGAGGAAATATACATGGCCATGCAAGTAGTAAATAGGAAAGGCGAAAGAGAGGATGTGCGCTTTGATGCGATCCTCGAAAAATTGACAGTGCTCTCTGAAGGATTGAACTCGAAATGGGTTGACCCTGGGCACGTTACCAAACTCACAATCGAAGGTTTGTACGACGGTGTGACCACCCGTGAACTTGACCAACTCGCCGCTGAAACGGCTGCATCACTGGCATCTCAGCACCCTGAATACAGCCGTCTTGCAGCTCGTATTTGTGTTGATGATTTGCACCGTGCAACAAAAGATACCTTCTCCGATGTAATCACCGATTTGCGGGAATACATTGACCCAGAATCTGGTAAGCATGCACCGTTGATTTCGGAAGAAGTGTTTGATGTCATTATGGAACATGCCGATGTCTTGAACAACCATATCGATTACTCACGTGACAACAATTACGACTACTTCGGGTTCAAAACCTTGGAACGCTCGTACCTTCTCCGACTGGATGGCGAAATTGCAGAGCGTCCTCAACACATGTTGATGCGGGTTTCTGTTGGAATTCACTACAACAACATCCCTCGTGCGCTGGAAACCTACGACCTCATGAGTCAAGGTTACTTCACTCACGCCACTCCAACCTTGTTCAATTCGGGAACACCAATGCCTCAAATGTCCTCCTGCTTTTTGTTAACCATGCAGGACGATTCACTTGACGGAATCTATGACACGCTCAAGCAGTGTGCTTTGATCTCCAAATCAGCAGGTGGAATCGGATTGTCCATTCATCATGTGCGTTCGAAAGGTTCGTACATCAAGGGAACAAACGGGACATCCAATGGAATCGTCCCAATGCTACGTGTCTTCAACGACACAGCCCGCTATGTTGACCAAGGCGGCGGTAAGCGTAAGGGCTCAATCGCTGTTTATCTTGAACCATGGCACCCAGATATCCTCCAATTTTTGGACCTCAAGAAGAACCACGGAAAGGAAGAACTTCGTGCCCGTGATCTGTTCTATGCAATGTGGACACCGGACTTGTTCATGGAACGCGTTGAACAAAACGGCGACTGGTCCTTCTTCTGTCCAAACGAGTGCCCAGGTTTGCAAGATGTCTATGGTGACGAATTCAAGGCTATGTTCGAGGATTTCGAGCGCCGAGGACTTGCTCGCGAGACGGTTCCTGCACGAACCATTTGGGACAAAATCGTTGAATCACAGATTGAAACCGGTACGCCTTACATGCTCTACAAGGATGCAGCAAACAACAAGTCCAATCAAAAGAACTTGGGTACAATCCGTTCCTCAAACCTCTGCACTGAGATCATGGAATACACCGCAAAGGACGAAGTTGCTGTCTGCAACCTCGCCTCTATTGCATTGCCGAAGTTCGTTAACATGAGCAGTGGTGAATTTGACCATCAGAAACTCTATGATGTGACCTATCACGCTACAGGGAATCTAAATCGTGTCATCGATGTCAATTACTATCCGGTAGAAGAAGCACGTAACTCCAACATGCGCCACCGACCCATCGGCTTGGGCGTACAGGGGCTCGCAGACACCTTCGCCATGCTAGAAATGCCCTTCGACGGCCCACAAGCTCGCTCATTGAACAAAGAAATCTTTGAGACGATTTACTATGCTGCTTGCACTGCATCAAAGGATGCAGCCATCGCAGAAGGCCCTTATTCAACCTTCAAAGGCTCACCTGCAAGTAAGGGGATCCTACAATTTGATTTGTGGGGCATGAACGACCACAGTGGTCGCTGGGATTGGAGTTCACTCAAGGAAGAAATCGTTGAACACGGAATGCGTAACTCTCTGTTAGTTGCTCCTATGCCAACAGCATCAACGTCGCAAATTCTTGGAAACAATGAATGCTTTGAAGCATTCACATCCAACCTCTATGTCCGCCGTACTCTTTCTGGAGAATTCGTCGTGCTCAACCGACATTTGGTTCGTGACCTCATCAGAGAAGATCTGTGGAGCATTGAAATGAAGAATGAGATCTTGCGACACAAGGGTTCCATCCAAGCGATTGCAAACATCCCTGAACACATCCGCAACCTCTACAAAACCACTTGGGAAATCAGTCAGCGTCACGTATTGGACATGGCTGCCGACCGCGGTGCATACATTGACCAAAGTCAATCGTTGAACATCCACATGGTCGATGCAAACCCTGCAAAGGTCACCTCTATGCACTTCTACGGATGGAAGCAAGGTCTGAAGACCGGAATGTACTACCTGCGAACAAAGGCTGCTGCCGACGCAATTCAGTTCACGCTTGAATCCAAGGCCAAAGACGACCAAACTGTTGGTGGGCTCGCTGAGCGAGCAGAAGATGTTGACAGCCTTGAAGCGATTGCATGCAGTCTCGATACTCCTGATGACTGTTTGATGTGCGGCTCCTGATGGTAGACTGAACCCTCGGAAAGGGTATGCGCGCCGGAGATTCCTTTAATTGAGGAATCAACATGGAACGGTTGAGGCATGACAATGGATGAAGCAACCTTAGTCCTTAATGTTATTTTGTACGTCCTTCTTCCTCTCTGGGGGATTGCAGGAATGCTCGACTGGTGGTGTCACCGCAATACCGAGATCGAGAAGACATCTGGATTGAAAGAAGCATATATCCACTGCCTCATGGGTGTACAAATCTGCATCCCTCTTGTTCTCTCGCTTCTGTTTGAGGTAAATGTCCTCATTATGTTGCTCTGTTTCGTTGCCCTCATTGCACACGAAGTTGTAGCCCACTACGATGTCCATTTCGCAACGGGTAAGCGAGAAATATCCATTTGGGAGGTTCATGCTCACAACTATTTGGCAACCCTTCCTTTCTTTCTCATTCTTCTCATCATCGTCCGTAAGTGGGAGGTGTTCCTCGATATGGCTACCCTCAATTGGAGCGGTGGATTTAGCATTGAATGGAGAAAGGAGCCACTCGGCAACTCAGGAAACTATGCGACGTTCTACATGGTTCTCATGGGCATTTTTGTCGTGTTCCCCTACATGCAAGAATGGTGGCGATGTTATACTTATGAGAAGAAACACGGCAAACCTCAGGTGGATGCATGACGGTTTACATCACCAGCACCGGTGCCTTTCTTCCTGGTCCTCCAATTTCAGTTGGTGAGGTAGAAGGAATATTGGGGGCAGTTCATGGAAAGCCTTCTTCGCTTCGAGTTCAAATCCAAAAAGCGAATAAAATTGAAACCCGTCATTACGCCATTGATGGAAACCAAAAAACAACTCATAGCAATACAGAAATGGCCTCGAATGCGGCTGAGCAATGTCTTGACAGAGCATTCCTGACCCGGGATAAAATCGGAATGCTTGCGGTCGCCTCAACTCAAGGTGACCTCCCTGCACCGGGAATGGCAAGTATGGTCCAAGCAGAATTAGGCCTCCCAGCAATTGAAATCTTGACTACCCATGGAATCTGTTCATCATCGATGATGGCTCTTAAGGCTTCATGGAACAGCCTTCGTTTGGGTGACCACGAAGCAGCCGTTGTGGTTTCGAGTGAACTCTCAAGCCGTCTTCTCAAGAAGCAACGCTATGAGGCTGCAACGGAATCAACATTTGCCTCTAAGCGAATTGACTTCAACACTGAATTTCTTCGGTGGATGCTTTCTGATGGCGCTGGTGCCTTGCTTTTACAGGACAAACCTGCCCCGAAGGGAATCAGTTTCCGAATTGATTGGATTCACGGTTTCTCCCATGCACATGCCCTTCCAACATGCATGAGCGTCGGTTCTGCGGGTCTTCCTGATGATGAACGGACGTGGCAGGATTACGACACTTACGGTGAAGCAGAGAAGGCTGGAGCCCTTCTCCTCCGCCAAGAAGTACGATTGCTTGACAACATTGTGCGTATGGGGGTTGATGGATATCTCCGACTCGTTGAAGACGGCATCAGTGTCCCGAGTGAAATCGATCATTTCTTGTGCCATTATTCCAGCCATCATTTCAGGGACAAGATTTTGGATTTGCTGGACGCTGCGGGAGTTGGCATACCTGAAGAGCGCTGGTGGACCAATCTCTACACTCGGGGGAATACTGGAGCTGCTTCCTTATTCATCATGATTGATGAATTTCTTAGAACTGAAGATGTTACCATCAGTGATGGAGATACTATTCTTTGCTTTGTTCCTGAAAGTGGACGGTTCAATACAACATACATGCAACTGACGGCGGTGAGCTCATGAACGATGGAGAAATAGCAATTGATGGAAGCCTCGGCAGCAAAGAACCTTTTGACTCAAAGAACGAGCGAGTTTTGAATCCTCATGCTCAACGTTGCCTACAACAACTCCTTAGAGTTTGGTTGGGGTTCGAACGAGACCTCTCAACAGTCCCTCTACTGCGTCGTATTGATTTAGGAACTTACACGATTGACGACCATCTTTGTCTGTTGAGGAATCTCAGGCAGCAGGTCATTGAGGGTTCACGTTGGATTACGCGCACGGCAAGTAGTTTTGACCGTAATCATGCAGAAATCCGTTCAACAATCATTAGCCATGCTGTTGATGAACACCGTGATTACGAACTGTTGGAAAAGGATTATGTCGCCTCTGGTGGAGACTTGAATGACATTTTAGGGATGGAGCGGAACGTTGGCTCGGAAGCCCTTCACGGTTTTTTGATGCACCGCTCATCCCGTTCCAATCCAGTTGACCTCTTGGGTGCGATGTGGATTATTGAAGGGCTTGGAGAAAAGATGGCTCGTTCGTGGGCTGAACGCATTCAGGAACTAACAGGCCTTGGTGAGGATTCCACTCGCTTCATGACCTATCATGGACACAATGACGGTGACCACATGGAACGGTTTTACGACATGCTCGACGAGGTGTGCGTGGATGAATTAACAGTTCGTTCAATTATCAAAACATCTCGAGTCGTTGCACGATTGTACCGACTACAACTGGAGGAAGTAGAACATGAGCTTGAATGAACGACCCCTAAGCCGTAAGGAACAACGAATGCAGCGTAAGCGTGCAAAGATGATGTCAGGAAATCATGGTAGGATGCCCGCAACACTTTCAGACGCATTGACCGGTGACAAAAGTTTGCCTCTTGACGATGAAGCCAAGGAGTTCTGGTTGAAGGACCTCAAGAATCCACTACGAATTATCATCTTACCAACGCTCCGGATTCTTCTAACGATTACCCTTCATATTACCTATTACATCAAGCGCCTCCTTCCGTTCCAGTGGAAAGCACATCGGTTTTTGCAATGGCAAATCTGCTTTTTCATGAAGAACTTCGTTCGCCCAGAAGCCAATGTTCTCATCCTAAGACATTTCCAAGCTGAAAGTAATTTACTGAATTTCGTAATTGATAATTCAGGAAAGGAGGATGTTGAACCGGTTCTCATCTATCCAAAGATGATACGGGACTTGATGGTGCAGACCTTCGTTCATCACGATCAAGGCGTATTGATGACCATGCGAGACCTTGAGGAACCCGACCGTTCACTCTGGCCGATTGAGGGCAAAGAACTCTCGTGGGCAAACTGGCAGCCCGTTCAGGTTGACTACAGTACTCAACGAAAGAAATGGACGCAATTCTTGGATTTTGAAACAGCACATGAACTGTTCAAAACATCGTTTTGTTTCTGGCTCACAGCAAAGGAATACGAGGCAGCGATCAATTCGTTCCAATTCGACCATTCAGTGGGCCTGTTGATTGATGACATAGTCGGTGCTACCCATTTTGCAGATATTGCTTACAACCGATTCCCAATGATTCTTGTCGGACCTACAGGGCTCTCCTACCGCTTTTTGATGCACGGCTTTTTCGTTGAGCACGTCCACGCCCATCTTGAGAACATGCGAATCAACCTTGGATTGGAGAATTGATGATGCTGGTTCGTTGGGCCGACCTTCAATCATTGATTTACATGGTGCTGTATCCATCTTTGATGGCCTGGCAGTGGTTTTACGGCATTCAGTGGTATCTCTATCTCATCATGCTGATTCTGTCTGTTGGGCTTTCTGTGGTTCAGCACAATCATACACATCTTCGGATGTGGCGGTGGAAGCCCCTTAACCGCCTTACAGATGCTTATCTAAGTGTCATTCAAGGCATCCCGTCGTATGTATTCTTCCCGTCACATATTGGCAATCATCACCGTTTTAATCATGGTCCGGAAGATGAGACCCGAACCTATCGCTTTGGGGGGCATCACAATCATCTCATGGGCTATTTGCTTCATCCCTTTCTGGCGTTGACCGTCGTGGTGCCTACCTCCTTGAGTTTCCTGAAAAAACGAAGCAAGAATAGTGATTACCAGCCCATTTTTGAGATCATCCTTATCGGAGCCTCCGCCGTTATTCTGGCTTCGATGAATGTGCAACTTTGGTTTGTCCTTGTGATTCTTCCTCAAATGCACGGCCTTCACTGGTTGCTTGGAGCCAATTACTTACAACATGCAGGAGCACGACCGAGTTCGGGTCCAGAAGCGACTGAACCCTCAACCCTCGACTACTCTCGTAATTTCACAGGCGCAGTCAATTGGATTTGGTTTAATATCGGTTATCATTCAGCCCATCATGAATCTCCTCGGGTACATTGGAGTGATTTGCCAGTGCTTCACGAAAGGAAAAAATCGAACGTGCCCGAGTGGCTAATAGAGCGTAGCCTCATGTTCTATATGTTGAGGTGGATGAATGCATTCTCAAGGAAAAGCCCCCGGAACTTTCACGATTTGACCCCGGAGGGGTGATGCGAACTCCCGCTAGAACTAAATGAGGTCTTCAGCACATACAATCTCATGGAGTCAAAGTCTCTCGTGCTTAGTTTGGTGCTGGCATTCCTGCTTGTAGGGGCAGGTTTTTCTCTTGTTGCTATGGATTCAACGAGCGAAGAACAGGATGATTCCATTGTCTCCGAACAAGATACCACGGTTCTTGTCAATAATCCTCCCTCCGTATTGACTCCTGCTGTGGTCTCAATGGACTGGACCGGTGAGAACGCTACGCTTTCTGGGTTCGTAACAGACGAAGTACCTCAAAATACCTCACTCTCCGTTCGAATGCTTGATCTGAATTTTGCAGAACTCACTGCCTACAACATGACTCCTGCGCTGGATGGAGCATGGACGGTTGAAACCTCCCTCCATGACCCAGGGGAATGGATTGTTGAATTGATTGCAGTTGACGATGAACAACAGGTTAGTGAACGCATACTCATCGAATTGATTATTGTCGCTCCCATTGAACCGCAAGTAACATTGACGTTCCGATGGGACGAGCCAGTTGAGAATGAAACCAACGGAACACTCAGTGGACTCGTTTTACATCAGTTCCCCGCCTCCTGTACGGTGGAATATCATCCTCTTGGCCAAAGTCCAGCTCTCCTTGTTGCAGGTCAGATTAATGAAAGTACAGGTGCTTACCACATCATAGTTAACACCGAGTCGCACAATACTGAAGGAGATATTATTTCCGAATGTGGAATTTTTAATCAAACAGACCTCACTGTTAGGGTTGCGTTACCTATGCCTCCTGAGCCTGTAGGGGATGCTGATGGTGACGCAGTTCTTGATGACGCAGATCAGTGTCCTTCAACTCCCGAAGGGGAGCCCGTCTATTCAACTGGATGTTCAGACTCTGAAACCGATGATGACGAAGATGGAATCATGAATGACATGGATGCCTGTCCGAACACAATGCCGAATGAATCAGTTGACGCCAACGGATGCTCTCAAAGCCAATTGGACGACGACAATGACGGTGTGAACAATGCTGCTGACCTCTGTCCCGCAACCCCTGCAAACGAGGCTGCTGATGCCACCGGATGTTCACCTTCTCAACGTGATAGTGACGGTGATACCGTTAACGACGCAGCCGACCAGTGCCCCAATACGCCTGCTGGGACTGCTGTGGGTACAGATGGATGCCCAATACCTGATTGGTCGCATGAAGACTCATTCCTCTGTCTCGATGGACAAGGTGCATGGGCTAAGGACCTCAATGGGGACGGAAATAGTTACACGGCGAATACGCGTGGTGATGGACAAGAAGGTGGTGGAGGAGGTTCAGGGCCTTGGTTCCAATGCGAGGTTTCGTTATCCTTTACATCCACGACGATGCAAATCAACTCCAATGCTATTCCAAACCACAACTGGCTCTCAGCATTTGCAGCAAATGCTGACGAGCAAAGTGAATCCTTTACCATCGCTCTTGAGCCAGTAAACGATACCAATGGTGGACATTCATCCGCCAATTGTCCGGCCTCAAACGGAGCATATGAGTGTGCTCCAGATCGTGGTCCTGTCGGGGTTGCAGTGAATGGGGTACCAATTTTTGGTCCTGAAGAAGGGCCGGGTGGGGATGCAGTTGCCTTGGAATTCCTTTATTTCAATGAAGACCGGCAGCCCATTGACCTGGGTTATTGTGGGGCACACAACGGCCCCTCAGGTGTACACTATCACTACGATGCGATGTGCCAGTTTTGGGATGATCCAAATGACGAGACTATCGTGAATTACGATTATACAGACCTTGACTCAACACAACACTCTCCCATAATCGGATGGGCATTTGATGGTTATCCAATCTATGGAATGTACGCTTGGGACGATAACGGGCAAGTAGTCCCCATGAAATCATCTTACGAAGTTGAACGCTCTTCTGAGGGAGGAGACCAAGGTTACAATGGAATTGATGATTGGAATTATGTTAGTGGCCTCGGGGACTTGGACCAGTGTAACGGTCGGTTTGGCCCAACTCCGGAGTACCCAGATGGGACCTATTACTATGTTTCAACACCTATCAGCGCCTCCACAAAAACAGTAGTGGATACGGATTCACAAACCGTACCAATGATTGGTTTCCCGTACTTCCTACTTTGCTATCATGGAGAAGCGGATATGAGCAATGCTGATGCTGGCGGTCCCGGAGGGGGCGGAGGACCTGGCGGTGGCGGTCAAGGAGCCTTTGGAGCTCAAGTTCTCTACACCAATGCACCGGATTTCGAGGATGAGCCTTCAACCATAAGCGATGTCTTTTGGGACTTCTCTTGGCTATGGGTCACACTCCTTGGAGCTGGCTTCATGCTAAGGGTCCGTGATTGAGGGGATTGAATGAAACCATACAGCCTCAGCTGTGTTTTGGTTTCGTTGATGATGCTAAGTGGATGTACGGCTGTTGAGCCCGATGTTTTTGACGGTGAAGACATCGTCCCAATTGGATATGATGCGTTTTCATTGCACGACCATGACGGATACGCATACGGCTCTGAGAACTGGAGTGAGTCTGTGACAGTGGTCCAATTTATGCTTACCAACTGTTGGGATGTTTGTCCAACTCAAACTCAAGACCTCTCAGCATTATATGAGGAGTTTAGCGATTACATCGGGAAGGATTTGGAATTCGTTTCAATCACAGTAGATCCTTGGCGAGACGACGAAGTCGCATTGACTGACTACATGACAGCGTTCAACACATCATGGCCAATGGTTACCGTGCCCTTCCTTAATGATGAGAATCTGTCCGTAATTGAACAGGTTTGGAATGACTTTGACATTACCGTTACTTTACTCGAAAGCAACAACAGTACATCCGTTCAAGGCCGAGGGCATACAGTCTATTACAACGTTGAGCATACAGATGGAATTGTACTTGTTGACCGAGAGGGGATGCAACGTGTCCGTTGGACAAGTGACGATTGGGACCTGAATGGAATCCGAAACGATATCAACGCTCTTTTGAATGGAATTTGAATCCGATGAGCCGCTTCACATCTTGTGAATAGCATGACCTAGGGTGTCAAGCACTCCCTCATGGGTCATCTCGGTCATGGTGGGGTGAGCGTGAATGGTATGTGCGATGTCTTCCAGGACAGCGCCCATCTCAAGAGCAAGCGTCCATTCTCCAACCAACTCACTGATATGAGTTCCCACACCTTGGATACCCAAGATGCGATGGTCGTCTTCACGGGCAACAACGCGGATGAAACCTGCTGATTTCTCAGCCTCTTGCGTTAATGCTCGGCCGTTGGCTCCAAGGGGGAACTTTCCGGTGATGATGGGGTGGCCTGCTTCCTTTGCTTGGTCTGGAGAGAGCCCAACCGAAACAATTTCAGGTTCAGTGAACACAATGGCAGGGACAGCAACGGGGTCATATGCACGACGATGTCCTGCAATAAGTTCAGCCACCATTTCTCCCTGGAAGGAAGCGACGTGGGCAAGCATTTCTCCGAGATTACACAAGTCTCCGATTGCGTAAACACCTTTCATGTTGGTTTCGCAGCGGTCGTTGACCTTGACAAATCCACGCTCATCAAGTGCGACACCTGTGGCTTCAAGGCCGGTTGAGGATGGTTTTCTGCCTACGGTGACGAGAACCTTATCGGCCACAACATGCTGCATCTTTGATTCGTCTTCCTCGTCCTTGTCAATGAAATTAAGTTGGACCTTTCCGTCTTTTGTTTCCTCTGAACCTTTTGCGAACACACCCGTGTGAACCTTGATTTTGTTTTTCTTCAAGAACAATTCAAGAGGGCGACGGAGTTCTTTATCGAACAGAGGCAGGACTGAATCCATTGCTTCAACAACAGTTACTTTTGAACCAAGCATTCTGAAGGTGATTCCCAATTCCAAACCGATGTAACCCCCGCCAACGATGACGACATGTTCTGGTAATTCCTCAAGTAAAAGGGCGTTCCTCGATGAGATCACATGGTCGTTATAGGGCATGAATGGAAGTTCAATTGGTACTGAGCCTTGCGCCATGATGACGTGTTCAGCTTGGATCAACGTTGCATCCTTGCCTTCGCCGATCTTGACTGTTTTTGCGTCTTCAAATGTTGCCCATCCAGTAATCAATTCAGCTCCAGCATTCTTCAAGAGGGCTTCAACTCCTTTGTTGAGACGGTCGACGATGCCTTCTTTCCAACCTACTAGGTTGGCCATATTGAGTTCAGCCGGGCTTGGGATTGAAATTCCCATATGGCCGTCTTTCTTTGCGTGCTTTGCAAGATTGTGGAAGGTGTGTGCTGCATGAATAAGTGCCTTTGAAGGAATACATCCACGAATGAGGCAGGTGCCCCCAGCACGTTCTCCTTCAACGATGATGGTTTTCAATCCGAGTTGGGCAGAGCGAATGGCAGAAACATATCCTCCAGGTCCGGCTCCGATGACGAGTACTTGGCATTGCTTTGTTTTCACACCATCACCTCACATGAAGATTGTAGCAGGGTTCTCTAAGTAAGTTTTAACCAACTGAACGAGAGTAGCGCCATCATGGCCGTCAACAACACGGTGGTCCCACGAAGAAGAGAGGTTCATCATTCGGCGAACAACAACGTGGCCATTGCGCACGACAGCACGGTCCTTTGCATTGTGAACTCCAAGGATTCCGACCTCTGGCTTGTTGATGATCGGTGTTGCACCAAGTCCACCCAGTCGTCCTAGGCTGGTGATGGTGAAGGTTGAGCCGCTTAGGTCCTCAACGCCTGCTTTCCCATCTCGAGTTGCTGAAGTCACGCGTACCATTTCCGTTGCAGCGGTCCAAATGTCCATTGCTTCTACATGCTTGACAACAGGAACATAGAGCCCTCTGTCAGTTTGGGTAGCAATGCCCAGATTGATTGCTTCGTGTCGTGTGACGACATTTGCCTCGTCATCGTACAATGCATTGCATTCTGGGCGTTGTTCCAATGCCTTGACCAATGCTTGCATGATAAACGGCAGATAGGTGAGTTTCGGAGCGCCTTCAGGACGTGTTGCATTGAGGTGCTGGCGTAGTTCTTCCAGAGCGGTAACATCCACTTCTTCGAAGTATGAAAAGTGAGGGATTGTACTGTATGAGGACATCATTCCATCAGCAATCTTCCTGCGAAGACCGATGACCTTGATGTCTTCAGTACCGTTTCGTTCTACCTTTGCTGACCCGCCCATTGGGCGAGCAGATGAAGCGCCAGATGCTCCACCTGCGATGTGTCGGTCAAGGTCAGCATGACTGATGCGTCCCGCAGGGCCAGACCCTGCGACATGTTGCAAGTCTACATTTGCTGAGCGAGCACGTTGGCGTACTGCTGGTGAAGCAAGTGCTTTTGTTCCTGCTGCTCGAGCAACAGGTACTGCTGCTGGAGCGGCTTCAACGGGTGGAAGTGTTGGTGCTGAAGGTGCTGCGACAGCCGCCTTCTTGGCGGGTTTCTCTTCTTTTGCAGGAGCAGGTTCCGAGGCCGTTTCGCCGCTTGCATTACCGTCTCCCTCAACTTCAAAAACGATGCATACGGCGCCTACTGGTAAGATGTCTCCAGCTTCACCAACCATGCTTTTGACGGTTCCTTCACAAGGAGCAGGGATCTCAACAGTTGCTTTGTCTGTCATCACCGAAAGAATCGGGTCGTCTTCCTTGATGCTGTCACCAACTGCGACCAGCCATTCTACGATTTCTCCTTCAACGACGCCTTCTCCGATATCTGGTAGTTTAAATTCAAATGTTCCCATGTTTATTCCTCCTGTGTGTTCTTTATGGCTTCTGCAATCCTTGACGGACTTGGAAGGTAATCCCATTCTGTCGTGTGCGGGAACGGTGTGTCCCAGCCTGTTACTCTCTGAATAGGGGCTTCGAGATGATAGAAGCAACGCTCTTGAATCGAAGCGCTCATTTCAGCTCCAAATCCACTGGTCTTTGGGGCCTCATGAACGATAACACAACGTCCAGTCTTCTTCACTGAATTGACAACTGTATCGCGGTCCCACGGGACTAAGGTCTGCAAGTCGATGAGTTCACAATCGATTCCTGAGTTTTTGATCGCCTGCTCGCTCACATGGACCATTGCGCCCCAGGCAATCACGGTACAAGCAGCGCCTTCTCGAACGATATTGGCTTGTTCTAGCGGGATTGAATAGTACCCTTCAGGGACTTCGCCTTCCGGATGGTCATTCCACGTAGGGACATTGTGCGGGTCTCCATAGAATGGGCCACGATAGCATCGCTTAGGTTCAAAGAAAATAACCGGGTCGTTAGACTCAATAGCACTCGTCAAAAGTCCCTTTGCGTTCCGAGGATTTGAGCAATACACTACTTTGAGGCCTGGTGTGTGAGTAAATTGTGCTTCAGGAGACTGTGAGTGATGGTGTCCTCCTTTGATTCCCCCACCTGCTGGCGTTCTGAACGTGACAGGGCTGGTGAATTCTCCCCCAGAGCGATGCCTGAGTTTGGCGATTTCATTGACAATTTGGTCGTATGCAGGGAAGATGTAGTCGGCGAATTGAATTTCTGCAACTGGACGTAGCCCGTTCAAGCCCATTCCCATTGCAATGGCTGCAATTCCGCCTTCTGCGAGAGGTGAATCAAAGACTCGGTGGTGGCCAAATTCTTCTTGAAGGCCTGCAGTCACTCGGAAAACCCCTCCGAAATAGCCAACGTCTTCTCCAAAGATGACCACATTAGGGTTGCTTTGTAATTGGTGTTTCAATGCAGAGTTTAAGGCTGCAATCATGTTCATTTTTGCCATGCTAACACCTCACTTCCCCAATTCCTCTCGTTGCTCTTGAATGTGCCAAGGGACCGTTTCGTAAACCTCTGTGAAAATGGTTGATGCAGGAGGATATGGTCCTGTTGCAAGGTCTCCAAATTCGCATGCTTCCTTGTATGCAGTCATGACCTCTGCATCAATTTTTTCAGCGAGTGCGGTGTTCTTTTCATCATCCCACTCGCCAATTTTGACAAGGTGGGCTCGAAGCCGTTCTACCGGGTCGCCACCAGGCCAGCATTCTGCTTCGTTCTGAGGTCTGTATGCAGAGGGGTCATCCGAAGATGAGTGGGCTCCTGACCTGTAGGTGTAGACTTCAATATGTGTTGGCCCAAGGCCGGCTGATGCACGTTCACGGGCCCATTTTGTGACGCTGTAAAGGGCGAGGAAGTCATTTCCATCGACTCGGAATGATGGGATGTCGTAAGCCAAGCCGCGCTCTGCAAATGTTCGTCCACCCGTAGCCAACGAAACGTGTGTGGAGATGGCCCATTGGTTATTGACGACATTGAGGATGACTGGAGGTTTGAACGTAGATGCAAAATTGAGTGCGTAGTGGTAATCTCCCTGAGCAGATGTACCGTCTCCAAGCCATGAGATGCAAGCTTCGTCAAGTCCTTTGTAGGCGCTGGCCATTGCAACACCTACTGCTTGTGAAAATTGAGTCCCAACTGGTGATGAAATGGAGATGAATCTGCCTTCTTTCCAAGTGTAATGGACTGGCATTTGTCGTCCACGAACGTTATCTTCTGTGTTTCCAATGCAGTGGCAAATCATGCTCACCATGTCTCGTCCACGAACGAATTGTGCACCAGGTTGTCGGTAGGAAGGGAAGATCCAATCGTTGTCTTCAAGGGCCATTGTTTGCGCTATTGCCACGGCTTCTTCTCCAAGCGAGCGCATGTAAAACGAGAGTTTTCCAGTTCGTTGCATTTTGATCATTCGGTCGTCAAAGATTCGGAGTCGCATCATGTATTCAAGACCCTGAATAAGTGCTTCAGCGTCAAGGCCTGGGTCCCATTCACCAACTGCGATACCATCATCGGTGAGCACACGTACCAAACCGGATGCATGAGGTGCTGTATCTTGTGATGTGCATGTTGCAGGGTCTGGGCGATTCAGATCTCCAGGTTGTTCAACAAATTTGTCACCAAAGGATGGTGTGTCTCCGGGACGGAATGGTGCAACCCCAATCGTGTAGGGCGAGGTTGTAACCGTGCTTCTCTCCGTCATTGTTTCACCTCAGGACCGGTCCACCTTAAGGGGTGTCGGTGGGTTGCTTTGGTGGTTGGCTACACGGACATATGCACCGGGCATTGTTTCTGTGTTGTCAGCATCCTTTGTTTTCCTGTATAGGAGGCCTGCTTTGAACGATGAACGGACTAAAGGTCCGCTTGCAATGCCGGAGAATCCGATATTTATTGCGTGAACGGCCCAAATGTCATACATCTCGGGCTCAGGGAAACGATCAACAGTCAAGTGGTTTGCAGACGGAGCGAGGTATTGTCCAATCGTGACAAGGTCAACACCCGCATCCCTGAGGAGGTCCAGGGCTTCCAGAATCTCATCATCGGTTTCTCCAACCCCGACCATGAGGGATGATTTTGTAAGAATGTCTGGGCGCAATACCTTGGCCTGCCTGAGGATTTCCAGTGACTGGCTGAACGATGCTCGTGCGTCTCTGACCGTCGCATCAAGTCGAGGAACGCATTCTACGTTGTGAGCAAATACTGAGAGAGGGCTATCGTTCAGTAAATGTTCAAGAGCGACATGGTCTCCGGCAAGGTCTGAACAGAGAAGTTCAAGCGTAACTTCAGGTGCTTGGGAGTGAACGGCGTCAATGCACTGTTTGTAATGGTCAGCCCCACTGTCGGGTAGGTCGTCTCTATTGACTACAGTGATGACTGCGTGGCGCAAATTCATGGAGGTCACGGCCTGTGCGAGGTGTGCTGGTTCCTCGGGGTCAAGGGCGGGGGGTCTCTTGATGGTCCCAACCGCACAAAAACGGCACCCTCTGGTGCATTCTTGGCCGGCGATCATGAAGGTTGCATCACCCGAGGCCCAGCAGTCGTGAATGTTGGGACATCGTGCTTCTTCACACACCGTGTGGAGTTTGTTATCCTTCACTGCTGTTTTTGTGGTATTGAATATGGCCTGCTGTTCCCCGCTTGGGAGTCGGGTTTTGAACCATGTTGGGAGTCGCTGTTTGCGGCGAGGAGGCGATTCAGAACCTCCTTTGGAAGCGGCCATTGGGAGAGGTTTTCCTTCTATTTGACCCCCTCCTTGGTATGGGGCAGTCGGAGTCCATCAAAAAGGTGTGTGATTCAAGGGTTTGTTCGTGAAGCCGCGGAATTGATTCATGAATTCATACGAGGTTTCATGAATTGGGTCCTCGCCATGAACATCATGAACACCAAGATTGCACTGATTACGGGGGCTGGCCACCGGCTTGGTGCAGCCACGGCAAACAGGCTCATGGACTCCGGATGGTTTGTGTTTGTTCATGTTCGCTCTTCAATGAAGCCTGCCCGAGAACTGCTCGAACAAGCAGAGGTTCGTAACAACCGCAAATGTGGTTCAATTGTGCAGGCGGATTTGACCGATGATGGCCAACTGAAAGCGATGGTTGAAGAAGTAAAAAACCATCCAGCTGTGAAAGCGAATGGTCTTTCTGGACTCGTTCATAACGCCTCGTTCTATAGCCAATCTAAGTTTGAAGAAACATCGTTTGAATCCTTCCGAAACTTGAACCGTTTGCACATGGAGGCCCCGTACTTTTTGACGCAACAATTCCTTCCCGAATTGCGAGCAACCCAGGGGTCAGTTGTTGGCGTCGTTGATACCTCTTGGGGCAAGGCTTGGGAGGGCCTTTCTCACTATACTTCAAGCAAAGCAGGGTTGCGTCAACTCATGCTGAATCTCGCAGGAGAGCTGAGTCCCGATGTCAACGTCAATTGTGTTGCACCCGGGGCGATTATGGCTGCGGAGTGGGAATCTGAACATTTCACAAAAGTCCTCGAAAAAGTGCCGATGGGGCGCTCTGGCCAAGCATCAGACATTGCCGCAGCAGTACAACACTTGCTAGAAGCACCTCACCTTTCTGGGCAAGTGCTCCATGTGGATGGCGGTTGGTCGATTGAAGACGCTTGAGTTTCATTGAAGAAGGAAGGCACCACCGCATGGGGTGCAGGGGTGGCTGAGGTGGTCAAAGGCGCCGGGCTTAAGATCCGGTCCCGTATGGGTTCGTGGGTTCGTATCCCACCCCCTGCATCAACTCCTTCGGCTTCATTCTAATGTCGTCTAGAATCGCTTAACTTGATGCATCCCATGCAAAACCGTTTAACACCCCCTGCACCACGGAGGCATGGTGAACAAGATGCTGTACAGCAAATCTGCAACTCATTCGCACTCAGTCGCTTGGTTCCTGGCAGCATTGATGGTTCTTTCAACAAGCGCCGTGCTCTTCGCTACAAATGACGAGAAAATGGAATTGTTTGAGGACGATTCACCGGTTATCTTTAGAAATACTGCAAATCAACAAACTTACGACCTTTACCTTGAGAAAAAGAATGACACCTATGGCGGCCAAGGTTCGATTACAACCATCATACCCGAAATGGACCAACAAGAAGGAAGCGCCATTGAAGGTCTTGAATTTAGAAGCGCTGAAATGATCAGTAACCTCTATGTTAACGGTACAGGGGGCAATAACGTCGCTCGTCTTTCAATATACTATCAGTTCAGTGGTGCTGAGGGGTCAACTGCCGATGTGACGTTTTCCATCAAAGCAGGTGACCAGCAGATTACATCTACAGGCAAATCGCTAGAGAATCCTTGTTCATCCGCTCCATTTTCACAGAACAGTTGTACTTGGACCGTTCTTGAAGTTGAATTCAACATCGGTTCATCCGGATTTATGGTTCCTCAGGGCAAACAACTCAAAATTCGAATTGATGCCCAAGCAAGTTGTGAAGACAATACTGGAGGGTTTGGTCAAACCGGCTGCGATGTTGAATTTGCTTACGGGAAGGTCGGAAGTGCGAGCGGTTATTCCCGGCTTCAAATCACGACCAATGCTCTTTCTGGTTCATCGGTTCGTGTCCACAGTTGCTATGGTGACTTTGGCTGCAATTGGAACGATGCAGAAAAATTGGAATGGTCTCCAAATCATCGTTTGGAATTCCGTGAAATGCGTTTTTCTGTGGAAGTAAGGGATGCATTCGGCCGTGAAGATATTGAAGATGTCACGCTTATTATGAGCACTCCTAACGGAGCGAATTCAGTGTTTGAGAAGGAATTTGATGATGACTCATTAAAACTCGATAACAACGGGCTCGTCGGAGTTTACAACTTCACTGCCTCTGGCTTAGCCTCTGGTGAATATCCTGTTCGTTTGGAGATTAACGATGTGCAAGGGCATTCGCTTCTCTTTGAACATCCAGGCTTAGAATTCTTGGAACATGATGTATATCTTACCGTTCCTCAAAATCAACCCGATGTTGTGCTTTATGCGCCTGGGCAAACCAGCAAAGTGAATTTCCTCATCGAGCATACTGGGTCCGCCTCATCAAGTTTGGATGTGGTCTTTGACATTGCTGACAATCTCCCTATTGAATGGGCTGAACCTTTGTGGAGTCAAGCCAGCGGTTCATACACCCTAACAGGTGGAGGCGATTCAGCAATACCCGAGTTGTTGATTGAGGTCCCAGAAGGCGACTTATCCGATGCCCCCGATTACCTCCAAATTGAAGCCCGTGTCTATGCAACAAACGACCAAGGCCAAAGTGAAGAAGTCGCCATTAAGAACCTAAGAATTGATTTCGAGAAGGTCGATGTGTTTGCACCCCCTCGTATTTCAGTATACGAAGACGAAGAACATCAAAAACAAATTGCAGATTCAACCCGTCCCGAATCTTATGACGAGGGCCTTTCACACTATGTTGATGCATTCAACGGAAGCGAAAACTTCTACATTGATGTTTTCAATTCAGGGTTTGATACTGACTCGTTCAAGATCCGGGTACTGGAACAGCCTGATGACTGGCAGTACCGCTTTTATTCCAATCAAACCGGGGCTGAACTCACTGAGGATGGTATCTATCATTTGACAACCGATATTGGGTCGACTAAATTGCTGACCGTGCGCATGCAAGTGTTCCCTCCCGAAGACCGAGAAAGCCTCGATATTGGCCTCTTTTCTCTTGCTTTCTCAAGCACAGAGGATTCGGAATTGAGGACTGATGTGGCGTTTACTGTGCACCGAACCTTTGGAATTCTCGCAGAAGTCATCGCAGATAGTGATGGCGTTGGTGAGGACAATCTACTCGGTCAAGTAGGTCCAGTGAGCCCTACTCAAGACGTATGGTACAACGTGCGTATTTCTGATTCATCAAGTACAAGTACGACCGAAACAACATGGCGAATCATCAATCCTCGTGACTTGTCAAGGAACGCAGATAACAATCCGAAATACACCGCTTGGGGATATACCATTTCGAACGATACCAATGATAACATTGTGGTCGTTACCCTTCCCGCTGATGAATACGTTGACCTCCGAATCAGTATCCAACTGAACGGACAGGTAGAGGCTGGAGAGCACATCGTTTACACCCGAGTTATCGAGGAAGGTGTCGAGGAAGAAAATGAGCCACGGTATTTCGACCTTCCAGTGAAGGTCATCATCAAGGAGGATGTTGTCCCTGGTAGACTTGAGATCACAGCAAAGTCCGAAGCATCGCGGTTCTCATCAGGTGAAGAGAAGAACTTAGAGTTTAAGATTACCAATCAAAACAACGTTGAACTTGACGTGGTTATTCTATTGGAAGAACCACTTGGCTGGGAAGGCGCAATCAGTGCAACATCCAATCAGTTGGGTCGAAATTTCATTATCGTGAAACTTTCTGCGTATGAAAGCAAGGATTTCAGCCTTAGATTGACTGCACCCGATACCCTCAAAGACAGTGCTTCAATTGGGTTTGAATTCAAAGTTACCCCGATGAACAACGAAACGCCCTATGCGGAAGAGTTTGAGCAAACCTTCACGTTCCAGTACGTGACTGAATGCACCGGTGCCTCCTGCTTGTTTGGTGAATTGACCAATCCTGAGCCTCAGACCATGGTGTTCTATGTGATTCTGGGCGTGCTCTTGCTCTACGCTGCCCGTCGGGGCAGGCAACAGCCAGCACAACACGTTGACGCATTTATTTCAAATAAAGAAACGGAGCAGCTGTTTGAAGAGGAGTCGGCTGAGATGGAAGATTCCATGCCGGAGCCTGTGATTGCCCAAGACGACGATGACGACCTAGAATTGCTCGAAGAACTTGACGACATTTGAGTAAAAATCAAGCCTCTTTTCATTGGGTTGTATGAACATCGTACCATTTCCCTTATGAGGCATAAAACACCCCGTCCCTTGTGAGAACCATGCTGACAGGCTCGAACCTAACTGCCGCGACCCCTCAATTGCGCCTGTCAGAGCGTAAAAATGCCGTAAAATCAGTGTTTTTGACGCTTTTGATGGTATTATCATCACTTGCATCCATTGAGTATCTTGCGATCGATGTACAAGCAGCCTCAGACCAAGACGGTGACGGGCTTACATACGGTCTGGAGTATCTCATGAACACTCAGCCTAATGACCCGGATTCAGACAATGACGGCCTTCCTGACGGGTGGGAGTGGAAGTATGGACTTGACCCACTTTCCTCCACCGGAGCAGACGGCGCAGTTGCAGACCCTGATGGAGATGGAATGTCAAACCTTCAGGAATACACCTACCTCATGCCGAATGGTTGGGACAATCCCAGCACCAACTCAGTTCTTGACAATGGTGTTTGGTGGAACGGAACCATTCCGGTCAACGACTGGAACGAAGAAAATTCCATGCAATTCAATCAACCTGCTTGCGGCGACGCTGGTTCTGACGGAACTGGCAGCATCATCCTATGCGACGAAGACCCTGTAGGGAACATCTGTACGAATGGATTTGATGATGACAAGGACGGTTTCGTTGATGCTGCTGATTCAGATAACGATGGAGATGCAGATTGTCTGAGCGACGATGACGACGGAGACGGACTCATTGACGAGGACCCAGCTGGATGGGATACCGACGGAGATGGAATGAACGATGGATGGGAGGCAGCAAACGGCCTTAATGCAACGTCGCCATCGAATGCAGACGGGCCAAACGGAGACCCTGACGGAGACGGGCTAACCAATCTCATGGAATACGTTAATCCGACGTGGACTACGATGTGTGGTTCTTCTCCATGTTTTAGAAACGGCCCTGACGGCGCAGTGACAGAAACCACTTCGCCTTGTGACCCTGTCCAAGGCGTGGGCCCCGGTGCCTGTGCAACCTACACGGCAGAGGTGGACGGAATCACATCAACCAACCCACAGATTGCCGATACTGATGGTGACGGCCTCAACGATTCATATGAAGCACTTACACTTCTCACAGACCCTACGGCATCAGATACTGATGGTGATGGCATTAGCGATGGTGTAGAAGTTAACGGTGCATACGGTAACCCTCCCCAAGCCACCAACCCCCGTGACAACAATACCGATGACGATGCTTTTGATGATGGTGAAGAAGATATCAATTTCAACGGATTAGTGGACGAGGGTGAAACCGATCCCACTCGTCGTGAAGATGCTGGCGATGCAGACAATGATGGTATACAAAACTGGGAAGAAAACCTCTCTTGCACGCTTTGGAACGTCGCTGATACAGACTTTGGTGGCATCAGTGACGGTGATGAGCGAAACATCAGCCATGGCACTGACCCTTGCGATTCTCTTGTGAACTTTGAAACTACATTTGTGAGTTACGACTCTTCTACAAACCAACTCGCAATTGGGGACGGTAGTGGATTCAATCCAGGGGGTGGCGTAGGTTGGTACAATGTATCTGGGACTTGGGAATCTTTTGCTTATGCAACGGTGGTGAACACGGTAATCCAGGGCGTATCAAACGGCCCAACCGCAACGCCCAGTCAAGTTGCTAACCGGAACGGTTCGTTTTGCCATACAGATGCGGTGGCATCTGGAACCATCGGCTCCACACAGCAATATTGCGATGATGATTTCACAGATAGTGACGGAGACGGTCTTGCCGACTGGCAGGAGTTGTTGGGTACCTTCGGATGGTTCTCAAACCCAAATATCGCAGATTCTGATGCAGATGGAGTTGACGACTTTGGAGAAATCTCGGACAATACAGATCCAAACGAACCCTGTGCGAATTTGTTAGACGCAGACGGGGACGGGCTCAACAATTATTTTGAGAACAGTACTGGTTGTGACTTGCAATTCATTGGAATCACCAACGGTTCCCAGGACGTTTGGGTGACGGACTTCGCTTCGTTTGACACGGACCAAGGTGGCGTTAATGATCGTACAGAATACTTCGACGGAACCAATCCTCAAAATGACCCAAGTGACGACATCCAACCGGATGACTTTGACGGTGACGGTGTCCCTGATGCGATTGAAAATCAAACTGGAACCGACTGGACCAATCCTGATACAGATGGCGGTGGGTTGCTTGATGGAATTGAATGTCCTGACCTTTATTGGGTGGCAAATTGCGCAGGGTCGCCGTTTGACCCCTTCGACCCTACCGATGACATCCTCAACAACGATGTTATCTTCTGGGCTAACAACACCACTGGTGTTGTTGACGTGGACAGCATCCACCGTTGGCGAGCTATAACAAACGATTTTTACACGGGTTCTACGTATGCGCAACTAGACAGTGTGCATCCTAAGGAAGCAGTATCAATCCCCTACAGTAACCTGACACATCTTGCTCCTCTCTCGTTTGCGAACGACACTGTTGAATGGACCATCAATTACAACAATCCCATAAGTGTAGGTCAGATTCCAGTGCCCTCGTTCTATTCCAACATATCTTATGTGTTCGAATCGATTGCGACGTTCTCAAGAAATAACGACACGCATACCCTCACCGTCGACCAAGGCCCCATTAACGAACTTTGGTTCCAGCAACCAGAGTATTACTTCGATTGGGCGACTCTAGCATCAACAACAGTACCTGGCCAAGGCTTCCCGTACGAACTCATAACCGATGAAATCTTTACCAATTCGAGCGATGTTCACTCCTATGTCTTCAACGTTACAAATGGCGTCGTGACAGATTCAGGAGCGACGGATGCTTACAGCGTTGCAGCATCGCTTGAAGAGTTCCTTACCAACGGGAATGCTACAACTGAATTCAAGCGTAATTACAACGGTTCAGGAACCCCCTCCATTCTTGACACAACCCTGAATATTCTTGAAACAAGAAAAGAAGGCTCTTGCCGTGAATTCAACACTTTATTCGTCACCATGGCTCGCCTTGCCGGTCTACCAGCACGCCAAGTGACGGGTTATGCTGGAGGTACGTGGACGGGAGAAGGCTATGCAGTCTACGCTACCGACGCCACTACCTGGTCCGAAGTCCGACTTCAACAAAACAGTGCTAACGGAAACACAGACCTAGGTTGGGTTCCCTTTGACCCCTGCCCACCAGCAGAAGAAATGGAGGTTGTAAACCAAACCATTTCCACCTTGACTTGGACTCGCGACGGTACTCAAGACATCAATGTAACAGGGCAACTCCGCTATGCAGAGAACGGGACTCCCGCTTCGGAGATCCCCGTCTTTGCCTATCTTGTCCCGGTATCCGAGGCAAACCTTGTACCAGGCCCAGGCGGTTCAATGGATCGTCTAATCGGGGAGTTCCGAACCGATGCAAATGGAAGCTTCAATTTCTCAGGTGCCCCAGATGCTCCTTCGGCACCGGGTATGCACAATATCGTCGTTGAATACCGGCAGTCTGGTTATGTTCCAAATGGAGGGACAATATACGATGGTTATGTTAACGTGACAGAGAATTCAACCTTGTTCCATACGGCTCCTGCAGTCATCAACGCTCCGGTTGCTGGAGCAGGTGCAACCACAATCATTGAGGGGCTGCTTGAGTTTGAGAACCAACCACTCAATGTCTTCTTCCAACTTCCAAATCAAACTGTTTGGTTGACGTATACCTCTTCTGTTGACGGTGCTCAGAATTTGACCGGACTTGTTGATAGCGCCGGAGCGTTCACCTTCACCTTGAATTTAAGTGAATTTGAGACCAAAGGAAATCTCTCTGCCACGCTTGGATATTCTGGCTGGCAGGATACCTCCGTCACAGGTATCCCGCTTGAGGCATTCCACCTCAATCCTACGACAACGTCTATTGTCCTCAATGTGACTGATGCACCAAATCTAACCGCTGTTATTGAGGGTCCATTAGCCAACAATAGCATCCTCCTTCTCGAAGATGACATTTGGGTGAACGGCTCTGCGGTTGCAGTAGGTGCATCACCTGTGCCATTGACTGGAAACCTGCAACTTGCTATTCGAGGCAATAACAGTGGCGATGTTTGGTTCCAGGTCTTCAACGTAAGCGTCACGGGTACCTTCTCTGTCCAACATTTCCTCCCCTCTTCAACAATGGTTGGTTCAGGTGAACTAGAAGTGCGTCTTCGTTTCTTCCCAGCAACCCTTCCCGCAACGGATGATGCCGACGTAAGCACCAGTGTGCCATACTTCTTGCGAGGTTTCCTTGGATTCCAAGTTGCTGAATCTGCTCAGATGCGAGGCTTTGACGGTAATGTTGAGGTATCTATCAGAGACCACCGAGGGTTTGTACAAGATCTCGTTCTTTTGGGGGATTATGATTTCTCATTCAATGGAACGTGGTACAATACAACCACGGACCCGGGTGGCGACATAGTTGAGTTCTCTTGGCCACTTGCCGCCGACCTCCGTGCAGGGGACTATCCGATTGACATATCGTTTAACGGCTCAGATTACTACCAGCCATCCATCGGTAACGGAAGCATACGGGTGCAAGCTGAAATTGGATACAACCTTTCAATCGGACAGGATTGGACTCACATTGGTAATTCCACCTTCTTGTTCGGTGACATCTTTGATGCGTTCTACAATACCCCAGTTCTCAACAATGGAACCCAAATTCGTGTCACTATTAACCTTGAAGACGGACCTGTTGACATCGCAACATCTTCGCTGAACAACTCCACAGGAGCCTTCAACATCCCATTCACCATGCCAACCACCATCGCTTCGGGGGTTTACGACTTTGTGGTAGAGTTTGACTTTGAATCTCAGGCACCAATTGGAGGTGCTTACTATTCGTATCTCGATACCAGCCTACCACCAAATCCACCAACACTGGTCTCAACTCTTGGAGGAATTGAATCAGAAGTCGTTGTCACGGCTGAACGACAAAACTACATCGTTGAAATGAACAATACCGTTGATTTCATCACTAAGATTACCGATCTCGCAGACGGTTCAAACATCACTGGGGCTTCAGTGGATTACATTTGGGACTACGGCGTTACAAACACCTCCTTGGGAACCGTTTCCTCTGATGCAGATGGTAACGCAACCTTCAGTTTCACACCATCAGGTATCGCTCCGGGATACTACGATTTATTGGTCATCGTTCAGGATGATATCAGTTCATCATTGACCGCTGGAAATACTCGATATCTGGGTAACTCCACGCTGCTCAACATCACCATTCAGGTTACGAGTGATATCCAATTCAACAATGTTCCAACCACCATCACTGCGGGAACACCGTTCAATGTGGTTGGACAGGTGCTTGACGCAGAAAACAGTTCACGACCGTTGATCTCACCAGTCCGACTCAATGTGTTCTGGCTTGAGTATCCAGACGAACTCCTTCTCAACGGGTTTTCCACTACCACGAACGGCAGTTTCAACATGAGCGTTCCAACCGACACAGCCAACAACGGAACTCAACGAGGCCCTCACACACTCGTCATCTCCGTAGTCAACGAATCTTCACCGTTCTATCTAACCGCAACAGCTCAAACACCAATTCAGGTCATGGGCGTATCTCGCTTAGAGAATTTGGTTCCGCTTAACCCCGTGGTGATTAACCGTGGAAATACAATCAACATGTCAGCAAAACTTGTTGAGGCTTCGGACCTCTTTGCCCCTCTGGCAGGCTATGACGTTGGTCTTGAATTCCATGAAACGTGGTTGACGTCCACCACAACTGACGGTGAAGGCTTTGCGAACTTCTCGTATACGATACCTTACGACCACCCGTTAGGACTTATCGTCGTTCAAATGGTTTACAACGGTTCATCTGACCTCCTCTCTACCTCGGCAAACCTCACTACCATTACCGTTCGTTCATTGACCTTCATGGTTGTTGATGCCATCTCGGACAATCCGGTTGCGGGAGATGAATTCAATATCTCTGGCCGGGTCACATCCGATAACGGCTCAGGACTAACTCAACGGGATAATATCACTCTTCCTAATGCGAACGTCCTCTTCTCGATTGACGGAGTTCCAACAGGATTTACCGTGACTGGAGGAGCCATTGGTGATGGTGGATTCTGGAACGCAACCCTACGCCTTACGGAAACCTTTGCTGCAGGAACGCATGTAATGGAAGCAACGTACCTACCGAATGTCAATTATTACGTGGGCTCAGACAACAACACAACCTTTGATTCAAGAGGATTCTCAACACTTGATTTCATCATACCAAGCCTTGACGGAATCGGTCAGCCTTCCTTGAACGACCGCACAGACCGTGGAACCAATGTATCCTTCCAACTTCTTTTGCGTGACAATCAAGGCGATGCAATCGACAATCAATCCGTAACAGTGACTCTGCCAGGAACCAATGTGAGCGGAGTATTCGTTACAGCGCCTAACGGCACCGCATTCGGGACACTTCTCGTACCCTATGACTCATCAGTTGGACCAGCAGACATTCGTGCATCCTATGTTGGGATCTCTGGTACGACTGGAATCCTTGGTTCAAACGGCACAACTCTCTTTGTGGTGTTAGCAGCAACCAACCTTACAATCGTTGATGCTCCAACGGTCCTTACTGCTGGTGATTCATTGACGGTCAATGGAACGCTCCTTGATGACTTGGGAATGCCTCTCATGGAAGCAGGTGCACCCGCTACTGCAGTTGTCCACCTCACGATTGATGGCGTTCCTGTGGCGAGCATTGAGACCAATGCTACCGACGGTTCCTACACCCTTGGCTACACGCTGCCTGATGATATTTCGGCAGGGCCTCACGTGATTGGAGTAGAATTCCGCGGCGGCCGTGATTGGGTAGACCCTGTTGGTTACGGTGACATCATCAATCCAGAATATTACATGCCAAGTTCAGGAACAGTCGGGTTCAATGTTAGCGTCCCTACTGAGATCATCTTCTTGACCCCAACCGGACAAGCAGACCGTGAATCAACCATGACCCTTGAAGGTCAACTCGTTGACCTTGTTGACAACAGCCTGCCGAATTTGACGATTGGAATTTGGCTGGATGGACAATGGTTGACGAACACTACCACCGACGAAAACGGTTACTTCGTCGCAGTTCACCCTGTTCCAGCGGACGCACAACTTGGCCCCCTCTCTGTTGAAATTCGTTTCACAGGAACAGTGGCTTACCTTCCAAGCAATGCCACAGGTGTTTGGGAAATCTTCAGTCCGGTTCTTGTTACTGTCGATATGTCCTCTCCAGTTGCCGTCAACGAAACGGTAACGGTGAGCGGAACTGTTGTTGATAACCAGCTCATAGGAATCGCTGATCATGAAGTTCAGTTGATTGTAGAAGGCATTGTCATCACCTCACTCATCACGGATGAAAACGGTGCGTTTACCTTTGACTGGTTGGTTCCAGACATCTTTTCGTTTGGTAACCACACCCTTGAAGCCGATGTTGCCTCACAAGGATACTACCGTTCCGGTTCCGGAAACGTGACCTTCTTCCTTTCTCACCGGTCGTGGGTCACTCTTCTGTTTGATGACGGCATTGATGCAACTCGTGGAGATTCATGGGAAGTGACCGGTCGTCTGTATGACTATGACACCGTGGATCGTGACGGCTTGGTTGGAATGATGGTTGACATCTCAATGGACGGAGTTCCGTTGTTCTCAACCGTGACTGGGGCTGATGGAATTTGGTCAGCATCTATTCCTGCTACAATGGACCTCTCGCGTGGAGCACACTCATTGACTGTTAGTTTCGAAGGCACACAGGCACATCTCGCTGCTTCAGCCAATAGCAACCTTTTGGTTTGGTCTGATGTTATCATTACCCTTGACCCCACCTCGTCATCGATTGTGACAAGGTCGGATGATGTGTTTGCGCCAATTGTATACACTGGTTCAATCCAAGAAGTTGGTGGTGAAGGAGAAGTCTTCGAAGACCTCCTCTTGACCATCGGTAACGGTTCAGAATGTGCAAGTGGTCGAGAAGGTGCTCAATGTTTCCCAACGGCTCTCGTCACATGGGCAAATGGAAACTTTTCAATGACAGCAACCGCACCTTATTGGCTCAACGTTGGTTCGCAATACTTTGCAGTGGACTCCGCTCGTAACGATTCAAACTATCTAAATCCAGGAACGGTAAGCAAGGCTGTCTTCGTACAAGTCAATGCAAACATTGTTCCTACCGTTGGAGAAATTGTTGAAGGCGTTCAAGAAGAAATTGACGTTGAAGTTCTCATCACGGCAAAGGATACCAAGAATGGAATCCCCGGCATCAACGTTGTCGTCTATCTTTACGATGAAAACAACAGCCAAATTGCATCCCAACAGCGTCAGACAGATAACTCGGGCGAGGTTATTTTTGACTTCCCTGCTGACCCACCATACGGCGACTATTCCTTCTGGGGCGAAGTCACCTTGGATATCGTCATCAACGACCCACGTATTTCCAGCCAAAGCACACAAGACTTTGAGGCTCAACGCAGTGAAGGATTTGAGTTGAAATATTCCTACGCTGTTGAAGAACCCCCAGTATCTCCGTGGGCTTATTTCTTGGTTCTACTTCTTGGAGCCCTCATCGCTGGAGGCGTAGTTCTGTACCGGCGCAAGGTTGCTTCTGATGATCTGTTGAAGGACGCTGCCGAGGTCTTTGCATACACTGCTGAATTACTTGCAGCGGGTGATGCGGTTCGTGAATCCATCTTTACCTGTTACCAAGACCTCTGTGGTCTCCTCCAACAACGTGGATTCCTGCGAAGAGATTTCGAAACCGTTCGTGAGTTTGAATTTGCCATCCGTCAGGCTTTGCATGGAGTCTCTGATGATGCCCTTACTGCACTGGACAATACGTTCGAAATGGCTCGGTACAGTCGTGAAGAAATGGGAAGCCAGCATCAAGAGGTTGCAGTCCAATCATTGACACGAATGGGAACTGAAATCGAACAGATTCAGAAGTTCCCGCAGCGCTGATGGTTCTTACCAGCGAAGATGAAGGCGACCGCTGCTGAATTCAGCAGTAAGGTTGGATGAAGCTTCCTTAGGCAGTGGAATCTCCTTGACCAACGGGGGCAGGTCTCCGTCATCGACCTGAAGTTGAACCACAGTTTGGTCATTGATGGTTTTGAATCGTAGGTGGAGGTTGTCATAGGTGGTCCCAAGCATTGGAATGGTGAGCCCGTCAGGGTTCATTCTTCCATTAATGGATTCAACAACCCAAGAAAGGGCACGTTCTGGTTCTGCTTCAGCGAGTGATGTTTCAGGGAGCATACCTGCAGTTACCAATACTTCTGTGTGAAGTTGGCGAACCTCACTCAGATGTGTTGACTCCGTTTCAAATTGGGCTTGGAGCATGGATGCATCCGGTGAGAAACCGTCCAAACTTGGTCCATCCGAGTGATGATTCGTCGTACTTGGTGATTGCTCAATTGCGAGAGGTGACCATTCGTCCATGAGGTTTGGATACGACGAGCCCACATGAACCTTCGGTCGGAGCTTCTTTCATTCCAAGGTGGAATCCGGATGTATTTTTGAGAAAAATCTACGTGCAAAATGTCCGGTTGATTCCGGGCTACTCGATTCGTTCATTCTGAGATCTTCAGGGAAACATGAGGCGTAGGTTCGTTCCGTAACTCTTCGGTCCAAAAGCACGATGAGGGCTCGATCTCCAATAGAACGAATTGGACGCCCCATCGCTTGCAGGATTGAATTGATGGCTGGCTGAGATACAGTATACCTCCATGCAAGATTCCTTCCAAAACGCTCTTCCGCATGGGCCTTTAGCGCTGAAGAAAGTACAGAAGGTGGTGAATTTGGAATGCCAATGCAAGCAACAGCATCCAATGCGCCACTGTGATAGTCAACACCTTCGGAAAGGCGCGCATTGAAGACTCCTGCCAACAGAATACGCCGGCCGGATTTCTTCTCTTCAAGGAGAGTTTCTACCACTTGGTCCAAATCTTGCTTGGTCCAATTCCGGTCTTCAACCATCATTCGAACCCCCGAGAAATGGGCCTCAGCAACAATGGAATTGAGCAGTGCATATGACGGGGCAAATACGGCTACGTTTCCAGGTGTCGTATCAATAAGTGATTGAATGTGCTGTCGCATCAAATCTGTATTTTGTGGCGTTCGTTCAGTGTATTTTGTCGTCACGTCAGAGGCGACGAGTACAGGGCGACGCATGGCGGCGAAAGGAGATGGGTATGCCACAGCAGTTGTTTTGGATGCTGGTAGTGCCAGGATGTTGGCATACATTGTGGGTGGATACAGTGTTCCTGACATCAATACGGCCCCAGCAGAGCCGGTAATTACGGGTTTTGAAACAAGCCCTGGGTCAAGCAGATGCGTTGTGATTCGGCCATCCTTTCCTTTGGTATCGTACACCATCGTCATTGCAGTTGTGGAGCCAAAGCGAATGAGACAATCAAGAATCTGAGCAACTCGATGAGCATTCGGCTCCATTGGATTCCCATCGTCTCCTGCATCCATGTCCACATCAACTGCGGAAAGAATGTCTCGTAGTTGATGGATTCGGACGGCTGGGTCTACGCCGTGCTTGTTTTGTTGAACAGGAGGTGAGTTCAAATTCTTTTGTCCAACAATCCCGTCAACTTCATCACAGGCACGATGGAACACTTGGAGAAGCGTGTCAACTTGAACTTCACATTCTTCTTTATCTCCTGTAAGGGATGAACGAAGACGGCTGAAAAAGTCTGCAAACCTCTTTCTTGAAGTGCGAATGACCTCAAAGGCCCAGTATGCTAAGTCGTGGGTTGCTGCCAACATCTCTCCTCCGGGCATGTTCATGGATCGTTGAAGCGTACCAACATACTCTTCCAATTCAGCAAACGTGTTCCGAATCATCGTCTGAGTAAGTCGCTTTTCAAGCGTAAGTCGGATGCGGTCGGGCAAGTTGTGCGCTTCATCAACAACAATAATGATGTCCTCAAGGGACAGGTCCATGGCCTTCAGGCTAGAGTCACGAACGCCTTCATCAAAGAGGTGGTTGTAATCTCCGACGAAGACATCAGCACCATTCACGGCTTCACGGGCAACTTTCCAAGGGCATGCTTGGGTAACTTCTCCGTTGACGGTGTGGGTTCGAGTAAGCGATACGAGTTCATCAACGTGAAGTGGTGATTCAAGAATTCGTTCCTTGAGCCCAGGCGCACTTGTAATCCATGGTCGGCAGGACCTTGATTTGCGTGCTTGGCTGCACATGAGAGAAAACACAACGGATGATTCTTTGGCGAATTCTTGAACGCACATGCCGGCTTGACCGACCATGTCTACAAGTCGAATCGGGGCCATGCCTTCTCGCTGTTGGTTGATTTTACGAACGGTGTCAACAACGATACGATGCTGGGTTTGGCGTGACGTGAGGAAGAAAATTGTTTTCCGCTGAGGTTGTTGGCTCGCAACTTGAAGAGCAGCAGCCAGGGATGCTGCGGTTTTACCAATTCCAGTTGGAGCTGCCGCAAGATGGTAGCCACCAAGTTCGAGAGCTTTGATTGAGTCTTGAATCATTTCAAGTTGCCCAGGTCGTGGTTGCGAGTGGGCAAGGAACGGGAATTGTGGTGGTTGAATCACCGCATTCTTGTCGTTCATATCGCTCATGCGCCGACGACCCTCCTAAAGGATTGGGATTGCGGGAGATGGCTTACGCTGGTTTCAAATCGATGTGCCCAGATATGTGGGGGCTGGGCACGGGAACCACCAACTCAGCAAGCTGGAGTGGAATCAGAGTCCCCCTGGCCGTCATCCAAGGGGGGGGTTGTGGGGTTTTGGTTGGGGTAACCAGGGCCAAGACGTGCATGACGGGCACGCTGACACAGTGAGGCAAAACCATGCAAGTTTGACCGAACTTGCTTGGCCATAGGGGTGGCTCCACTTAGGTTGTATCCTGAGTTTTGCCAAATCATCCCATCCCCTCCGCTCTCTCACCATTATTCTTGGTATTCACTGCGTCGTATCGTTGCTGCTCTGGACGCCTCCAGGACTGCATCGAGTGTGTTGTTGATTGGCGCCAAAGAAGCTGTTGCTTTGGCGATGTAGAGTTTAATCCCTTCTTGGGCTGCGATTTCAGGAGTAACTCCCAGCAATTCGTAGAGTTTTCCAAGTTGTTGTTGGTCATGCCGCCCCAGTGGGATTCGCACGGACTCCATGTCCTGCAGAAGCGGACGGTTGTGAAGGTATTCTTGGATGGCCATTCGGACAACATCGGAACGGTTTCGGGAACCCTTGAGGCCTACCTGGGCATCAAGCAAAGCAAGATCTTCCTCAGTGATTCTGAGTGATACTGCGGTGGTTGGTTGGCTCATCTTGGTTCCTCCGTTATCTGTTGACACTTGTTCCATGCATATAAATGTAGTCATATAATGACAAAATGTAATAATGTGTATTACAAACGAATTCAGTGCCGCATTGGGCTCATTGAAAAACGACCGAAGTTTGAAAGAGAAGAGGTCCAAACACCTAACATGCCTCTCGTCCCAAGCCGTGGTCTCTACCTGTATCTGGAAATTCTAAAGGTTGCTTACGACGACGCAATCGTTACGGATGATGAAGCACAAATCCTCCATGTTCTTTCGCGGAGCTTGGGAGTGGCACCCGCAGATACTGCGGAATGCCGTTCTGTTGTATTGGGTGAAGTCGCCTCACCATTCGAAGATGATGATTCCTTTGGGGGTCACCATATGGGTGACGTCACAACCTACCAGTCTGCTCTTATTGCAGCCTTGGACGACGATGTCATTTCTGAAGATGAATGGGCCATGCTTGACCATTTGCGCCAAACGATTGGGGTTCAGGAGGATCAGCACGCACTTATTGAGGAAGCGATTCGTGCCATGAGTGAGATTGATGCCCAAGGACGAAGGCGTATTGAACGTCTTGAACGCTTCATCACAGTTTGCCCTTACCGTTGAGCCTAACAGCCTCTCAGTTTGGGGTTTGTTGAGGTGGACAAGGGACAACCATTAGAAAGGGTCTATGCAAGGGCGGCCCAACACATATGTGTTAGAAGGAATGAAGATGAGCCCTAGTGATGCCATTTACGAAAAAGTTGTAGCCCGTGACCCCGACCAACCAGAGTTTCACCAAGCGGTGAAGGAAGTTCTTGAATCTCTTGAGCCCGTACTTGAAGCACATCCGGAATATGTGTCCGTTGTTGAGCGAGTTGTAGAGCCAGAACGCTTGATCCACTTCCGAGTTCCTTGGGTCGATGATGCTGGAGAAACACAAGTTAACCGAGGTTTTCGTATTCAATTCAACGGAGCAATTGGCCCCTACAAGGGCGGATTGCGTTTCCACCCAAGTGTCAATGCTTCAATCCTGAAGTTCCTTGCCTTTGAGCAGATTTTCAAGAACTCCCTTACCGGACTCCCAATGGGTGGCGGAAAGGGTGGCGCTGACTTCAATCCTAAGGGCAAGTCTGACGGGGAAGTAATGCGATTTTGTCAGTCCTTCATGATGGAACTATGGCGCCATATCGGCCAAGATTGCGATGTCCCTGCCGGTGATATTGGCGTTGGCGGCCGTGAAATCGGTTACATGTTTGGAATGTACAAGCGCTTACAAAACGAATTCCAAGGTGGAGTTTTGACTGGAAAAGGCATTTCCTACGGCGGTTCACTCATTCGTCCGGAAGCTACGGGATACGGTTTAGTTTACTTTGCCCGAGAAATGCTCGCTACAAAAGGCAAATCCTTTGAAGGCGCATCCGTGTCAATCTCAGGCTCGGGAAATGTCGCTCAATTTGCATGCGAAAAAGTCCTCGACTTGGGTGGAAAGCCAGTCACAATGTCTGACTCCTCAGGATTCATTCACGACGCTGATGGTATTGACCGAGAGAAGTTGGCTTGGATTATGGATTTGAAGAACAACCGTCGCGGGCGTATCTCTGAATACGCAAAGCAATTCCCTTCAGCCACCTTCACCGCAAGCGGGCCTGAACCTTCGCTTAACGGCCTTTGGGGAATTAATGTTGACGTTGCTCTACCGTGTGCAACTCAAAACGAAATCAACGGAGAAGAAGCAAAGATGCTTGTCGCAAACAAGGTCATCGCAGTTGGCGAAGGTGCAAACATGCCATGCACCCCCGAAGCTGTCGAAGTCTTCCATCAATCTGGAATCCTTTTTGCACCCGGTAAGGCAAGTAACGCCGGCGGTGTTGCAACCTCTGGACTTGAAATGTCACAAAACTCCCTCCGTTTGGGGTGGAGTCGCGAAGAAGTGGATGAACGTCTTGAGAACATCATGATCAACATCCACAAGAATGCCTCAGAAACGGCCAAGGAATACGGCCGGGAAGGAGATTACGTCTTTGGAGCAAACGTTGCAGGTTTCTTGAAGGTAGCCGAGGCAATGATTGCTCAAGGTGTCATTTGATTCATTCGTTGCCTTCTAGGTTCGTTCTTGGTTCCTTATGGAACACATTTGGCCAACGTCGCTTCAATGCTCGGAAGAGTACCCTCGAAAACACCATAGAGAATCCGAGGAAGATGATTGAAGTCCACCATGGTGCTTCTCCGCTGGTCGCAAGGAAGTAGGTCACAACCAATATCCCCATTCCGTAGACTGCTCGGAATGCTGCAAAAATGAGAAAGCCCCTTAGGATGGGGTTCTCGGTTGCTTGAGCCATCCAAGAGTTTGTTCCGGATTCTTGACTCATGTCATGCACCAGTGTTCCGCTCCGTTTCATCCACGAAACTCTTGGAAGTATTGCTGTGTGTAAGAAAGCGCTTCAGCATGTGGATAACCTTGGGCGAGTAACCCGTTGTAGTAATCACGAGCGGGGTCGGGCATTGCCATCGGTTGAGGTGGGATTTGAGCAACGGGTTGAGCCTGGAAATTTGGCATAGCAACTTGTGCAGCAGGCTGAGCGTGGAAATTTGGCATTGCAACCTGTGCAGCAGGCTGAGCCTGGAAATTTGGCATTGCAACTTGCCCAGCAGTAGCATTTGCCCACGCCTTTGTTTCATCTTCGCCCTTACTGCGAACGAATAGCAATACGCCAATTCCTGCCAGTATGAGGAAACCAACTCCTCCGACGAGATAGGTCGTCATGGAACTAGCGCCTTGGGTGTCCTCATCTGCTTCCTTGATCCACCGAGTAGGGTCTTTAGGATAAGCATCGGCTCCGTCAGCGAGACTCCAATCAGCGGTCGGGTCGGAATAATTGTCACCATCTTGGTCGAGGCAGCCGATTCGGTCAGCACTTGAATTCCCATATACTAACGGACAAGCATCAGCTCCATTATCTGTGGTCCACACTGTGTCGGGGTCAGAAATACCGTCTCCGTCACTGTCTGCACATCCGAAGCGATCTACCGTGGATGAATCGCGAAGTTCTGGGCAAGCGTCGGGTTGGAAGCCGAGAGGATTGTCGCCGTATCCGTCAATATCACTATCTGCCCATTGAGTGGGTTCATCGAAAAATGCGTCAGCACCATCAGAAACGAAGTAATTAGCCGAAGGGTCGGGGTCCGAGACTCCATCTTCATCGTAGTCGCTGCATCCAAAACGGTCTGTGAATGAACCACCAGGTCGTTGAATACAAGCATCTGGTGTTGTTCCAGATTGGTTATCACCGTATCCGTCCCCATCTTCATCACTCCATTGAGTATTGTCAACCGGGAATGCGTCATGGAGGTTGTACCATCCATCTCCATCTGCGTCAGGGCATCCTGCAGTATCGTCCATCCATGAGGTTCCTTCTCGTGTTGGACATGCATCTTGATTGTAGGCGTTAGCAACGTAGGTGCCTGGCCAATCTGGATTTCTGTCATCCCAGCTTTGATTGGCGTAATTGTCTCCAAATCCGTCAGCGTCAAAATCGGACCATTGTGTGTTGTCATCTACAAATGCATCTGCTCCATCTTCAACACCCCACAATGCATCTGGGTTGGAATATCCATCGCCGTCCGAATCGATACAACCGATACGGTCCATTGTTGATGTTCCTGCAGAATTTGGACAAGCATCTGGATTAATTCCAGCGGCTGAGTCTCCATAAGTATCCAAGTCGCTATCTGCCCATTGTGTTGGCTCATTGACGAAGGCATCGTCAACATCTGCCCACCCATCTCCATCGGTATCAAGACAGGCAATCTTTCCATTCTCTGAAGAGTTTCCAAATTGATTAGGACAATCATCTCGTGAATCAGCCCATCCGTCACCATCGGTGTCAAGGCATCCAACTTCTCCAAGTGTTGATGTTCCTGCTATGCTTGAACAATCATCGCTTCCATCGCTAAAACCATCCCCATCGTCGTCGTTGTCTTCGTCAACATCTCTACATCCGTCACCATCAATGTCCGTTGAGGCCTCAGAGACCCAAGTGGGCCGGGGAGGATTGTATGACGTGCGAGGGCATAAATCAACATCATCGTTAACACCGTCATTGTCGATATCATCGTCTTCTATACCGTCTCTGCATCCATCTCTATCCCAATCGGTTGAGTTCGCAGGGTCATTAAAGTCTTGAGTTGAGGTCCAATTGTACTGGCCACCACGCGCACAAAGATCAGGTGAGTTGTCAGTCAGGCCATCGTTGTCGTCATCAGGGTCACACTCGTCTCCTTTCTCGTCAAAGTCAGTGTTGCCTTGGCCAGGGTTTGCGACCGAGGGACAATTGTCCTCGAAATCAGGAACTCCATCACTGTCCGAATCTTGTTTCATTGATGAATCAAATGCCCAAACATAGACATCCCAACCACCAGTACTCGTGACGGTCGTTCCACCTTTGGTGATACTTGGAGATGAACTTTGACCCCCAAATGCCCCAACAACTGCAACGACATCAGAACCGTTGATGGCAATACCTCTACCGGTCTCGAAATCCGGGCTATCCGTGACATCTAACCATGTCCAGGAACCTGTTTTGGAAACGCCACCAACGAGAGCGTCATAATTCCCGTCTGGTGTGATTGCCTTATTTCCAGCAGTGAAGGTTCCTTGAGCATAGCCCGTAAAGATGAGTTCGTCTTTTGACGTCATCTCCATTCCTTCCAGTACGTCGTTTCCGTTTGTTCCACCAATCACTGCCCAATTGCTGTTCGAGGAGCCGCTTCCCTTCTTGATGAAAAAGACGTCAGAGCCACCCTTATTTGCAGTGATCGACCAACCACTTTGAGCAAGGGTTCCCTCAAAGATTCCACCCAAATACAAGGCGCCAGTTGAATCTATGCTCATGTACTCCACCGATACGATTTGGGATGGTATTCCATAGCCGCTTATTCCAGTAACAGAGCCTGCACTGGTCATTTTGATAATGAAGGAATCTTGTGTTCCGACAGTAGAATAACTCGTTGTTCCGAAAAGTACGTTATTTTGTGTGAGGCAAGAGATGTGATAGTCTCCATTAAGGTCGGTTACAACATCGGTAACAACTTGTTGTCCAATGCCTCCTCCGCTCGTGACCCATTTGAGTGCTCCATTTGCTCCGTCAAGTTTTGCAATGAACACTTCAGGGTTTGAAACGTTAATTGCAGTTCCACCGAAATCAGTTTCACCAGAAAAATACCCTGCCACCACGATGTCACCAACATTATCTACAGATATTGCTTGAGGAATACTTGCGTCCGTGGTTGTATTCGGGAGCGTTTGGAAGGCAGTAGCCCACATCCAATTGCCCGTAGGGTCTGCGACAGCGACGAAACCATCGAGAACTTGCGTGTTCAAGATGGTCTGGCCGAAGTTAACTTGACCGAACATATATCCTGTAATTACAGCCATGCCGTTGACCGTAGTAATATCAGTTAGGAATGAAACCCCTCCCATGCTGTGGTCGGCCCCCGCCAAGAAGGTCCACGAACCAGTGGAGTCAATCCCCGCAATGTAAAATTCGTTTCCATTTGAATAAGGTGAAGTCGGTTGAAGTTGGTGGTTGCCAAACGTCATTGAGCGGTTAAAATCTCCTCCAACATAGTATCCATCGAGGCCAGGCGCAATCATAGTATCAAATTCATCACCAGTTGCGGCCCCTCCTGCCGAAAGGAAAATTTCAGGAGATGTTGCACGGGCCGAGGCTTCATTGATGGCCTGAACTGAATCCAATTCAACAGGAGTCGTTTGTTGATGTGCCGCGAGAGGGCTGAGTAAACTCACTACGAACAATACTATGAGGAACAGGGGTAGGCTATGGCTGCGAGTGCGCTCCATACCTCATGGGCAGGGCTCAAAGGCCATCAAGCCTTTGATTCCTTGACGGTACAAGTTCACTCCATGTTGGAGTCAAGAGCAAGCAAATCACTGTCACCAGCGTCGAGGACGGTGATGGTGGACACAGAGAACGGTTTACCACAGGCGATGCCGAGTTCACGGTTCACCATTGCTGAGCGGTACATGGTCACTTCAGGGTGAGTTGCACGCAAAGCGTCTGTGTATTCTTCCGGGCAGTTAGCAGCAACGAGCACCAACTTTGCCTCTCCTTTAGCACAAGCATCGTTAGCTTGGCGTTGTCCAAACAACAGATTTCCTGTTGCGATTGCATTTTTCAATTGTCGGCTTAGATCCATTTTTATTCCTCCATTCTCCACATGTGTTTCTCATGGTTGGGAAAATTACTCCTCAGGGATGTAGTACAATGCTACGCTTCCGGTACCCAGTGAAATCGGTTGCCCGACGATGATGTTTTCTGCAACACCGGTGAGGTAATCTTTCTCTCCGATGATACCGGCCTTCAACAGGTGGTTCACCGTGACTTCGAAAGCAGCACGAGCAAGGATACTGTGTTTGGTACCCGATACACCGTGACGACCGATTGCTCGGACTTCACCTTCAGAGGTCATCACGTCAGCGACCATCAACAGGTGGCGGACGTCAACTTCCAATCGAGCACCGTCAAGGGTCAGTTGAAGTTCATCAACAATTGCTTGTCGAGCCGCTTCAATACCAAGGTATTCGTAAATTTCAATGATGTTATTGGTGTATGTGCGGGAACGGTCAATGTTCTCTAGTTCACTCACACGGGTTAGATTGCTTCCAATCGTGGAGAGGTAGTACTCGCCAGTCTTGTCATCCAATTGCACGTTAGCTCGCTCAATACCAGGAATTCCCTTAAGTCGCATGTCTCGGATTTTCTCCTCAAGTTGCAACAACATGGTGTAGGATGGTGGATTCTCTGCGAGGTCAGCAAGGTCATCTTCGCTGTGAACACCAGGAATCAAGGTCAAAGTTGAGGGGTTCTTTGGCTTGTCAGTTTGAACAAAGAGTCGTGTAGCACGCTCAAGTTTGTCTTTCACTTCAAGGGGAGTCATTCCTTTTTGTTTGAGGTTACCCTTGTTGAGTTTGAGAACCAAGCGTCGTTGAGCGACGTCAGTTTCCAACGATGCAATGTTCACGGTTGTTGTCACTTCAATTGCCGCAGCGAGTTTCTTTGCAGCACCTTCGTTTTGTTCCTGCTCAGCGGTCATTCGAATGGTCATTGTAGGTGTTTGTGGAACCTTTCGGGCATCCACAATCTCAATGATACGAGGTAGACCTTGGGTCACGTTAACCGTTGCAACACCAGCATAGTGGAACGTACGCATGGTCATCTGAGTTCCAGGTTCTCCGATGGATTGTGCGGTGATAATTCCTGCTGCTTCGTAAGGATCGATACTTGCTCGGTCCAACGCAACGATGGATTCGTCAATGACTTTCTTTGCCTGAGCCTTGGTCAACTTCTTCTTCCCACGGCTGTGACAGGCGACGGTTAGGTCGTTGAAGATACGGTTTGTGAACCGGCTTGAGCCCGATGCTTCGGCTGCAGCCATGAGCGACTTGAACACAGGGTCGTCAGCTAACTCATCTTCAATAGACTTCATCTTGCGGTCAATATCGTAGGCTTCAATGGCTACAACGGTCTTGGTTCGGGCACGGCGTGTTGTCTTTCGTAGACGAACGCTCGTGACTGGTCCAGTGGCTTCGCTGCTTGCATCGCGACCCTTTTGGGTTGCGGCTACAATGGTTGCATGAATTGTTCCTGCGGTATCTGAATCTGTTTCGCAGAACTTGGCAACGTCGTTTTGGGTCATGACTTTGACATCGTCCCACTTTCGGTCGTCAGCAAGCATGTGTGCAAAGTTCTCTGCAATACCCAAATCCATGAGTTTCTTCTTGGTTGCACTCTTTACGACCATCAGTTCTCACCTCCATCGCTTTCTTCAGCTTCATCTTCCCATGCGCCGAGGTCTTCTTCCACAATCTCTCGCTCGTAGGAGTCACGGTCAATTTCAAGTCCACCGGATGTTCCAAGAGCAGCATCAACGATAACGTCGATGTTGAATGGAGACCCGTGCACACCACGGGATGGGTCAATCCCATCTTCACCGTAGCTGAACTGGATGATACGATTAGCGGTGTTTCGGACAGAAAGCATTTCGTCGTCGAAAACCTTCAAATCGTCCATTGCGTTGATCAGTCGGCGTTGCATGTATCCAGACTTTGCAGTACGGACAGCAGTATCGACCAGGGACTCACGACCAGATACAGAGAGCATAAAGAACTCTGTTGGCTTCAGTCCACGCTTGAACGAGGATGCGATGAAACCACGGTCTGGTGCGCCACGGCCACCACGCTTGAAGTGAGGTAGAACACGGTCATCGTATCCACGTTCCAAGCGCTTTCCACGAACCTTTGCTTGTCCGATGGATGCGGCCATCATGGTGAGGTTGTCCATGGAACCACGAGCACCGGAAATCGCCATGTTGACTGCGGCGTTGGTAGAACCGGACTTGTTCAATTCGTCCCTAGCAAATTCACCTGCTTCTTCCTTACCCTTGTCGAGCATTTGCATGATGTTTTCTTCCATGGTTTCTCGGGGAGTTCGTCCTGGGCGGGCTTCGTAATTCTTACCGTTTGCTCCGAATTTCTCCAATTCAGCATTGACTTCGTCGCTTGCTTTTGCATTTGCAGCGTTAATTGCTTGAATGGTTTCTTCGGGGAGGTCTTCGTCGTCGATACCGGTTGTAAATCCGAGGGAAGTACAGGCAGCGATGGACATGCGAGTGAACTCATCAAGGAACCGAGCACCGAGTTCAGGACCGTTGGTTTGAACGATAGCGTCCAGAAGACGGCCGTCTTCAGCACCGATTGCTCGCTTGTCTAGGGTTCCTTCTACATCACCGTCTTTGACGATAACCCAGTCGTTAGAACGACTGCGGAACCGCAGGTGGATGTTGTCTGGGATGATGAGGGAAATCAAATCTTGTCCCCGGAAGCAATCAGCACCGTTAGCGTCTTTGACGATTTCAGGTAGTGTTCCAGTGAATCCGATGTTTCCAAGCATTTCCAATCCGTTGGATTGCTTAATGAGCGTTCCAGGTCGGGAAAGGAGGTATGCTCCGGAAATGTGGTCGTGAATTCCACCGATAACAGCCCCACCGTAGCGAGGTGTGAGGATGTGTTCTTGGACACGCATCAAAATCTTAGCCTCTGCACGTGCTTCCTCAGATTGGATGACGTGAAGGTTCATCTCGTCACCGTCAAAATCAGCGTTGTACGGAGTACATACAGCGAGGTTGAATCGGAAGGTATGACCCTTCATGACTCGAACTTCGTGAACCATCATTGACATTCGGTGGAGTGAAGGTTGTCGGTTGAAGATGACAACGTCTCCGTCGATCAAGTGGCGTTCAACTTGGAGACCGGGCTTAGGGTTACCATAGCGGTCAACGGTTGCAAGACGGTCTTCAACAGCGGTTCGCTCGCCGTAGAATTCATCAACTGGGCTTAGGCAGTGAGGGCAGGTTACTTCCAGATGTGCTGGGAAGGGTTCTGGGTCTGCTTTGTCAGCTTGGGCAAGTTCGTGCATCCAGCGATAATGTAGGATTGCACGTGGGTCGTCTTCTGGAAGTGGTTTTCCACTTTCATCAATTCCTTGCAAGTTCAACAGTGTTGCAGCGTCGTTTACGGCGTACGTCACATCTTCTATGCTTTGGTCCATTCCACTGAGCGAGATTTGCTTTTGAATAACCATTCCAGGTAGGAAGTTTGGAGCAGGCATGACTTGGTGGAGGTCAGCTCGCTGCGTGGTATCTTCATTGCATTCAGGGTTGTGGCATCGGAAACCAGCGTTAAGTAGACGGCTTCGTGCGTTGATCTTGACACGTCGGTTGTCTCCGCGGATAATGTAGTTCACACCAGGGTGAACGTCAGGACCACGAAGAATCATCTGGCGCATTTGTTCTCGGTTACGAGCGGTAGCTCGGATTGGGACAGTAAGTTCCTTTGCAATCTTGGTAGGTACTCCGACTTCATTTACGCTGAGGTATGGGTCAGGTGAAATCACGGAACGTGCACAGAAGTTAACACGCTTTCCGGAAAGGTTGCTTCGGAAACGGCCTTCCTTACCCTTGAGGCGTTGTGTCAATGTCTTGAGAGTACGACCTGATCGGTGACGTGCAGGTGGGATGCCCGATGTCTGGTTGTCAAAGTAGGTGGTGATGTGGTACTGCAAAAGTTCCCACAGGTCTTCAACGATCAGTTGAGGTGCACCGGAGTCACGGTTTTCACGCAGACGCTGGTTGATACGGAGAACGTCAACAAGTTTGTGAGTGAGGTCGTCTTCAGAGCGGTCCCCACTGTCCAATGTGATGGAGGGTCGAACGGTAATTGGTGGGACAGGTAGGACCTTGAGAACAATCCACTCGGGTCGGTTTTGCTTGTCCATTCCGATAAAGATGAGATGCTCAGCTGGAATGCTGCTCAACCACTCGCGGACGTCACGGGCGTTGAGTTTTCGCTCGGTTGCCTCGTTCTTTTCCTTGAAGGTTGTTGGCTTGTCCAGAATGATTTTTCCTTGGGCTGCGCCACAGTGCATGCACACCTTGCGCTTGGTGCCTGAGGTGACCTTCTCAACTTCCTTGATCATCTTAGAGAATTCGGTTGAACCCACACCGTGCTTCGTCATGACGTCACGGATACGGTTTCGGTAGTAATCCTGTTCAGATTGTTCTGGGTTGGACGGGCTTGTTCCTTCTTCGGTGTGAAGGAGGATTTTACTGCAGGTGTTGCAGGTGGCTTTGAGCGCAGTTTTGATGAGGTTGACGAAACCGATGTGAATCACAGGAAGTTCCAATTGAATGTGTCCAAAGTGACCAGGAGATTCGTCGTACTTGCATCCATCAGTCGGGCAAATGAGTCCGGGTTCGATAACACCCATGTGAGGGTCCATCAGGCCTTGCTTGTAGGCGTGTCCGTCGTCCTTGTAGGTGTCAGCAGTCTTAACTTCAACAGCAGACATCTTCTTGATTTCAATAGGGTCCATCAGTCCAAATCGGATTTGGGCAATCCGCTTGGGAATCATTGTCGTTTTTCGGCTCATCTTCGGTCCTCCAGTTCAAGGCGCATGGCCACTCCTAAACTCTTCATTTCGTCTAGAAGTAGCTTGAATGCATATGAAGTCTGCACTTTGTAGACTTCTGCTCCATCTCCGTGGATGGGGCTGACATAAGTTCCACGCTTCGGGTCATACCAGGCAATGTGACCGGATTGAGCGCAGACATACATGTCAATACCATCTGATTCATCGAGCAAACGGTCTTTGATGACCATTGAAGCTCCGTGTGCAATCAGACAGTCACGTTCCATCTCACCAAATCGCAGACCACCTTGTCGGGCACGTCCTTCGGTTGGCTGACGGGTCAAGATTTGAACACGTCCACGAGAGCGAGCGTGTATCTTAGAGGAAACCAAGTGGTGCAATCGTTGGTAGAAAATACATCCAACGAAGATTTCGGCAGGGTATGATTCACCGGTTTCACCGTTGATCATGGTTTCACGGCCTGTGTGGGCAAGTCCATTTCGGACCAAACCATCACGAAGGCTGGATTCCTTTTCTCCACGGAAAGCAGTACCGTCAACACGGCGGCCTTCCATAGCACCAACCTTACCACCGATCATTTCTAGAACGTGGGCCACGGTCATTCTCGAAGGAATTGCGTGAGGGTTGATGATGAGGTCCGGTACGACACCGTCTGCCGTGAACGGCATATCTTCTGGTTCAACCAAGCGTCCAATGACACCTTTTTGACCGTGACGGGATGCGAATTTGTCACCAACTTCAGGAATCTTGTGGCTTCGAACCATGACACGGACCAAGCGGCCGGAGTCCAGAGATTCAGTAACATAGACGTTGTCGACCCATCCCTTTTCGCCGTGGCGAACGAGCATGGATGATTCACGTCGTTCTTGAGCCATCAAGAAAGCGCCACCGGATGTTTCCTCAAGGAAACGAGGTGGGCTGGTCTTTCCGACCAACACGTTGCCGCCGATGAGTTCAGTTTCAGGAACGGGGAGCCCGTCGTTTTCCAAGTGCATGTAGGCTTCAGGAGTCTTGAGTCCCTTGATTTCCTGCTTTGAGGAACCAGGCTTCTCAATTTCTTCGACCTGTCCACCAGGGAATCTACGTCGTTCTGCATTGTAGGTACGGTTGAAGGTTGATCGTCCGAGAGCCCGGTCGATTGAACCCTTGTTCATGATGACTGCGTCTTGCATGTTGTACCCGTGAAGGGACATGATAGCTACGATGAAGTTTTGTCCACCTGGGCGGTCATCAAAGTTCGTGGTTGACATTGCTCGGGTCTTCGTGATGGAGCGTTGTGGGTAGTGCAAGATGTGGGCACGGGTGTCTGGGCGCATTCGGTAGTTAGCACTGGGTAGTCCAAGAGATTGCTTGACCATTGCAGTTCCACCAGTAACACGAGGTGTTGAGTTGTGTTCTGGGTAAGGGATGAGTGATGCGCAAACACCGAGCACCAGTTGTGGGTCGATTTCACAGTGCGTGTGTTCTTCAGTGTACATGAGCGGAATTTCGAACTCAGTGGTGTTCCAGTCACCGTTAGGCATGCGGACGTTAGCTCGTAGGTGAGCAGTGCGTGCGCCTGGTTCTCCAAGGTTCATCCATTCGATGTCCTCGTTCTTGACCGTGCGGCCAGCAAGTCCAGCGGAGTCGCCTTCTGGGACGGTCTCTGGAAGAACGAACGGGCGTGGTGCGATGTAGAGGTCTTCTTCTTCCTCAGCATCAATCCACTCAACGATTCCTTCAATGACCAAAGAGCGGAAATTCATTTCGCCGCTGGTCAACTTTGACAAGTGGTCAAGGGTTAAACGAGGAGCACCGTCGTAAAGGATGAGGACAGGTCGCAAAATACGTCCCTTGTCAGTGTTGATGAAGATGTCCTTGTTTTCCTTGTCGTGTCGGATGGATACTTCAGATGGAATAACACCACGGCGTCGAGCAGATTTGAAGTGCATGACCAATTTCTGTCCTTTCTTGTGGATTCCGTAAATATCACCGTTAACGTGAATTCGGTCACCGTCAGTCCAGTCGTCTGGCTGGTAAACTTCTAACTCGTCAAGGCGCTCTCGGATTTCAACTTCGTCAATGTTCTCTGAAATATCGATCATTTGAGCAGCGTTCTTCACCAGTCCACAGTTTTGACCTTCAGGGGTCTCGTTAGGGCACAGGCGCCCCCATTGTGTGGGGTGGAGGTCACGAGCTTCAAAGTGAGGCTGACTTCGTACAAGAGGAGATGTGACACGGCGCATGTGTGAAAGTGCGGCAAGATAGGTGGTTCGGTCCAGAAGTTGGCTAACACCAGAGCGTCCGCCGACCCAGTTACCTGTTGCGAGGGCGTGCATGATTTTCGAGGTCAACACGTCAGGTCGCAAACACGATGTAATCTTGAGTTCACGCTTACGGTTGTGATGTCGCTCAAGTTGGTACTTGAGGTCACGGGAAAGTTGTCCTGCGGAAACTCGGAAGAGGTCTTCAATAAGGTCTCCAGCAAGGCGGACACGCTTGTTGGCGTAGTGGTCCTTATCGTTAGGGTCTCGTCCTTCAATGGCCATTTCCAAAACTTGACGGACAATTCGGCCAAGGTAAATGGCCTTCTTGTCACGGTCTTCTTGGTTGTCTCCCAAGTGAGGGAGAAGTTCACGGTCGAGAAGTTGGTTGACTCGTGCTTCACGGTATTCTTTTTGTTGTCCGGCAGCGAATTTCTTTTGCAGCCATTCGTGGCTTTCTTCCTTGGTTTCGACTCCGTATTCTTCGTTGTCTTTGACTTCGTTGATGTTTGCGACGATAAACTTGAACGAATCGGTGTTTCCTGCAATTGCTTGGAAGATTTGTTGGTCGTTTTCAACGCCAAGGGCACGCATGAGGAGGACAACTGGAATTGCAGTTGTTCCTGCGGTGCTGATCTTGACCATGAGCATACCATCACGGCGCTTTTCAACAGTAAGCGGCTTGCGCATACCGTCTTTTTGCGAGAAAATCTTAGCAACTTCTGTCTGCTTTGCGTATCGCTTGTTGATTTCAACAGTAACACGGTTGGGTGCAAGGTCTTCCATTGAGATGAGGACACGCTCGGTTCCGTTGATAATGAAGTAGCCTCCAGGGTCCAGAGGGTCTTCGCCCTTCTTGCGGAGGAGGTCATGCCAGTTTGCCTTGTCTTCGTCTGAGGTAGTTGGTGCGAGGACACGGTCTCCAGCGATGTGCTTGGGGTGGAGGTTACATCGTTCAGAACGAACCATGATCGGCATGGAACCAACTTGAACGCCCTTTTCAGTAGGTGATGGGACGCCGTTTCGCTTGATGGTGAAATCCATTGAAACCGGAGACATGTAGGTGAGCTTACGAAGTCGGCATTGCATTGGAGTGGAATCATTGAGTGCTCCATTGGCTTCTTTGACCATGGGCTTGCCGAGTTTGACATTCTTGATTCGAATGACGATGTCTTGGTCTGCGACGTCAAGTTTGATGTATCCGCCTTCGTCATCATCGAAATCTTCGTCTGTACCAACACGAATGTTACGAATAATTTTCTCCATGCGGGATAGGGAGTTTTCTGTGGCTGGGATACAGTCGTCGTACGATGCGAGTTGGTGGTTGACCAAACTGCGTTCTCTGAAAAATGATTGAATGATTTCTTGCATGGTATCCTCTCCTCAGTTCCCCTCTACAATCAGCCGGTAGGCGATTGTGCGTCCTGCCGACGGGGATTGGCGGACGACTTTCAACACTCGGTCAGCAATCCAGCCAGCAGCCAATGGCTTGTGGTCGGGGTTAGCCGCAAGCCGGGCCATGTCTTCTGCTTCTGCGAGTTCTTTGATGACCTGAACAACCGGGTCGGTGATCAGGATTTTTGGAAGCAATTCCTTGGCGAGACGATCTTCACCGGTCTCAGCGTCGGGTTGCACCATGTTCCACGGGGCGAGTTCGGACAACTCGATTGCGAGTTGGTCCTCGTCGGAGATGTTCGGTTCTCCGATGAGTTCTTGATGTGGTACGAGAATGTGATTGAGTGCGTTGAAGCGGGACGTAATCTCTGGTCGGTCAAAGTCATCAATTGCCTTTGAACGGATGGTGATCTTCTTGCTCTTCTTTGCAGCACGTCGGCGGGAGCCTTGTTCTGCGATGATGTTCATGGTGGTGACGAATTCTTCTGCATCTTTGGAAATACCGAGGACCGATGCTACTTCATCGTGACCCAGGTTCTTGATATCCGTCATGTTTCGGTCTGTTGCGAGTTTGTGAGCGTAGTCCTCAGAAACTCCCAGTTCCATTAAGCGTTTTTTAGTTGCACTTTTTACTACCATTCTGACACCCCGCGAACACCCTTGCTCTCAAGCCGGTAGATTCAGCAGGCGGGCCTGACGGGGTTCGAACCCGCGACCATCGGATTAAAAGTCCGACGCTCTACCTGACTGAGCTACAGGCCCAAAGTAGCAACTTGGGCTTTTCGTCCGACCTTCAAGGTGTTATTATACGTTTCGGGGAGCGTGTGACGAACTATCTCTTGGCCGGCCAATTCACTACTTTGGCCAAGGGGTCATAAAAACTGCGTTTCGGCCTCGTTTCGGGTGACAACAGGTTCATTGTACGAATAGACTCTTGAAGGGCCTTGGCTTGGAGACCCTTGTGAAAACAGGTCCGAACTTTACCGCCGAGGCCGCCGTGGAGGAAATAGAACGGCTCCAGCGGCCTGCCAAAAAAGTCGTTTGGACTTCGCCGACACGCCAGATCTATGAGTTCGATTTACCTGTTACAGTTTACCCTCCCAGAGAAGATACTTCGCTCTTGGCAGAGGCGCTTCATCGCTTGGGTCTGCCTAACGGAACTTCGTGTCTTGAGATTGGCTGTGGCAGCGGGGCTGTATCGATTCATGCTGCTACTTTGGGATGGAGGGTAGTTGCCTGCGATATCAATCCTTTTGCCGTCGCTTGCACTCAACATCACGCTTCATTATACGGCCAATCTTTAACGGTCCTCGAAGGCGGTCCAGGTCCCGAACTGGATGGTGGTTCTGATCAGTGGGGTGGAGATTCCCATTACGACGTTGTGATGTGGAACCTTCCATATTTGCCTCGTCCAACTGTTGGCGATGATGTCTTGGGGCCAATGGAGGAATCAGCTCTCATTGACAGTGATGATAAGGGCCTCTTTTTCCGATACGTTGAACGACTTGCTCGTGGACGGCTCCTCAAACCGAAAGGGGTTGCTCTTGCTGTTGTTTCAAGCTTACTTGACGGCCGTCAAGCGTGCTCAATCGCTTGGCGGCAGGGTATGGCGGCTCGGGTCTTGGGCGAACAAGAATTTGATGACGGTGAATCGCTTGTTCTGGTTGCAATGTGGCACCCCTATTCGGGGAAGGAGCATACCCATGAGTCCGAGGTTGAAAGCACAAATGCAATTTTATTGGGTAACTCATCTCCCTCCGGAGTCCTGTGTACTGCTGATGTTCAACGTCAGGGGCGAGGTCGTAGAGGACGGGAATGGGAGTCTCTAGATGGTGCTTTGGCAGCCTCTTGGGTTATTGATGACGGAACTCTTTCCCTTCACAAACCCGTTGACCAAGTTCATCTTGGATATTATTTGTATGAGTTGTTTCATTCACACGGTCCGGAGCGTATTTGTCTCAAATGGCCCAACGACCTTTATGTTAGGGCTTCAATGTCAACCCCTTGGAAAAAATGTGCAGGGGTGCTCTTTGAGGGAACTACAATGGGGACTGGTCAACGTACAGTTTTAGGAATCGGTGTGAATATCGTAAGCCCGTCAAATTCTCAATTTGGAGGGCTTGACGAACTTAGTCCTCTTGCGAAAGGAGATGGTCTTACCGCTCAACTTCATGCAGTTGTGGCTTCAATGTTTGAGGTTCTTGATAGGCCTAATATCCCTCTGACTCATCCGGATTTACGAGCCCTCGATGAGGCCTTAATCTTTGGTTCAAATGCTTTAGGGCCCATTTTCTATAGAGGTGATTTCGTTGAGGTTTCGGGCTTAGATGAACAAGGGTCCTTGCGTGTCAAGACCGCGTCGGGAGCGGTTGTCTTAGTGGACGACCCAGATCAATTAGAATGGTCAAACATCTAATTCTGCATCAAGGATTTCATCCACATCTTCTTCCTCTGAAGTGTCGTCTCGTTGATACAGGCCATATGCGAGGATGAGGCCGCCGATTGGGAAGGGTAGCATGTCAATTTTGTATTTGCGATCGATGTCGAGGTCAAGCGTTGCTTCTACACCTTTTGTGTCGATTTCATAGGTATAATATCCACCCTCGTCAATGTCAAGGCTTCGCTTATCAGATTCCCCTGCAGTAATCGTGATGCTTTCAGCGCTGACGGTGGTTCCGTCTTCGGCCTTGAGCACCAACCTCACCGTAGTTGTATTCTGGACAGTAATCTCAATCTCAAACGAATCTCCAGCCCACATTGATGCCCCGTTCACATAGGGTGGGCTTTCCTCTGAATGCTCAATTGGGGTGACCCATGCAACCATGAAGAGTCCACCGAGTAATATGGTGGCTCCGGTGAGGATGAGCGCATCGCTCATCTTCATCTTTGGTGCTGCACCTCCACCGCCCATATGCTCCCGAAGCAACGACCGACCATGAAGGTTCGGCTTCCTAACGCTTCCTTGCGGGCTTGGGGAGGGCCATGCGTTCCCGAACAAGCCGTATTTTACCACTGGTGGTTATGCATTTTATTTCCATCCTGCGTATGGCGTCTTCGGTTCCTATGAGGGCTCGCAATCCTTTTGCTTGTTCAAGTGGGACTTGTAAAATTGCAACTCCAACATCTTCTTCGGTTAGTCCTACCGTCATCCTTAGGTGTTCCAATGCCGCCTGGGCAACATCATTTTCACTGGGATGGAACTCCATCAGTTTGATTGGTCGCTCTGATTCAAATGTAGAAGTTATTGATGAGATGAGTCCGTTTAACGATGACCTCGTTTGATATCGGCTGCTGACCAAAATGCCAATCCATCGGCGCTTACCTCGTAGCGCCTTGCTCAGCCGTTTGGCCATGGCAGTTCCAAACATTCATGCTTCATGACCTTTGAGTAAAATCTCACCATAGTATGTAAAAAGGTCAACCTCCACCATCCTATGTGGACGAAGGCGAAGTAGTACCCCCTCCTTCAGTGCAGGAAGAAGGTGAGGCCGCTTCAACAAAACTCAGCGAGTTGGAGGGGAATGATCCGTCATTACGTGCCCTTCTAAAGGTGCTTTTAGATGTGAAAACACTACCCCATGTCGTCCTTATTTTCATCCTTTCAACCCTCTTCTACGTTATGTCAACAAGGGGTGCAGAAGGTCTCAGTGCGTTGGGTTTCTTGTCACTGACCGGAGGTTACCTTATTCTTGGCCTATTGTCAAAATACGAGCGAATTGACCGACTGACTCGCCTTCCGGAACAAAGTGAATCCCTGGATGTGGGTCGGATTAAGCGTTTTTTCTTCTCGTTCAGAATCTGTTTGTTGCCCTTGGCGTTTTCCTTGGGTTGGTTGTTGATGCTTCTGGCAGTGTTGGGTGGGGATGGTATCGGGGACAGCATACTCGAATCACTTCCGTTTGTGATGGGTAGTCTGTTCGTATTCTGGGCCGTAATGCAGGGCAGGAGCTTTGGGCACTGGTTATCTTCTGTAGCCGCTCTACGATTGCCTGATGATGGCCCTAGACAGGGCGGAATGAATCTCGAGGTAGGCGTTCATCTTCTGCTCCTCACCTTCCTTTCAGTGCTGATCTTGAGCGGTGTTGAATTCCTCCAAGGGGACGGCAATGGATTGGTCCAAGATACCATCGAGAACGGGCTGTTTTTCCTCGGCTTTGTGGGATTGTTTGTTGGTTCAACATTTCTTACTTGGAACCTGAGAACTTTAGCATCTCGTCACCGTTCACTTCATCGTTTTTCATCTCGCTGGTTCTTGCTGACTCAAGCCTTAATCACATGGCATTTCTTGACTGTTTGGCGTCATACTGCAATGTCTTCTGGAGGACCGATCATGTTAATCGAGGAATTGATATTGATGGTTTCAACCGTTTTCATGGCAATCTGGGGGCTTACTTCACGGTCTTACAAATCAAAATTCCGTCTGGTTGATGAACACAATGCACTCCCCATCGGCCTCGCCTTTGGGTATGCTTATGCGGGCAGTGTCGCCATGCTAACCAATGTGCTGGATGATATTCGTTATGTTATGATCAGCGGCCACATTGTCGTGATACTTACCTTCATGTGGATGCAACGAAAGGTTCTGCGGAGCGTTTTGGCAGACCATGACTCCACGGTGGGAATTCTACGTACTGTTCGTGAAGCACCACTGGGTGGGAACTCTGATGGTGGGCATGACGAAGAACACCAGCTCGTAGATACGGGGTCAGGGGACGCAGTTGGTCAAGGGGAACCTTCCGAGGATGCAACCGGTATTGCTGTTGATGAGGAATGGGCCAAGAACAACGCAAAGGACATCGGGAGCGATGTTTCATGGAATTCAGAAGACATCATCGAGTTGATGGATGATTAGGCCGGTTTAATTCCAGACAACAAGGTCACTACGCGAATGGTATCGATGAGATCTTCACTCACTCGTGCTCCAAGAATAACCTGGGCGTCGTCGTCAAGGGCCGACGTGAACAACTCTGCTACTGCATCGACTTGGCCAATGGTCATCCCAAGGCCGCCTTCAACTTGAATCAAACATCCTTTCGCTCCTCCGACATCAAGTTCTGCTAAAGGCGCTTTAAGCGCAGATTCCAAGATCCCCCTCGGGTCGTCAGGGCGACCAATTCCAACCAACATTGTGGCCATTCCTTCCTGGTCAACAATCGCCCTAAGGTCCATCAAATCCAAGTTGATAAGTCCCATTCGCATCAGCGTTCGAACCAGACCGTCTACTAAATCTTCAATCCATTCAGCACCCATTTGCCAACTTTGCCCCTTCTCTCGTGCTTGGCGAGCAAGCCGCTCAAGTGACAATCGAACGGTGACATGAGCGATTCGCTCCAGGCGTTGGAAACCATCTTCTGCGAGTTCTAACCGGGTTGCTTGTGCTTCAAACGGAAGGCCAGCCACTGCGAGTACAATGGCCCCAGACTGTCGTGCTTGGCGCGCAAATTCATGGGCAGCTCCCGTGCCTACGCCGCCACCAAGGCCGGTGAGGAGAATCACCAGTTCAGTGTCGTTGAGGAGTTGTTGAGTCAATTTGTTCAATCCTCTCATCCGTTGTTCTGCCAACGGAGGGAGGGCAGCACAACCCATGTCGTCAAGAGCGTGCCCTAAGCGGAGAACATGAATGGTGTCGCCGGTTTTGAAACTGCTATCGTCGGCGTCAATCAGGGCGAGATGGGCTCCCATCCCACATCGCTCGTAGGCTTGGTGTGCCCATGAACAACCAATCCCTCCGACTCCAGCAATCAAGATGTTGGAGGGGTCCATACTCGGCAATGGCCGAAGCATCTCCTTGAACTTTGGTGTGCTTGGTGTTGGACATTAGTCCACGTAGCGGAGGTAGCGACGCCTTGCATCTCTCGCCCAAGCATTGTCTGGCTCAAGGGCGAGCACTCGGTCATAATACGTGATGGCATTTTCAAATTCAGAGAGATATCTGCCGTAAAGGTGGCCAAGATTAGAGAGGACTGGAATACATTCCTCATCTCCTTTGAGCATTCCAAGAAGTATTTTTTCAGCAGCTCCAAGTGCCCCCTTAATCATCAACTCTTCTGCCTCATCGAGCATCTCAAGTTGCTTGTCAGAGAGATTGTAGGTATTGTCGAATGTGTGATTTCCCATGGGTCTCATCTCCTCCGAGCGAGCCGTACTCCATCAAACCTCCTCCGGACCAAACCCGCGAAAATAAGCCAAGGGGGCCTGTTGTTCATTTTTTGTCACAAAACGCTACACTGCGCCGCAATTTTTGTGGCGTTTTGCTGACAATGTTTAAGGAGTCCATACGAGTCGGAAACATGTAAGGGTGAGGCTATGCTCAAAACTACACGAACGTCCCGAACTTCGCTGTTGGTCTTGGTGGGGCTTCTACTGGTCATTCCAGCACTCGCATCATCCTACCACGGGGGCATTGGCGGCCCTCAGTCACATCAAGGCTCCACCGGCGCTGTTGAGATTGATGATGTTGCCAAATCCGGCTGTCTCTGCCACAACGAAGTTGCTGACAATTCCGTTCAGATTATCCTAGATGATGTCCCTTACGGATGGATTGCAGGTGAAACCTACACGCTCCGCCTTCAGCTGATCGGTGGGCCTGAGGCAACAGGCGTCTACACGGCAGGATTCTCAATGCGAGTTTCTCTTGGTTCTCTGACCGGAGATGATGTCCAGAACTGGGAAATTGACGGTGCCGTGGATGAACAAACCTTGACTCACACAGAAGCCTCGGCAGCAACCAGCGACCGTTCTTGGACGTTTGATTGGGTAGCGCCTACCGAGGCCGATGCCGGAGTTGCAACCTTCTGGATCACAGGCAACTCGGTCAATGGAGACCAAGGTCCTGGTGTTGAAGACCGCTGGAATCAACTTCAATTCGCTCTGACCGAAGGCGACGATGCATCAACCTCCCTCGGTACACGAACGCTCTTTGCCGGTGACGGCAATGTCAGCCCTCCAGAACCCGACCATCACGGTGTTGACCTTCACCACATGGGTGCTAAGCTCCGTGCCCACTGGCTCGGATTGCTTGGATTTGGCGCAGTTATTGGAGTCATCGTCTTCGCAGGGCTCCTCCTTCGCTATGGATTCTCGACGTCTTACAAAGGCCGAAGCAACCAACTCAGGTTGCGCTACAAACTCAACCGAAGAGGTGACCAGTGATGGACGACATAATCACAAATTTGTTGCGCGGAGTCGCAGACGGCTCTGTTTCTGTAGATGATGCACGAACTGCATTGGAGGACGTGAACTTGACCGAAGACCAAATGACCTCCGCTATCGACCACGGCGTTTTCAATCTGGCAGAGTCCGGTACTATCGTTAGTGCATCTCTAGCGCCTTCCGGAGGCTCTTACCTCACCATGTTCTTCTTGGGATGGGGTCTGTTTTGGATCTGCTACTGGAGTTTCTCAATGATATACGGCCTTGCAAAGGGTTGGGAACAACAACAACTTTCATTCCACCTCGCCATGACGTTCACCACCCTCATCATGGTTGGTGTAATTTATCTCAAATTCGTTTTGCCTGATACTATCATCGTGAAACATTCTCAGAACAAGTTCGTTCCAGAGCATATGAAAGACTGGCGGGAGTACAAGTGGTGATGAAACATGGCGCGTGAATACGAACTCAAACCAGCACCGAGTGAAGGTGAAGCAGGCCTTGCGGATGCTGCTACGACCATTAATCGCCGTCAATTCCTACGCTACGGTTTCAATACTGCGGCAGGTGTCCTCACTGCATCCTTGGGCATGCTCGGCTTTGCAGCCATTTTACTGCCCCCGGGTGGCGGTGGTGGTGGAGATTTGGCCGTTAAGTTCTGGGCAAAAGGTCGTGAAGACTCTGCTTGGTACGGTGCTCAACATCTTCAATCGATGACCAAGAGTTCCTTCGTCGATGAGGCGGCCTCTTCCTCAACAAAAACAGCCGGTGCATCTGGCGTTTGGAACGGAGTTCCTGTCGTCGTCATGTACGTTGAACACTCAAAGTATGGTGGTACACCCGAATCCAATGGAAAAGCTCGCTTCCAGTTCACTGAAGGCATCGATGAAACCGGAAAATATGTAGGTCACTTTGATGACCTGGCAGAAGCCGATCCTCGTTTGATGCCGAGTGAAGACCTTGTTATGGTGTTTGGTCGTTGTACGCACTTGTGTTGCATCCCCGGTTGGCAACTCGTTTCGAACTCTTACACTGAGGATTCATGGACTCCTGGCGGCGGAGATGACGGTGGAACCAAACTGTTCTGCATCTGCCACTCCTCTCGTTTTGACCCGACCGTCCTTGAAATGAACACAAACCGCAACCGCTCCAACGGTGCAACATTCAACTACGCTGGAATCCGTCGCTCAGGCGGACCCGCACCCGTGGGCCTTCCCATTATCCCCATTCAGTTGAATGGCGATGTTCTTGAAGGTCTTACTGACTATGTGGATTGGTATACATACTGTGACTGAGGTGATATGATGACTACAATGTTCTGGATTCTTTGGTTCTTTATCGCTTTCTTGGTGGTTCTTGTTGCGTTCACACTGCGCAAAGAAAACCAAGACATGCCTCGCCGTGACATTCTACGTGCTGTAGAATCAACCGGTAAGATGGGTGTTGCTGAACGATCGTTTTTGTGGGTGTTTTCATGGCTTGATACTCGTTTCCGTCTTCAAGACTACTGGAACATGTCCAAAGGCGCTTACTACAATATGCATCGCCAGATGCCGCTAACCCACGCTGAAAAGTACAAATTGCGCATTATTTGGTACTGGTATCCCCTTTACTGCCTTGGGGGAATCTCTTTCCTTTCATTCATTATTCTCGTCATTACCGGAACCGTCCTGGGGATTTACTACGTTCCAGGTGGAGAAGGGGACCCATCACCTGCTTATGCGAGCATGGAATACATCATGACACAACTTCCGTTTGGATACATTCTACGAGCCGTTCACCACTGGACGACCCACTTCATGGTTGCAAGTGTCTTTTTGCACATGTGCCGTGTGTACTTCACTGGTGCATACCGCAACCCTCGAGAACTTAACTGGCTCATCGGAGTCGCCTTGATGGCCCTCACCATTGTATTCGGATATTCTGGATACCTTTTGCCTTGGGACAGTCTAGCATACGGTGCTGCAATCATCGGAATCAACTTGGCGAATTCGAGTCCGCTGGTGGGGAAGTACGTAGCAACCTTGTTGTTTTCAGGTTCAGAGTTAACTCCACTGACTGTTACACGTATGTATTTCATCCACGTGTTCATCCTACCGGTTATTGTTACAACACTCATCATCATACATTTGTTTATTGTCTGGGTGCAAGGCATTGCGGAGCCACATTGATACGGAGTGAGAAATATGGGATTAATCGATAATTTTGGCAGAGTTGCCTCCATGTATATGGAGGAAAAGCAACACCTTCAGGAAGCTGAAGAGAAGCGCAAGCGAACACGAACAGGGCATGGATTCTGGCCCCACGAAGTACTACGTGACAGTATCATTTTCGCATCAATGCTTGCGATCCTTCTGTTCTATGCTTGGCTGATTCCACCGCCACTTCACGGTGCAGCAGACCCCTACGCACAAGCAGGCTTCGTTTTCCCTGATTGGTATGTTTTGTTTTCATACGGGTACCTGCGATGGGGAGAGTATTTGCCCCAATTCGTCGTCCCAACTGGTTTCATAGGCGAAATCGTTGGCCAACCTATGTTCCCTTGGAACGCCGCATGGTGGGGTGCTGCACTTACTGGAATCCCAGTCGGTATCCTCGCCCTTCCTCCTTTCCTCGGTGGCCGAGAAAAGCGACCTGTGGAAGACCCTTGGTTCGCCGCTGCTGGAGCAGTCTATCTCGCTCACATTTGGTTCATCTCTGTGTTTTCGATTAACATCTTCTTGGAACTTTACGGGAAGAACAGGTCGGATTTCTGTAAACTTGACTCGCACGGAGATTTACTGTGTGGTTATCGGGAACCTTGGATTGCAGAAGTATTCAATTCCATTCCCTGGGTGATGACTGGAGTATTGATGTGGATTGTAATTTACTTCGTAGGACGAGGACTGCTTGTCCGTGCATGGGGTACGAGCTTCAACGTGGCTAAGAGCCGCCAACTTTTGGTCGGCGCCCTCATTATCTCCACCGCAGCAACCGTTGCTACCTTTGACACATATGATGATGGTTTTTGGGATGCAAAGGGCCTGTTGACCATCAAAGATTACGGAGAACTCGAAGAGATGCGTACACAACCGACTGATGTTCATGTTCACGAGACGAACGAATTCACAGACGACCGAGGATGGTCTGAATCTGGAGTTGTTCCAGCGACAGCGTTCCTTGATTGGAACATATATCAGCCTGCGAGATACATCATAACAGACTTTGCCGACGCGAATGGTCACCAAGATGCTGCGAATGGAATCAATGCTGCTTCGGGCTCTCAGACCTTCAATGGAGGCGAAGGCTGGAGCGTTAACGGTACATTTGATGTTACTGAAGATACAAGTTACTTCCCCAAGGGCCACCCCGAGGAGTTCAAGTCGCTAACTTCGGATTTCTCATGTGAATACCGATCGAGTGAGCGAAAAATTAACGATATTTCAACCCAAAGTATGGTGACTACTACTCTCGTAGTGACCAACGCCGCAGGTTCAGACGTTGTATCCTTCTCGAACTGTGAAGGGGCGACGACCGAATTGACTGTTGGAACATACTCGTACACCTATGATGTCGCAGTAAGCGGAGCCCTCGCTCTCAATGACAGCATTACTACCGAAACCAGTTTCACTATGAAGTCATTCCAACCCCTGCTCGTTTGGGACGAAAACGCCCCTGCAGGACTTGCAGGTCATACTGTGAACCTTTCCAGCGCTGAAGAAATGGCTCTCGGAGGTTCAGCGTTTTCATCGATTGAAAACCCAACCTATCACACCAACCCTAAGTCGTTGGATGCTAAACTAACCTATGCAATGTTCATTCCTTGTATTACCTTTGGAGCCCTCGTCTTCGTATTGCTACGATACATGGCTCGTGGCTATGAGTTTGAGATGAACAAGTGCTACGGCTGTGACCTTTGTGACGATGCTTGTCCAGTTCGTCTGTTCAATGGTGGAGATAAGTTGAACATTATCTACAACACATGGAACAACGAAGATGACGGTGTACCAATGTACTCATGTCTTACCTGCTCAGCATGTACCAATGCTTGTCCACAACTTGTTGACTACGACTCCTACGTGGATATTCGCCGAAGCCTCATTGTTGGTGGGCCACAAGCAGAGATACCTCACACGGTACTCCAGGCAGTTCTCTCCGCAGAAGCGGATGAAGCAGCAGATGTGGAATTCATTGCAACCGAAGACTACCCTATTACGTCCAACATTGGTTACTACCCCGGTTGTGTTGACTACCTTGACCAAGAAATGGTGTTCTCGCATGTTAACGAAGGCACCATGAATTTGGGAGACTCAACAACAGCAGCCTTTACCCTCTTTGAGGAGATGGGAACCGATGTGTCCTACTTGGGCCGTGACTTCCTCAAGTGCTGTGGTCACGACCAAAAGTGGCAAGGGCTTGATGAAGTCTTTGAGAAGCTCAAGGCGTACAACCAACGTAAGATCCACGAATCTGGTATTGATACGCTCGTTTCATCCTGCGCAGAATGTTTCAGAACATTTGCCCGCGACTACGAATTGGAAGATGTCAAAGTCATGCACACCACTGAATTCCTCATTGAACAAGGATTCGATATGAATCTGAAGTCCGAAGAAACCACGGTGACATACCACGACCCATGCCGTCTTGGCCGTCAAATGGGAATCTACGATGAACCTCGTGACCTCATCAACGCCGTTGAAGGTGTTGAGATTGTTGAGATGGAGCACCATGGAGAAGACGCAATGTGCTGCGGTGTATCCAGTATGATGTCCTGTAACGAAGACGCTCGTTCTCTGCGTGTCTCTCGTATGGAAGAAGTCCGTGCAACGGGTGCTGAAACCATGCTTACCTCATGCCCTAAGTGTGTCTCTCACTTTGAGTGTCTCAAGTTTGAAGGCGATGAAGCCTACGAAGACATTGAAATCCTCGACGTCGTTTCTTTCCTGGCCCGACAAGTCAACGAAAAGAAGGCACAAGCAGTTGAGTCCGTTGTTGGCGAAACTGCTGAGGCTTGAATTCAGTAAAAAAATGTCATGAGTACCCCTTTCGGGTGCGCGTGAGTTATGACGTTCTTAACTGTCAGACTCGGCTTCTTCATCTTCGTTCATGCCTACGATTTCGTAGTTTGACGGGAAGAGTGCAACGATGATTCCTGCAAGAAGAGATAGGAATCCCCAAGTGAAGTTCTGATAGTAGATCAGTAGTTCTAGGGAAAGAGCCACTAAGAAAAGTCCTCCAAGGTTTGAGGTCCAAACGAGTGTCTTGAATGTGGACAGGCTCACTCCAGTTGTGCCTGGATTACGGTAAGGTCCGAATTCTCCTCCGAATCGTTGAGCTGACGGGTCCTTTCCTTTCTTTGACATACTATCCTACCTCATCGGTCAATCATGGTGATGGCGTCTGTTGGACATGCAAGCACACACAGCCTGCAACCCGTGCAGGAGTCTCGAATAATTTTGGCCTTGCGATTGCTTTCAACTGAAAGGAGCGGGCTCTTCACATCAACAAAATAGAGTTCAATCGCATCATCGTCGCATACGATGGTACATTGGTCACACCCGATACACTTCCGTTCCTCAACAAAGGCGACGGTAGTCTCACCACCTTTTGTATTCGCTCGTTGTTCACCCCGTTGGCGATTGAGAGCCGTGCGGATTCGCATGGCCTCCTCTTCTCGCCTGCGACGCAACTCATCAGGGCTGGTCATGTTGTTACCACCGTTGGAGGTTCCCCTTCAAACTTGGCAACGGTCAAGTTGACCAATACATCACCAAAGCAATAGAATGCTCCAACAAGAAGGGGGGGATTCCAAGCGGTCAGTCCCGTCCATGGGACCTCTGTGGCCCATGTCCAGTTTTGCAAGTAGGTTCCAAGCAGTTCCATCGCAAGAGCCGCCCATGCCATTGCAGCGTAGAGCCGAGGCTGTGGCCCCCACTGCGTGAAACCAAGAACAAGCAGGAGAAGGAAGATTCCTGACGTATCTTCGCCCGTCCATAAACCATACAAGACCATCGGGACGAAAGGTAACAAAAGTGGCATGGCCCAAGATACATTCATCTGAAGTGCTGCCCGCCTCCCTAGGTCAAAAAGAAAATAATGCCCTGCCGGGACAAAAAGTGGCATGAGGTCGCGTTGGTATTCATACACGAGCCAAACTTCTGAGAAAAACAATTCCATCGGTGTGGCAATGGCGACTACGGTAAGCATTTCAATTCGCTCTTTTCGGTCAGTAGAGAAATAAATCTTCCCAAAAAGAGCCCAACACCAAATGTTAACTGGCCACTCAGCCAAGGTATCAGGGAGGAGCCCTCCGAGAGCTGTAGCAGAAATCCATAAGCCAATCGCGATGGTCCCAACGTACCAAAGCGAGCGGTTCATGGTGTAGGGGATGAGGTTCTCCATTTCAGTTTGACCGCTCAATATGGTGCTCAATCTTGACACCGTTCTTGACCATCAAAGAAAGCGCTCTGTCAAGGAACGCCGGGGGTAATTCTTCGGGTGAAAAGACTCCAGGCGGTAGAATCTCATCGTTTTCGCACAAAGTAAGGGCTGTTGCTAAAGTGACAAGACCTGTTGTTCGGGCCATTGATGAGTCGCCTTTGTACCCATTGTCCTCAATCCGCCAGATGAAACGTTGAGTATCATTTTCTGCCTTGACCTCCATCCAGGTGAATTCATCTCGCGTTGTGTCAAGTGTCCATGAGTCCAACAGTGCATCAAGGTCTAATTCTCCAGCATCTCGCTCGTCAATATAGCGCTGGATATGACCAGGCCAACGAACGGTATATTCTGACATATCATCTGCTTTCATTGTAAAAAGAAGGGATCGGAGTCCGTCTGAAAGAAAGGCTTCCATTGTGCCCTTTCCGCCAACTTCAATGAGATGCCGTTCTTCAAGCGCAGGGAGTGTTGCTACCTCCGACTTTCTGATAACCCTTGCAGGGCGAGTATATTCTGCAATCACATCGGCAGGGGAGAACGGCGCCATATAGGACCAGTCATCATCTGGTTGAGACGGATTACCACCAACGCGAATTTCCGCATTTTTGAAGGTCCCAAGTTTGGCTTGTGCTTCAGCGAGTAACATGTTCGAGAGTCCAGGCGCAATACCGACATCCCATACGACGGTGGCGTTTGAGGCTATGGCGAGCTCTTGAAGTCGGTCGGGAGTCTCTTCCGCAAATGAAAGGTCTACGACAGTCCTGCCAAGTTGAACAAGTTTCTCAGTACATTCACCGCCAATATCACCGGGCAACATGTTCACTACCAAACCATCTGGCAGTTGGTGAAGTCTTTGGGTAATGTCTCCAAGATGCATGATGATGCCTTCAGTTGAGTTTGGCTTGAGGTCGTAAACGTGAATTTCGTGTCCTGCCTCAACCAAATGCCGAACAACAAAGGCTCCAACTAAACCGCTTCCGAGGCAATGCAATGTTGTCATTTGAGTTCACCGTTCAATGTTTGACTCTGCACCCATGGCGAGCATGCTCAGTTCTGCGAGGAGTGCATGCCAGCCGTGAGCGTGTTCCCCGTATATGTGACCGGAGTTTGAGTAATCCTCAAACCGTGCGCTTGGAGAATTAAGGTTATCCATGTCCGATTTTTTAGGATTAATTCTGTAAAACCATGAAGCGGCCTCACCGTCAACAAGGTACACGACGGGTTCCACGGGTTCGCCTTCTTCGGTAAGCATGGAGGTGGGGATTCCTTCTTGGATGAGGTAATTATCCACTTCGGCTCCTCCTTTTGCATAACGAAGTTTGTTAATTTTACGATTGGAGAGATTTAGTATTGCATCTCCTGATGTCAATACCATGATTCCTAATCCATAGGTTCCGCGGTCGTTCTTCATGACCACCGCAGGTTTTCTTTCAATTCCTAAGGCATCGTATCGGGATTGGATGTTCGCAATGAATGCATCAATCTCACCAGCGAGTTTCGTACGGCATCCGACTTCAGTTAGGCATTTGTCCTCCGAAACAAACCATTCAGGCATCAGGTGCCACGGGTCAATTTCAAGCATCTCTCCGATTTCATTGATGTACCCCTGCAAGCAAGCATAATGCTCGGATTTTCTTCGCTGGTGCCATCCCATCTCGGCAGGAGGGGACACATTAGGCGCGGTAAGTCCAGGGAGTTTGCCGTTCGTGAGGTCGTTATTCAAGAGAATAAGGTCTGGCTTTCCTCCTTCTATCGTTAAATCACCATCTCCGTTTAGCAACACTTGGTCAATGCTTAGTGGGCCAGATATTCCCATGAGGGAACCTAGATCTTCAAATTCGGGTGAACCAATCGTACATTTGAATCCGGCCATCTGGATCAATCGCTGAATTGTTGCAATGTTTTCGATGTATCCTTGGTTCCGGGTATGGCTTTCAGGATAGATGTGCACCCACTTGCAATTTGGTTGTGTTCGCGTAATGTGAGCTTTGAATAGACTCGAAAGGGCATCTAAGTCGTTCTCTGCCACATTGTTGAATCCTGCAGGAAAATGGTTGGCATCGACTACACCGACTTTCCAGCCAGCGTCTCGGATGTCAACGCTTCCGTAAATTGGAATCGGTACTTCTTTTCGCTTTACTGCCATCCAATCCGTAATTAATTCACGTTTGGATTCCAGCAGGGAGGTTAATTCGTGTACGTGTGTCATGGCAAAACCTCGGTGAGTAGGGTGTGGATATCTCCGCCCTTCTTGACTCTTCCACCATCCAAAAGGTGCATGGACTCGAATAGTCCGAGTCCTAAAGCCAATTCAGATTGTCCTTTGAATATTGGAGAGAGGCTCTCATATTTTGCTACAAGTTGCTCTGTTTCAGATGAAAAATCATCAAGGAAGGTCTGCAACATCGTAGGGGATGTTGCTCGCCCTGCAGGCATTTTTGGCCGTCTAACAATTTCTTTGGGTAGTCCAGTGAGGTCGGCAGCTTCCCGAAGAGCAGCCTTTTCTTCCAAATTCGAGGGCAATCTCCAATCCATGGGCAGGCGGTTAGCTGCCCCTAGATGAGGTGTTCCGAGGAAAGGAACACGAACTTCGAGGGAGTGAGCCATGGAATGTCGGTCAACTAGACGCAATTGGAAATTACTGAGTTGCCCGTGGTCCAACTCAAACTGAAGGAAGGTCTCGAGGTTTTTTGCTTGTTCTTCAGGTCTCTGATGGGGTGAGAGCCATCCCTCTTCACTATCAAGGGGGCCGTTTTCAAGCGCAGTTTGGGTGGAATGGGGGAGTGATTGAAGACGTTGGCGTAGAAGGCCAGCATGCTGTGTGAGGTCTCGATACCGAGGATAACCCGCATGCAATTCATCGGCGCCCTGTCCACAAAGCCCAACTTTGACCTTTTTAGCCATCGTTTCAAAGAGAGGTTGGAAGAACAGAACCGTCACATCAAGATCTTCGCCGTGCCAGATCAAGTTCGGAAGAGCTCGCTCAAACGCATCGGGTTCGAGAATGTGCTGATGATGGCGGAGGTCAAAATGCGAAGCGACAAGTTCTGCCGCTTTCCAATCAGCGTTTTCCTCGCTTTCAGCCACTGTCCAACACTCCGGGACGGGTTGCTCGGCCCGAGAGGCTGCTTCTTGAGCGACCGCAGCCACGAGGCTTGAATCGAGTCCTCCCGACAAGACGATTCCGACTGGAACATCTGCCATCAATCGTTGTTGGACGCTGGAAACGAACGAATCAAGAAGAACCGGGGCTTGGGTTATTGGGTTCCATTCAGATTCTGGTTGTACCAGTTGATGTTTAATGATCGCTCTCCCAGACATGAACGCATTTCCATGTTCGTTTAGTTCCCATGTTTCCACGGTCCCGGGTTGTACTTGAGTCACACCTTTGAGTAGCGTAGTGGCGTCAAGTGGGTATTCCCAAACCATTCGCGCTGCAAGTGCAATATCATCCAGTTCGGGAACATGTCGGTCATCAGCTCGTAGCGCTTTCACTTCACTCGCAAACAGGAGTGTTCCTTCCACTTCGGTTTTCACCATAGGTTTGATACCGAGCGAATCTCTTGCGAGAATGAGTTGTTTGTTTTGGGCGTCCCATAGTGCGATTGCAAACATCCCATCGAGCTCTTTCAACCAAGACGCGTGGTCGTTGGCGCTCGGCACAAGTTGGTTCGTTGCAAGAAACTGGTCGTGGAGTGCAAGAATAACCTCGCTATCTCCAGATGTCGTGAAGGGATAATGGCTAAGTTTAGTGCGAAGTTTTCGATGATTGTAGATCTCTCCGTTCACGATGAGAGTTCGCTCATTTGAACCATGGATTGGCTGTTGGCTACCGTGAACATCAACAATTGCCAATCGCGTGTGGCCAAAGGCAACATTGTCGTCCAACCAAACATTTTGCCCGTCGGGCCCCCGATGAAGTTGGAGTTGATTCATTCGTCGAACAACGGCGATATCGGGGTTGCCTAGCATCCCGCCAATTCCGCACATGTATTGCTGTCACTGACTTTCCTTTTCAAGGAATGTTCAATCCTCGGTTGAAAAAATCACCAAAGTGGGTAACGGACCATTGTGATGGCGAGGAAAAGAATTGCAAGTCCAAAACCGACGTAGTACGCAATTTGGGGCGGGTCATTATGTTGGGACTCATCTGACATGGGCTCTCCTCGGTTGAAACGAAGAATGCCCCCCATTTGAATATGTTGAGCAAAATCTATGCTATTGATTACTAATCTACAACATCACTTGGGCAAATGGTTCCAACAAAAGAACCAATGCAAGCGGTATGAGGAGCATGGTGGCGTTGTCATCGATGTAACGCAACCGTGGCCATTCAGCAATCATGCAAACTGGAGCAAGAAGCAATGCAATCCATACTGGAGTGCCGAATTGCAGGGAACAGACGAGCCATATTGCAAGGATAACACCAGTCGATGCTAGCATCACTTGCCGTGTACCGATCCCCTTTCGTCGCAGTTCCCCCATGAGAGGGTCTCCAAAAGCCAGTGAGATAATCAATGGATAGGCATAGGCTTCATGCGGGACCAATAACAACACCATCCCGATGCTGAAAGCCCCCCATGCAAGAGCAGATACTTGATTTGCTTCATAATCACGTTGTCCAAAAATTGTGATTCCATATCGCAACCGGATACTTTCCGCAACAAGGGCGAACAAAACGACAGCTGCAACGATTTGGTTCAACTCCATGCTGACGTTAGCGGCCACATCTTCTCCAAGGCCAAAGTAGAGAAGTGGTATCCCAGCCATGCTTACATGGATCACCCTACGGAGAATATGACCCTTCATTCCCCCGACCGAGGTATCAACTGGATTTGTTAGTTCAACTTGATCGCTCATCATTGTCCCCTAACAGGATAGTCAATGCGTTCTCAATATCAATTGTCCCCTTTGTGAGAAGGTCAAGACATTCATTGTAAGATGGATGGGTTAGAAGCCGGCGTTCATGGCTTGCGAGCAGCCGCTCTCTCATTCGTGCCCGAGTGGCACGCCCAGATGCTTCGAGTTGAAGCAAGAGGTCTGAGGCCGCTTCAATCCCGATTCCATGAAGGCCCGATGTCAGTAAGACAGGCGGGGCTTCACGTTGTCCTAGATTGAAGGACTCTTGGAGTTCAGATGCATGCTTTTGCGCCCCATCAAGGTCCGCTTTATTGACGAGCACAGCGTCTGCCAGTTCGAGTAATCCCGCTTTTTCGGCTTGTATTCCATCACCTCTGGCTGGCCCTTCCACCACAATGATGCGGTCCGCTACTGCCGCACACCTCAATTCGGACTGCCCCGAACCGACTGTCTCAATGAGTACTCTATTCCAGCCACAAGCGTGGAGAAACGAAGCCATATCTTCAACAATCAATGGTACGCTACCTGATGCTGCTCTCGTTGCGATTGACCGAACATATACGAGATCTTTGATTTCCGGGTCGTCTACTGAAGTCATTCGTACTCGGTCACCGAGTAATGCACCTCCGGTTCGGGGTGAACTCGGGTCAACTGCTAACAAGGCGAGTTGATGTCCCTGTTTGGCCCATTGGGTCATCAATGCGTCGACAAGTACAGATTTCCCAACCCCTGGAGCCCCGGTAATGGCCATTGTATTCCATGTTGATTTGTCGGTTTTTATCGCTGAGGTTATTCCAGCGTCATCAAGAGTAAATGTACCGTTTTCAATGGCGGACAATACGCGAGCAAGGGCTCGGCGTTCGCCGTTGAGCGCACGAGCAACTTCATCTTGCATGTGAGGTCACCTCATGCCTTGGATTCCCAATGCCAGTCGTTTCCTTGGCCCACTCCAGCATCGTTCATGCCGTTCGCATGTTGAATGAATTCAAGGATTTCAGAAGTTGGCGTACCGGGTCCAAAAATTGCTTTGATACCTGCGCTGAAAAGTTCTGGTCGGTCTTCATGAGGAATGATTCCTCCACCAAAGACGATAACATCCTCAAGGCCTTCATTCACCAACAATTCGCACACTTTTGGAAAGAGATGGCTATGGGCTCCGGAAAGAGATGAAAGCCCTAAAAATCGCGCATCTTCATCACGCACTGTCTCAACAATTTGTTGTGCGGTTCGACGAAGCCCAGTGTAAATCACTTCGTGGCCAGCATCACGAAGGGTACGGGCGACAACCTTTGCTCCGCGGTCATGACCGTCCAGTCCAGGTTTGGCGACAACAATGCGTAACGGTTGGGCCATGAACTGAGGAACAGGCGCCTCCCTATCAACACACCCCTTGGAGGGAACTTGAATCCGGGCTCAACCGCCGTTTTCACGGATTTACAAGAGCAACGCATAAGGGCGGCGTTTTCATCCATCCGAAGGGGGAAGTCCATGTCAAGTACAGAAGACCGTCTAAAAGACCTCAGAAATCGGAAGTCTCGGAGTGAGGCTGGAGGAGGTCAAGCGCGAGTTGAGGCCCAACACAATCGTGGAAAAATGACTGCTCGTGAGCGTCTTGAAATGCTTCTCGATGATGGAAGTTTTCAAGAAATCGATGCGTTGGTTGAGCATCGGTGTCGTGATTTCAACATGGACAAAAACGTGATTCCAGGAGATGGAGTCGTTACCGGACACGGCACAATTAACGGTAGAGAAGTATTTGCTTTCGCTCAGGACTTTACCGTTTACGGAGGTTCCCTCGGTGAAATGCACGGGCTGAAAATTTGCAAAGTCCTTGATATGGCGCTCAAAACAGGACGACCAGTTATCGGAATGAACGATTCTGGCGGGGCGCGAATTCAAGAAGGGGTTGCTTCGCTTGGTTCCTACGCAGAAATTTTCTTTAGAAATGTTAGAGCTTCCGGAGTGGTTCCTCAGATCTCTGTCATCATGGGTCCGTGTGCAGGTGGTGCAGTGTATTCTCCAGCCATTACCGACTTTGTCATTATGGTTGACCAAACCGCTCACATGTTTATCACCGGGCCGGAAGTCATCAAAACAGTCACCAACGAAGTCGTGTCCTTTGAGGATCTCGGGGGCGCATCCACTCACGGTTCAAAATCAGGCGTGTCTCACTTCACTGCCTCCGACGATGAAGATGCCATTGCCATGGCTCGGGACTTGTGCGACCTGCTGCCTCAAAACAACCTTGAGCGACCGCCGATCAAGAAAACCAACGATTCAAGAGACCGTTTGTGCGATGCTCTTGACAGTATTATTCCCGAAGATTCTTCGAAACCTTACAACGTCGTTGATGTGATTACTGAAGTCCTCGACGACGGCGGATTCATGGAAGTTCAATCCGAATGGGCGCGGAACATTGTCATTGGATTTGGTCACTTGGACGGTAATACGGTTGGTATCGTTGCTAATCAGCCGCAAGTTCTTGCAGGATGCCTTGACATTGATGCGAGTGATAAGGCCGCTAGGTTTGTACGGTTCTGTGATGCGTTCAACATTCCTATCCTCACCTTTGAGGACGTACCAGGGTTCTTGCCGGGGACCAATCAAGAATGGGGTGGAATCATCCGTCACGGAGCAAAACTTCTCTATGCTTTTGCAGAAGCCACTGTTCCAAAATTGACCGTCATTCTCCGCAAAGCCTACGGTGGAGCATACGATGTTATGTCAAGCAAACATATTCGGGGCGACTACAACGTGGCTTGGCCCAGTGCAGAGTTGGCGGTGATGGGTGCTGATGGTGCTGTTGAAATTATTCACCGTCGTCGTATTGCTCATGCGCGAAATCCCGAGCAAGAGCGCGAACGCTTGACTGAAGATTTCAAAGATACCTTTGCTAATCCGTACAAGGCAGCGGCACTCGGTTACCTGGATGACGTCATTGAACCGAACCAAACGCGTCAACGCCTATGCAGGGCACTTGCGATGCTCAAGGATAAAGAAGAACTTCGTCCTGCTCGTAAGCACGGAAATATTCCTTTGTGAGGTGAACGAATGGCAGGAAAGGATGACGAATTACGAATGGCAGCCATCGCTGCCGTCCTTGCAGCTACTCGCCAACAAGGGGAAGACCCCGCTGAAGTAGCCCGTCGTCCAGGCAAGGCTTGGTCCCAAGATCACCGGCGAATGGTTACCGGCCGTTCTTCCCTTATGCATGCACGAAGTCAACGCTCACCATGGAGGTAATCTCATGTCAGAAACACGGAAAGTCATTGTCAACGGAACGGAATATGAAGTTGAACTCGAAGGCGAGGGCACGTCGTGGAAGGCCACAGTTGAAGGGAAAACTTACGATATCGAAATGCCCGATGCCCCCCCCGCTCCCAAACAACGTCGGTCCGGTGGAGGGAAAAAGAAGAAGTCAGGGACAGTTTCTGCCAACATCCCTGGCAAAGTGGTTACCGTGGAAGTTTCCGTAGGCGATGAAGTGGCGGAAGGACAAGTTATTCTCATTCTTGAGGCCATGAAAATGCAAAATGAAATTCAGGCTCCAGTCACTGGAACAGTCATCTCGGTCCATTGTGATGAAGGGGAGGCTATTGAAGCAAATGTGCCTCTCGTTGTGATTGAGCCTGTCCCTGAGCCCGAAACAGAAGAATGATTCTTTTCGCTGGAACGAGGCAAGAGTTAATCAAGCATAGAAGGTCTGTCTTGTCTGTGGCCAACAAACCCGTCTGTGATTTACCTGGATGCGGAGAAGAGGGTACGGTAGTATCTCGGCTTTCGCCTGAAGGTTATCTCGTTGCAACGGGAAAGAAGGCGTACTCATTTCGTGAAGCCTACAGACGTTTCCATTACTGTTCAGGACATCATGACGAACTCATGGGAGGCGTTTGGTCTCGCGTCCGCAAGCCCGATGACAAAAAGGACGGCCATGTTGCGCCAACTGCAATTTGAGGGAATTGTCGTAGTAGTGCTGATATACTGCGCAGTTTTGGTTAAAACATGCGCCAGCCATCTCAATCCCAACCATCTCCCACTGGAGCCAGTCTGCTTTCCTTGATGCTCATTTTTGGAATGTTGATGGGAGTTGTAGCCCCATCTGCTCAAGCCGTTGGTCCGAACCAAAATGACCTGAACTCCAGCGGTGACCTGCCGGATAATACTTCGGTCAGTGTCACCAACTATATTTTCTCCAGTACCTTCAGTGGTAGCGGAGAATTGGATATTGGCGATGATAATGATTACTTGCGGGTTGCTTTGACTTCTACACAAGGCCTCTATGCGTCACTTTCCTTCCCAGCAACCACCACTTATGCCAACGGCACAACGGTGTCAAATGATTTCGACCTGGTCTTTTACGATGCGAACCAAACTTACATGGATGATTCCATTATGAATAATCCCGAAACTCTCACTACCAACACCACTATCCCTCACGGAGGGATGGTCTACATCCAAATTGCGCGATATGCTGGAACTGGGACGTGGAACCTCTCTCTCTCCAAATTTACTGTTTCCACCAGTACCGGCGGTGGAGGCGGCCCATCAGTGACGAACTGTACAGGAAATGCGAGCACAAACCCTGACATCCTTGAACCAAACGATACCATGGCGACAGCAACTTCTGCTTCCCTGCTCCCGTTGTACTGCACCGGTCTTTCCATCGATTCAACAGCAGATGAGGATTATTTTGAAATTGACATGATTTCAGGAGTTACATATTACGTCAACTTAACCTTCACCCATGCCAATGGGGACATCGATGGTCAATGGACGGATGCCAGTGGCTCATCTCTCTCGCTTGCTGGTTTTGGGTCCCTCGGATCTGGTTCTGATAACGAAGCAGCATCATTCACCGCTACCAGTAACTTCACTTCTTATCTCAGAATATTCTTGTATGCCTTCAGCAGTGGCACAGCGAATGTCTACGACATCGAACTTTCAACAGACCAACCTGGTGGTGGGCAAAGTTTCGAGTCTGTGGATGTCACACTCATGAACACCACGAATGGTATGCTTTCCTTTTCCGGCCTCACCGCCAATATCACTTATAATTACAATTTCTCTGTCGGGCAGATGCTGCTTGACGATACGGAAAGCTGGGGCAATTCAACCACAGGTTCGTTTAATGCTACCAATACAACACACAGCCTAAATTTCACCTACTCGGCACAGATGATTGAGTCTGTTTTGATGGTTTCTTCTAACCTTTTTGATGCCTCTAATTCTTCTCTTGATAGTGACATGGCGGAACTTTATATCGAGATGCTTCAAATTCAGGCGACCTCTTCTACGACAGGGGATATTGAACTGACCAATCTCACGGTTGGTACCGATTATGAAGTCGGGTGGTACGTGATTGATTTCGTAGAATGGGAAAGCAATTTCACCAACTCAAATGACGTCAATGCAGCCATTAATGCTTCAATGATCGACAGTGATACCTGGTATCTTACACCGTCGATGACCTCAATGAGTTACCAGATCAACTGGACCGGTCCAACAACGATGAACGACCATCTTTTCCTCGCATTTATTTCACTGAATGGCTCGGCAATCAACCTTAGTGACAACACGAATATATCCGGTCTTCACTTTGAGGATTTCATTCCTCAACTGCCGGCCCTTGTCATTAGTTCTTACTCGGCCAGTTCAACGTCTTCAACGAACAATGTCCGAGCCCAAGGTATGGACTTAGTGACGGGTGACAGTTACATGTATCAATATCGTGTTGAGGATTCTGGAGGGGCAAACCTTGCAGTTTCAACTATGACTACGGTGACTGCGACTGCACAAAACATGTCTCTCCCTTACTTCAATTATACAACTCCGTCATCTTCTGGAATCTATTGTGTCTTCGCTGACCTCTATTCGTCTGTGAACGTCCAACTCATTGGAGATTCTGATTGTTTCACACTTACCTTAGATGATGATAACGACGGTGTTGCAAATGAACTGGATTTGTGTGCTAACACGACTGCTGGAGCAACCGTGGACCTCAATGGTTGTGCATTAAATCAGAAGGACAGTGACGGGGATGGATACAACGACAGCACCGATGATTTCCCTTATGACTCCAGTCAATATTCAGATATGGACGGGGACGGCTATGGTGATAATCCAAACGGAAATGCATCGGATGCATTCCCCTCAGACGGTTCACAATGGAACGATGCAGATGGGGATGGCTACGGTGACAATCCAACCGGAACAACTCCCGATGCTTTCCCAACAGACCCGACACAATGGTCCGACGCAGATGGAGATGGTTACGGAGATAATGCAAGCGGTAACAATCCCGATGAATGGCCTGCGGACTCAACACAATGGGAAGACATGGACGGAGACGGCTACGGTGACAATCCATCCGGAACCAACGGAGACGCCTTCCCGAGTGATTCCTCTCAATGGTCGGACGCAGACGGTGACGGCTATGGAGACAACCCTGCAGGTACAACACCCGACGCTTTCCCTTCAGACAACACACAATGGGAAGATGCAGACGGTGATGGTTTCGGCGATAATCCAACCGGTACAAACGGAGATCAGTTCCCTTCAGATGCCACACAATGGTTCGATGAAGACGGTGATGGATATGGTGACAACCAAGCGGGAACCGATCCCGATGCGTTCCCTACCGACTCAACCCAGTGGAGCGATGTTGATGGTGACGGCTATGGTGATAACGCAGCCGGAATGAACGGTGACGCTTTCCCTAACGAACCAAGCCAACATGCCGACCAAGATAACGACGGCTTTGGCGACAATTCAAGCGGGCTGAATGGTGACCAATGCCTTGGTACGCCACCTGGACAAGTTGTAGATTCAACCGGATGCGCCGCTTCTCAACTTGATGCCGATTTGGACGGAGTTGACGACGCCGCTGACGCGTGCCCCGATACACCAGCCGGAGAACAGGTAGACAATGTCGGCTGTTCCTCCAGTCAAGAAGACAGTGACAATGACATGGTGATGAATGCGTTTGATGCATGTCCAAACACTCCACTCGGCTTCCAAGTCGACGCAGCGGGCTGTGCACTCAGCCAACTTGATACAGATTCCGATGAAATCACAGACGACCGTGATGACTGCCCTACGACAACCGCAGGCCTACCTGTTAACGGTGTTGGGTGTGCCGCAAACGAGCGTGATACAGATGGAGACAATGTCTTCGATGCCAGCGACATTTGTGATTCCACTCCCACGAATGAAATTGCTGATGCCCAAGGATGCGCTCCTTCACAAAAGGACTCGGACGGCGATGATGTGTACGACGACGTTGATAGTTGCCCAGGGACAGGGAATGATTTGGCCGTGGATATGCTCGGCTGTGCTACCAATCAATTGGATGCAGATAATGACGGTATTTCAGATGCAAGCGATTCTTGCCCTGTGACTCCTGTTGGCGAGCAACCCGATTCAGAAGGCTGTTCTGCTTCACAGAAGGACGAAGACCTTGATGATATTATGAATAACATGGATCTCTGTCCTGACACTCCAGTGACCCAACCTGTTGACCTCGACGGATGTTCTGACCAACAAAAGGATGATGATAATGATGGAATCAAGAATCACCTTGACAATTGTCCAAACACACCGGTAGGTGAACTGATTGACGCGAGTGGTTGCGCACTGTTGCAGTTGGACTCGGATGGAGATGGAGTCAGCGACGCAGAAGACGCCTTCAAGTATGATTCTAATTTGTCGATTGACACCGATGGTGATGGAGTTGCTGACAGTTTGGATGCGTACCCTGAGGATGGAACTCGTTCGGCCATAGAGGCTGTAGAATCTGGAAACGGCATGCTCTATGCAATTATCACGCTACTGGTTCTTGCTCTCCTCGGCGGAGGAGGATTTGTGTTCATGCGAAAGCCGGATGATGCTTCAGACATGTTTGAATCCAATCCGACTACAGATTCTGCTTCAGAACAGTTTGCTGCTCAAGAAGAAAAGTCACTCCCTTCAATACATTCCACACCTGAGCAATGGGAGGAAAACGGTGTGCACTGGTCCCGTGACGGGGAAGGAAATCTATCCTACTTCGAGGCAACCTCACAAGAATGGGTTCCTTTCGAATCTTGAGGGGTCAAGGTGGGAGTTCCAAAAGAAGATGTTGTTGATGCAGCAGGTTCGGACGAGCTCTACCTTGGATTTGTTTGGAATGGTTTTCGGAAATCCTTGACCTTGATTTCTTTTGTTAGTTTGGTTGTTGTCAATCGTTTTGATACTCCATTTGGCGGAGTTAGTTTTGAACTTTCAATGTTCTTCGTACTCCTCGTCATAGTTCTTAGTACGGGGAAAACATTTCATTTTGGCACCAAAACCGATATCTTTCGCTATCATCAAACGTTTATGCTTTTGTCGTTATCATGGATTGAAGCTGGACGGGTATCACATATGCGTGTTGCCAGATTCATCACGAAGGAAACATATACCGAAGAGGGTCATAAAATGACTCATGAAGAACTTCCCCTCCTGTTCAGTGAGGGAGAACCGTTCCATTTTGTGTCAATTTTAGGCCGTTCTCATCTTGAACGAATTAAATCCAAAATCAATCGTTTCCTCTTTGTTAACCGTGTTCATGGTCTTGATTTAGAAACTGTCGTCATGGCCGATCCACCATCAAATCACAACGAGGTCGATTTGAACAAGCAACCGTCACTTGGAGAGACTAAACCGGATGAAACCTCAACGTTTTGGTGAAGATTCTAAGATTGACCAACGCAGGGGACAACTCTAAATCATCGTGAAACGGCCTCGGAATGCTGGTGCAAATGTCAAATGACGAATTCGCCGAATTTGAAAGTATATGGCCCAAAGCGCCAACAGAAGAAACCACACCTGAACAACCAGTCATTTCAGATACTTCGGCAAAAAGTAACCTCTTCCCTGTTCTGGCAGTGGCAGGGCTGTTGTTGGTAACCATCACTTTGGGTGGTATCTATAGCTTGATTAGCGGGAGTGACATGAACCAAGACGATGTTGATGGAGACGGCATTTTTAACCTCATGGATTCCTGTTACGATGGGGAACGAGATTGGACATCTTCTCTTGATACAGACCATGATGGTGACGGTTGCCGCGATGCCTCAGAGGATGATGATGATGATGATGATGGGCTTCCAGATGTGAGTGACAATTGTGCTACAGGCGAACTTGACTGGCTACGTAATTTTAACACGGACCGTGATGTAGACGGTTGCCAAGATGCTTCTGAGGATGATGACGACGACAATGATGGTGTGAATGACCTCATGGACCTTTACCCGCTTGACCCGACTGAATGGGCAGATTCCGACGGTGATGGGACAGGGGATAATGCGGACCCATTCCCCAATGACGCTCTTGAATGGCAGGATTCCGACGGCGACGGGCATGGCGATAATTCTGACCTGTTTCCTACAAATCCACTTGAATGGGTTGATTTTGACCAAGACGGGCTAGGGGATAATGCAGACCAAGACGATGATAACGATGGAGTTCTTGACACTTATGACATCAATGATTCTCGGGATTCTGCGATTTACATCCGTCTTGAAAGGTTCAGCTTGTTGGATAATGTTGACCTCTTTGACAGCGTAGGAGAAATCTATTTCTGTACGAGTGTGAACAATATTTCCATTGGGTGTATGCCATCGTATATGTCCAATTATGTTGAGGTTGAGACTGGAACAGAAGTACTTCTCAATGAAAATTATCACATCGACCTTGAAGAAAACTTGCGGTATCATTTTATTGAAATTACAGCCCATGATTCAGACGCCTTTTCTGATGATGTATTGGATCTCAATCCCCTTCCAAATGTTGAGGCAATCGAATTTACCTTTGACAGTTTGACAATGTTTGAAAATTTGAGTCTGCTGGGTAACGGCTCAGCTGATGGCGAGAAAGACGACGGTGTTTTGCAATTCTCAATTCAGCCCTTTGACAACCTGGTGAGCAACGTCCGCGATTACTACTGGGACTTTGAGGGCGCTTACTACAGTCTTTCATGGGTGCTCAATTACAGCACTTATGCATCATATAGAACTATGAATCACGCCATTGATTGGTCCAATGCTGTGACCTACGATGACATCATCCCTCAGTATGCAGCCTTTTCCACTCCTAATGAACCAGCAATCGGGGAACTGGCGTTAGAATTGCAATCCATGGCTCAAGAAAACGGGTATACCTCAAACAATGATGTTGCCCGATTTATACAGGCATTTGTAGGAGATATTCCTTATCTTTATGATTTAGACAGTTCTCAAGAACAAACAGAATACCCAAAATATCCAATTGAAATGTTGTGGGAAGAGGGAGGGGATTGTGAAGATGCAAGTGCGCTATACATCAGTTTAGTCGAACATCTTGGCTATGATGCTGCTCTTATGCTTGGAGATGTCAAATCCAACGCCGACGAAGAATGGGGAGGTCATGCCTGGGTTGTCATCGCCATGGATAATTATTCAGGAGATGGGTACATGGGCGAAGGTGACAAATCCAATGTCATGTATTATTTCGTAGAAACTACAGGTCACTATGATGGTTCATCCGATATCGGAATCAATCCTTGGTACGATATGATGGATGAAGTATTCTACGACGTCGAGTAGGTCGTATCACGTAAGCACTTCAAGCAAACGATCTTGCTCTACAGCCATTCTTAGTTCCATGGCAATGCGTCGTCCGCTGGACATTGGTTTTCTCCATGTTGCATTCCCATAGGGGTGGCCTACGCTAACGTGAACGTTGGTACCGCCGCCCAGACGAGGTGCAACATCGTAGATGTAGTAATTCATGTCCTTGTCGATACAGGTTTGGAGGCAAAACGGCCCAACAATTCCTGGGTCGTAATGTTCTTTGCTTGCTTCGATGAACTTTTCTCCCAATTCAAAGGCCTTCTCAAGGAGTGATTCTCGGATTGTAGCAGTGTTATGTCCAACCACTGTCATCTCTGGGATTTGTTGGTGAAGAGGCATTGTCATCTGTTGTGGTGCAGGGAGCCTGACATGTCCGTCAAGAGATGATTCGAAGCGCCAATCCACGCCCAAGAGTTCCAACCGTTCTCCTTTCTCAGCAAGAGGGCTGTAAAAGAAGTTCAAGTTGAATACAGGCCCAATGACATACCGTTCAATTCGGGCACCGTCGAGGGACTCTTGGTCAATGACTCCTTCAGCAAGGAGTGCGGCTGATTTTTCTTGGTATTCTTTGTATGATGCACAAGTGAAGAATCCTCGTTCAAGCTTCTTCTGTGCGTGGTGAAGTTTGACGATAACCAGGCAATCAATGTCTTCCGGTGAAGGTATGGCTTCTGGATATGGGAGTCCTGCCTTCTCTAAAATCCAGTAATAATCTTGTTCTTCGGTCCGCTCCTCCATTCGTAGCATGTTTCTTGAACCAAACATTGGGACTCTGAAATCATCTTCAATATCTGAGATTTTTGAATATGATGTGAACGACCGGTTAGGGATGTAAATGACGTTCCTCTTCCTCATTTCATCTTGCATGCTGGGTTTCATTACGTCGTTGAATTCGTTAAGGACAATGGCCTTGTCAACCATTCCCCTAACAACACGTCCGGATGAATTGCGGTGAGTTTTGAAGTAGTTTGCATAGGTTTTGTGTCGTCCTTCTTTGCAGTAGGCAACTGTTGGAAAGCCCTCTTCAATAGCCCCGTCGCAGATGTCCAGTGCAGAATGAGATGCAGTCATACCGATCCGCAATTTGAGGCGGTCATACTCTTCTACAATGCCTGCAATTTCGTCGTTCTGAATCATCAGGCTCACCTTGGTAAACTGATTGCTGTTAACGGGGGTCTTTGAGGTGTTCCCCATTTCATTCTTCAATCAAATCGCTGAAGTTGCATCAATTCTTCTGTTGAAAGTGTTTCACCAGAGAGCAACTTTGCCATCAAATCTTGAGTTTCATTGCTTGCAGTGGGGCGTTGGCCTTGTCCAGCACTTGCTCCTCGCATGGCTCGCAATATGTCCTGAATTGAGTGGAGGCATCGGAGTGAGACAATGTACAAACTGTGTTCCTTGTCCGCCTCTTTCTTTGAAGTTCGCAGTCGTCGGTGAGCGGCTTCTGCTTTCTCTCGTTGGCGGTCAACTTCGGAGTTCCACTCGATCATCAAATCGTGAGCGCTCTGAGCAGCCTCTGCCGCTTCCTTAACAGCATTGTGAGCTGTATCCTGCTTGATCATGGCCTCTCGTAGCGCTTCGTTTCCTTCTGTCTCGCCGCTTGCGGTTTGGGAGTCCTTTAGTTTACGACGCTTTGAGCTCAGTTCCTTCATTTTCTTGAAGTACTTCGTTTCGTTTTTACCTTGGTGCTTTCCTTGTTCGAATTCACGCTCAAGTCGTTCCATGGTTCTGGTCAACGATTGGACAGTATCTGGGCGAATAGGTCGTCCACGCTTGTCCAATTGCGGGGGTGCTTCAGGTTGTGTACCCCGGATTGCGTCCTTCGCATCTCGGACCATCTGATTTGCATCTTCACGTTCCTTTTTCTTGTCACGAACTCGCTCGTTCATGTTGTCTCTTAGTTCGCGTTGCTCACGTACTTGGACAATGAGCTCACGAACTTCGTTGTTAAGTTCGTTACGGGTTGAGGTAAATTCCTTGGTTTTCTCGTTCCAATCGTCTCGAATTTCGCGGTGATGCGTGGCCTTTTCGTCAACCATTTTTCGTCGCTCGTTCAGAAGATCTTTGAGTTCTGCCATTGTTCATCTCACCTGGTCGCAGAAGATTCCCATCTTCCCGCATCCAAGGGGACTTTGCTCCCCCATTTAACCCTTCACGGACTGAATGACGCAGATGGGTTACTGACTAGGCCAAGTTGTGCAGCGATTCAAGGCATGTTTCTGCTGTTTGGCGGACCTCGCCGAGATTGGTGGAAGGTCCGCAGTGTACCGCAAGGTGTAGGCGTTCGCCACGGTGGAGGATGACCGAACCATGTTCCATGATGAATGTTAGGCGGTTTGATTTTGGAGAGGCATCCAATGCTGAAATCCAGCGGGACATCTGTCCGTCTTCATTTGTGGTATCCTCATTTGAACGATACATGACAAAAGCATCGTTTTCAAACAGTGTGACGCTTTTTACGCCTGCAGTACCCACAAGCGGCATCATCGTTCGCTGGAGCATGATTAACCCAACAACCGCGAAAGCGAATAAGACTTTCACTCGTCAATGTAGCGAAGAAGGGGCCCTCGCATCATGTATCCCATGCCGGATTGGTAGTATCCCTCAAGATGCTTACGAACTGTCATACCGCGTCGTTCATAAAAGCGCTGAGCACCTCGATTACTCGCTTTTACTTCCAACTGAACTTGCTTGTATCCCGCTCTGAGTGCCGCATCAACGAATCGGTTCCAGGCTTCAGTACCCAACCCTCTTTTTTGCTGTTCAGAATGGATAACAAATGCAGCAACTCTGACGATATCATCCATGAAAGGGGTTGCCCATAACAACCCGACAATGTGGTTTTCACCATTGGATGTTGTATCGGTGAGAATCAAATTTCCTTCCCAGTTAGGTATAGGTAAATGGCGTACAGTAGTATCGGAATAGCGCTCTCCAGTCTCGTTCAAAAAAAGAGTAAGAACCTGTTGACATGCAGCACTACTCATGTTTTTAGGCTCAATACCTTGGTTCCAAACAGGGGTGGGCACGGCTCTCATTCCTTCTTTGAATTCTGCCTTCCTTGGCCCCTTTTACCTCTACGAACTTGATAGTTCGAAGACTTATTCTTCCGTCGTTTATTCTTTTGTTGAGAGGCCGTGTCCTCCTTGGAAGTGCCCATATTGAGAACTCCTCCGTGCTGTAGCAATGTGCTCAGGTCATCCATTGAAAGTGCCTCGCCAGAATTCATTTTTTCCTTGACTTCGCTGGGTTTTGGACCTCGGTTTTGGCGCTTCTCGCCCTTGTCTTTTCGGCGAGTGTTCTTACTTCCATTTTTAATCCGTATCCAGGATTCGAGCCGTCCTTTTTCTCGACGAAGAAACCTTGTATTCTTGCGGTTTGAGCGAATCTTTCGTTTGACGTTCTTCTCAGATTTGTTGAGGTGTTTTATGTTGCCGTGGAGGGGTTTCTTGATGTAGTGAATTTCTCTGTTGAGTCGGTCAACTTCTTTTCCAATCGGAACCATCTCTTGAAGTTCAAAGAAGAGTGAAGCCAATTCTTGTTCCCGTTCAAGAAGTGGAATGTTCATGACGTCCAACTGCTCTGTAATCCGGCCAAATGTTTGCCGAAGTGTTTCTGAAATTTTTGGAGATGAGATGACGATCTTGCTAACCAGTTCATCTCGCTTCAAAATCAGTTCGTCAAGTTGGGATTTGGATTCGCTGATTTCCGTAGATACCAGTTCATCATCTTCGATTGCTCCCTCAGGCGGCGTATCCCGCTTTCCTAAAGCAAATTGGATGGCTTGGCCTATGGAACGGCGTTGAGAACTCAACCTTACTCCATCTTCCTCTGACCTTGTGAGTTGGTCAATGGTTTCTTGATGGAGAGCGTTGATCCTATCCATCGGTAAAGTTCGTAAATCCTCAAAGAGGTCAAATTGCTTAATCTCAGTAGTGGCTTCTTTTTTGCTGAGTTCAGCCCAAGGCGCACCATTGAGCATGCCAATCCATGCCTTGAGCACTTCTTCTCGGATGGTTAGGTAACCCGATGGCCTCAGCACTCGGCTCAGGTCATGATGAAGCGAAAACGGGTCCTCTATGGGCATGCTATGTTCTCCGAGCCTGCGGTCAAGGTGGTCCGGTACCAATGCCCATGCATCAGGCTCCCCTTCATCCCATCTTTTTTCGATTCGAGGAATGGTACCTCCATTCCGGATTGAAACGACGTCCTGCTCAAACGGCCAATCAAATACCATCCGCCTGATAAACGAAACAAAGCAGGATGCATGGTCCAAGGTTGGCTCCCAAGGCGATGTGGGTTTAGAGTGAAACCCTACGTTGTAATCATCATCGAGCTTGAGGATATTTGGTTTGGCATCGTCCTGCAGATTTGGGAGGTTAATATGCGGGTCAGTCTGCATGCTTCCAATCGCAAGAAGGGTCCACGCATACGATGATAGTGTGCCCATGAAGGCTTGATTAATCGCTCTAGAGGATGCCCAGTACTTTATGGAAAGCACACCGTTCCTAACCATGGGATGTGTGTCGGCATAAGCACGAATAAGTTCAGTATTGTACAATGCAAGTTCATTGTTGACAGAGATATCAATAGGAAGTCCAGTTTCTGGGTCTTTGAATTTAATGATGGGCACTTTCGCTCGACCAATCACTTCGATTTCAGTCATTTCTAAACTGCTCAAGATGTTTCGAACTTTATTCAATATTTTACGGGGCGATGGCGCATCAACGACCAAGCATAAGTCCAAATCTCCGACACCTAATGACGTACGAGACTGGGTCGATCCAAAGGCATGAAGTTGACTTCCGTTGAGTTTTCTCTCAATATTTCGCTTCAGATGTTGATAGATTCGGTCCCTGGCCTTTGTCTCTTGTTGACTCATCCGAGAGGTGCTTATGGAGGCCTTTATCTCATCAGATAGTTCTTTCAAGTAGTCTTGGTCAATGGAATTGATATCTCCAAGTTCTAGGGTTCCCAGTTGGTGTGAATGCAACAAAGGCCACTGTTTCTGCTGTGCGGCAGAAAATCCAGTATGAGGGCAAATCTCACGACTCATGTTGAGATCCTCCGTTTGTCTTCCTTTGTCGTGCAAGAGCATAACTGGATTTTCCTCCTTCTTTCACTCGTCGTGCATCACTGAGCAAATGGTCAAATCCTTGTTCCAAGACTAATTCCCAATACTCAATCGAGCGTTGACAGTCGTTCAACGCCATGGTGAGTCGCTTGGTTCGTGAGTCGCTTCTTCGTCGGAACAATTCATTCTCAAGATATTCATGTTCTGACTTTTCGGCATTTTCCATGAACTGTTCACGTTGAACGAGGAGTTCTTGATGCTCGGAAGTACCCTCGTCAAAGGACTTGAGTTTGTTTGAAAAGGCTTCAAGCTCAGATTTTTGGAGGTCCCTTCGCTGCTTTGCATCTCGGGCTAATGCTTCAGCGGTTTCCTTCTCATCTTTACGTGCGTTGAGTTGCTTTGGAATCATTTCGGCAAGCCTTTCCCTTCGGTGAAGGATGGCCCGAATCAACACTTCGGGCGCGACTTCCAGCAAACGCTCGTCCTGCATTGATTGTGGGGGGTCGTTCAATGTTGAATAAAGATGCCCTCACAACATCTTTCGGCGTGAAGGTGAAGAACCCCTTCAAACAACCAGCACCATGGCCGGAGGCGATGGGGCAGTAAAGAGGCGAGTTCCCCTCCTCATCGTTGCACTCTTTCTTGTCTCCCTTACCCCATCAGCACACGCCGTTGCCGGGGCAGGTGTCATGGACGTCAACAGTTTTGGGCTAACGGATTTTGAAACATTTTCTTCAGCAAATCACTCGTTCACAGTTGAGGTTCACGAAACTGATGGAGGTCCTTCCGAGGTAGACCTCAACGTAACAGTAACCACATTAGAGGGAGTTCTTCTTCAAACCCTTCCAAGTCAAAGCTTGAGCCTCACCTCCTTTGAGCAGCAGAATGTGACAGTTTTTTTGACTTCAATGGAATTTGGCTACAGTCTGGTCCACGTTGAATTAAGTGGAGAGATTGGGGTGGAAACAGGTACGCAATCAGTAAATCTAACTCGGACCGTCCAGCGGCTGAGGCCTCTTTCGGTTGGTTTAGGTGCCCCCGGAAGTTTGCTTTCTCAAGGTGTTGATTCCCTGGGCGTCCCAACGGGGAACCTCTCAGTCCACGATGGAGATTTTATTCAACTCCAATTGCCGGTTATCAACCAGGGCGATGTGAATTGGTCTGGCTCTGTTGATGTTCACATTGAAAATGGTGGGCAACATGAATCTGTTCACATTCAGGGCATGAATGTGGAAGCCATGTCTTCCTTATATGCTACCGCAAACTCATCACTAAGGATGGTTGAGGGTATCATGAGTTGGTCATTCTCTCTGAACGGGACGTTGGGTGAACATCAGGAATCTCACATTCAAAACGGTAGCCTTGCGATCCTACCTCCACCTCTTCCACTCCTTACAACATCTCTTTCTTCAAACGCTGGGGAAATTAATGCTGGCGAGGACTTGATCTTCGAGCTCAATGTTACCAACTCAGGAGATGTAGATTTTACTGGTAGCATACAGTGCAGTTCCCCGAGTCAAATACTGCTGAATACCTCATCAACAATCCCATCGGGCACGTTTCTTCTTTGGCAGTTTAACATGACTGCAAAGCCGGTTACGGTTGAGTGTGTTCTCCAAGACGGTAGGATATCGGCCTCCTCGACACTTCCCCATGAACTCACCGTGGAAATGGAATCAGCGTCTTTTGCTTCTGCGGGTTCCACAACACCATCTCTAACAGGGGGTCCTTGGCATCAAGGGGATGCACTGCGTGCGAACATGCTTATTCGAAATGTAGGTGACCTTGAAGGGAGAGTGCGAATGGTTTTGATCGACCAGAATGCTGTAGCGGGAACTCAACCATCTGCTGGCGAATGGGTTGTTTTAGATTCTGGAGAAGCCGGTGAAGTTTCATCGAGTTTCCCCTTCCTGCAATCAGGGGAGCATTCACTGCAATGGTCCTTAGAGAGTGATGATGGTAGCCTAGAGGGCGTTTATAGAGGAGATTTCACCCTGCCGGTAAACAAACAGCAATCCATTGGACTGGGCATTGACGGCATCACTTGGACACAAGAATCCGGAGTTAGTTTCGAAATTAGCTTCGATTTGGATGAGGGTAAACCCCGTGATGTACAGGTCCAGTTAGGATATGAAACTGCTGAGGCTACAGTGTATCTCTACGAATACACCCGTACGTTGGAACAAGGAACGCACACTGAATCCTTTACATTTGGTCACATTACGGCTGAAAAAATCGTTCTAAAGGTATCTTCAACAGATTGGACAATCGGTCCCGGTGCCCTTTCAACAACGGCATCCTTACCCTCGGAACGTACAAATTTTTGGATTGAACTTGACCCAATTCCCTCCCCTATACTCCCCTCGCAAGGGGACTCAGCCACAATACGATTGACCCTCTGGCAATCCGGTCCGACCTCTTCAAGTGTTGGAGATGTTATTTTGAAGGACGCGTATGATGAAATTCTCGCCACCGTAACTTCTCCCTCTTGGGGGACGTCACAATCCTCAGAAATGGAACTTGATTTGGTATGGCCCAAGGGCTCAAATGTGGTCATACATGCCGTTTGGTCTATCGATGGAGAACTTGTTACCGCTCAGGAATCCTTTGTTTCGGGAGACTCTGCTACTGAAGAATCCGATTCTCTACCCTGGGGTGCGGTGGTTTGGGGAATTGTCGCTGGAACAGTGATTGCTCTTGCATTAAGACTACGAATAAACCGTGAAGAATCTCCGACTGAAACGGACACCTCTTCTGCATCAACAAAACCTTCCACGTCTACCAGTTCTCGCAACGATCAAGAAAAGGTGGAAGTGCAATGTCCGGAATGTGACCGTCGGCTTCGAGTACCATCCGATTATTCTGGCTCAGTTGGGTGTCCAGACTGCTCAAGTAAATTTACAGTCAAAGGAATTGTTCAGTCAGAAGTGGAGGAAGAACGCCCTGAACCAACGCCAGCAAAGTCCGTTTCGGAACCATCCAAGCCACGGGCCTCTAAGGATGGAAAGGTCGAAATTTCATGTCCAGATTGCGCTCAAACACTTCGGATTCCGAGTTCATACGAAGGTTCAGTACGTTGCCCCGCCTGTACCAAAGTTTTCAAAGCAAAGGACCGCAAGTAGCATTCACAGGAGGCATGAATATGGTCGGTCATTTTCAAGAGTTTGAGGATGAATACTTGGAAACCATGTATGAGTTTTACGAACATGACCCGCTTCAAAGGGTACGGACAGGAGTCCTTGCCTCTCGTCTCGGTGTCGCTCCTGCTTCCGCTACTGAAATGATTCAACGACTTGCAGCCCGTGGCTATTTGGAATATGTTCCTTACAAAGGGGCGAGTTTAACCGAATCTGGACTGGTTCACGGTCAAAAAATGAAACGAAGGCACCGTCTTGCCGAGGTCCTGCTCGAACTCCTTCCATATGAGGGGAATGCTCACGAAACTGCCTGTCGCCTTGAGCATGCAATTGATGACGACCTTGAAGTTGCGCTTTCCCGGTTGATGGGCGGCGTAATGGTTGACCCCAGTGGCAGGCCTATTCCAGTCCCGACCAAAGATATAGAAGAGAGGCTAGCGCTCCATTCAACCTCATTGTCTCTTGACTTATTAAGATCAAATCAAACTGGCTTGGTATTGGCTTTCCTGCTTCCTAAAAATATCATTACAGGTTTTGAATCAAATGGTTTAACCGTTGGTTCAACGGTCGTCCGCAACGGTGAGGGTCAATTGATTGTTGATGGGAAACAATTGATGCTCTCGGAAGAATGGTCAAAAGCGATATTTGTTCAGTTATCAATAGAATCGGTGTGAACACTTTAGAGTAGGGATTACTCAACCCAGTTCATGGCAGAGGATGGAGAAGACGCTCTTGCTCCGGTCGAAACCGAAGAGGAGCCATCTTCAAGGGGCCGCTTTGGCTTCCGTCCAGCTGAAGCAATCATCCACGCTATCGATCGCCAAATCGTGAGTTCAGGATTGCGTCTGATTATGTTCCTACCTGCTTTTGCAACGTTTACATACTTTGCAACATGGGCATTTTCCCAAGAATCGCCATCCTGGTGGGCGGACAACATTGAGCCAAATCTAGGTATGACCTTTTCAACAGCAATGGCGAGCCTTTCATTTGTCGTTGTTCTTGGTTTTATCCTTGCTGTAGGCTTCCATCGCTACCGTGTTGGAATCTCTTTACTTGAATTTCACAAGCAAGTAGATGCTTCAAACAACGAACATCGTTCCGTACAATCACTGCATGGATATGACGGACTACTGTATCAACTTGAAAGTTCGATGTCACATCACACCCGTTCGTTGATATTTGCGATTTCCTCTGCCGTTATGCTTCTGATGGTGCTTTACTTTGAGAGCGCATCGCTTTATGGAACGCTCTTCCTTTTATCCTCTACCGCTTTCCTGATACTATCTGTAGGTCAGCACTTACCAACTCGCTCTACTCCGTTCAACATGGTTGATCGAACCGGTCTTCTTTCAGCATACTCGCCTCCAGTGCACCCTTCAACATTGAACATGGTATTCAATGACCTTTTGAAGACCCACATGGACCCACTTCTACGTTCCCAATACGATGACTACATCAAAGAAATTGAAACGGGATTCAAGGGGAATATCAATTCACATTTTGCCCATGAAAAGTTTCTCATGACCCTTTATCGCCACGCAACGGGTCTCGACAGAAAAACCCTTGAATCCGAACTGAGTGAAATACTCAACAAAAAGGGAATGGATTTCGTCTTTTCACATCCAGTGTTCACCTTAGAAACATGGCTCGTTCTCATTGGGATTATCTCTCATACCTGCCCGGCCTTCTTCAGAATGGTAGACCGATTGAAACAGGATCTTGAATCAGGACGCTCCCCGGCTATGAAGGACCTTATCTTTGAAGTGGACATGGAAAACGTCGTCACAGAAAAGGCGAATCTCTTCACTTTATTCCACAATTTGTCCAATGAAACACGAACAGTGGTGTTTCGTATTCAAACCCCGAATTTCCTACCAAAAGACCTGGCACTGACGTACCGTCTTGAACCTGGTCAGAAGTATTGGTGGTCAAGTGAGGCTTTGCCGCTCGCCGCAAAAGGGAACGAAGATGTCTTGGGGAAGATGTCGGGATTGCTCAAAGATAGCACTGTTTCATGGCAAACTCTCATTCCGATTACTCACGGAGACGCTACTGTTTCGGTCCGGTTGGAGGAAACCAATGGTGAATTGTTACTTGGCCGACAAATTAACGTACGTGTTCGGTCAGAATTCCGTCAATGGTTGCGTACAACAGGCTCATTCGTTGCCTACATCTTTGGTGGATTTGGCCTATTTGCCTCGTTTTTCCTGTTCATCTACAACATCTTTGGCGGTCCGTTTTGACCTCAACGAATTGTTCTATCAATCCATAGGCTTGAAATGCACAACCAAGTGGTCACTGCATGCGCGGGCAGAGAGATGACGGGCAACCCAACCCAGATGCAGAACTTCTTGACCAACTCCAGTCGATGGAGGGCAAGGTCCGCAAGATGCGTGAGAATCGTAATTCTCAACGTGAACAGGGTAAGGCTGTGGCTCAAAAAAGGAACGCTGTTCAGGAACAATATCGCGAGCACAAGAAGAAGCTTGATCTGATGAAAGCCGAACTTGATGCAATTCACGCAGAACGCAATTTGCACAAAGCAAAGCGAGATACCATCCAAGCCCAACTCAGAGAATTGATTGGTCAAGCAAAAGGTCGTAGGAATGAGAAAGGAGACAAGAAATCTGCAACTGCAGAATACTCCCAACTTATGAGCGAAATTAACTCCCTTGAAGAAAAATTCCAAACCACTTCCTCCAGCACCAAAAAAGAGAAAGAAACCATGGAGCGAATCAAGCGAATGAAGCGCCGAGTCGGTGAATTGGAACCAGAAGTCGTCAAGTTTGAGATGGTCAGCGTAGACCTTTCAAACCTTGATGAGGCCATCAAGACCTTGAAATCAGAAGCAGACGATGCTCACAAAATGTTTGTTGAAGCATTGAAGCGTGCGGATGCCAAGTGGGCAGAGTACAAAGAAGGGCTTGACCACCGGAATTTCCTCAAAGCTGAAGGCGACCGACATCACCTTGAATCCGTTGAGTTCCATGAAAAGGCGAACACCATTCACGCCAAAATTGAGGAACTCATGGTCGATGTCAACAAAGCTCGTGACCAACTCAACCTCGCTGTAGAAGAACGTAAATCTTGGATTTCCGAACACAACAATGCCGTCAAGGCAGAGATGAAGACAGGTGCTGAATCCGATGAAGTCGCAGAAAGCCTCGTTCAATCTTTATTGAAAGATGGTGAGTTGATGTTTGGCGGCTTGGGTAAGAACGATACTGCATCCTCTGCCGCGCGTACTTCTCCTTCATCAAAGAAGAAGAACATGCGCCGTCTTGGTCCCATACGCCGCCGCTGAGGTGCTCCACAGATGCTTGGAATCATTATGGCCGGTGGCCAAGGGTCACGACTCAGACCTCTAACGCTCACACGACCAAAACCCATGGTTGAAGTCCTCGGACGACCGGTTATTGACTTCGTTAAAGATGCAATGGTAGATGCAGGGATCAGCGAAATTATTGTTACAACTGGGTACCGTGGAGAACAACTTGAATCCCATGTGACGTCCTGGGAGGAAGGTACTATTGGTTCACTTCAAGCCTCAGTAAATCAAGAAGCAACTCCGATGGGGACTGCAGGGAGCGTTGGTCTTCTTCGTGACAACATTGAGGCAACATGTGTTGTAGGTTCTGGAGATTCAGTCGCTTCATTTGACATTAAGCGTCTTCTTCAGCAACATCGTGAGAATGGGGCAAAAGTTACAATGGCACTGTGGGAGGTTGACAATCCCTCAGAATTTGGAATCGTAGGTCTTTCAACATCAAAGGAAGGGGATGTTGATGGCTCTTTGAGGTCGGGCTTTATCCGCCGTTTCAAAGAAAAGCCTGCTCCTCATGAAGCATTTAGTAACGTGATTAACGCAGGCCTTTACATCATTGAGCCAGAAGTCATTGACTTGATTCCTAAAGGCGAAAAATTTGATTTCAGCAAGCAATTGTTCCCCCTTGTATTGGAGATGGGTTGGCCAATGTATGCCGAAACAATCAACGGTGTATGGTTTGATGTTGGTCACCCAAAAGAATTGCTAAGAGCCCAAGAAACTTTACTCAAACAGTACGACACTCTTCCATTCTCATTGCCCGAGGGGTCATGGGTTGGCGACGATGGTTTTGAGTTTGCAGGAGCGACTGTAGACGGCGTTACTCGCTCCTCTGTCATCTCAGAATCATGCACAATTGAGACCTCTGCTTCAGTAACCTCCTCGCTCTTAATGAAAGGATGTCATATCGGAGAAGGCGCTACGATTGTTGATTCGATTCTTGGGCAACATGTTCGTGTTGAATCAGGAGCATCTATTACAAACTGCGTGGTAGGTGACGGACAGATCATTTCTACAGGTGACTCGGTAGATTCGGTACTTTTACCACCGCCGGAATAACATTTGCCGGCATAGCCCATAAATAGGAAGCGACCGGCCCGTTGCATGTTTCATATGTCCAAAGCCACTGAACCTGTACGAAGTTACGACCGCACATGGGAAGAAATTGAAACCATGCTTGACAAAGCGACTGTCAAGATGATTCAATGGAAGGAGTGGTATGAAGAATGCAAATCCAACAAGGACAAAGAGGGAATGAAAGAGTCCGCCCGAAATCACAAAGCATTGCAAGGTGTTGTAAAAACACTCAAGTGGACGCTCGGTGAAGAGGGCGTTTCTGACCCCTTGAACTGAATTACCAACCGCGCTGGTCCATTCGGACTTCGAGGGTTTCCAGTTCGTCGCCCTTCATTGGTTCTCCAGCCATCATTGCCATTGCTTCAGCAACTTTGCTTGCATCATCGTAGTGAGCAGTCGCCATAACAATTGCATCAGCCATGGTCTTTGGATCCGTAGACTTGAAAATTCCCGAGCCAACGAAGATACCGTCCATTCCCATTCGCATCATGAGTGATGCATCTGCTGGAGTTGCGATACCGCCCGCTGAAAACGTGACGACGGGTAGCCGGCCAAGTCGGTTTACGTCATCGAGTACGCTACGAATCCCATCGTGCATGGTGGAGTCGATTGGTCCGAACGGGGTGACATTGTGAGTTCCGGGCAGTGTTGAATGGTCTGCAAGGACCCTGTAACGTTCCATGATCATTTCCGTGGCCAAGTCAAGTCCTTTATCGTCCAGTGTTTGTATCTGACGGATTTCTTGGTCGATAAGGCGAGCATGTGTAACTGCAGCAACTACGTTTCCGGTCCCTGCTTCTCCTTTGGTTCGGATCATTGCTGCTCCTTCCCATATCCTGCGGGTCGCTTCTCCCAATCCGGTTGCTCCACATACGAATGGAATTTCATAATCCTGCTTATTGATGTGAAAGTAGGGGTCTGCTGGTGTCAGCACTTCACTCTCGTCAACCATGTCAACTCCCATTGCTTCCAGGATGCGTGCTTCTCCTTCGTGACCGATGCGAGATTTGGCCATGACAGGGATTGACGTGCAGTCCAAGATGCCTTGAATCATGTCTGGATGACTCATACGGGCCACGCCTCCTGCCTTGCGAATGTCTGCTGGGACTCGCTCAAGAGCCATGACAGCGACTGCGCCAGAATCTTCGGCAACAGCGGCTTGTTCCGCATCGACGACGTCCATAATGACGCCACCTTGTTGCATGCGGGCAAACCCACGCTTGAGCAATTCGCTTCCTTGACGAAGAGTTGAGAAATCAGTTTTCATTTTAGACACACCTATTGGATGACGACGACCTTTATGACGCTTGGTTATACTCCGCAGGAGAGAATCTTCAATCGGCGAGGACGGGTGAGTCCCCTTCAGCGATTTCAGCGTCAATGGATTCCTCAGCGTTGCGGTCAATCCAAGCCTCTTCTCCTTCAGGGACATCGGTGTCGGCGAAGATAGCATCGACAGGACATTCAGGGATACATGCGCCGCAGTCAATGCATTCATCTGGGTCTATGACCAAATAAGTGTCAGCTTCTCTAAAGGCTTCAACGGGGCAAACAGCAACGCATTCCTGATATTTGTGATCGACGCAGGGGGATGTAACAACGTGTGGCATGGGTATTCCTCATTCACCCCAAAGGGGGTGCGTACTTAATTTCTTGTAAAGTTTTGACATTCTTTTGAATCCGAGAACTTATGAAATTAGGCTACTGATTCATTTCAATCCATTGATGTCCGTAATGATTCCACTGCTCAAGCGTCCAACCCTCCGGTAAGCCCGTGGCTGGAACCGGTGGGGGCGTATCCAATTCTGGAATTTCAAGAGGTGGTAATGCTTTTTCCATGAGACTTGCCTGTGCGAGGCCGGGGTTGGTGTCCTTCATGTGTATGAATTCAGAAGAAGCGAGGTTCTTTTTTGAGCGTCCAGTCAATCCAATGTAGATCAGCATCCACATCCCTAGAAGTATCAGAACATAGCCCATTGCTGAGTTGATGCTCACTTCGCTCAACAAACCAGACTGAGTTGATGGCTTAGAATCATCCTTTTGTTCATTCATAGTCGCGTTGGATGAAGTGTTGCCGTCGTTGTTAAGTGAAGCAATGGTTCCAAGCGGTGTTGAATCACAACCATCGGGGATTCCATCTTCATCGGTATCAACAGAATCATCTTCTCCAGGACATTTGTCATTGGCGTTGGCTGTTCCATCGCCATCGGTGTCAATGAGGCTATCGCATCCATCAACGAGGCCGTCGTTATCCTCGTCGATTCCGTCATCAAAGCCTTGACAGCGGTCTTCAGCATCAATGACTCCATCCGCGTCGGAATCTACGAATGAGTCGCAAGCATCAGGAGTGCCATCTTGATCCACGTCGAGCAAGTCGTCACCAATCCAACATTGGTCATACGGGTCCTTGACACCATCACCGTCACCATCGTCAACACATCCATTTCCGTCTCTATCCCACTTCCAAGCCGATTCCTCCGGGCATCCATCTGTCCATGATTCAAGGTAGGAACCAGGAGTAAGGTTTTTGCCGACTAGGCCGGGATGAGACGCCTCATATCGGTATCCCTTGAACAGCATATTTGCTGTAGTTCCAGCAAGGTTCCCAGGGGGCAATTCGAGGCCTTGTTGAAACGAACCGCTGGTCCCGATTGGATTTGTGTAGGACCATACAACTTCCCCGCTAGGTGATACTTCGGAGAGAGTGCCAAGAGTTCCCACCGTCACCAATACGTTGCCGTTTGGTAGTCCTTGGGCTCCAGAAACAACCGATGCATACAATCCTTCTTGACTCCATATCCAGGACGGTAAGAGAGGACCGTATGTCCCGTTTTCAAGGATTGAATAATGTCCGTTCTCATGTGGTGGACTCAATATTTCTACCGTTGAGTATGGACTTGACCGCCCAGCGCCGTTGTTGAATAAGATGATGCTTCCTTCATCTGGGTGTCCTTCTCCAATCCATTGGACATCATGCTGGCCAAACAATTGTTGGTCGCTTGACAAGCCTTTACCGTAGACCTGAGGGTTTCCCCACCTGTAGAGGAAATCTCCTCCCTTTCCATAAGTACCCCCAGTATGCCCTGCTGCTTCTTCAGTTGTCGTGCTGTGGTCAATGATGTAAAATTCATCCATCCCCTTACATGAAATCATTATCTGGTCCAATTCTGCATTGTAGTCAATGCTGTTACAATGCATCCAATCGGCCCTTCCTGCCTGGTTCCCGGTCTGAGTGACGTAGTTGATGTTGAGCAACTCCGGGTGTTCCTCAACCGTGCCGTAATTGTCCTTGGTTGGGTCGTAATTTTGGATGAGATGGTCCCATGCATTCCACTGCCAAACAATGTTTGCGTCATTTGAACCGACGGGTTCAATTTCAATAATTTGGTCAGGCCAAATATTTCCTTGACCACCGGGGGAGTCGCTTGCTATGTCTGGATTCCTTCCTGCTTGCAACGCTTCTTGTTCGCTTTTGTCTTCCCAAGCAATTGCGAGAATATTGCCGTTCGGTAATGGTTCAATGTCATGATGGGTGATTGCGGTTGAGGAAGAATACTCCCAAGACCACATGAGCGTGCCATCCCATGCAATTCTCTCTAGTTTTCCACCTATGCCTCCACCGCTGAAATTACCCGGTGACTCATTACCAATGTTACCGGTCCTCAAGAGACTTCCATCATCAAGCATGTATGCTGACGCACCCGGGCGATGGCCGCCTGGGGACGTCCATTGGTTGATTTCACGTCCTTCCTCATCAATGAGGTAAGATGTATTGGATGGGAATGGTGAAAACAACGTGAATCCACCATGTGACTCGTTGGTACATGAAATTAGACCGACGGTCCAATGCTCTCGTTGGGCATTGCAGTTTGGTGCATCGTTGATCAGACTTGTCTGTTCATCGGATGCTTGTGCTTGAACAAAGGCTACCGAGGTCAACATCAAAGCAGTGAGTACCATTGCCTTCTGGAAGGAAGTAGTAATGCAATCACTTCCCCTCAACGAGATTCTCATCACCCTGGGATGGAGGTTGCTCTGATGCATTAGCGACAATAGAATCAAATTCTGTTCGGATGGTCTGGCCAGGATAGACTTCAATCTTGATTTGTCCTTTGATGGTATCTGGCTTCGAAGCGTCAGAGAGGATTATTTTACCACCGATAAGGGCATTCAAGTCTATTCTAAAATGAATCGTATTGCTCTCATCCATTCGCGTTTCAAACTCTTTGGATAGGAGCGCTAAGTTCTCTGAGCCAAGTCGAGCAAAGGACTCAAGTGCGGCAGATTTTTTCTTACAAAATGCAGTAATCATATGTATTTCAGAACCGTAATGTGACGTTGTACGTTCAACATCAACCCATGACTCATCTCCTACGAGCCAAGCTACTGCGTCTGCCACGGCATCAACATTGGCTACGGCGCCCGCCGTTGCTCTCCACGTGATATGATGCAGGCCCACATCTTGCGGGTAACCTTGGGGCACATGAGGTTACCGAATCTACGTCCAAATCCTGCAATCCCTTGGACGCAGTGAGACTGTACCGATGAGGCTCCTTCAAATAGGGGAGGTTAGTGGGCGGAGTGCAAGTGGGGTAGCCCCCGCAATACACGAACCGAGTTGAACAATATGGCAAAGAAAATCAGTGCAAAGGCACGTGCAGCAGCACGTAAGCAACGTGACAAGTGGAAGACAAAGCGATGGTACACCATCCGAGCACCTCGACACCCCTGGGATTTCAAGCGTATTGGCGAAACAATCGGTGAATCCGATGAGCATATCATCGGTCGTGTTTACGAAATGACTCAACAAGAATTTGGCGGAGATTTCTCCAAGATGCACGTTATCCTACGGTTCCGAGTTACGGAATGCGTTGGCCAAGATGCATTAACGACATTCATCGGCCACCACCACCAAACAGACCACATCCGTCGACAGATTCGCCGATACCGTGGAAAGGTAGACGATGTTGTTGACGTCGTGACCACAGATGGTTACCTGGTTCGAATGAAGCCATTGATCATCACACAGCAGCGTGTTCAAACTTCAGTGAAGCAAGACATGCGTACCAAAACTCGTGAAATCATCATCGCCTTTGCTGCTAAGAATACCTATGCATCCCTACAGGATGCAATTCTTGATGGTTCATTGGAAGAAGAAATCCGAAAGGGTGTCAAACCAATTTATCCGGTTCGCTCAGTCGCCATCCGTAAGAGTCAACTCTTGCAAGATGGTGTCGTTACGACATCCGGACCAACTCTTGACGAGATCCACGCACAAGAAGCACGTGATGATGCAGAATTCAAGGCCAAGAAGGCTGCTGCTCTCGCTGCTGCTATGGCTGACGAAGGGGACGAGGAATCTGGCGAAGAAGCAGAAAGCGACGAAGTTGTTGAAGATGTTCCTAAGGAAGCAGCACCTGTTGCTGCTCCAGAAGAAGCAGTTGAAGAGGCCACAGTTGTCGAAGAAAAGGACGAAGCAGACGCTCCAGCCTATGACAAGATGACAGTTGCCGAACTCAAGGAACTTCTCAAGGCTGCTGGGAAACCAGTTTCTGGAAAGAAGGCTGACCTTATCGCACGTCTCTCTGAATGAGCATTACCCTCGCAAGAGGTTACCGGCGGTCTTTTTGATTGAGTCAGCGTAGCGTAGGCCATGGGCAACAGAACCTCAACGCTTCTGTTGTTCATCATTTTAATTCTTCCAGGTTGTACAACAGGCGGGATTGTTTCGACTTCAACAGTTGAAGAATCCCTCCCCGAAGGCATCGCATGTAACGGGCAAGTGGAATTATGCTCGAGAAGTTATGACGACGTGACCTTCCCAGAAACACATAATTCGTTCGCAACACATGAAGACGGAATTCTATACCCCGCAAGCAACCATCAAACAGGTCTCGCTGCGCAGTGGGATGCAGGCATTCGTGCATTCATGATTGACACGCATTATGAAAACCTCAACGATGAAAGCCAAGGAACCGTCCGTCTCTGCCACGGAGATGATGACCGTGGCGCTAGTCCTTGCATCTACGGAAGTATTGATGCAATTGTATGGTTGTCTGCGTTAGCAACACTTATGGATAATTCGCCTCACGATGTGGTCACGTTATTGGTTGAAAATTATGTTCAACCAGAGCACCTTGCAAATGTATTCTCCGAATCTGGATTGGATGAGCGCGCATTTGTCCATGACATGAATTCTCCCTGGCCAACACTTGAACAGATGATTGGTTCAGAGACCCCGCTTGTTGTTTTTTGGGAACAATCAGGTGACCCTAATTATCCCTGGATTCACGACTTTTTAACACACAGTTGGACAACAAATTTCGCCGAAGAAAATCTAGAAGACATGAATTGTGACCCCCTACGTGGAGACCCGGACCAATCTGTGTATCACATGAATAACTGGCTGAGAGGCCCTCTTGGGTTGTCTGACCCAAGCCGAGGAGATCAAGCGAACGACCCTAATTTCCTTATTGAGCGAGCAAAAGAATGCTGGCAATTGCATGGCAAACGTCCTACATTTGTTGCGGTTGATTGGTGGGAAGACGGGGATGTCATTTCTGCGGTCCAAGCCATCAACGACATGAATGGATGGGAATGAACCCTCCTTCGTCTTCCGCAGGGTTCACATGGTGGTGCTCGCTCAGCATGGTATGCTGCGTTTGGGAATCATTGGAGGCACGGGTTTGGTGAACATGAACCTTGATGAGCGATTTTCGGAACATGGAATTACTGTCGTCAGTAGAGAAGTCATTGAAACAGATACGCCTTACGGTAGCGTTCCGTTAACATGCATTACTCTTGATGCTCAAGGTGTTGAAAAGGAATTGATTTTCCTCCAACGCCATCACAACGCAAGCGGACACGGACGCCCTCCTCATCAAATCAACCATCGGGCCAACATGCGTGCAATGAATGATGCAAATCTTGACGGAATCATGGCTGTTTGTTCGGTTGGTGCAATCCATGCCTCCTTCCCCCCCGGGAAGGTTGGATTGGCCGACCAGTACATCGATTTCACTGGCGTAGCAGCAACCTTCCACGATGATGAGTCGGTGTTTACTTCTGTTACCGTTCCTTTTGACGAGTCCATGAATGGTCTCCTTGAAGATGCTCTTAGAATCAGTCAGGACTTCAATGCCGCCGAACGGATCCGTTACACATACTGGCTGACACAGGGACCACAGTTTGAAACCAAGGCTGAAGTGGACGCTATCGGTTTGCTTGGTGGAGACATGGTTGGAATGACGATGCCGAGAGAAGCAAAACTTGCTAAAGAACTCAGCCTTCCCTACGCGGCTGTGTGCATCTCATCAAACTGGGGAGCAGGCCGAGAGCCGGGAGACGCTACTAAAGATCTTGATCACGAAGAAGTGTCTGCACAAGCGAACGACCGACTGGAACCCATTTGGGCATGTTTGCTCGCACTTCTATCCTGACGCAAACCTCATGGTTTACCGGCTTGAGCCATCGGCATGGAAGGGCGAAACGTCGACGAATGGATGGACCATGAACCACAAGATGAATGGGAATCGATGATGAAACGGGTTGCAGCCTTTCATCACAAACATGACTTTGCCGGAAAGAACGGTCACGATATGGGGTATAGGATGGCCCTTACCATAGAGGAACTTGGAGAACTTGCAGCGGCGATTACGAAGGGGAAACCCCTTGCTGAATGCGCTGAAGAGATGGCTGATGTTCTTATTCTTCTTATGGGTCACAGCCTCGCAATGAAAATTGATCTCAAAGCTGCTTTTGAAAAGAAGTATCTACGTATCATGAAACGCGAAGCCCTTCAAGGACGACTTGGAATTCGGGTTACTGAATACAAGCCTGAGTGATTAAACAATCCAATGTTGGAAGGTCATTGAATGGTCGTCCCGAGCGCCTGAATTGACATGTCTCTCTCCAAGTAAGTAAAATCCTACTTTTGAGATATCGGGTGCAAAGGTATCTGCGTTTTCAACAACGGTGTGAATAATTGTACGGTGAATTTCTTTTGCATCTTCGAGGAACAGGGCATAGATTTCTCCTCCGCCAATGATGACGACTTCCTCACTGTTGGCAAGTTCCAATACCTGTTCATAGGTCATGCACTCAACATCCTCAACGCCTTTTCTTGACATTACGATGTTTCTTCTGGAGGGAAGAGCTTTTCCAAGGCTCTCCCATGTTTTCCGACCCATCACGATGGATTTATTCAGTGTAATCCTCTTGAAATGTTGCAGGTCAGTGGATTGACGCCATGGTAAATCTCCATCCTTTCCGATGGCACCTTGTTCATCACAGGCATATATCATGGAAATCATGTCATCACCTAAATTGAGATTGGAGCTTTGATGTGTGGATGGTGATGATAGTCAACGATTTCAATGTCCTCGTAGGTGAACTCATCGATAGAAGTAATGGTTTCGTTCAACTTCAATCGCGGAAGTGGCATTGGCTCCCGAGTGATTTGTAACGCTGATTGCTCAAGATGATTGTTGTATAGGTGTGCGTCACCGAGGGTGTGGACAAATGTTCCTGCTTCAAGTCCACATACTTGTGCCATCATGTGAGTGAGAAGTGCATAGGATGCAATATTGAACGGCACGCCAAGAAAAACATCAGCACTTCTCTGATAGAGTTGACAATTTAATTTGCCTTGAGCGACATGAAACTGGAAAAAGGCATGGCACGGCATGAGTGCCATCTCTTCTAATTCTCCTACATTCCACGCAGATACAATGATTCTACGGCTGTTTGGATTGGTCTTAATGGCCTCTATGGCCTGTTGGAGTTGATCGATAATTTGGCCATCCTTTCCTTCCCACTTTCGCCACTGTTTGCCATAAACAGGACCTAAGTCTCCATTTTCGTCGGCCCATTCGTTCCAAATACGAACCCCATTTTCTTGGAGGTACTTGACGTTTGTATCGCCTTTGATGAACCAAAGCAGTTCATGAACAATGGATGGGAGGTGAAGTTTCTTCGTGGTGACCATTGGGAAACCATCACTCAGGTCAAATCTCATTTGGTATCCAAACACAGATTTTGTTCCGGTACCGGTTCGGTCACCTTTCTCATCTCCATGCTCCAAAATGTGCCGCATCAAGTCCAAGTACGCTTTCATTCTGTCACCTAACGGCTGTTCATCGCCGAAAGCACTTGAGGCTTCTTACCTCACTCCAAGCCGGATTGGCAGATAAATCTGACATCAGACGGATTGACTGGGGACTGGAGATATGACTCGATATCATCATCGGGGATACGCATGAGATACGGTTCAATGTGTTCTTGAACCTCAACTTCAGTCCAACCTTTGCACGTGTAGCACTTACGGGAATGTTCTCCGATGGCTTGGAGAGCTCCACCATAAGTCCCGTTTTCCAATAATACATTGATGTACTCAAGGCGGTCATAATCTTCCTGAGTGATGGTTGACCCAAGAGGACTACTTCGAATGCAATCACGCAGATTTTTACGCATCATTGCAAGGGTAAGAGGTGTATATTTCGCAGGCCAACCACAATCAGCCAACAGCACAAGCGAGATGACGGTATCAATAATGGCACATGTTGGTGCATCATTTGCAACGACTACACAAGGCGATGTTGTAGTGGAGCCTAGAAACATGTAAGTCACCAAGTGCTCATTATCGTCTTTGTAATACCGTTCAACCGTTTCACACGGGTCGATCATAAGGCCTGGGTCATCATCAAAAGTATGAATCACAACCTGTTTTTTATCATTTAAGCGGACATACCATTCACATGACTCCTCGATTATATTTGCCAGAAGTTTGAGCGCTCGTATTTCTGCTTGAATCTTTTCTTGAGGGGTACTCATCGGGAATTGGACTAGGCCTAGGGCTGTCGCTACTTCAATCACGAAAGATTGGATTGGCGACATTAAATAAAGTCTCAAGGAGCGCCAAGGGCTTGTAATGAACCCATCAGTTGGTCCGTGAAATTACGATACAACCGTGCCAGTTCCGAACGTATTTCATGGTCTTCGAGTTGAGATAATGTGTTAAGGGTTTCAAGCGTGTGATTTCCACCTGCTTCATGCCCGAGCCATGAGTGCCATGAAACAGAAGCACCTGCGTTGATGCTCATTGGCTTCCAAAGGCGTGGTAATTTATGTTCCTGAGGTTTCATGAATTGCCGTGAACCTCTAATGGCGAGCGGGACAACTCTTGCATCAGGATAAGCAGCTGCTAATCGGGCAACTCCTGTTTTTCCAGGGAGGAGAAAGGGCGCTTCAGTTCGCTTTGAGCGGGTTCCCTCGGGGAAGATCCCCAGGGCTCTTCCACTTGAAAGAACAGTAGCAGCACTGGCAAGTGCCTCATTGCCTCCTTTCTCCCGTTGGGTTTCTATTTGTCCAGTTGCTTGCATAAGAAAGCGAACCATCGGTTTGCTAAAATGCCCGTCTTTGGCGAGATAATGTGTGGTTCTTCGGGCAGCAGCAATCACAGCGATTGGGTCAACATGGGAGAGGTGATTTGCCGCAAGAATAGTTGCACCCTTTCTTGGGATATTCCCTGCCCCTCTGATTTTCCAGCGCAACAATGGTCTCAGTAAAGGGGCCAAAAACAAACGTAGTATGCTGTATGCGGGCGTGGAAGGAACCGATGGTGCATAGGGAGGGATTTCCCAATGCTTTTTGAGTTGGAGCCAGCCCTCCACAACACCATCAGAATGGTCCATAAACGAGAGATGGGTCGAATTTGGTTTTCATTGTTCTTCCTCTTTCAAGCATCAAATGCGTGTTTTTGCAAGTCACATGCTTCAACGACAACGGTGAAAGGCTACATCGACGAGCGGAAAGCATGCGAGACGCTCGTGGTGGCAGAGGCCTGTCCTTCCTGCTCACCAGTACCTTGGTCCTCATCATGTTCCACCCTGTTGCGTTGGCTGAGGCTGCTTGGGATGATGATGGCTGGTTGCAAACCTCATACGGCACAGACCGTTTGGATTTGGGTGATGAATTTGGATGCTATGGCATGCCCGGCTTGAGTTGGTTTAACGATCCCGGAGCCGTAGCCCAATCCTGTAGGTCCTACATCACCGAGCGAATCAATGCGAGTCAATGGGGCGCTCACCCTCTTTCAACATACACTCCAGCGAGTTTAACCATGGCTCAGCATGAGCGAATTGCTTCACAAGGGTTTGCCGTTCATGGTGATGAAAACGAACTTACCAACACCGCGTGGCACAATTCCACCGATGTCCCGTATGACATATGGGATTGGTATAATCTCGGTCGCAGGGGTGGAAGTTTGGAAAAAGGCCTTGCTTCTCTTGAAACCATTCAAGGGGAGCTTTCTGAAGGCGGGCTTGTAAATTTGTATTGGATTGGCCGAGTGAATGATGCTACGGTTCGACATGACCGAGAGGTTCTAACCTATCTCAACGATGCAGATGACATATGGCTCACGACTTGGGGCGAGGCATGGTCGTATTGGTCTGCACATCGGTGCTACGACCCAAGTATTTCCTCAGAAACCACAGACGAAGGAACAGTCTTGAGATTTGAATCACTCATTTCTGAAGCCTGTACTTCTGGAGACCTTGTCGGCTGGAATCTGCCTTTGACTTGGCGTTTGAATACGAGTTCTGCAGAAGTTTCAAAGGTGCTTATCTCGGGCGATAATGCATCTTCTATAGAGGGGGAAACAAATACGATGGAAGGTTGGTGGCAACAAGAAGATGGGGTTGTTCTTCTTTCGGTGAGAAACGGAGAGCCAGTTGAACTTCATTTCAACGAATCAGAACTCGAGTTTGACATACTTGGCTTGACTGAGTTTTGGAACAACCACAGTTCAGCCGTCACCATCGCTGGGCATGAGACGAGTGATTTATTCAAATGGTCAAAGCGTTTCCTTGAAGACGACAATGTTCGGTTTACATGGCTGTTGACTCCCCGCACATCAGCAGAAGGTGCTGCGTGGATGCCATATGCAGTGTTAGGAATTGCTTTTGCCTCAACAGTAGGCATGATGGCAGTTCTCGGGAGGGAAGGAATTGGCCCTCTTGGCCCTTACTTCGGCGCGAATTCAAAACAATTGAAACAACAGTATTCTGAACAGATGAAGCGAAGCCTTGATGCCGAAGAGTAATTGACAAGGATATTGAGGCAACTGTCATGGGCAACGAGGACATCACCATCGACCCGTGGGGGAGTGCTCAATCTACCGATTATGACCGCATCATTGACCAGTTTGGATTGACGCCTCTTAATCCTTCAACAATTTCGGAACCTTCTCGCCTTCATCGGCGCGGTATTATTTTCGCTCATCGAGACCTTGATGTTGTCCAAGAATCTCAGCGAAAAGGGGATCCCTTTGGTGTGCTGACCGGACTGATGCCTAGCGGTCAAATGCACCTTGGTCATTCCATGGTGATTGAACAAGTAAAATGGTTTCAACGGCAAGGTGGCGACGTTACTATTGCGGTAGCAGATTTAGAAAGCCAGGCAACACGTGGTGTCGGACTTGAACAAGGACGAACGATTGCCTTGCAAGAGTACATTGCAAATTACGCAGCCTTAGGCCTTGACCCAACTAAAACCAACATCTACTTTCAGTCCAGGCGACCAATCGTACAACGTCTTGGGTTCCAACTGGGTAAACGAACCAACTTGAATGAATTTGAAGCAATTTATGGCTTTAATGGAGAAACAAATCTTGCTCACGTGCAAGCACCATTGGTTCAAGTTGGAGATATATTACATCCACAAACGGAAGAGTTTGGTGGCCTCCGCCCCATCGTCGTTCCAGTTGGAGTTGACCAGGACCCCCATCTTCGATTAACTCGGGGACTTGCGAGTAAAACAAACTGGTTCAACCTAAAAGACGCCTCATCACGTGGATTAATCATCAGCCTTTCAATCCATGATGAAAATGCAGGAGTCTTTGGCCAAATGCCAAACGGTCGTATTGACCGGGCCAAAGTCGAGCAAGTCTTTGAGAAGATTGTCAAGTCGCTGAAAAACCTCGGATTTTCTGACATCATGTCAAGCCCAAAACAGGGAACGGTCCACGTTCCTTCTGCAACTCAGCGGGATCGTCATGGAATTCGAATGGCATTATTATCCCTTGAGCGACAACTCGGCGGGCCCGGGCTTCTAGCCCCGTCTTCGACTTATCATCACTTTGCAGTTGGAATGACTGGAGATAAGATGAGCAGCAGTAAACCCAAAACCACCTTATTTCTCAAAGACGATATTACGACGGTTGAGAAGAAGATTAAGCGTGCCTTTTCAGGCAGTCAAGCAACGGTTGAGGAGCACCGCAGGCTTGGTGGAAATCCTGACATTGACGTTGCCTATCAGTACATGATGTATTTCTTTGAAGATGATGATTCATATCTTGGAGAAATTAATGCAGGCTATCGTGCCGGTAAAATCCTTGCAGGGGAAATGAAGCAACTTTGCATTGACCGTGCAACTGAATGGATGTCTAACCTCCATGAAATGCGAGACCAGACTGCCCATTTAGTAACGGACTTCCTTGCACCAGATTCGCTTTAATCCAATTCTTCTGATGAAAATACAGCAGGGTCAGGTCCAACTGGTAACTCGGCGAGCTCTTCTTCCGTAAGTTCTCTATCAACCGTGTCCGGGTGAAGAATCATTGAGTGACCATGTGGGTCCAATAATACCATTGTAATCGGTTCATCAATGTGGCCCTCCTTAAGCCCTTCAAGCCGTGATAGCATCATGTTCAATGAACCCATTTCGTCCATGAGTTCCAAGCGATTCGCCTCATCTTCTGTTCGCAGGATTTCCGCTTCATGGCCCCGCTTGACCAAGTTGATAACGTCAATAAAACGATTCAAAACACCCTCAATGTTGGATACATATCCAGTTGAGTTTCCACCAGGGTTTACCTGTAGGTCAAGTTCTGGAATGCGGACAGTGCATGATGAGGAGCGCACGACACGGGCACTGAGCAGTTCAGATGAATTCACAAACAAAGAACATCCTCCCGGTTTTTTTCCTTCGGCAGGGATGAAGTCTGTTTGCCTCCAGCCACATGCGTGGCATTGGACCGTTACTTGGGTATGTTCTCCGAAGTAAGGGATTTCGTCAACATGAGCGATCATCTTGACATTGCCGCTTACCATGCAAATCGGGCATGGAATGTCAATATCTTGTTCGTCCATCAGTTCACGTCCGTGAATTCACTTCTGTCAACGGCAAACCCTTCCATTTCCGTACCCTTCAGTCCTCGGCATCCCTCGGGCAGAAGCATCAATCGTGTTTCGGTCATCTGGATGATTTGACCCTGGAGGTCCCCTTCAATGAAGGTGTGAAGATTGTTCAAGGCTTGTGTAAACTCAGTTTTACGTTTGATCAGCCGCTTCATCTCAACGATGCATCCGTGTCCCTCAGCAACCCAATCCATGAGTTGATGGCATCCTGTGAGGTCGTGAAGTGTTGTATTGTGTAGTACCATCCCGTCTTCCTTGACGGGTACCGGTGCGTTTGGATACATGAGGTCTAAGTCATGGAATGTCATTGATGATGTCGGAGGCCTTGACACGGCTTCATGCTCAGAACTTGGCATTCGGAACCTTCGCAGTTCATCGTTATCTGAGATGTCTTCATCATGATGAGGATTCGAAAGTTTGGTCTCTGCCTGTTCAAGCAAATCCAAATCGGGCATCGCCGGGACAATGGCTTCATCCGCAGAACTGCGAATCGGCGCCTCATCAGGGGCTCCCGAAAATCGGTCCAACGAAGATTGAGCCTCGTCGGGAACCTTTGCCTTTTTTCTTCGCACAACCAAAGCAAGACGGCGGGGCTTCATCAACACTCCCCTTGATTCTTGTCATAGTGGCCAATATCGGTGTTTGTACCTCGGCTCCGACATTTCGTGACCTTCATAAGGGACATCGTCCACCGTAATCTTGAGCCTCAAGGTTCAAAGAGTGTCAACGGAAGGGAAAATCATGACCGAACAACAAGGCGTCCTCAAAACCGGAACAAGTACCTTAGGAATCACTTTCAAAGGAGGTGTAGTTGTTGGAGCAGATCATCGAGCAACAATGGGGCACTTCATCGCAAACAAAAGCGTGCAAAAGCTGTTCAAAATTGGAGACAACCTTGCCCTAACTACCGCTGGGCTCGTCGGACACGCTCAATCCCTCTCGCGCACACTCACCGCCGAGGTCGCTTTGTTTGAACTTCGTCGTCAACAACCTATGACTGTCAAAGGAGCAGCAACGCTCACTGCTAACATCCTCTCCGGACGTCCTCATTGGGTTCAGTTACTCATTGTCGGCGTTGACGCAGACGGTGGCCACGTCTATTCTATCGATTCTGCTGGTGGTTCTATTCCTGATGCTTACTGCGCTACAGGTTCAGGTTCTCCTTACATGTACGGTGTGCTTGAAGATGGATTTAGCGAAGGTATGTCTCAAGCGGATGCATTAAAACTAGCGGCCCGCGCCCTTTACGCGTCAGGCCAACGTGATGCAGCCTCCGGAAACGGCATGGACTTGGCAGTAATCACACCCGCATCCGGCTACCAACAAGTCTCTCAAGAAGACATAGCAAAGCTCCTCAAGTGAGCCTCATCGTATTCCTGCGGATTATCCGCATTCGCCCTTTGGGCATGTCACGGGTCGTGTGATAACGCAGGATTGAGGTAGATACTATGCAAATGACCTACAAAGAACTGAAAGATGAAATTGCTAAGATTGTTCCAAAAGCAATCGACTACAGCGTGGACCTTGAAGCGGGTAACATCGCCATCATCACGACTGAAATGGACAAATTCGGAGGCAGAGACGGCCTTATTGGAAAGATTGCTAAGCGAATCAAAAGAAAGATTGTACTTCGTTCTCCAGTTGAGGCAATTATGGATATTGATGATGCCAAAGAGATTATTGAAACACTGATTCCAGAGGAATCTGAAATCACTGAAATGTATTTTGATGGATGCTACCGAGAGGTCATCATTCAATGCAAGAACCCAGGTACTGCAGTAGGTCGGCGAGGAGAAAATACTCGTAAGGTACGTGATGAAACCGGCTGGTCTGTTAAGGTAGAGCGAACGCCGCCTTTGTTCTCAAAGACGGTTCACGACATCCGAGGTTACCGACAAGAGAAAGCAGAAGAACGACGTAAACTCTTGAAGGATTTTGGACTTAATATCCACCGGCCCACTCGCCCTGGAGCAACTTGGGCCCGGGTAACAGCACTCGGGTCTTACCGTGAAGTTGGACGGGCATGTCACTTTGTAACCACCAATGAATCCCGGGTCATGATTGACGTTGGGGTGAACATCGCATCGGATACTGACCCTATGCCCTACTTTACAGCACCTGAAGCATTGCCTCTTGAGAAACTTGACGCTGTTGTTTTGACACACTCGCACCTCGATCACGCTGGAATGTTGCCAGTTTTGTTCAAGTATGGATACAGGGGTCCAGTCTACTGTACGCCTCCAACACGGGATTTGATGTTGTTATTGCAGACGGATTACCTCAAAGTCGGCGGGGCGGAAGGCAAGCGCTCCCCCTACGATATGGAAGACATTCGTATGTGCATGAAGCACGTTGTTGACGTCGATTGGGGTGAAACAACTGATATTGCCCCCGATGTGAAACTGACGTTCTCCAATGCGGGTCACATTCTCGGTTCATCTGCAGTTCATCTTAACATCGCAGATGGAAAGCATAACATTGTTTTCAGTGGAGACCAAAAGTATGAGAAATCCTGGCTCTTTGATGCAGCAAACACTCGGTTCCCTCGTGTGGAAACCCTTGTCATTGAATCGACATATGGTGCTTCAGGAGACTACCAGCCTTCTCGCCAAGAAGCCAACCAAGAACTACAGGATATTGTTTCAAGGACCCTACAGCGGGGAGGGAAAATCATTTGCCCTGTCTTTGCAGTTGGTAGGAGTCAGGAAGTCATGATTGCCATCGATGAACTCTTCCGCTCAGGCACAGTAAAACCTGTCCCAGTTTGGCTGGACGGTATGATCCAAGAAGCTACTGCAATCCACGCATCGCATCCAAAGTACCTCACGAATGCACTGAGCAAGTCTCTGTTGAAGGATGACGGTGAGAATCCGTTTACCAGCGAATGGTTCCGTCCTGTAAAGGGCCGTGAACTCCGTGAAAGCATCGTTATGGACCCATCGCCATGTATTGTTCTCGCAACATCTGGAATGCTGAATGGGGGGCCAGTCATGGAGTACTTCAAGAACTGGGCTCACGAAGAGAGGAACTCTCTCTGTTTCGTAGGTTACCAGGCAGAAGGAACTCTCGGGCGTCGCTTGCAGAAAGGCTTTGGAGAAGTTCCAATGATGATCAATGGGAAAACAGAAATTGTGAAGATTGGTTGTGAGATGGTCACGATTGACGGTTTCTCTGGCCATTCAGATCGCCGCCAACTCTTGGAGTTCGTCGACCAGTTGAATCCTAAGCCGCGTAACATCATCTGCCATCACGGCGATTATCAGAAGTGTAACGAATTAGGTCACACTCTGAGGGAACGATACCGTTGCCGCACATACGCTCCAAAGAATCTTGAAACCGTCCGGCTCTTGTAATCACGACAATGGCATCTCGATGTCAAGGTCCATGGGGTCCGGCAGAGGTTCGTTAACTCTTGAGGATTGGACCATCGTCCCGGAATTATGAGATTCAGCGATTGATATTACAGTTCGACCCGTTGTTTTATCTGAATTCCAAATTGTCAACGTGGCCCCCAAAACCGTGATGATTAAGGTTGCAATGACCAATGCGAGCGAATACTTACTTTCCAGGAATATCGCTCCAATCCACATCAATACATTGACCGCTGCTGCAGCGATCATGATGCTCCGTGGATTAGAGGCCATGGTAATCGCACCACCATGTTGTTCATGAACCCGTTGCGACAGTGTATCGTCATGCAGCGGAGTTCAGGGCCATCGTGTCCCGGTTGGTTGATGACGGCAGTAGCGCCTTGGGGAGAAAATGCAGAGGATGCGTTTGACCAAGGATTGGTAGAACTCGGTTTAGGTGATGCAAGAATCATTCAAGCACAAGGGGCGATGTTACCACTCGGTTTTGGTGCAACTCCGCCTCGTCCTCTCCCGATGGGGTCATTGGTTGAATGTCATCTTGCCACAGCATATGCATGGAACGGTTCTTCTGCTTCAGCAGGTGTTGCATGGGCGTCTTGTGTCACTCCAGAAGGCGATGAATGTACCATCGTTGCCACCATTACAACTGCTCTTGACTATGAGGAAACCGTGCTCTTACTTCGTAGAAACCTTCAACGCCGGCTTGCAAGCAGGGATTTGGAAGTCATTGAGTTCGATGTCGCAGTAGACGAAGTTACAGCAGGTCAAGACCATCACGGGGTAGCGATTGCAGCATTAATTTTGCCCGATTCACTCACGTTTGGGGCAAAAACACGCACCGGTCCAATCCGTGGTGCTCTGACCCGAAAGGCTGAGGAACCAAAGAAGCGAGTGGACACAAAGGCGCCAGCAGCTCCAGCACGGCGTCCAGGGCAGCCACAGAATAATCATGACTTCACATTGTGAAGTTTATTTGTACTCACGGAAGTGATGAACCATGGGTGAACAAAAATGGCTTGTCATACGATGTCCTGGGTGTAAATTGTGTTTTGGACATCGCTCAGTTTCGGGACGATGTCCACATTGTGGACAACGTGTTCAAGAGGATGCTGAAGTTTGCTTCATCGCCTCTTCATCTTCTGAGTTGCGGATGGAAGTCGCCCTTGCAAATACACCAGAACCTCTCAGGGATGCTTTGCGAGAAAAGTTGTCTGGAAACGAATTGTTGTTTGACCAACCTCAAGCACCGTCCCCACATGTTTTGATTGATCTTGTCCGTCGCCGGTGCGATGAAGACAATTCAGTCGGTCGCGTCACCGTTAATTCGATTCTCGCCTCAAAACATGCCGATATGGATGCTGATGGCCTTATGGAGCGTGCTGAACAAGAAGGTTTAGTGCTCCGAATAGGCGATGGTCGCTGGCAGTTCCTTGAGTGAAGTTCATAGGTTAGACCTCGTGGCCAAGGATAACGGGCGTATGGGTTAGTTTGGCCTATACTCGGGCGTTTGGGACGCTTGGACCCAAGTTCAAATCTTGGTACGCCCACCATTACTGTCTTACCTTTGGTATTCACCAACGGAATGAACCCAAATGATGTGGAACCCAAATTGGGTTTTGACATACGATTTCGGGGGGGCTTCGAGTTCTGCTGACCAAACTGCTTCTTCAAAACCTTGTGCCATTTGGCCTTCTATGAATTCTCCCAAATCTCCACCTTTGCTCGCACTAGGGCAGTTGGAATATTTCTTTGCTAACTTTTTGAAAACTTTAAAGGGTTTTTTAGCAGCCTGAATCTCTTCAAGTAATTCTCTAGCGTCAGGTTTGTTGGTGACGAGAATGTGCCTTGCGTGAGCCATCCGTGGCGTTTTTCTCCGGTCATGTCGTCGCATGTTTGTTCACCTTCTGTTTCGCCACCGTCGCCATTCTATCAAAAAGGTGCGCAAGGACCCAGCAGAACATCGCCAAAACATAAACCAGCCCACCTTCGATACCGACGAGTGAACCCAGTGTTCCACTGAGCCCAGTGAGCAATAAGAACCATCCCGATGTATAGGCCATGAATGCTCCAAGGGTTGCGACCGGTGTCTCTTTGGATACGATCCAGGAAACATTCCTGATATGATGTTGCACTGCCATCATTGCTCCTACTCTAATGAAGAATGAAGCCGGCCTTATTGCGGAAGTCTCGTTTCTATAGATGGATTCAACGGGGACGTGGCCGATGGTCCAACCGTATCTTGCCAGTTGAATGAGCCAAAAATTTGGATATCCATAGCCACGCCATGATTTATTCCAATTCCATGTTTCAAGAACTCTGTAAGATGTTGCTGTGAAACCACATTGCGGGTCCCTGACGCGCTGTCCCGCAGCAAGTGAGGTGAAAAATGACAGTATGAATGATGCAATTTTACGTACAAATGGCATGTTGTTATATCCTTTTGAATGGATTGAGCGGTCACCTTTCACGTGGTCGTATCTGCCGGCAATTACTGGTTCAATAATCGCCTCCAAATCCTCAGGGTTCATTTGCCCGTCTCCAGCCATCACGGTACTAACAAAAGGAGATTCAAGTTGATTCAAGAGATACTGATGCCCTGCGTCAATGGCTCCACCAACTCCAATACCTCCCGTGTTTAGGATAATGACATTTGCAGAAGATGATGCTTCTCTAGCATACTGTTCTGTTGCATCAGTAGAGCCGTCATTGATGACAACTGCAAGGTCAACGAAAGAAGGAAGTGTTTCCAGAACACCAGCAATATGCAATTCTTCGTTTCGAGCAGGGATGACGACTCCCACACCCCACCCCTGTTGCATGGCTACGCCTACGGCCTGCTTCTCATGAAAGTACGCTTGAAACCCTTTCTTCCTTCTTCCTGTAAGAACAGGATTCATAGGTCATCTCCAATAGGCCGCTTTGTGACTGAGTCCCTTCATCGCCTTGTCCTGGTTGCTCGGGACATCGAATTGCGTGTTGTATCGCTTATTGTACGATGTCGCGAAGTAGCCGCAAATGTCATTGTTCTCGATACGGGTTCAAACGACGAGACCGTTGAATTAGCTCAAGAAGTTGGCTGCACAGTATACCATTACAAATCGGATCTATCGCCACAATCGATGGCATCTTTCCTTCAGGAACACGAAGAAACGAGTGGAAAGACACTGATACTGAAAGTTTCAAGGTCTTGGAAACTATCCGATTTGCCCCTCTCAGTTAACCGTGCACGTGAGCCTTGGGATATCCATTATACTTACAAGCATGAATCTCCTATTCCACAAGATGATGATGACGTCGTTTTCGCATCAACTGAAATGCGACATCTCGTATTGAGTGAAGAAGGCTGCAAAGCAATCGCATCGATGTCTCCCTTGGCAACTCAACAAGATGTTCCCGCCTCATTGCAAGTTCGATTCGTAGAAGCTGAGGCCCCCATCAATCTGCCTCAACGAGAATCATTGGCCACTGCATCCCGTTTTGCTCAACTGTTCTATTGGATGCTTGAATCAAAGCATCCATTGTTGCTCTTCGGAATCCCAGGTGTTGTTCTCTTTGTCCTTGGATACCGTTTATCTGGAGATTTAGCAACGATGTTTACTGAACTCAACAGCACTTCAATCGGTGTGACCCTGGCGACAATTGCTATGACTCTGGTTGGACTTTTTGCAATGATGGTGGCTATTATTCTGTACATCATGGGGAAGCAAGTTGAACGAATACAACACCAATACAACTGGCCGAAACAAAATTGAACTTCTGAGGGGACTGACAAATATGGTTGAGAAATTGGTATGCCTAGATATGGATAGAGTCCTTGTAGACCATTTGTCAACATGGCAGTTCGTTTACGACCAACTTGGAATTTCAAACGATGAATCCTTTGAACTCTACAACCAAGGGAAACTCGATGAATGGGATTGGATCAAGTTGGATCTGGCTCTCATCAAATCATCCTTTGACCACCCCATAACAGACGGTCATCTTCGCTCGTTGATGGAAGGCATGCCGATGATGAAAGGATGGAAGATGTTGATTGAACATCTCCTGTCTCAAGGCGTGAATGTGGCTATTGTAAGTGGTGGCTTACAAAAGACAGCACGAGACATTGCGGCTTGTTTTCCATCCGACCAACCTTGGCGTAGGCGCTGGGGAGGAATTGACCGGCATACGGCTCGTGAGCAATCCGGCGGCATGGATACAAAGTTGCATGTCTTTACGAACGGATGGTTAGCATCAACTCCGACGGAATCAGGAGATTCTCTCATCAACGATTACGGTCGTTATCAGGTTCAAATGGATGGAAAGGGTTCAATTGTTCAGATGCTCCAGCGTCGTTTAAACGTCTCAAAAGAATTTACTGCTTCAGTTGGTGATTCATCGGGTGACATTGGAATGTTTCGGGAAAGTAGTTGTGCTATTCTGTTCAATCCTTGGGATGATAAACCCAAAAAACATGCAGATTTTGTCATCGAAGAGAAGAATTTGGCCCTCGTGTTGGACCAGATTTGCGAGTCTCTCTCAATACCAAAACCTTGAAATTGAACCGTGTAGAGGAATTCCCATGGCCTTTGGTGATGATTTTCTAACTTCTATTTGCCCACACTGTGGATTCCTTCTCGGGGAGTTTGTGCCTGGTTTACCCTGCCCAGAATGTGGAAAGCCATTGCTCTAATCAAGGGGTCACTCGGTTTGAGGTCCGTGGGAACGGAATGACTTCCCGAATGTGGGATGCTCCAGATAGCCAACTAACTACTCGGTCGACACCAAGGCCAAATCCACCGTGAGGTACACCGCCGTATGCACGGGTGTCAATGTAAAACTGATAGGGCTCACGGGGGGTTCCTTCCTCGTCCAAGCGTCGCAGAATTTCCTCTTCCGACCATGTACGTTCGCCTCCTCCGATGATTTCACCGTATCCTTCAGGGGCGAGGAGGTCGTGACAAAGTACATATTTTTCGTCTTCTGTATCGACTCTGTGGTAGAAAGGTTTTGCAATCTTAGGATAATGGGTCAAGAAATGTGGGAGATCAAAATCTTGAGTCAGAATCTTTTCTTTTGAATAATCCAGGTCGTCACCCCATTCAACTTCAACACCTTTTCCTTGAAGAATTTCCACTGCTTCATCATAGCGCATGTGAGGGTAAGGGTTGTCTGCATAGCGTGCAATCAGGTCAAGATCACGGTTAATGGAAGACAGTTCTGTCTCTCGTTCTTCCAACAATGTTCGAGCGATATGGCGAACAACACCTTCACCATGGGACATAATCTCATCGTTTGAGGCCCAAGCCATTTCCATTTCAGCATGCCAGAACTCTGTCAGATGTCGGCGAGTGCGGGATTTCTCTGCACGGAATGATGGTGCAATGGTGTAGAGTCGTTCAAGAGCAGGCATGGCAGCCTCAGCATAGAGTTGCCAGGATTGCGTAAGGTATGCTGTGCGTCCAAAGTAAGGTACCTCAAACAGGGTTGAGCCACCTTCAACGGCCCCGGCAACAAAATTTGGTGCCTGGTATTCGATGAAATCTTCGTTACGGAAGTAGTTGTGAATGGCACCGAATGCTGAACTTCGTAGTTTCAACATTGTTGTCATCCGGCTGGTTCGTAAATACAGATGGCGGTGCTCAAGCAGGAATTCGGAACCCCCAGGCATTGGATTTCCATCTTCATCTACAACATTTAGCGCTTCTTTGTTGATGGGGAACGGTCGTTCTGGGTCAACAGCCCCAACAATTTCAACCGCATGAACAACAAGTTCGTGACCGCCCTCTGAACGCTCGTCTACATTGACCGTTCCTGTTAGGATAACACTGGACTCAATCAATGCTTCTTTGAGTGCCTCAAACGACTCTTCTCCAATCACATCTTTCTTACCAACGCATTGAATGTCACCTGTTGAATCTCTCAACACAACGAAGCGCATTTTATTTGAGCCCCGAGTACGCTTGATCCATCCTTTCAATTCAACGGTCTGTCCATCGTGCAAACCGTCTTGCACATCTCCAATCCATACGGTCTTGGTCATACTCGCACCTGTTGTTCCATTCGGGGCGTGTAATTCAATGTCACCCAACATGCGGCTGCCTCAAAACATCGTTGGAACGAGAAAATCGTGCAAAGGGTCAAAGGCGTGTGCGGCGAGAACATACCATGAGAAAGTTAGCCGTTTATGCACTTGGGGGTAACGCATTGCAACCTCCAAAGGCAACCTCATCAACGAGTGTGGAAGTTCTCGCAAGGGTGATGAGCGACGTGATTGACCTCTTGGAAATGGATTGGTCTGTCATAATTACCCACGGAAATGGCCCTCAAGTCGGTCACCTTATGGAACTCGACCATGAAAGCATACACTCACTCGAATCATGGGTTGCTGCAACTCAGGGAATGATCGGACACGATATCTCTATGAATTTGCAAGGTATCCTCCAGCGTCGTCTTCGCCCGGAGCGAACAGCCGTAATTCTGACCCGCGTCGTAGTAGACGGAAACGACCCAGCTTTTGCAACCCCTACCAAACCAGTGGGGCCAATTCTTGATTCTAAAACCGTGATGTCAGCCGATTGGGATATCGCACAAACCATTCACGGCCCTCGGCGAGTGGTAGCGAGTCCAAAACCAATCCAGATTTTGGAATTGGATGTTATTCGTAAACTTGTTGAGTTGCAAGCCGTTGTCATCTGCGGTGGAGGAGGAGGCGTTCCAGTTATCGACCGTGATGGCCATCATGTCGGGGTTCCCGCAGTTATTGACAAAGATCTGCTCTCGTCCCGATTGGCGATTGACCTCAAGGCAGATGCCCTCATCATTTCGACCGATGCCGATGCGGTTTATTCTGGATTTGGTACGCCAGATGCCAAAGCCATACGGCAGTTATCAGTGGTAGAGGCTGGAGCAATGAATGATGCTGGAGCGTTTCCGGCCGGTTCCATGGCACCAAAAGTCAAAGCATTGTGTTCTTATGTTGAATCAATCAATGAAGGCCAAGCCATTTTTTGCACACCAGGTGCCGTTTTAGACGCACTTCGGGGCGAAGGTGGAACTACATTTACCGCTTCGTAGGTTCTTAGAAGAGACCTCGGTGAAAGAATCACATTGATATGATGGCGACCATTGGGGTAGAGCATGAAGACAACCCCTTTCATTGAAGCCGAAGCACATTGTGATGGACCATGTGGAGTTTACGACCCTGCCAGTGCTCGTGTTGCTGCAGAAGCCGTACAATCCATGACCAACAAAATGCTCGGCCTCACCTGTCCTGAAACCTCCGATGGACCTGCAATGGCTTCCTACCTCAACACCATGTCTCGCTACGCAGCAATCAAGGAAGAAGAAGCACAGAAGTGCAAGGATGAACTTTTGGTCCTATGGACCGATTTCTTCAAGCCTCAACACATTGAAGGAAACCCTGACTTGCATGACACGTTTTGGCACGCAGCTAAACTTTGCTCCGCCTGCAAGGTAGAAGTCTCATCCCACCACGCTCAAGAACTCATGGATGCATGTGAAGCAATTCACAACATGTTTTGGTCAGTCAAGGGCCGAGAAGTCCCCTGGATTCGAGCTTCCTGAGGGCGAATCATGTCCGAACCGTTTCAGGTTCGCATCAAAGGCGACAGCATGTGGCCTACCTTCCACGATGGTGATGTTCTCACCTTTGCCCCTGTCGACGGCCGAACTCATCTGGGGGAGGGACTGGTGGTGTTAGCGCAACATCCACTCAAAAAGGATGTTCTCGTCGTAAAGCGAATCAACAGCGTTGAATCCAGTGGTCGGTTCTTCTTGGTTGGTGATCAACCCGACCCTCTTGGTTCAGAAGATTCTCATAACTTTGGCTCAGTCCATCGCTCGGCAATAGTAGGCTACCTTGTCCAGTGACAATTTGGATGGCGGGCCTGACGGGGTTCGAACCCGCGGCCGATGGATTAAGAGTCCATCGCTCTACCTGACTAAGCTACAGGCCCACTCCGGCCTTCCGCCACGCCTATTTAACGGTTCATGCCTGTGCTAGAGCAACGGTTCACGATGTGTCTTCCTTCTCCAAAACCGAAACGCCATCAGCACCGGCTAATATCACAACGTCGCACATGTTGGTAAACAAACCAACTTGGACAACGCCAGCAATGTGGAGAAGATCCGCCTCTGTTTGGGATGGATTGCTGATCGTCGGACCGGTCTGGGCATCGATGATGAAATTTCCATTATCGGTGACGAGGTTGCCATCGCTTCCTTGACGCACTGATGCTTTACAGTTGAGAACTGCTTGTATCGCCTTGAGGGTTGAGCCGCTAGAAAACGGTGTCACTTCAATCGGGAGTGGAAACGCTCCCAAACACTCCACCCTCTTCCTATCATCAGCAACAACTACCATTTTTGCAGAGGATTGTGCCACGACTTTTTCGCGCAGTAAAGCAGCCCCTCCACCCTTAATCAATTGGAACTCGGGGTCAAACTCATCGGTTCCATCAATGACGACATCGAGCCCGTCCAGGTCGTCCAATTCTCTAAGGCTAATACCTTGCTCACGAGCGAGTACCTCTGTGGCTATGGAAGTTGGGACTCCTACAATTTCCAACCCTTCCTCCCTGACTCTTCGCCCGAGTTCTAAGATGGTGTATTTTACGGTGGAACCGGTTCCAAGGCCAACTTTCATGCCGCTTTTGACATATGAACAAGCGGAGATTCCTGCTTCTGCTTTTAGAGATTCAACATCCATGGACAAGGGTTGAGCACCCGCCCTATTGTATTTCTTCACGCACTATCATACAGACACCCACGTCCGAAGGCTTTAGACCCTTGATTTGGTGTGTTTGACACATGAGAGGCGGACAGGGCAGTCAGCGGGTTGCAGCGGGCTTGGTAATTCTGTTCCTGATGTCATTACTTCCTGCCGTGAATATCGGACACGATGAGGCTCTTTCTGATACTCAAGAAGCCGGTTTCAAGGCCTCAACATTGGGCCAAGCAACATCGATTACGGTTGGTTCATGGCCCGATGGGGCAAATCAACGGGTGAGTCTCAGTGTCCCTGATGGACATGCGATTGAATCGCTCCAACTTGGAATTGAGGCATCTGACCTTAGTGACTCAGTTGCTTCATCTTGGAGCGAAGTGGGTGATTTTGACCAAGGTTCGGTGTATGATGGTATGGATGTCAACGGTTCTGAATTAGGGCTGCTACCCCAAGGATGGACCTATGATTTTGAGGGCGTCAATCCATTTACATTTGGCGGGACAAATGTATGGTATTATGGTTCTGATACAACACTCGGCGGTGGAGGTGTTAACAGCGGAGCAAGTGCAATTTACACCTATGATGGCAGTTACCCGAACAATATGGGTGGGCCATTTTGGGCTACCTCTCCAGTAATGAATTGCGGAGGGTGTTCAGGGGCGTGGGATCTCAAATTCATGAAGCGACTGGGCGTTGAGAGTTCGTATTATGACCACGCATACGTTTCGGTCAAAAGTACAACAGGAAACTGGGTCAATGTTTGGTCCAACCCGCAGAGCACAATCAATGATGGAAGTTATACTCAACAAACCGTGAGTATCACAACTCATGTTCAAAACAATCCGAATTTCCAAGTTCGGTTTGGATTGGGCTCATCCGATGGTTCGGTCCAATATACAGGTTGGAATATTGATGACGTAGAGATTCTTCCTGTTGCATCAGGAATCTCTAGTGGAGAGGGAAATTGGACATCAAGCGCCTTTGGGCCAAGTGATTTGGGACGAGGTGAAGAACGCTCTTACGGGTTCATGCACATGGATGCAACTATTGACCCATCATCTGTATTTGAATGGCAACTCTTGGACGCCCAAACGATGGTGCCGATTCCTGGTTTTGAACACATGACGTCTACCCAAGTAGACCTTGGGATTATTGATTGGAAAGAATACCCATCAGCAAGATTGCAGATTCACATGCTGCAGGGCTCCGGAGGTGGGGTGTCCAAAATTCGTAGCATTTCGTTCGATGGTCATCTTATGAAAACTTTCGATAATGATCCAACTGGAGACGGCTGGGACATCCAATCTGGCTCGTGGCAAAGTAGCGGTGTCATTACCAGCAGTGGTACGGTGACCTCCGAAGTATTCCATCTCCGAAGTGGCTTTTCTTCGGTCAAGACCTCAAACATTGTCACCGGCCCTGGTGTGATGGAGGTTTCAATCGATGGAGGTCTCAACTGGCTCCCTATGGATTCACAAGGTGATTTACACCTTGATGCACCTGCTTTTATGGCTCAGTTCAGAATGAAGAGCACCTCCGGAACCTACACGTGGGACACATTTGATGTCGAACTCGTTCGGACTTCTGTCGTCCAAGGTTTACGCTTTGACATCGGCCTTGATGGTACTTCTGAGTGGTCCATGGAACGAAATGGTTTGGGTTCGTTTGGCCTGCAAGATGAATTGTTAAACGGTAAGATGTGGCAGTCCATTGCAACATCTCCTTCAGGTTCAGCCAACTTTGATGTTGCCCTCCCGACCGATGGTGTTGATGCCTTTCAGTTCGCCGTCGCATCCCCTAGCGCAGTACTCTCAAGTCCGTTTATGGCAATGTCGATAAACGGGCAAGATATCCTCAATAGAGGTTTGTCCAATCTCCAAGACATGGAGTTTGTAACCCTTACTCAAACCGAACTCGCCTCGCTTAATACGGCTCTTGGGGGCGCGTCAAATACAGTGGGTATTCCTTCACTTCCGATGGCGAATTTGCAAATTCGGATCGGTTCTTCATTATCCTCGGGTGATGTCCTCCTCGGTGGTGTCTTTGCCCCTTACAACCCGAACATAACGCTCACTCTCAATGCCGTCCACCCTCTCGTTATCGGATTAAACGATGCACTTTCCTCAATTGTTGCCGTTCAGGGACAGAAAGAAATTGCGCTACCGGTTAGAATGGATGGTACTGGAGCGATTTCTCTTACTGTTATGGACCTGCAAACACAAGCCTCTGTAGAACCTGTTTCTTTTATGGTGGAAAACGTTTCAAACACCCTTGTCCCCAGCAACGATTGGATTGAAACAGCAGCTACTTTCGATTTTGCAGGAATCGGTGTAACCGACGCTCTCACACATGCAGAGCAATCATCATGGGATGTTGAGTTGAATTTAATTGGACCGAACCAACAGACGAACATCCGATGTCCAGTTAATGCACTTCCAATTACTCCAGTCAGTATTTCATCATGCACAACCAGCGGTATCCCTCTCATCTGGTTTGACGATGGAGAGTCTGGTTCAATTGATGCAAGTTCTGCTGGAAGTTTCTTAGAGATTCAGCATCGATTCAAATTCCCGGATTCATGGGATGACGAATCCTCTGCAGTGATTGCAGTCAATTTCCTTGCACCAACTGGTCCAATGCTACCTGTGTCTGCAAGTTTTGGCTTAGGAAATGACCAAGGTGTTGAAAACGATATTTCCCTTGAATCGTGGTCTGTTCTCTCAAGCAATGGAATCCGTTCGTCCCCTACTCATAATTATCTTCGTGCTGGCGAGTTCGTCAATGTTGAAGTGGTTCTTGGATTTGAGGGTGCAAACGAAGGTACACCACGTACAGGACAAGCCCTAGTCCGATTTATGGTGGATGGTACAGAATATGCTACTACTTCATCTTACAGCAACGGTGTAGCCTTGTTCCCCTACAGTATCCCAACTGGGCGAACCTCAATCGACCTTGGAGTTGAAGTGATTCCTCTTCGTGGTCAAAGCGTAGTAAATGAGGTGGAAACCTCGTTCACTTTCTTGTTTGATAACATTGCGCCAACCCTCATTACCTCTGATGTTGAGAGGTTTGACCATCGTGATTCAAGCCCAGTTACTTCTTTGGCGTTCACCATTAGCGACCGTCCTCACCTTCCAACACATGCTAAATCGCATATCTGGTCCTCTTGGATGGATGATGCTAACCAGGACGGAGTAATGGACCTTGAAGAGATTCAAACCCTTGATCTAACTCTCCCTGAAAACCTCACATTGCTTATGGATGAATACCTGTTGTACGTCGATACTTCAGATGCTGTATTTGGTGACTACTTCATTGGATGGCTGGAAGTTGCGGACAGTGCAGGGCACATCATGGCTGATTCTGGTTCACCTTCATCTCCACTGTTTCATGTTCAAATCAATGACAATGGTGCGCCCTCCTTGGGAGCAGCAACGGTTGGATGGGAGCAAGGTGTGAATCCATGGATCCACCCAGGGCAAACGAATACAATCAACGTACCCATTTGGGAAAAGAATGGAATCTATGACATTGCAGAAATCCATCTTTCGCTCGCCTCAAATACGCCGAATCCGGCGACCATCTCATGGAACCAATCAACTGGAATTTGCACATCTTCTCACAATTTCGTCAACGTGGAATCGTGTGAACTTATCCCGACTGAAGCAGATGATTTGTTTTCAAGGAACGGAGTATTTGAAGCGAATTTTTCCATTGAATGGGGCTATGATGCAGATACATCCCTCCTTCGGATTCCTCATATTACCATGTTGGACCAATCCGGACAATCGAATCGGTTCACCCTTGAACGATTGGGTTGGATGTTTTCAAGCGAGGTTGTGTTTGATGAAGATTCTTTGTTGATACAACTTGGAGACGAACCGAATAACTCTCCTGGTTATTGGGTCAAACCAAGAACAACGTTTGAACTTTCAGGTTCACTGATGTGGTTCCGCACAGGAGAAGCCCTTGAAGAGAGCATCGATGTCGAGATGAATTTAGGAGAAAACTCGGTCGTTCTTGAAACTGTAGATGGTTCATTTAGCGGGACGGTCATGGCTCCACTTCAGGAGAATACCTACGGTTTGACAGGTGGATTGTTTGACGCTCCTAATGGTGCGATATACAGGGGAGATAATTTGGCTTTTATCTGGTTCATTGTTGATAATCAAGCCCCAAGCGTCAACGCAATTGACCGTCCATCTGCTAATTCAGAACTTAAGGAAGAGGATTGGAAAGGCTTGCAATTTGAACTACGTCTCAACGAGAGTGCACAATTGGATGAATCTACACTTCGCCTTCACTGGTCTCTTAATGAAGCGGGATTGGGCATCAATTCCTATGTTTATGACAATGGAAGTGTCCCTCTAGAAATCCTTGGTGAACGTCTATCTGGTTCATCCATTCCGGTTCGCAGTTCTTTGGACTTAGATGAATTGATGCTTCCAGTGTTCCGTACAAGTTCAGTTGAATTGCGAATATGGGTGACTGGTATGGATGCAGCAGGCCATCCTGTGAATGAGGTATTCAATGACATTGACTCCCCTCTACGAGTTTGGTCGTTGGAACAACGGGTACCAGAGTATTCCTTCTCAAAGGTGGAGATGGACCCTAAATCAGATATTCATCAAGGTGATTATGTAGAAATTGCTACGATGGTCTCCAACTATGGTCTGGCAGATGGTGAGGCTCAAGTTATCGTCAATCTCGTGGAATCATCGGGCGCTCGAACTCAACTTGACGCCCGAACACTAGAAATTCAAAGTGGTGAAACAGTTCTGTATGATTACTCATGGAAGCCAACCCGTGATGGTACAATGTGGCTTGAAATTAATATTGTGAACGGTCCATCCGTTCAATCCAGTACAGTCCGAGTGGATGAGCCTCGTACTGAGGGCGTGCTTGGAAGCATAGCAAGCGTCAATTCTTCTTTGCTGGTTGTTGTCGGATTGTTATCATTGAGTCTTGTTGGCCTCCTTGTCTATGGTCTGCGACGTGAAGTTGTTCCAGAAATGACACCTTCACTTTCACGCCCAACTCCTGCCGTTAAGAAGACAGAACCTGCAGGTCAACAAAGTCCATATGGGGCTTCACCTGAAGTTTCCTCTCCTGGCGAAAATCCGTATCAGTGATGGTTTTTCTCCCAACGGCGCATTGAAATGCGAGAGGCGAACAGTCCATCATGGAGGGAGTAGGAGGATCGCTGACAGAGTTCGACTCTGAGGAAAGTCCCCTCTCCGTAGTGCAAGCGGCTGACAGAAGGAAGCAAACAGAAATGGTTGGGTCAATGCAGCAGAAACGAACGATGCAAGGTGTGTACGATGACGTTGAAAGACCGAGATTGCCTTGTTGTCGATGAGACGAGCAACCCCGCTGGAGCAAGTCCAAACCGTTCCGTTAACTCGGCACGACGAGGAACAGGTAGGATGCACAGTTGAATGCGATCACCGAAAGGGAACAGAAAGGGGCTTACTCCCTACTCCCTCCACTCTCAAGATGATTCATTACACATGGGCTAACGGACGTATGATTGATTCACTCTTCTTCATTTGAGTCCGTCACTATCGCCGCCAGCGGGTTCACCTGGGGCTACTGAAGAAAGAGGACGTTAGAAGTGTTGTGAAGTGTTTTTGAAATGGGTTTCTTGTGGTATGGTCCTCAACTTACCCCACTTCTTTCATCATCAATCACGATTGCATCAAGTGATTTCATAACATTAGGTTGACCAACTGCGATTCCATCACCGAAATCAATCCATGACGGATGGCCGTTGATTTTAGCTCTCACTACATGTTCTGCGGTGATTATAGCAGGCAGTAGGAATGAACTGGTGAGGAATGCAAAGATAATCAGAAGACACATCAACATGAAGAAATTCTCTAAGCCGGGGAATGCTGCTAGGAATCCTGCTCCAATGCCAGAGACAGTGGTGATTGTTGTTTCAAAAATAGTTTGGCCGGTTTCTTCAATCGCAGACGCCATGCCATGAGGCGACTCCCCTTCTTCCTGTATCCGATGCATGACGTGAATCGCGTCGTCAACTCCGATTCCAAAGACAATTGTTCCAATCATTGCCGTGAAAATATTCACGTTGACGTCTCCACTTTGCATAAGGAGTGGTTGCCACAAGATGACTACTGCCACTGGTATCATTGTGTAAATTCCTAACCTCGGGGAGCGGAATACAATGCTAAGAAGTACAGTAAGAACGAGTAACGTGATTATTGTTGTCTTGCTTTGCGTGTCATGAATCCCATCATTGATGTCAAGAGATACAGGGAGTCCACCTGTAAGTAAGGATGTTCTTGTATTGAGCAATGTGGGCCCTTCGCCTAGGATTCCATCGATCTCATCCCTAAGTTCCCCAGCCACATTGAGATTCATGTACGGTTGGGTCACATAGACGATCGCCTTGTCTCCGTTTTCATTCAACAGCATCGACCGAACTTCCTCAGATAACGTGTCAAACGCCACATTGACCATGTCCTTCCTCAGCGCTTCACGTTCTGAAACAGGAATCAAGGTCCAGCCAGGGCAGTTGAGGTCGAGTATCTCTTCACTATCCCAACAAGGGTCATGGAGCAAATCCCAAAGAGAACCATCACCAACAGTAACACCTTCTGTAAGCGTAATTGTTGCAGGAATGGTTTTCAGGAAGGTGATAATGCTCGTTGTTGCCGTTTCATCTACCTGGTCTATTGCCCCTTCAATTTCATCCATTGAGTCCAGGACTGGAAGGTCTCTGATGTTTTCAGTTCCATTCAGGTTGGGCCGTTCAGTAGCATCGTAGATGAATAGGGATGTTTGACCACTGCTAAATTGACGAGAATACTCAGCGAGTGAATTCAGAGAATCAATTCCATCTGGGGCTTCGGATGAGCCAGTAATTGGTTTGTTCATCTCATCGAGGTTGGCAATGCCGTAAGACGTCACTGCAGCAGTGAGTACGAGCAAGATGAGGAATCCCCGTACCGGAAATTTGCCAATGTTCTTCCACACCGAGGGGTTGGTCCTTTTGTTGAATTTTAGCATCCAAGAAAGGGTTGGTACAAGAACAATACTCAGAATTAAGGTTGAGAAAATTCCGATTACAAGCGTGATTCCAACAGAGCGAATTGGAGATATGGGGACGATTGCAGGAGCGATGAGCACGGAAAAGCCAACAATCGTAGTGAGTGCTGATAGGAATACTGCAACACCGGTTGAACGGGTCATCTCCATGACACAGGATTTGTAAAAATCAATGTCCCACAGGTCGGGTACTTCCAACTTATGCGCTCCTCGCTTTCGCCGACGCTCGTTTTCATCGTGAGCTTTGTCAATCTCTTTCCGTCTCACCTCCTCAATGCGGTTTACCATGTGAAGCGCATAATCCACTCCAAGCCCGATGAGAATCGGGAAGGTTGCTACAATCATTGGTGTGAGCGTGATATCCAGGATGACGGATGTCCCAAAGGTGATTGCAAGAGCCATCATGATGGGAGTTCCGGTTATGACGACAACTTTTGCCGACCGGTGGAGAAAGGTGATGATGAGGATGGTAAACAATACTGAGAACGGAAGGATCATCAACAAGTCCTCATAGATAGCATTCGATATATCTTCCAAGACTTTTGTCAATCCAGTCACGGTCATCTCAGTATTTTGATATTCAGTTGGGCGATTATCGATGATGTCTTGAAAGTGACTTAAAAGTTCTGAAAAGTCGTCGTAATCATTGGTTACGCTGGGGTCATGGTGCATGCCGACTACAATCGCTGTAGTGTCCCAAATACCATCACCATCCATGTCATTGGTGTAGTTCCCATCTCCATCGCTATCGACTGTTGGGTCCATATCATTGGTATCCTTGAAGAGGGTGTCAAATCCGCCATCGGACTCTTCAATGATCTGATCGATACGGTCTTGGTCAGGAATACTGTAATCTCCACCGGTTTGGTCTTGACTGCAATCGATGGATAGCGGTATGCGTTCGTTAACGATGTTAGCACAGAGGGCCTTGTTGAACCGACCATCTGATGAGTTGATCTCCTTGATGACTTGTGCGGGAGAAATAATCCAAAGCACACCGTCCTTTCTACCATGGTCAAACTTGTCATAATCAATACCTCTCCCGCGAGAGTCGCTATTGATGTTGGTAGAATCTCCTTCAATCCAACTGATTTCTTTGAGGAAATTTTCCTCGGTGATGTTTGTTGAGTCAGCGGTGTTGAACGCGTTGGGTGTTTGAATGTAGATTACTGCAAGGTCGGTTGACCATTCAGTGCGAACTTCCAGGAGAAGGTCAGTTGATGGAGCTCCGTCGGGTAGAAATATCTCGACATCATCATCAATTTGCTGTTGAAATGACATGCCCTGTTGGGCAAAAATTCCAGTGATGACAAGGAGTAAAACCAGAATGGTTCCGGGAGATTTCAATACGTTGGAATAGAGGCCGTCGAGACGTAGATTTGCCCATTCTTTTACACGCTGATTTGCAAGTGAAAGTTGTTTGAGAGCGACATCCATGCCGGAGGCTTCGCTCTTCATGAATAGCCGATGTAACGGTGGCTCAAGAATCATTCCGTAACGTGAGCATCATATGCTACTTTTTCAGCATGCATCATACGCCTGAATGAGGTATTCAGTAAGCGGACTTGTATGTGCAAGTTCAGAAATTCCATCAACTCCCTCAACTGCATAAGCACGTATGACATCGCGGACACGAACGTTACCTTCCGATGAGCGTGCGAGAATCATGGCTCCTTTGATCGGTTTACCAGTTCCATGTGGGTCATAGACAGTATCCAAAGCCTCTTCTAAGAACCATTCTGCTTTTCCTCCTGGTTCTCCATCGTAGGTCTTCTTTGGCTTCTTGGCACCAAACATACCTCCGGATTTCGCTTTGGGCTTTGTTGGAGCTGAACTTTTCTTTGGTTTGGAACTCACACTCGCAGCACTCTTTCCTTTGGATTGAGAACCAGATTTCTTGATTTCAGCTTCTAACTCCTTTCGGACTTCTTTCTCTATCTTCTTGCGCAGCTTTTCCTCGTCGACTTCAGCCGCAGGTGCCGTTGCATTTTTTGCATCAGAAAGTTGGTCTTTGAGGTCTTGAATTTTATCTTGGTAGGTTGATGAAAGGTGCATGAGGGACGCTTTCATGGACGCCTCAAGTTGCATTGCGAGGAATGTATGAGATGTTTCGGTCCACTTTTTCCATTGTAGCAATGCATTTGCATGAATGTCAGATCCGCACTTAGGGCAGAAACTCTTCTTTGGAGGGACCATGATGGGTACACTCTTCAATGCTTCAGCAGTTAACGCTTCAGGATGGCCCTGTGATGCTTGAATGAGATGAACACTCGCTTTGAGTCCAAGGTCCATGGCTTCATGAAATACGTCATTTTCAAGGTCAAAAGTTCCAGATTTCTTGAGGTCGCCAACTTTTGATGGTGCAATGGCGTCAATCGCTGCGTCGGCTGCCGAATCCCCCCATTTTACATTTTGCAGAGCTGGTGCGATTTCCATCGTTGAGGTAGGTGCTTCAAACGCATCACTCAATGCATTTTCTCCATCATCTGCCGCGGCTGCAATGCCCAGGGCGATTGGATCTGCTCCGTCCTCAACCTGTGCAATCATGTCAAATTTCTGAGCCATTGAGAGGTCATCTCGGATTCGAATGACGTCCTTTAGTTGATTCAAATCATGCCCTGTGGCAGTTATTGGGCCTTGAAGCGACAGGTCATGACCGCAGGAAAGGCAATATTTGGCAGTGACTTCAACGCCTGCCTCACATGTCGGACAATACACCCCTCCCATATGCTCTCAAGGTAAGTGACTCCTTTTGAAGGGTATGTTTCAAACTCTTGGGGGCGAGCCCCTTCTTGGTGGGTTTGCCTGAGTTGCGATTAGGATAAGCGGGCTGAACAGGCACGAGCTAGCATGCATACATCCTCACGAATACAATTCGCTAAAATTGGAGCCAAACGAGGGCCACGTTCGCTTCCCATGAACATAGCATAGCACGCCCTGTACATCGTTCGCATCGGTGCTTCAGCATGCAGTGCTGCATTCTTGAAAGCCTGCGTAATTCCTTCTGCAGTCCACTCAGCAGATTCCATTTCAGCAGCAATATGGGGGATGACCTTACGTTGTTCATCATCCAATCCAGAGAGTGCTTCCTCATCTGGTTGATTGAGAATCACGATTCGCATTTCTTCAGGGAAGTGCTTTGATTCAATCCAAGCACGCATTCTTGTAAGCCGGTCTGAGAGAACCGATGAAGGGCCAGAAATGGCTCCCGATTCTTTGAGGGACGACCAAATTCCATCGTCATTAGGTTTAATTTGAGCGAGAAGGGCAAGATGGCGGAAACTTACTGAGGTTGCTTCTGCCTGTTCTCCCGCAGATACCATCGAAAGGCGGAGTGCGGCTTGTGCGTCTTCAATTTGCACTCGTTGTCTCCGACTCAATTCATCACTGGAGAGTTCTTCTGCAAAATCCCTTGATGAGAGTCGTTCATATTCGTCGGCAAGGTTTACCAAACCCATCCCTGTGTCAAATTCTATAGCCTTATTTGGTTTTGAGTTTGCGATTAAAAGACGAAGGATTTCTGGCGGGACAAGACGTAGCGCCTCTATTGGTCCAACCGTATTTCCGGTGGAAGATGACATCGCCCCTTTTCCACGGAGGCTGATCCATTCGTAAACCAATGACTGAGGTGGTTCATGGCCAAAGAAGGCAGCGATTTCAACTCCCGTTGCAAATGAACCGCCCGCAGCGCCGTGGTCTTTTCCAAAGGGTTCGCAAGTGATGTTATTGAATCCCCATTTTGCCGGCCAATCCAATCTCCAAGGCAGTTTGCCTTCTCCCTTCGTAATGTCTGACTGGCCGCTTTCGCCGTATTGATCCGTCCACATGACAAAGGGATATTCGTATCCAGTAATCGTTAGGCCGTCCAATGACCCCTTTGAGTCAAGTGGCTGCCAGGGAAACCAATCCTTAGGGAGTTCTCTTCCAGATACCCGTTCTATAATTTCTCGGATTGCACCTGGGTCATCACATGCCTTCTTTGCTGAGGAAGCAAAGTTCCCTTCCCTGTACGAGGTTAGGTTTGGAATCAATCTCGGTTCCACACCAATTTGCTTTAGCGCCTCTAGGAAGGGTGCAAGAAAGTGGTCGCCATAGGACCATCCTTCATTTTCAAAGCGTTCCCAATCTGGCTTTCCATCTTTGTCAGGTGCGGGGATTGCACCGAGTTGATGGCCAATGAATTCCTCATATGATGCATCTAAGAACGGGTATACCTTACGCAGTGGGTCGGCATTATCCACAACAAAAACGAGTTCTGCATTGAGTCCAGCACGCTGAGCTGCCCTCGTGATCATATCTCCAGTGAGAATTTCTCGGAGATGGCCGATGTGAAATTCTCCACTCGGGGTGATTCCGGTTGCAATAATATGGTCGTTGCCGCCCTGCGCGAGCCGTTCTGCAATTACATCGGACCAGTGCATCACATCACCTCAAACAGCGACTGCTCGAATCAATCCACGAAGTGGGACATCATCGATTTCATTTCGCGTTGTTTTGTTGACAAGAACAATGGCGAGAGCTACTTCTCCACCAGCATCACGAATAGATTGAATGGTTTTTGACATCGTCATTCCAGAGGACAGAACGTCGTCGATGATGATGACTCTTTTTCCAGCGACTTGACCGTATTTTGTAGAGAGTGAACCGCTACCGGCTCCTTGGTCAGTTGTGCGAAAAACAGTCATGTCAGACTCAAGCATTCTGGCAACCTCAAAGGCAAAAGCGATTCCATTGATAGAGATTCCAACCACGGTATCAATGTCGTCATGCCCGATTTCTTCATCGGCGACATCAGCCATTATGGCTCCAATTGATGCGATCCGGTGGGGGCGTACTCCGAGCGTTCTCCATCCAATGCGAACGTCACTTGGGCGGTCTTTTTCGCCGGTTCCGGTTAAGAGCCACGTAATGGTGTCTTGGGACAATGACAATTCATCAGCGATTTGTTGAGTGTTCAACCCCTCTTTTCGTAGATTGGTTGCAAGGACCTTCAGTTCTTCAATGCTTAACACCATGATGCTCAGTTCAACGGGCTGGTTTAACCCAAATGAATGCTTTCCTGTAAATGCCTCACAGGGCGAAAGTCTTGAAGGGTGGGAGGCCGGCCACGAATCATGGCCGACTTTGATTACGAGTCTCTCCTTGACCGTGCCCGTGAGAACATCCCTGAGGAAATCTCCAGTCGTTCACGATGGCGATTGCCTGCCCCCCAAATCCTCATTGAGGGTTCGAATACCATTTTTCGTAATTTCAACGATGTTGTATCAATGATGGACCGAGACGAAAATCACGTCTATCAGTACATCTTGAACGACCTTGGTACTTCTGGTTCCCGTGACGGCCCTCGTGCTCGCTTCAAGGGGCGAATCCCTCCGAAGAGAATCAAGAACACGATTGCAAATTACGTCAACACGTACATCAAGTGCAGCCAATGTTCTGCCCCAGATACACATTTCATTCGTGAAGACCGTACGACGCTGCTCAAGTGTCAAGCATGCGGTGCAACACGCCCGGTTAAACTGTGATTATTCAGTAAGCTTGAGCGTGTAGTTCACTTGAACTTCACCGGTTTCCAAATGTTTGAGAACAGCATCAAATGCGCCGTTTGCCTCAAGAGAATACCATGTACCTTCGGGATAAATGACGCATGTTGGTCCGAATTCACAATAATCCAGACATCCGGATTTTTGGACCCGAACACCTTTAATTCCTTTATCTCGAACCGATTGCTTGAGTTCTCGCATCATGTTCAGGCTATCTTTAGCAAGGCAGGATGGTCGTGCAGCCCCTTCAGGGCGTTCATGTCCACAGACGAAGGCGTGTCGGGTGAAACCAGGTTCCGTTCGTCCCTTTGGATCCTTTGACATATGCTCACCTAATTTCGTTAATCGCTTTGGCCAGACTGAGGTCCTTCTCTGTGATGGTCTCCTCATCGTGTGTCATCAATTCAATGACGACGTAACCCCAGCCAAAATGAATGTCTGCATGGTGTTGGTGTTCCTCACAAAGGTCTGAAATGATATCAACAAAAGATTTCGCTTGCTGGAAATTCTCAAATGCGAATTCATGCATCAGGCGTCCATCAATTTCCTCCCAGCCCTCTGGAAGGTTCATCTCAATCATCCCCAGAGGTGTGAATCGTCGTTTCCTTTTGTTTGTTTTTCCACCTTTTCGTGAAGGGTTGAGCGACGTTTCATGTCTTCTCGCTCGTAGGCTAACAATTTGTCATCGTCGATGTATGCAGGTCGTGTGTGCGCTACAAGTACAATGCGAACGATGACTTCACGGGCCACAAAATGACTTCGCCCATCTTCACCGAGAATCTCCAAACTGGTTTTGCCACTGGATAGGAGTCTGCCTCGGATGTATGCTTGTTCCGGGTCGCTGAATGCTTGAACGTTCATGTGGACTTCAATGAAATCATCCTTGCGAAGCCCGTGGCGGCGCTCAAGGAGGTCGCCTGTATGGACGGATGCTAGCCCATCAAGGTCGGGTGAACCGAGGTCCTTCCACATTGGTAGCGCCCATTCTGGTAGTTCGGTTCCCGTTTTCTTCTTCGCCATATCATTGGTCAATCGGCGAGCGTACTTGAACCTCCCCTTTCATATCTAAGAGGTCAAATGAACGGGTGACTTCTTCAAGTGTGGGCCACGGGCATGAATTGAGGGAAGGTCATGAAAGTATCTTGGCGAACGTTAAGCACCGTCTTGTTAGAAGACGAATTGCTTGACAAAGCCTTCTCCCGAGCAAAGAAAGCCGCCGACCGTGTTGACGACCCTGTCCGTGTGTTTCGGGTGCGGAAGCAGATGACTCGAATGGTTCAGACCGCAGCGGATGTCATTTCCAATCAATTCATTGAACTTGTGGCTGCTTGGCCATCGCTTGACCAATCACCATTGTTTGACATCGCGATGATCGATGCGTGTGTTGGATGTGATGACTATCGTAAGAATCTCGCAGCACTTCAATGGGCAGGAAAACAAGTTTTACGTATCGCCTCACAGAACGCGAAGAAGATCATTCGTACGGGACGAACAGAATTGATGCACGATGCACGTCGAGAAGCCTACGGACGCATCTCCTCAATCATGCGCCAAGTAAGTTCTTCATTAGTTTGGCTAAGTGAGGCCCGTGAGACTCTAAAGCGACTGCCCAAAATCGACCCCATTCTTCCATGTATCGTGGTTTGTGGCGCACCAAACGTCGGTAAGTCTGCCTTCATCTCAGCATTGAGTTCTGGAAATATGGAAGTCAATCATTATCCATTTACGACCAAGCAAATCCACGTTGGCCATTTTGTACATCGCCGACTTCAATATCAGCTGGTTGACACACCAGGTTTGTTGGACCGGCCAATGGAGCAACGAAACTACATTGAGATGCAAGCCATTGCGGCTTTGGAGCATGTCGGCTCACTCGTTCTGTTCTTGGTGGATGAGAGTGAGTCTTGCGGCACTTCATACGAAGAGCAAATGAATTTGTTAGAGGAAGTAGAAACCTTACTCCCAGAAACAGAACTCATGGTGGTGACCTCCAAGGCTGACCTGCTTGACCCACTTCCCGAAATGTGGGATGAGGTTCAAGCGGCTGAAGAAGATTGGAATGCAAACGGCGGTCAAGGTGAACCCGAACTGCCGTTTTTGATGGACCCGAAAGGACGGATTACAATGTCTGCTACCGAGTTCGTCGGTATGGACTCTATGCGTCTTGAAATCGTTCGGAAGGTACAAGCAGCCCGTCCAAACGACCCAATGGCCCTGCCTGAAGGTTGGCACCGCAGCGACCAGTGATCACATTTCTTCAATGGCTACCAGGCCGAGGCCTTCCATTCCATCTTTCATAATTCCCCGTGCTAATTCGGACACCCAAAGGTAAAATCCGTCCACCTGGCCATCCGTTAGGATGTGGCAGTCTCGGTAAAATGCGTTGTAAGCGTTCGCAAGATGAAGCATATGTTCTGCAAACAAATGAGGACGGTGGTCATTGACTGCCTTTTCCACACGGTCCTGATGGACTGCAAGTACTCTGAGCAGGGTGATTAAGCCGTCTGAAAAGTGTTCTTTGGTTCCAATATCTCCGTTGAGGATGTCTTCAATCGGCCCTACCTCGTTCTGAACTCGCTTTCGAATAGAGCATGCTCGGGTGTGACTGTACATGATAAACGGTGCTGAACCTGCTTCAAAGGTAAGCGCATCTTCCCAACGGAAGGTGAATCCCTTCTCAGGACTCACCTTGATGATGTTAAAGCGAACCGCAGATGTTCCTACTGCTTCAGCAATGGCACTGATCTTCTCTTCGTCGTAGTGCGGACGAAGTTCCCGAACTACAACAGCCGCTTGTTCTTTTGCTTCCTCAAGTAGGTCGTCCATGAAAACAACGTTACCTCGGCGTGTTGACATCTTCCCCTCGGGGAGTTTGATAAATGAATAAAATACGACTTCAGGGCGCTTTTCACCAAGTTCTTCCAATGTCATTCCTACTTGTTTTGCTTGGAGCTTGTGGTCTTCCCCAAGTACGTTGATGAGGTCGCCACCCTGCGTCCATTTCCACATATGGTAGGCAATGTCACGAGTTGCATAAAGTGAGGAACCGTCCCCTCGTCGGTAGAAGAATTCTGTTTTCCCCTTCAATCCACGTGCACCGAGGTCAAGGAATTGGGCTCCGTTATCTGCTGTACCGTTGATTTCCAACGTTCCAAGCCGTTCCATCAAACGTTCAACATCGCCATTGGTAACGAAAATCGACTCCTTGGTGAATCGGTCAAAGTTAATCCCTAGACGTCCTAATGTGGAAAGCATACCTTCCAAAACAGGTTGGTATGCAGCCTGGAACGAAGCGAGTACGGCTTCATCCCCATTTTCACTCGCATGAACCATGAGTCCAATCTTCTTCTCAATTTCTTCGGCTGCTGTGTCTTCTTGACGAAGTGCTTGTGCAGCCTGATACCAGCGAACCCGTTCGTGGTCTGCCTTCCCTTTCCAAGTGGGGTTCACAGATTCTCGACCGACCAATTGGGCCTCTACATCTTCTGCCGATAGATGTTCTAGAGCCCAAGCAAGAACGGCTACTTGTTTGCCCATGTCATCGACGTAGTACTCCGCAGTGACATTGTTTCCAAACAATCGGTGAAGTCGGACCAACGTGTCTCCCAAAATGGCATTCCGGGCACGCCCAACGTGGAATGGCCCGTTCGGGTTGGCCGAAGTGTGTTCAATCAATACGCTTCGGTTTGGTGACGGGTGGGACCCTTGGGTTCCGAATTCCATTAACTGTTCAACGATCCAGGTCGGGTTGGCTCGGATGTTGAGGTAACCGTTTACTCCACTTACTTCTCCAATGGCCGGGTGGTCTGCGACATGTTGTGCAAGTTGTTCGGCAATCTCGGCAGGAGCCATTCCTAATCGCTTTGCAAAAGGAAAGCACGGTAATGCAAGGTCACCTTGATCCAGTTCACGGGAGGCTTGGAGCATCTTTTCAATAGGCATTTGCTCAACGCCCATGTTGGACAATGCTTCAACGATGAGAGGCTGAACGATTCTTTTGAGCATCTGCATGAAATCACATCCAGGGGTAGCGCAATATTGCTGCAAGTCCGCCAAATCCAAGCATCAGTTGAGAGCCTTCTTCAGTATCGGTTGAGATGATGATGACTTCGGTGTTACTTGCTTCTGCATTTTTGCTCAGTGTGTCAAATACCGAACTTGTTTCAAGCACTCTAATGGCTTCCCCAGATGCTGCACACTCTGGACAAGAAATATCATCGCTGGTCTTCTTGACCCGTTGATCCCATTCATGCCTGCATTTTTTGCATTGGACCTTCAAATCCTTTGCTTTCAAGCCCTCCGAGAACAATAATTTGTCTACTGCACCCTCTTCAAGGGCACGTTTCACCATCATTTCTCCATAGGTTGCCTTCGGGTGTGGACGAATGAGTTCTTCCAAGAATCGGTTCATGATTTGCCGCTCTGCATCCAATTCAATCTCGCCCATCATTGCTCCAGCATTGTCAACAAGTTCTCGAACTCCTGATTCATTTGAGTAACCCACGTCAAAATGGGTTTTTGCAATCTTTTTTGCAATTTCATGATGGAAGTATTCGTTCTTTACAACGAAGTCCTTGGTTGCCCCTGGGCCACCGATGATGATGGCTTGGATGTTCTCCAAATGAGGAAGCCAATATGAATTGGCGTGTTCGGTTGCCCGTTTGAAAAAGTTGTGCGCAGCTTCCTCAATCAATCGCTCAAACCGTTGGGCAGATTGACCACCTTGTCGGTGCTTCCCCATGATGTTGGAGACGAGATGTTCTTGGACGTGAATTCTTTTTCCAGATGCAATCCCATAGGCTGCTTCCGAGCGGTCAATCACAAACAATCCGTAGGATTTTTTGTCGATGAGCATTTCCTCTAATTGCGTTAATTCAAACTTTGAATCACATCTGTAACGGAACGAGAGCAAGGGCTCAGGCGGGTCTTCAATCACGACACTAATCATTCTGTTTTTGTTGTTTCCAATGATGATTGAACCGACGAATATGGCGATTCCAAATTCGCCTGCATTCTTGTAGCGAGAAAGCGTGGATAAGGCGGATTCAATAGCACCTTGAACGTTCTTCCGCGTTCCTTTTGATTTGATATTTGCAGCCTGTCCGTGCTCGTTTTGAAGCATTTGACGGGCATCTGATACCTGTCGGTCGGGAGGGATGATCAGGGTGACAAGTTCGGTTCCAAATCCCTTCATTTCTCGAAGTTCTTCCAATGCGAGTTTGAGTCGGAGGCGTCGCGCTGATTGTTTTGCATCGTCCGCCACTTGCTACGCCTCCCATGTGTGGGTCTAGGTTGGACACTTCAAACCTCGCCTGCCTTTTCCCTCTCCCAAGGATTGACAGGCTTTGACGAGGGATAGGATGAAAGGATGGCCGCGCAGCACAGGAGTCATGAGCATTCGCCATGTGGTTGCGTTGGGTGGTAGTCTCCTTCGACCTGAAGAAGCCGCTCAACGGGAAACCTGGATGGCGCGTCTTCGGCAACTCGCAGTTCATACGGAAGGTAACGGGCGCAAAATAGCCCTCGTTGTTGGTGGAGGCCTTCCTGCTCGTGAAGGGATTGAACTCGCGTCCTCCATGATTTCATCATCCGACCGCCTTGATGAAATTGGTATTGCAGCGACCCGGCTCAACGCTACTGTTCTCCAGCAAATACTTGCTGAGATTGGATGTGACGTTGCTCCAACCATCCCTCACACCATTGAGGCTGCACGACTTTTGATGGAATCACATCATGTTGTCGTCATGGGCGGTACCGTACCCGGCCATACCACCGACACCGTCGCGGTTCGTTTGGCGGGGGCGGTTCAAGCTCGCCATTGCATTATCGCTACGAATGTTTCACACGTATATTCCAAAGACCCACGACATCATGACGATGCCGAGGCGTTGACTGAGATTACACTGGATGAACTCGGCGCGATTACCGGCGTGGGCATTCCACTCAAACCGGGCGCGTCTGCTGTTGTGGACCCCATGGCGGTCCAAGCAGCAATGGATTCGGGAATGAATCTGGCGGTACTTGACGGTAGAGATATCGGGCTACTTGACGACGCCCTTGAAGGCAAGCCTTTCGTAGGGACGACCATCAAAGCATGAGGTGAGCGCTATGGTGAATGCAAAGAAAGTGAAGGAAATGGTAGCCAAGAAATCCAACCAGATTGCAGGTTCTCTGTCGAGCAATAAGGTGCAACCTCACAAGCATTGCCGTATTTGCTTCCAACCCATACCACTTTCTTCCGAGCCGAGGGTATGCAAAGAACAAGAGTGCATTGACAAAAATGCTGCTGATGACAAAAATCAACGAACGGTAAGAATTTTCATGTTTATTTTCTTTGGGCTCTTTGCAGCGCCCTATTTGATTTCACTCGCCATGCGACTGATGTGATCAGTCCAGCCCGAATTCACGGACCAAAAGGTGACGTAGGAATCCACGTGCACTTTGCAACACAAGACCAGTAGCCATCAAGGCCAGTCCAAGTACGCCAATCCAGACAGCAGAAATACCGTCTCCAATGACACTGTCGAGTTGAGTTGTGAATCCTTGGGCTGTTTGCATTCCCATTGCAGCCCCTGTTGCCAGGAGTCCGAATCCGGGAATTCCTAAGACCAGAAGTGGTTTCTTTTGCGAAAGTGAAAGCATGGCCCAAGTGAGGACCGTGAATCCATGAGATACGGCCGTGAAGTTAGAGCCCTTGGGAACATCGTAGCGAATAATCGTGGGGACTTCAAGAACACGAAGTTGTTTTTCACGTGCGTCCTCTAACATTTCCAAAGATAATTCCATTCCTTCCGAGTCAAAACGTAAGCGCTCTAGAGCCATTCGGGAGAATGCACGAAATCCGGATTGCGTATCCTTGATGTCAAGGTCGCTTGAAAGGTTAGACGCAGCCGTGATGACTTTGATGCCAAGTCTGCGATATGCAGGCATGTCGGTTCCACCGCCACCGTCTACAAATCGAGAACCGATGGTGAAATCAGCTTCTCCACTAAGGATGGGGCCGAGCATATTAGGAATATCGTGGGCTTCATGTTGTCCGTCAGAATCCAACAATACCAAAGCGTCGGCGTCCATTTCAAGGGCCTTCATGAACAATGTCTTGAGTGCACCACCGTATCCGCGATTGATGCGGTGCCTGACAACAGTCGCACCACATGCTTCTGCGATTCTTGCACTCGCATCAGACGAACCATCGTCAATGCAGATCACTTTGTCAACATGGCGAAGTGCACGAATTACAACTGAGCCAATGGTCTCTTCCTCGTTGTACATGGGCATGCCCGCAACGACGAAAGGCCTCTTGGAAGGCTCCGTGTCTGTGATGGTTGTCACAAATAAAACCCGAATCTCCCTTCTATATAGGTGTGTTCGTTTTTTCATCCAATCCTTCCTAAAATAAGGGTATTGGGCCCGATTGCCGGCCGAAGACGGTCAAAGGGCGCTGACTTCATCTTGATAGATCAAGTAAGAGCGACAAAGGTTCAATGTTCCCCTCAATCCTGTAATTGGGCGATGGTTGTTACCGCACGGTCACCTGACAGCACCTTGTTTAGTGCGGCGATGGATATGACCAGGGGGACATAGGCTTGACCATCGCTTGTCATGTAAGTGTTGCAGTCAGCAAATGCCGCCGTATTGATGGATACTTTGAGAGCCCCTCCAGCGTTGCTGCGGCGGACATACCCGACCAATACATTGGAATCGACCGATTCATCTTCGTTCATGGTTGCGTTTTTCTTCACGTTTTCACCTCCTCCGAGACATCTTCTCAGAGCCATATCGCTGTTCGTTAACGCTTATCAATGACTTGTAAAAGAGGTACTCAGCATGATACCCATCCCCTTATACGGACGCCCTCAGTCCTATGGCCATGCGAGCCTTGGTAACTGGAGGAGCAGGCTTTATTGGGTCCCATCTCATTGACCGTTTGGTTGCACGCGGCGACCACGTGGTGGTACTTGACAATCTTTCAAGCGGTCAAGAATCGTTTATCTCCCATCATCTTGAATCCGGTTCCGCAACGATGGTTCATGGCGATGTCTGTCATCTTGAGGACGTTAAATCTGCTATGGCGATGGACATTGAATGTGTGTTCCATTTAGCTGCAAATCCGGATATTCGCCTCGGAACTCGTGTTACAGATACGGACCTTCAACAAGGCACCATCGCTACTTACAATGTTGTTGAAGCCATGCGATTGAACGAGGTTAAGAAAATCGTCTTTGCATCAAGCTCGGTTGTCTACGGAGAAAATGCACCACTTCCAACTCCCGAAAATCATGGTCCATGTTTGCCGATTTCGCTCTATGGAGCGAGCAAACAGGCTGGAGAGGGACTGATCAGCAGTTGGGTTGGAACCTTTGGCCTCCAAGCATGGATTTTCCGTTTCGCTAACATCATCGGCGCCAGAGGGACGCATGGTGTGATTTTTGACTTCATTCACAAACTAAAAGCCGACCCAACGCGACTTGAGGTCCTCGGCAACGGACGTCAAGAAAAATCCTACATGGAAGTCGGAGACTGCGCTGATGCGATTCTCCACGTGATGGGGGAGACGAATGAAGCAGTCAATCTTTACAATCTTGGTAGCCACGATACTGCCTCAGTTCGTCGTATCGCTGAGATTGTAGTTGAGGTTACCGGATGTAGTGGTGCAAGCATCGAATACACTGGCGGCGACCGTGGTTGGGCTGGAGATGTGCCTCGTGCTCGTCTAGCCATTGACAAAATGTTAGAAAGTGGATTCGATGTGCGCATGAATAGCGAAGATGCAATTCGTCATACAGCATCTGTTTTGCTTGAAGAAATTGGAATGGGGGAATAATCATGAAGTACGATGAAGAAGCCGATGTACGAACCGACACAGCCATCAAAATCATGGCGCTATTCTTTGCCTCAATCATGTTTCTGGCATTCACTACCGACCCCATTGCAAGCGGGACCAAGGAAGGACAACGTGCCCCTCCTCTGGAAGGTTTGAGTTACAACGGAACGGGCTGGACAGAATTCAATATGGATGATTGGCTCGTAGATAACTGGTCCAACACGGATACCACTGCAGCGTGGATGGTTGTACAATTTATTGATACTGATTGTGGATTCTGCTGGGATTCTGCCTCTGAAACAGGCCAAGCCGCAGATTACTTCTCCAAGACCGGAGCTGAAAATTGGGATGGACCCGTTGTCAACTTTATTGCAAACGTGGCTGAACTGAACATTCCTGGTCACGAAAGCAGTCGTGATGAAATAGTAGCCTTTAGAGATAAATCTGGGGAAGAGACCTGTGCAAAAGGTGATTGTACCACCCGACCAGGCAATCCTCACAGTTTCACATACATTGACGATTTAGACCTTGATAACATGGACGAATGGAAGGTTCCTGGGACTCCTGCATACTTTCTCATCCAACCCGATGGTATTGTCGCTTGGGTTTCATCTGAAAACCCTCAGGAAAAGATAGGTGATGCTATCTTTAGAATTGTTGGAGGTGAGGCGTGAATGGATGCAAACATCATTTTACTGTTCTACATCGTACCTCTTTTGTTTGGAACACTCCTTCTGACCTCGTTTGGTTCAACCATTGGTGCATCATTATCAGCGAAATGGCCTCATCTTGAATCGACTCGTCGACAACGCCTTCTTGGATTGAATGTTGTTCTGCTGGTTGGTTTTGCAATATCCGTTCACACCCTCTGGATTTCCAATAAAATCAGCGAAGGGGGTGCTGTTTGCTCAAGCGCAACCGTGTTTTCATGCGATGATGTCCTCGGAAATATTGCCTACAATACCGACCCACTGTTTGGCCAACCTTGGGGGATCATCGGTATGCTCGCCTTTGGTGTACTGATGTTCCTTGCGAACTCAATTTCTAAGGAACCTGATTCTCTCTGGGCTGAGCGCTATTCAAAGTACGGAATGTATCTCACTCTCCTTGGTCTGCCGGTGATTGGTTTGTTGATTTCCTATGAAGTTGCAATGGGCAAAATTTGTCAATACTGTACTACCGCACACGTTGCTAACGTTATTGCTCTGTTTGGTTTCTGGAACATTGGTCGCATGCATGAGCATGGGGATTGGAACGACGATTCACCCAATGAATCAAGCGTTTGATTATGGGAAGGGCCTGAGATGAAAACAGATACTGTCTTTTGGTTGCTCATCACCATCGCCGCTTTGGTAGCCACGGGAATGCTGCTCGGCCAGAGCGATGGTTCCAGTGAAGTATTCTCAACTGCTGATGACCTTCACCCGCTTGCGGAAGATTGCCTCGGTGGCCACAGTGATTATGTTGACCACTATCATGTTGAATTGGTCCTTTCAATCAACAATGAATTTTTTGAGATTCCAGGTGATGTAGGGCTCAATGACGGGTCTTGCACAATGCGACAACTCCATACTCATAGTACCAATGGAGTCATTCACATTGAATTGAAACAGCTAGGTGTCGAAGCGCCCCTTGAGGCATTCTTTGACGTTTGGGGCAAGCACTTTGACGAAACTGGTTTTGATGATTATAGAGTTGATGCAGATCATGAGTTTTTGATGTTCGTAACCACCACCGACGATGATGGAAACCAAAATCGGGAAGAAGTTATGACGTTCCAAAACCATATTCTTGAAGACCAACAGAAAATTGAACTCGTTTACCGAGCGATTGATTGATCAAGGCGTGTACGTTTTATCAAAGAGGAATGCGTTCGGCTCCTGGTCAATGACTTCCATTCGAAGAACTGTGACTTCGATTTCGGTGGCTTCTAGGTATGTCGTCCGTAGTTCATGCATGAGATGACGCTGAACGTCTTCCATCTCTTCTCCGTAGAGTATGGTGAGGTGATGCGAGGATTCATCTCCAACCTTTGCTACATATTCGATGACCCACTCCTTGAGGGGGGCCTCTTCTTCCCATGTGATGTCTTCCCATGTGTTTGTCATGGTAATACATTGGTACTGAAGTTTATCAAACCTCGCATTGAATGCACAACCAATTGCAAGATATCGGGGATAATTTCATGAATTCGGGAGAATCATGACATTTCAACAAGGAATCTGTTACTTTTTACGGCCAATAGCAACCAGACTGAGCGTCGCACAAAGTCCGATGAGGACCCAACTTGCGTTTGAGGATTGCTCAATTGACCTTGAGCGATGCGCCATTTCAACAGCTCCGTATGACATCGGTTCAGAACCGTTCCGGAGTGCATCAAGTGTGTGCTCATGGACAAGAATCACACTCCATGAGTCGTACTTTGGAAATTCAATGCTAAAATCAGTGCTGCAAGAATTGCTTGTTGTTGCATTGAGCAAACCAATATTTGCAGATAGTGTTCCGGTCTCGAGATGACATTCTGCGGTGCCAAGGAGAACTCGGTCGCGCGTTGAGCCTCCAACATTGATTCCCCGCTCAGGAACTTCTGCTCCATGCTGAACGACGAGGAAGGTTAACTGTGTTCCATTCACAGTCAAGAAATCTGTATCGATGACCGTGGCCTTGTATCCCGAATCCGTCGCTTGAACTTCAAACGATAGTGGAGTGACCTTTTGTCGTTCCAATTCCGTGTTGAGGATATCTCGTTGAACATCCTGCCAGGCCTCATAACCACCTCGTGGTGTACCTCCCTCCACAACGAATGTTGGAGTCGATGCAATACTGGGGTTCACTGTTTTCATTCGTTCGATTCTGTGGGCTGCTGCTGCAGGCTCAAAAGCATCATCCCCGTCAGTGGGATGAAGTGCAATAAGAGCGATACGGGAGCCATGACTGTCTGCAACTGTCTCAAGTTCAGGGTCAACTTCCGAACACACAGAGCACCATGTGGCGGTGTATTCCTCAACAAGAAGCGTCCTGCCTCCTTCGCCAGTTGATACTGGTGTGGTGAAATCCTGATCTAACGGTACGATGATTGCTGTTACAGGTTGAACCAACAAAAGAGCACAGAGATACAGCATCAGCCCGAGGAACGTCAATCCTTTGTTGGTCGATGCGCTCACTCTGTGCCCTCCTTGGTATCGGCCAAGACGGCTTGTGCCTTGATTGCTTGGATTTCGGCATCGATAAGAAAAGCATTCATGAAGGCATCGTGTTCGTAGCAACCACAGAGGAGTCTATTATGGCAGACCACTGGATTGAAAATCACAAACGTGATTCTTGGCGTAAACAAGCCAAGGCTAGTGGGTATCGTGCTCGGTCTGCCTTCAAACTAAAGCAAATACAGGAACGGTTTGGCCTTGTTCGCCAAGGCGATACGATTCTTGACGTCGGATGCTTCCCAGGAGGCTGGTCTCAAGTCGCCGTGGAACTTGTTGGCCCGGAAGGACATGTCATTGGGGTTGACCTTGAACCGTGTCAACCCGTTGAGGGAGCAGTGCTTCTCACTGGCGATATTACCGACCCCTATACCCAAGAGCGTGTTCTTGAGGAGCTTGGTGGTGACTTGATTAACGTGATCGTCTCTGATATTTCCCCAGATATCACTGGGAAATGGGACATGGACCAATCCGTTGCCATGACCCTTGTTGCCGATGTCTTTGATTTTTCACTGCCCCTTCTCAAGAAAGGCGGTGCATTTACGACCAAACTGTTCCAAGGAATTGGAGTTCAAGAATTGATTAATGCTGTAAAGCCTCACTTTTCCACAGTCCGCCGCTATTCTCCCGATGCATCTCGAAACTCTTCATCGGAGGTTTACTTGGTTTGCAGAAACCACATGCCTTGGAACTCTCCCAAACAATCAATCAGAGAACGATACGAAGAAGCAGTGGACGTTTTGGTCGGCGGAAATGAAATTGAAGATGAGCCGGAGCCAACAAAAACCTCATTCACCGTTCGTCGTAGGAAAAAAGAGTGAAAGGTTTCATGAGCGTTGATAGATTATCAACGCCTCATGTCAAACAATGACGGTCAGTGGCCAACACCTGCAAATCGCATCATCAACTTACGTCCAAATGCCCCGGTAAGGCAACTGGAAATGGTTGTGCTTAGAATCTATCCGCAACGCCTTGTGGTGTCCGAACACTTCACAGGCCCCGTTGCAGCTGCTTGTGGGAGGGACGATACCGGTATTGTAGGGCTTGTTCTTTGGGGTGGGCAAGTCAATGATGTGCGCATTGGGGACATCATCCGGATTGAATCTGGCTGGTGTCGGCTAAGAGAACAAGCACTGGTAGTAAGTACCGGAAGAAACGGCCGTATGACGATAATAAGCCGTTTTGGAAGTCATTCTCAAAGAAGTTCCTTCACGCAACCATAAAGAAGGGGAGGGCGTGGGCAGATTCGTCCCGAGGCGTTATTATGAGCGAACGAGCATCAACTTGCACATCATCAGGTATCCCCCTTGCTGAAAAGGGTTCCACGACTTTCCCCTGCCCCGGTTGCTTCAAGCCAATCGGACGTAGCCCACGAGTACGCAACCAAGGTGTGCTCTACCGTTGCCCTGAGTGCGGTTTTGAAGGACCCTGAGGTGATTTGAATGGGTATGGTAGTCATGACATACAAAGTCAATCCGGATTCGGATGTTGACGAGGTTGATAGCGACGCAATTGCAGAAGCCATCCGTGGCCTGCGAACTGAAAATTACGATGTCCAAAAAGTCGAGACAAAGCCTCTCGCCTTTGGTCTTAAATTTGTTCAAGTTCACGTTACAATGAACGACGGCGAGGGTCTTGCTGATGCTTTTGAAGCACAAATGAGCGCTATCCACGGTGTCGGTGAAATTGAAGTCCTTTCAATGGGCCTCATTTGAACCTTAGATACGGTCTCAACTCGCACCAGAGGGTGTGCTGAACCCTTTCGTCATTTTTTGAAATTTGATTCCTATTTATTGCGAAGTAGCCGTTTCATTCTGAAATCTGAATGGCTCTGCCCTTGAAATGCTACGGGTTAAGATTGGCTGGGACGAATTCCTAGCTCTTTTATCCGTTTCAAATCCCCTCGCCGAACGATGAGATTCAAGTTGCCTTGACTGAGCCTGCGTTGAATACAATGATTGCTGATTGTTTCACAAGTGTTTCACAATCACTTGAACGGAGATCATCTCACAATATCTCGGGTGGTTCTCAGGATTGTTAGAAATGATTTCAAAGCTTTTTTGTTCATTCTTGGCGCTTTGTTTTACCGTTCAATTTGAAAAGCCTGATGAACCAGAATTTATTGGCTCACAACATGGTCCTTCCTCAAGGCGTTTACGAAGATGTTGTTTCAGCAATTGGGCATACGCCTCTCATTCGGTTGAACAAGGTGACTGCTGACTTGTCAGGCTCAGAAGTTTGGGCAAAACTCGAACGTTGTAGTCCTGGCGGCTCAATCAAAGATAGAATTGGCCTCGCTATGATTTTGGAAGCTGAAGAAAAAGGCTGGCTTAAGCCCGGTGGAACAATTGTTGAAGGAACCAGTGGCAATACAGGCATCGGTCTGGCGATGGTTGCAGCACAACGCGGGTACAATTGTGTGTTCACTATGCCCGATAAGATGGCTAAGGAGAAAATCGACTTGCTACGTGCTATGGGTGCACGAGTTGAAGTTTGTCCGACCGCAGTGGAAAAAGAAGACCCTCGTTCCTATTACATGGTCGCTGAGCGATTAAGCAAGGAGATTGAAGGGGCATGGTATCCCGATCAGTATTCCAACCAATCAAATCCACTCGCCCACATTCATTCAACTGGGCCAGAACTGTGGCAACAGACCCAAGGAGAGATCACCCACTTTGTCGCAACAATGGGAACTGGCGGTACTATTACGGGATGCGGAAGATATCTAAAATCACAAGCAGAAAAACACGGCAAAGATGCTCCAAAAATCGTTGGCGTCGATGCTGAAGGCTCGATCCTCAAACAATGGTTCGAAGAGGGAACCATGGGTGTGCCCCATGGTTACAAAGTTGAGGGCTTTGGTGAAGACTTTATTCCACCAGCGACAGACTTTTCAGTGATTGATGAAATTCGAATGGTTGATGACGAGATCTGTTTCAGAATGGCTCGACGTCTGGCGAAGCAAGAGGGGTTGTTCTGCGGTGGTTCATGCGGTGGAGCCTTACAGATTGCGTTAGATATTGCAGCTGAATACGATCAAGCAGGAGAAAAGGCGAAAATTATTGTTATTCTCCCTGACGCAGGAAATCCATACCTCGGAAAAGTCTACAATGATGACTGGTTAAAGGAAAACGGATTCGATGTCGATGGATGGGAGTGGTGAAATGACTGGAGATTCAACTCGCTGCGTTCATTCATCATTGGATCCTGAGGTGACGACAGGCTCTGTCCACACGCCTATTTTTCAAACATCAACCTATGTTCAGAACGATTTTGCTGACCACCTTGGATATGAATATGCACGTGGAGACAACCCCACACGAAATGCCCTTCAACGAGCACTCGCAGAAATGGAGTCACCTCATCAAGAAGCGTATGGATTTTGCTTCGGGAGCGGAATGGCAGCGATTACCACGATCAGTCAAATGCTCAAACAAGGCGACCATGTCATCGCATGCGACGACCTTTACGGTGGTACTGTTCGCTTGTTCGACCAAATCGCTTCACGGTTTGGGATTGAAACAACCTACTCGCCCTTGAAGACAGGGGACCTTGGAAGCATTGTTCGTGAGAATTCGAAAATTCTCTGGCTTGAGAGTCCAACCAATCCACTTCTCACCGTTCATGACATCAAATCCTTAGCCGCAGAAGCAAAACAACACGGTCTCATTGTCGTTGTTGATTCGACCTTCGCAACGCCAATTCTACAGCGCCCGTTTGAGTTGGGTGCAGATCTTATTGTGCATTCAACAACAAAGTACATCGGTGGCCATAGCGATGTCATCGGTGGTTGTTTGATCACCCAAAGCAAGGAACTTGCAGAACAAATCTCATTCTTACAAAATGCAGTTGGTGCCGTCCCAGCGCCGATGGATTGCTTCCTCATTCTCCGGGGGCTGCGAACACTCGCTTTACGAATGAACCGTCACTGTGAGAGTGCACAAACGTTAGCGGAGCGATTACAGGACAATGCGAAGGTCACTCGGCTCTTTTACCCCGGACTCAAAAGTCATCCAACCCATGAAATCGCACAACGGCAAATGACTGCCTTTGGCGGAATCATTTCCTTGGAAGTCAAAGGGGGAGAAGAGGGTGCTCGAAAGTTCGCAGCCCAATTGAAGCTGTTTGCAACAGCAGAAAGTTTGGGTGGAATCGAATCGCTCATCAATCATCCATGGACAATGACCCATGCAGCAATTCCAGAAAAGCAACGCTATGATGCAGGAATGACGCCAGGTCTGATTCGTTTGTCGGTTGGTATCGAGGACATGGAAGACCTATGGCAAGACCTTGTGAACGCTCTTGATACGCTCTGAGGGGCGTTTTTGGAACATTTTCTGCTTCTTTTGCTCATGAGCCTATCAATTGAAAGTATTGCAGGCAGTAGGTGTGGTTGTGCGGGGCAAGGTCATTGGGGTTTTGATGCTCCTGCTCTTGCAGGGCATGGCGGGTGTTCAAGCGACGACGCCCAGGGCAACCACCCTTGATTTATCAACCGTCACCCAGGAATGGTTGTCGAATCAAACTGTTGAAATCGAAGCCTCGGTATCGAACGCACCTTTTGGGAACACACTGAATTTTGAATGGCAACTTCGTGATGAGACAGGAACCCTCCTCTTGAACGGCTCGGATCAGTTTCAAGCCACAGGCACTGTGACGACCGTGATTGTAGACCTGCGCCACTTCTACACTGGTGAACCATTCTACCGATTCACATTCACGCTCAAGGATCACACCAATGCGGTCATGGCTGAGGACACCCACTCATTTGCTGTCTTCCACAACAGCGTCATGCCCCAAATTGGCAACCTTTTGGCGTTTGGAGATTCACTGAGCGACATGGGGAATGCAAAGAATTCCATCCTCAATGTGCCAGATGTCCCTCCCTACTGGCAGGGTCGTTTTTCCAACGGTCAAGTGTGGATTGAGCATTTGAGTGCGGCCTATGGCGTGCAAACAACGGTCGGGTTTGGTCTCAGCAGTGGTGATAATCGTGCGTTTGGTGGATCGCAAACGGGCGGTGGATATTCCTATGTTTTGCTTCCGAATGTCGGCACACAAATCAGCAATTATCTTGCTAACGTGCAAAGCACCATACCAAGCAATGAGGTGGTTTCCCTTTGGGCAGGAGGAAATGATTTCCTCTATGGTACAGCCAATGCCGACACCATTGCGGCTAACATGGAAGGGCACATTCGCCAACTCAACACGGCAGGAGCCACAGAATTCATCATCCCGAACCTGCCTCCTTTGGAGAAAACGCCTGAAGTCTTGAGCCGTTCTCAAAATCAACAAACTGCGATTGGCCAAGAAGTGGTAAGGTACAACCAGAAACTAGCCTCGCTGACCTCCAATCTGTCCATTGAACTGGGCATCACCATTCACACCATCGACGCTTGGAGTATTTTCAATGAGATTCTTCTGAACAAGGGCGCGCTTGGGCTGACCAACACTCAAGATGCCGCCTGCAGCGGGGGTGTGAGCCTTCTACCGCTTCCAATTTGCAGCAGCGGTGATTCAGTCGCCCCTAATGTGGATGAATACCTCTTCTTCGACAAGGCCCATCCAACTCGGGTCATGCATCGCTTCATCGGACAATTTGCCATTGAAGAAATCGGTTCGGGCGATATGGATGGTGACGGTGTTTTGGACGCTTATGATGCATGCGAATGGACTGAGGACATGAGCACAAGGGACCTCAACGGTTGTGATTGGTCGCAGCGTGACGATGACAACGATGGGGTGGTAAACGGACATGACGATTGTCCAGCAACCGTTCCAGCCGCCGAAGTGGACGAGCAAGGCTGTTCAGCAGAACAACGGGACAGCGACCAAGATGGTCTTAACGATGCGGTTGATCCTTGTCCGTTCAGTGAGAACACCAACGATCACGATGCAGACGGGTGCACAGACGAAGTCGATGAAGACGACGATAACGATGGAGTGCTCGATGCTGCTGATGCCTGCCCTCGTGGCCGTCTTGGAACACATGCTGACGACCTCGATGAAGATGGCTGCAACGATGCAGAAGATGACGACATCGATAACGATGAATTCACCAATGAGCAAGAACAGGATGCGGGGACAAATCCAAGGGTTAGGGATTCGGACAACGACGGAGTAATCGACGGGCTTGACGCCTTTCCAATGGATCCAAATGAATCTTCTGACAGCGATGGCGATGGCTGTGGAGACAATCAAGATCAATTCCCAACCGACCCTACGGAATGCGTTGATACCGACGAAGATGGGTTTGGCGACAACGAAGATGCTTTTCCAGCAGATGAAGGGGAATGGGCTGACCAAGACGAGGATGGTGTAGGCGATAACAGCGACGAGTGTTTCTTGGAATACGGCACCTCATGGATTCCACTCGGATGCCCCGACAGGGATGGTGATGGATTTGGGGATGCCTACGATGCGTTCCCAAGGGATGCCTCTGAATGGAACGACAGCGACGGCGATGGTGTTGGCGATAACAGCGATGTGTTTCCCCGAGACGCTCGAGACTGGGAGGATCGAGACAATGACACCTATGGTGATAACACCGATGTGTTTCCATCTGACGCTTCAGAGTGGAACGACACCGACATGGATACGGTAGGCGATAACAGCGATGCATTTCCACAAGACCCAAGCGAATGGAGCGACAGAGATAACGATGGGTGTGGCGATAACAGCGATGTGTGGCCAGATGATCCAAGTGAATGCGCCGATCAAGACTTTGACGGGGTCGGCGACAATGCAGATGCCTTTCCCCTGAGCGCTTATGAATGGCTGGACAGCGATGGCGATGGTCTTGGGGACAATGAAGACGCCTTCCCCTTTGATTCGACAGGCATGTACGATTCTGATAACGATGGTGTTGCCAACGCACAGGATGCCTTCCCAAACAATGGCGGTCTCGACTCATGGCTTGATGTGCTCGTTCGTCTCCTTGTGATCGCCCTGTTGGGTGCTGCAGCGTTTGCCGTCTGGAGCAACAGAGCCTCCAAAGGTGGTGAAGGAAAGTGGTCTGATTTTGGTTCTGCAACCGAACGGCAGATGTCTGAAGTTCATCCGACGGTTTCCCGCCCTCAAGCACCTCCCTCGAGCGATGCCTTTGGTTTTGACAAACAGGAATGAAGGATGGCATGACCGGCAACGGCTAAGAGTCAGTTGCTTCAGCAATGGACGAGGGGAACAATGAAACTGCGCTTGCATCAATTCCTTTCGAAGACCGGCGTCTTTGCTTCCAAAGCAGATGCCAAACAAGCCATTTGGAATGGCGACATCACCATTAATGGTTCAGTGGTCAAGAAAATAGATTTCCAATTTAACGTGAACACAAAAGAGGTTCAGTTCCAAGGAAAGGTGCTCGAACTTCATGATGAGGACGTCCATTTTTTGTTGCACAAGCCGGCAGGATGCATCTGCTCTCGACTCAATTCTCATGAGCAATCCTTGGAGAAACATTCCGTCTATGAACTGTTTCGCGACCACGTCGATGGCCCAACCTATGAGCGCCTCATCACCGTTGGCAGACTCGATGAACAAACCACAGGGTTCCTGCTGGTCACCACCGATGGGAAGATGGTTCACCGCATCACTTCACCAGACCACACCGTCAACAAAACATACCGTGTCGAAACCAAATCACCAATCACAGACGCTCAGATGGACACCATTCGTAACGGTGTACGCATTATCATCGATGACGGTGAATCCAGCGAAGATTACTGGACCAAACCCGCTGTTATCGAGCGCACAGACCCGCAAGTGGCCATGCTAACCATTGGGGAAGGGAAAAAGCGACAAATTCGCAGAATGTTTGGAGCCTTAGACAACCCAGTTGTGCATTTACACCGCACTTCGACCGAGGCCATGGAACTTGATGCCTACGGACTTGAGCCAGGTGAATTTGTCGCAGTGGCGCGCAGCGACATCGTCAAGCACATCTATCAGCCAAGCATCTGATCGGAAAAGGATGCTTCTTCGCTCTTACCTCTCGATTTGAGAAAGCGAAACAGCACTCGAGAAAACACCATCGAGCACAGCAAGAACCCGATGGAGACCCACAATGGTGCTTCAGCCTCACTTGCAAGCAACCAGGTCACAATGAGAATGCCTGCCCCGTACACGGCACGGAACATGGAAAACAGAAGGAGGGCTCTGAAGGTAGGGTTTGAGTTGAGTTTGGACCAAAAGCCGATGCTGGTCTCTTCTTCGCTCATGTTCTGCCGTTTTAGCCGGGGGTTGAAAATCATACGCAACAGCAGCAATGATTCGGTCCACAACCGTCAAGAGCCGTGCAGGACGACAAAGCGCTATGACTCGAACCAACTTAACGGTGGAATTTGCCAAACTTGATGAAGATGCCCGTATGCCAACCCAAGGCTCAGCTCACGCAGCAGGGTGGGATCTCTATGCGCTTGAAGAGACAACCGTCGTCCGGCACAAGAGTTCCCTGATTAGAACCGGACTTGCTACGGCAATTCCTGAGGGTTGGGAAGGGCAAATCCGTTGCCGTTCATCGTTAGGAAAAAAAGGCATGATCATGCCAAATGGACTTGGGACCATCGATTCAGATTACCGCGGAGAACTGATGGTTCTCGCCACGTGGATTGGTGAAGGTGATTCCTTCGTGGTCGCCAAAGGAGAGCGAGTGGCACAGATGCTGTTTGCTCCGGTGCCCAAAGTCACGCTTGTTGAAACGACCGTCGACGCTCTTGGCACCACCAGCCGTGGTGAAGGCGGATTTGGATCAACCGGTCAATTTTGACCTCACCAAG
>CALKGM010000003.1 GCA_938084675.1 Candidatus Poseidoniaceae archaeon
GCACAACGCGCCATGTCCGAACTTCAAGCCCGTTTGGAACGTGAAGGCGCTCAGTCGTCAGACGTTCAAGTTTCGTTGATGTGGAACAACTACAACGACTTGGACCTGCACGTCGTTTGTCCTTCTGGTGAACGCATACACGGGGGCAACAAGAACTCAGACTGTGGCGGAGAACTTGATGTCGACGCTAACGTTCGTGCTGAAACTCGTAAGCCAGTTGAGAATGTATTCTGGGAAGAGGGAAGTGCTCCTGCAGGAAAGTATCAGGTCTATGTTCACTACTACAAGAAGCACAACAAGCGACGTAGCAAAGACCCAACAAAATTCCAACTCATCGTCAATGCTGGAAACGACCTGTTAGAATTCAGCGGTGAACTCTCTACTGGTGACCCAATTATGCTGGTAACTGAATTTGATGTTCCAACTGCTGAAGAGCGAGAAGAACGTCGTCGAGAACTTGAGAGGCAAATACAAGAAGCGAAAGGTGGTGTCTCATCTCAATCGGCTGCTCATGAAGAAGAAAAGAGGGCCGAAGAAGTCGAAGAAGAGGTAGCGGAAGAAGTCGAGGAAAAGATTTCGGCGGCAAGTGAGGACGAATCAAACGACGAGACAACGTCCAATCAATTGCCTGGTGCTCCTGACCTTGATTCACTCATGGGTAACAATGATTCTGAGGATTGAACCTCAGGAAATAATGTCGTCTAGAGAATCTGAATTGATTCCATTACGGATGGAACGTGCGATGCGTCGTCCCGTAGACATGAATCGTTCATTGATGTCGGAATAGGGTGAGCCGCCCACAAACGGATTTGATCCTGCCACAATTCGGGCACTGATTTCAAAGACTTTGAATTCAAGTTGGTCTGTGACAATTGTTTCAAGACAAAATGGCCCAAGCATGCCTCTTGACCCTTCTTCGAGATTGAATGATGCTGCGACTGTACCTTCCGCCATTTCAAAAGCCCGCGGCAACAATGACTCTCTAATCACGACCGGTTGGTTCCCGGTCACAACAAACGATGGCTCGAGGTCCATTTCCCTCAAGTCTCGCAAGCTTCCGAGTTTGTAAAATTCGTCAACGTTGCTCTCGTCTCTTCGGTCCATTGAGAGCAATTCTAGTCGGCCTAGGTTCTTGCCCGCATGTTGGCCACGGCCTTGTACTTGGTAGCCATCTGTTGCCGTAGGGTCGAAGAAGAAATGGAGGTAATACCTGCATCCTAATACATACTCTTGGATGGTGAATTCTTCTTCAATGTCGACATTCCTTCTGAAATCTCTGTAGTCTCGGGCAATAAAATACCCACGGCCACCTTTAGCACCTGCATACTTGACGATGACAGGTCCAGCGATATTGTGTGGGTCTTCGATAACCATGGGCATTGTGCATCCGCCTTGTTCAAGCCATTCACGTTGTAGAGCCCTGCTGCTTTCCCAGTGCAGGATGTTTCGGTTTCCAAAGGTTGGGACTTCGAGGTTTCTAAAATTCGTAGCCCCGAGGTATTCTACAAGAGAACCATGCGGGATAATAATGACATTCTTTGAGCGGAACCATTCCGCATGGTCTAGCATTTCCCGGTAATCGTCCAGCATGAGCCACTCGTCTGGTTCAGCCCCAGGGAAGGCTTTGTAAAATCGGCGACGGTTTTCTCCAACCGCTATTCCAAGGGTTCGGAAGCCTTCTTGTCGGGCTCCGTGTAAGATTTGAAGGGATGAGTGGGAAGCAACCACACCAATGGTGATTTGGCTTGAATCATAGCCGGAGAGCCAACTTCGGACAGTCTCGTAATCTACGCCCATGCCGAGGGGTTTCGTATTCGCTCTATGAGTGTTATGCTGGTTTTTTGTCTATCTGCAAATCTTGAAGCGACATATGCGGCTTCCGACACCCTGCTGTGGAATCTGATGTGCATGGATGTGAAGTGAAGGGTTCATGTGGTGGATTGGGCTACAACGAAGCATGGGACAAGATGCACCTGCTTTTCGCATGACTTATGGAGGATACTTACAACTCGATTCTCTTCTGGAACTCCAATCGGGCCCAAAGGGATATGCTCCTGCGCCATCAAACGATGAACTCCATTTCATTGTCGTCCACCAGACCTTTGAGTTGTGGTTCAAACAAATTTTACGCGAATTGAAAGAAGCACGGGACCTCATGACCTCTGAACGAGTTCAGGAGTCAACAGTTCCTGTTATTGTTCATCATCTCGAAAGAGTTTCAGAAATTTTCCGATTGCTCGCCAACCAGTGGAAAGTTATGGAAACACTGACGCCTCAAGATTTCCTCGCTTTCAGAGATCGCCTTGGTACTTCCTCTGGTTTTGAGTCATGGCAGATGAGGGAAATGGAAGTGCTCCTTGGTCTAGAAAATGAGCAAAGAATGGGGGGTATGGATCCTCTTGCTCACATGGAAAAATTAGCGGGAGAAGGCAAGGTGTCACCCGCTGCACTTGCAGATTTTCACCAAACCCATTCTCTTCCTTCGCTGAATGACGCCTTGATGTCTTGGCTTGGAAGAACACCGATCCATGGCTCCTCTCCGGATGCGAGTGATGATGCAGATGTTGTTCTTGATTATGTGAATAAGCATCTTGAGTCCATGTCACAACATGGAGAAACCGTCATCGAGCACATGATCGCAATTGGTCATGGCGATGAAGCAACGATTCGCCCGAGGATTGAGGCAGGAGTTGACGGTGCTCGTTCGTTCCTTATTGGAGAAGAAGGCGTCCATCGCTCAAGAGCAGGCTTGTTGTTTATTGAATCCTACCGGGATTTACCTTTGTTATCATGGCCTCGTAAACTCATTGATTGTTTCGTGGAACTTGAGGAATCCATGCTTCTCTTCAGAACTCACCACGCACGAATGGTAGAGCGAATGATTGGACGAAGAATGGGGACCGGTGGCTCAAGCGGCGTTGATTACCTTGACGCCACAACCAAATATCGCATCTTCGTTGACCTATGGGCTGTTCGGACCATGCTTGTGAAGCGAGATGCTCTTCCAAGTTTGGAGCATGCAGAATTTTACGGGTTTTCGTCATCTTGATCTGTTCTACTTACAAATCAGTCTGACACGAAACTGAGCGTCTCTAACAATTCGTTTGAGGAAAGCCACATCACATCATTCAACTTCTTCAGAGGTCCAAAGAAGCGGACAGTGGCTCATTCGTGTGGGTCAATGTCAATGGGAATCAAATGATTCTCATATTCGTAAAGAGCAATCTTTAGCGGGTCAAGAACGAAACGAGCAGAGGCTTCTTCAAGTCCGTAGAGAGAAATAAGTTCGTCTTTGAATTCTTGACGAAGTACTTCTTCTGTAGCATAGAGGGGAGCGCCCATTCCGATTTGGAGGGCTCGGGCACCAATAATTCTAGCTCGTTCAAATCGTGTGTGGAGTCGTGCGGGCTTGACCATTTTAGTACACCTGCGAGCAAAGTCGCAATTCGCCGACAGGCCAACTCTTTTTGAACCTACCTCCGAGGATGAACGTTCATTCATTCTCTAAAAACTGCTTCTCAGGGGGATTATTCATCAAACGCCGGTGCATAAAGAGGGCAGGGAGAAGCAGGACGAGGAGTCCACCCGCCGTTCCTGCAGCCAGCCAGGCCGGATTCCAGCGTTGGTCCTCCGAACTCTGGGCCGACTCTTGGCCATCAACTTCCATCCTACCTGTTGGGGCCTCAGAAGATACGGTCAACGTTCGGATTCCTGGTCGCTCGAGCATCACTGCAAACGAACCGTTTTCCGCAGTCTCAAATTGTGTCAAGTTGAGGGATGATATGGATGAATTAAGTTCCCAAGATGCACGAGCAAGATGGGGATGTATTCGATTTTCTAATGAGTGCGGTGTTGGTTCAAGATACCATATCGAAACGACATGCTCTTCGGTTGCATTCCAACTGACCGTTCTGTTTTGCACTGACATTGATTCTAGCCCTGAACTGTTGGGTGTGGAATCATTCAGCGTTGAGTTGAGGTCCATCGCTTGTCGTGTCCCAGTCAACAAATGTTCTCCATCCACAACGAGGGAGGGGTAGAACAGTAGGCGGTATTCTTGGTCAAACCTCAGTTTGGATTCAGATAAGAAGGTCAAATCTTGATTTGATGAGTGATGTTGAATGATAAACGTGTCTGTTCGGTTGAGGGTGTTAACCTGCTGAGAGACTTGCTCGCACGGTTCGCACCAGTCTGCACTAAAGTATTCTAGCAGATGGTCGGGTTGGTGAAGTTCGCAAACTGCATCGGTCAAGCAGTCTGCGGAGAATATCCTCACGTCAAGAAGAGAACCGGGTTCGTCAACCAAGTTTTCATCTTGTAGCCCTTGGGCTGGTATCACTGGTAAAATCATCAGGGTCGCCAGCAGAAATGGGACTGAAAACCGCCAACGCATGCATGGGGGTGGAGGCATTTGTTCAAAAGGGGTCTGCTACCACGCCCAATCATGGAACTGCCTTGGTGGCGTCGCCCGTCCACCCTGCCGTTGATGTTGTTCATCATGGCGCTCCTCATTATCGTGGTGGGCGGAAGCATACGCATCAACGATGCGGGCGAGTCTTGTCCCGAATGGCCAACATGCTTTGGCTCGTGGCATTTTGACATCTCCGAAGCAGAACAATCAGCCTATTGGGATGCAAATCCTGACCAAATTGACTCTCGTGGGGAAGACCACCGCTACACAACCTTCCAGATTTTCGTGGAGTGGTTCCATCGTTTACTTGTTGGAATTATTGCAATTCCGATTATTCTCAATGTGTTCCTCGCAAAGAAGCGAGTCGCAGAATACGGCGAAGTAGTACACAAAATGTCGTGGTTTTCACTGATATTATTACTGGTTCAGGCCACTGCGGGCTACATTACCGTTCGTTTTGATAATGCAGACTGGACCGTTGCGCTCCATCTCTCACTCGCGAGCATTTTCGCTGCAGGATTACTTTGGCAGTACATGTCGATGAGGATCGCAGAAGGAGTCTCTTGGAATTTCTTGAAGTCTCCTGCCTCATACACTGAAAAGCACCTCAAGCGAATGAATACGATGGCGGGCGCAGTTGGAGTACTTCTCGTACTCGGGGCCTGGGTATCTTCTTCGGCTGGAGGAAATTACAATCAAAGTTGCTCGGTTGGTTTCCCTAACGGCTGGCCAAAATGTCAAGGGTCCTTCCTACCTTCTTTGGATGAGCCTGGTATCTTCATCCAAATGATTCACCGCACTGGAGCCGTAGTGGTTGGGCTGATTCTTGTATTGGGTGTCTCAAACCTTCGTGTTTCCGGACAAGGACTTGTTGGAGCCAATGACTTGACTCGCTTTGGTGAAATCACTGCCGGTATTTGGATGCTGAACGTCATGGTTGGCGGCTCCTACATTGTATTTGCAAAGATAGGAGATTTCCCCGAGTGGCTTTCTTTACTCCACTTGGTCGTTGGTGTTGCTGCCTTCCTTTCAGCAATGGTGGCTTCATTTGCATTCCGCTTTGCCCAATCAACGGTTGATGACAAAGAACTTGGAGTTGAACAGGAATGACGACTGGAGAGGTTGTCGGTGATGAATTCAACCCCCATCCCGGCATGCTTAAAGTAATGATTCAACTCATGAAACTTCGAGTTATTGTACTCTTACAAGTGACTGCAATTTGTGCAATATTGGTTCATGACTCTCTTGCACGTTATGATTTAATTCAATTGGAACGAACATGGGCGGATACTGCCATAGCTTGCCTTGTCACCGTGGTTGGAGGGACATTATCGGCAGGTGGTTCAAACTCCATCAACATGTGGTATGATGCGGATATTGACCCTCACATGCGACGAACCCAAAACCGACCGATTCCTCAAGGCCATACAACTCCACGCTTCGCTCTCATGTTTGGTACCGCGATTGCAATACTGGGCTCAAGTGTGTTCTTCATACTGAGTTGGAAAGCCGCATTTTGGTCGTTTTTTTCCGTTGTCTTTTATGTCTTCATCTATTCCATTTGGCTCAAACGAAGAACCCCACAAAACATTGTGATTGGAGGCATTGCAGGAGCAACTCCTCCGCTCATTGGTTGGGCGGCAGCAGCCGGAGACTCCATCTCGAGTCTCAATCCCCTTGACTTGGGTTCGCCGATCCCGTGGATGTTGTTTTTCCTCATCTTCCTCTGGACGCCACCTCATTTTTGGGCGTTGGCGTTGTACCGATCTGGTGAATATGGAAAGGTCAATATCCCGATGATGAACGAAGTGAAAGGGGCAGAATACACCTTGACTCAATCAAAAATCTACTGCTTCTTGTTGTTGGCCATGGGAGCAGTACCTCTCTTCTGGCCCGAGTCTGGTCTGCCGTTGCTGTGGGCATTTGTTTCTGTAGGTCTTACCCTGTGGTATGGGAAATCAGTTTGGGACATTGACCCTGCTGAGCCCTTTGACGAAAACGGGCGGATGCCAAAAGCTGCAAAGTCCTTCTTCCGCAGTCTGTTTTATCTCGGCTGGATGTTCTTGAGTTTGGTCTTGATTTGCTTCATTCCACCCACTTGGTTGGGTTTCCTCGGGCCTTTGTGACAAAACCTTGTCCAATAAATTGGCAGTCGCCTCAACCGTCATGTTCATGTGAGAACCGCAGGTCGCAGGGACAGCGAGCGGCAGTCGCATAGCCTGGCCATTGCGCTGGATTGCTAATCCAGTGGTGTCTCACCTCGGGAGTTCGAATCTCCCCTGCCGCGCCATTACGTGATGTCCATCATTCGAAGAATTCGTCGAATTCATCTTCATAGCGCTTGGAACTACTGTTTCGCTTTCGAGCATCTACGACACGCTTGAGCCGCTTTCGCTTTTTGATAATCAAGGGCAAGAGGATGAAATTAAGAAGAAGGGTGGCTAGTAAGGCCCCTCCTGCATATTGAAATTCCTCTTCTAGCATGTATTCATTGAGAGTTTTCAGCCATGGGACTCCAAGAGGGGGTTCTGGCTCTGGCTCAGGTTCAGGTATGAGGTGTTCATTATATGTCCACCAATCATCCTCAATGTTCACTCGTTCAATGCTAGGCGAAGGGTATGATGCAATTTGTTGCTCGTTACCAACAGAATCTACGGGGGCGAGGATGTAGTAGTAGGTTCGATAGGCTCTGATTCCATCAGTCTCAATTCCGCTTTGGTTGAAACTACCTTGTTCTCCAGGGACTCCCTTTAGATTTACTGCTATTGGGTCAATGTACTTCAGATTCACATTAGTCGGCTTATTTTCAACGCGATAGAGGTTCCACATCAATTCACCTTGAGCCTCGTGGTCAGGCCAAGTCCATGTGAGATTTACCACGTAACAAATAGACCAATCGGATCTCCTATCGAAGCAATCGGTATCATTGGTAAATGCCCAGGAATGGTCAAACTGAATGATATCGGTTGTGGGTGGGATTGCATCTCCGCAAAGAAGGCCTGCTACGCCATCTACACGAGTAACATTGACCATCTGATAGTTGGGGTTGCCCTCACGGTCAACGGGTATCACGGCGTAGGAGGCGCATATTCCAGTCTCCAGTGGCTCAGGATCTGTCCATTGCGTTGCATCGATTGTAAGTTCAACAGCCAGTGAATCAAGAGTTAATTCATCCCACAGTCCATCGTTAACTCCATTGTTCGGGTCTGGGAAGTAAACTGAGCCTTGAACGCCTTGGAACTTGTAAATGTTCCATCCTCCAACATAGGGATTGCTCACATCACCCATCGGAGTCCAATCCAATTGTATTTGGCCCGCCTCCAATGCAGTCCAGTTGAGTTCTTCCACAGTTGCATTGGTAGGGGGGAGGGTTCCGATAAGCAAGAGAGTCCCACTTGATGCCAACTCAATGTTCACATTGTAATCGTCATCGATTTCGTAAAAGTTAGGCACTTCAATGTAATTCCACTGGCTTGAATCCATGTTAGGGAGAATTCTTAGGTCGACCGTTGAAAGTTCCACACTGTCTGGAAGAAGTTCACTTAGGTTCATGGTAATTTCAATACCGCGCAGCCCGGGGTCTTCTTCTTCATCCTCTGCCAGGATTTCTACTCCCACGAGCATAAGGGGTGATTTCCCTCCTCCGATGGCATAATTTGTACCGAGGTGTGGGAGTGATATCTCGTGATTTGCATATGCTGCAAGTTCAGTGACTGCCTCGCCGCTAAAGTAGGGTTCGGCTTCAATGCTGATCGCATTGAGTACGTCAAATTCAACATAGTTGTATTCGACCGTCCCGAAGGGGTCTCGTGCTTCCAGAGATATGTTGTGGTGGCCAAGTCCAAAGTCAGCTCCTGTTTTATTCAAGATCTGTCCTTGCCCCCACACGTAGAAACCTTGGCGCCATGTGAAGTTAAGGGGCTGAGAGGCGATTTCACTGAACCTTGCAACCAATTCAATATTGTCTGAGGTTCGATAAATTCCATTCTGGGCGTTTTGTTGAACAGTTGGATTAATTTTACCCGCTTCAACATTTGTAGTAACGGTGAGTACGTTGTCAGAAGTGCGCACATCCTCTCCGTTCTGGAAGATGTTGGGGAGGCGGACACGTAGAAGGCGGTTAGGTCCCGTAGTGGTCATGTTAAACATGCACGTTGTGGATTCACCAGGCAACAGTTCATCAATCGCACAATCGAGTTCCACTTCTAACTCAAACTGGGGGCTGTAGACTTCAAACTCGGCGATGACATTAGAAACCGTCATGTTCCCTTGATTGGTAATGACTGAGTGAACTCGGTCTGTACCATAGTAGAATGATGTCCCTTGGTTGTCATGACTTGGATAAAGGTCACTGACTTGGAGGTCAATGCTGTCGTCAACAATCAGTGTGATCTGGGCGATGTTATCTTGTGTGTTCATGTCCGCATATGGTGTGCCGACGCTTTCGAAAACACCCCACTTGAGGACGAATTCGCCTTCTTGGGAATAACTCATCGCAGGTAGGTTTTGATTAAAGGGTGAAAATCCACCCCAAGCGAATAGGGTTGTAACATTCCTGTAAGCCTCCTTGAGCAAAATTGTCTCGTCGGAAGACCACAATTGCCATCCAAATGAGGCATCAAGATTGCATGTCCCGCAAATTGTTGCTTGACCCCGAGCGTTGAGGATGTAATCCGTGTTGGTGTTAATCACTTCATCGCCTTGGTATACAGCGAGTCCGTTAAGGTTCTCGAGAGGGTTGTGGTTTTCGTTCACAATGATGTCTGCATAATGTACGGTTACGTTGATGACATATCGAAGTTCATCATCAGTAGGGTTTGAATCGGGATTGTCAAATGCAAATAACACGGTAAACAACCCCTCGGAATTACTGCCGGGAGTCCACTTTTGAAAGGATGTGAAATTGTCACTCGAAGATGGATTTACATTTCCGATATTGATGATTCCCTTTTCATCATAGCCCGATTTGCATACTGATGCTGATACATCTCCTTCGCATACATACCACGACATTCCGCGGTTAAGGCCTGCTGCAGCTCCAGCATAATTGTAAATTTCAATCGTAAAATCAATGCTTTCAAACGATGAATACCATCTGGTTTCGTCAGGTTCAATTGCACCAAGAATGCCGAGCGATTGGTTGCTATTGGCTGATACAGAAGGGGTCACAGCCAACGTGCCGAGGGTGGAGAAGAGGAGCAGAAAAACAAGGCTAATGCCTGCTTTTGAGTTAGGTCTCGCACATTGCTTACGCTCTGTCATCATATGTTCGTCGCATTGGGGCTTCAAAGACTCATCGCTTAATTCTTACAAAATCGTGCATCTTTTGCTCGCTTTGGATTGTCCGGCCTACCTTGTAACAGGCGAATTAAATCCCCAACTGTACTCTAAGTGCGGCAACCTATTGAATTGCGCCCTCCGAGGCGTCTCTTATGCGACCTACGGGTAAGGCAAACCTCGTCCGAGACGAGCGTGGCCTTACTGCTGTTATTGAATTTCTATCAGCATTCACCCTTTTTCTGATGATTCTAACAGCCTTCCTTTCTCTTGCTCAACTGCAAATGGGCTCCAACGACCCTGCTACAGACCGGCTTGACAGGGCTGCGGCCATGGGGCTAGACCGCCTTACCTCAGGAGAGGGTTGGTTTGTTCCAGCGCAAGACGGCGTCCTTGATTATGCGAATTCCACTTCCGAGTGGCATTTGGAAGATGCTTCATCTCTCTTCCAGGGTCGAGTCCAACCTGGATTGCTCACCGATCATCGTTTAGATGCTTCCAAAATACTTGCACTTCACCAAATCACCGAAGATGGGATGGCTGCGGGAATTGGATTGGGCGAAGAGATGAGCCTCTATCTTTCAATCAAGGTCATAGAAAGTGAAAACGCTACGAGAGAAGGAACTGTTCTCTTTAACGGCGGGACACAGCGAGGAACGGCTTCCTCCTCCTCAACCGCCTACCGGAGTTTTCAACAAGACGGCGAACTGATTCAAATCGTACTTGAGGTTCATGATGGTGGACGTAAGAACAATCCCTTGCACCTCAATGAAGTGGTAGCTCGGCCATCCTCAAACGGACCGGAGTGGATTGAAATCTCTAACCCAAACGACTTCGCAATCGGCTTACGAGGTTGGTCACTCAACCATACATCTGGCTCCACATCAACAAACATTCTCCTGCAGTCCGGAGTTCTCTCCGGGAAATCATTGGCGTTGTTCACAGGCGATCCAAACAGTCAATCCATCGGTAACGCTTCACAAGTGATTGATTTGGGACAATATGCCTTTTTGGGCGTTGGACAGATTGATGCTCTGGCTGACGGTCGGGGTGTTCTCTCATTACGTTACACTCAACTTGATGAAACAAGGGCCGTAGAGATTACTAGGGTAGAATGGGGAGGCGACACGGGGCTGTTCCTCGTGACCGGTCAATCACTTCAATGGGACGGGACCAGTATGACCGCATCGAGTGCTTGGAGTATTTCAGATACCCCAACTCCAGGTGAAGCGTAGTCGGTCCGTAAATGTCGTCAACTTTGAAGTGCATTATTGCGCACACTTCATCAACCACCGTCTGCACCAACGGTTCGTTCCCATGCAACCTACAACCGTTTACACCCGAGACCGGTGCGTAACCGGTATCCATGGATTGGATGAGATTCTCCGGGGAGGCATTCCCTACGGTTCTACGGTTCTTGCCGCTGGGACCTGCGGTTCGGGAAAAACAACTCTCGGAATGGAGTTCCTCGTTCGCGGTGCTCTTGCAGGTGAGGCTTGTGCCCACTTTACTGCAACCGAACCTTCTGTGAAACTTTTGGAGAACATCAGGCAATATGCCTTTTTTGACATGAATATGGTTGATTCCGGCCTCATCAACGTTTTTGACATGGACGTTTTGTATTCTTGGCTTGGTCTTGACAAAGCCTCGTTTGAATTAGATGACGTACACGCATTGATCAAAGCGATTGTAGATATTGTCAACACCATCGGTGTGACCCGTTTGGTTATTGACTCGGTGACGACCCTTTGTTACAAGATTAAATCCGAACAACTCATCCGTGATTTCTTGTTTACCCTTGGTAAGAAACTCGCAACGTTGGGCTGCACAACCATTCTTATCTCTGAAATCACTTCTGCTACTGAAAACGCCCACTGGTCATCATTCGGTGTTGAAGAAGCGATAGCAGATGGAATTATTGTGATGGGTGATTCGGAACGAATGGGTCACCTGTTGAGGTTCCTTCAAGTCGTGAAAATGAGAGGTACCTCTCACAGTCGTGCTAAGCATGCCATCGAACTAACACCGCTTGGAGTCATGCTTACTCCAATGCTCAAATGGGGCGCGTCAGCCGATAAAACCAGCAGATGGGGGCAATAAGTATGTTTGAACTGGACCAAAGAATCGCAGAGCAATTGACCCAAGTAGCACTTAACAGCGCCGTCCAAGTGCGTGTTGGAACTGCCAATTCCTTTATGGTCACGGCAAGTACGATGATTCCGCTCATGCAGATGTTTGAGATGGGAGGCGTTTACATTTCAGCAAGCCGTGGTGCCGTTGAAATCATCCAGGCTTTCGAAGCCATTGGGGTTGATGTGTCACACATTCAATTCATTGATTTGGTTTCCTCTGGTATTCTTGGCGGTACAGATGTCACTTACTCGAACGTACACTTCGTGGACAGTCCAATTATGCTCGAGAGTATTCTACTCCGCACTCTCTATGTGCTGCGGACTATGGATTCTCAGCGTAATTTCGTGTTCCTTGACAGCGTAAATGCACTTGCAATTTACAACGACGACCGAATGCTTGCAGAATACCTACACACCTTCATCAACACCTTCCGACAACGAGAGGTGCTTACGGTCATTCTCAACGTGCCCGATCAGACTCCTCCACTCGTTCTGTCTAACTTAGACACATACTGTACCGATATTGTCGACCGTGGGCAGGTCGTCATCCTTTGAGGTGTGAATCATGGCAAAAAAGATGACATTTGACTCTGAAGACGAAGAATTTTTTGGAAACGTCGGCTCCTTTGGAGTCCCTAAGTTCGATAATGAAATGCGAGGGGGTGTTCCCCGAGGATTCACAATGATTGCCTTTACCGAAACAGGTTCTGGAAGTGAACTTTTTGCAAAACAATTTACTTCGCCAGCTGAAGAATCAGACAATACACTGTATGTCGCAACCGATGAAGGGCAACAAGAAATCGTTCGCATCTTCAAGAAATACGGTTGGCCCTTGGACATCAATGTGCGCACAATCGGAGAAGAGTACAACGCTAACGTGTTGGAGCGAGAACTCCTTGCCAGTAGATACCGTCTTGAAGGATTCCAGTTAGATGACATTCAGCGTCTTGCTCAAACTCGGTTTGTGGAAGATAACAATCAGGACTATCTTACAGAAGTGACGAATGAAATCATGGGTCTTGGTCCATATTTTAGAGCGGTTGTTGACAACTTGGATTTCTTCCTCCAGCGGGATGACCCAGCCCGCGTTTTGTCCATGGTCCGAATGCTTCAAGCCCATGCACAACTGGTTCGTGGCCTACTTCTGATTTCGGTTTCAACCGATGGTTTGGACCCCACCATTAAACAAGAATTGTCTTCAATCGCTGACATGGTTCTCTCGTTCAGAGTGCGAACAATTGGTACGGACTTTGAAAATTCAATGGTCGTTTCCAAATTCCGAAATGCTCCTGAGAATCTCAAGATTCTGGTATTCCGTGTTACGCCTGAAGAAGGCATTACTCCAGAGACCGTCGAGCGTATCGCTTGAGGGTGAATTGGTGCCTGGGCAAAACGACATGTCCAAAACAGTCGGGGGCTCGGCAACACCATGGGCAAGCGTGCAGCAACGGGCGGATTCGACCCCTCTGGTATTGATAAGGACGCATGGGAGACGCTTGAGGGGCAACTCGAAGCTACGATTCCTAATTATGACCGAGTCAACAAATGGATGACTTTTGGCCAAGATAAACGGTGGAGAAAGAATGTGCGTAACCATGCATCTCCGGGCATGAAGGTCTTGGAAGTAGGCTGCGGTCCTGGTTCATTTGCAGAAGACTTGGTTGGATTGGACGTGACTTGTCTCGATCCATCTCCAGAAATGCTTGCCACGGCCAAAAGGCGAGTTGATGGTGCTCGAAAGGAACGAGGCGAGGAGCCTGCTGTGTACGTGGAGGCCATCGCAGAAGCAATTCCACTTCCGGACAATACCTATGACATGGTGTTCTGTCTGTTTTCCTTCCGTGATTTTAGAGACAAGGCAAAAGGCCTCTCTGAAATTTACAGGGTCTTGAAACCAGGAGGCCAATTGGTGATTTGTGACGCTGGTAAGGCGAACAAACTCCACGGATTTTTCGGCGTACTTTGGATGAATTCAGTAGTTCAAATCATGGCACGGATTATCACCAGGGAGAAAAATCATCCCTGGAAAGGTCTTGCGAAAAGTTATACTCATTATGGCACAAATGGCTATTACAGAAACATGATGCGTTCAGTAGGCTTTGAAGATGTTAAGGGGCGTCTCCTCTATCCGTTTGGCATGTCAAGTCGTTTCAAAGGCCGTAAACCACAAAGCACAGGCGTGGAACTCGCCCCGTTAGACTGATAAACCCCCTTTCATTGAGCGGAATCAATAGGTGTTTGTTATGGCTATGGGTGACGTCTTGCGCAGTATCAAAAAAGCCGAACAAGGTGCCGAAAAGCGTTTGCTTGAGGCACAAGAAGAGGCCTCAAAGGTTCTTTCAGATGCGAGGAAGAAATCCTCCGACATGATTCAAGGCGCTGCAGAAGAATCTGTTGCTATGACTCAAACCATTCTTGATGCGGCCCGATCAAAGGGTCAAGGCGAGGCCGATTCGGTCAAGTCCGATGGAGGCAAAGATATTGCCGCTATTGACACAAACTCAGCAAAGAACCAGGACAAAGCCGTCCAAATGGTTGTCGATGCATTAATGTCTGAATGAGGTGATTTCATGTTTGACACAGTTGCTATGTCCCGCCTTGCCGTGGCTGCTCCTGTTGACCGTATGGAAGAAGTTCTACGCAGTTGCATGAAAGCAGGCTGTGTGCATGTTGAAACCTATTCAAACTTTGAAGATGGAATCAACGTTGGTTCAGCCATCTCCACTGATGACGCCAACGCAGTTAGCGCTACTCTTTCCAAGGTCCGTGCGGCAATGTCTGCATTCAATCCAGTTAACGGAGATGGGCCCGTCTCAACCAAGCAGGTTGAAAAGATGCTCAGTGGTTCTTTCCCCGAGGTACTCCAAGAAGGCCTCAGCACTTTGGATGTGCAACGAGATTCAGAAGCAGAAATTAGCCACATTAAGGAACAGTTGCACTTGCTCGGACGTCTTCAGCCCCTGAACATGGAACTTGATTTGCTCAAAGGTTCCAGTCATGTTGAAGTCTACGTGTCCGAGACTCCCAAGGCTTCCAAAGCACGCTCGGTCTTTGGCGAACTTCTCTCCAAGGTTGAACTCATGTCTGCAGCACGAATTGTCGCTGTAGCGTGCATGCCTAGCGATTCTGCTGAGGTGCAAATGGCCCTCGGCGAACTTGGCGGCAAAGCAGTACAAATCCCCACCATCGAGGGCTCCCCCGGCAAGGCAATGGCTCGACTAAGGGATGATCTAAAGAAGGCAGAACATGCACTTCAAACTGCAGAATCTGACGCCCAGAAGTGGGTTGAAGTAAATGGACGCAATCTACTTGCTGTTCACGAGCACCTCGCCCGTGAAGATGAGATTTTCACTGCACCAACGCAACTTGCAGTCACCAACCAAGCTTTTGCTCTTGATGCATGGGTCCCTACAAACAAAGAGGGTGAAATCAAAGCAGCCCTCAAAGGCATTGCATCTCACGTTGAAGTCGAAGCATTCGTCGATGACCACCACGGCCACGATGACGGCCATCACGAGCCTACTCCACCTGTTGCTCTAGAGAACGGAGTGGTTTCTAAGCCGTTTGAATTGATGGTAGACCTTGTTGGGCGCCCAACCTATGGTACCTTCGACCCAACAATGCTGATGATGATTACCTTCCCTATGATCTACGGGCTCATCCTCGGTGACTTTGGATACGGGCTCATCATCCTCTTGCTCGGAATGTGGCTCGGAACGAAATCCTTCGCAGCCGACCCTGTCGCAAAGAACGGAATTACCATTCTAAAGTGGATGGGCGTTTGGTGTATCATCTGGGGTCTTCTCTTTGCTGAAGGATTCGGCTTCGTGTGGGATGAGGCATGGTCGCCTTTGGACGGATTCTACGCTTGGACTTACGAAAATATAGAATTCCCTGCCTTCGTTGCTAACACACTCAACATGACACACACACACATTCCATTCCACCGTGCAACCGGGGCTCTCCAGGATTATGTTCTCCTTTCAGTTTATCTTGGAGTCGTCCATATCATGCTTGGATTCATCATCGGCTTTGTGAATGTTGCTCGGGCACACGGAATCGTTCCCGCCTTCTTCGAAAAGGGAAGCTGGATGATCATCCTGACTGGTGGATTCTTCCACATCTACGGATTCCTAACCGGCAAACACGAAGTCTTCGCCGCAACCACACCTGGCTTCGCGGTTCTCGTAGGAGTTGCATGCCTCATTATTGGCCTCGCTATCTTTGAGAAGTTTGGTTGGGCTGGCGGACTCATCATGGGACCCATTGAAACCTTCGGCCTCCTCGCCAACACCTTGTCTTACCTTCGTGTAATGGGCGTGGGCGTTGCTGGCGTTAAAATCGCTGAAGTCTCCATCACCATGGGGTGGGAGATGATGACGGCATCTGGCGCAGGTGTGATAGAAATCGTACTCGGCGCCGTTCTCTTCCTTTTCATTCAGGCCTTTGCTCTTGCACTTGGCCTTCTTTCACCAAGTATTCACGCAGCCCGTCTCCACTTCGTAGAGTGGATGGGCAAATTTTACGATGGCTCGGGCCGGGTATTTACCCCGCTTGGTGGCCGCACCCTCCATACGGAGGGGCAATCATAGTCCCCTGGACATAAAATAGGAGGTAGAAATATGAACAAGAATACCCTAAAAACGAGCCTACGCACACTGATTGTCCTGCTAACCCTCGCCTTGGTCGCCCAAGGTGTTGCAGCAGAGACCCTTGAAGATTCGAGTGCAACAGATGGAATGACCGGCGACGTCGGTGTTGGTCTAGCCCTTGGCCTTGCAGCCATTGGTGCTGGATTTTCCCAAGCCGCTATCGGCAGCGCTGCTGTCGGTATGCTCGCTGAAGACGGAAGCAAGTTCGGTGTTGCACTGATCTTTACCGCTCTTCCAGAATCCATCGTGATTCTTGGAGCACTTCCACTGTTCCTCGGCGGAAACTGAAGCGGTTCCACTGGGCTAGTCCCAACTGGAACACTCATACGGAGACGATATAATGACATTAGATACACTAGCAAAAGACATCGCTGCATCTGCAGAAAGCGAGGCTAAAGCCCTGATTAAGGACGCCAAAGCTGAAGCCAAGGCAATCCTTGCTGAGGCCGAAACACGGTCGAACGAGATTCGTGAACAAGCCAAGCAACGTGCTGAAAAAGAAGCAGGCCAAATCGAAAGTGAATTGGTTGCAAGCGCACGTCAGTCAAATCAGAAGGATATTCTGATCGCACGACGAAAAGCCCTTGACACGACCCTTGACGCTGCTCGAGAACACATCTCAAATGCTGGGATGAAGGGACGAGATGCAGTGTTGAAGTCATTACTGGCCAATTCAAAGAAACTTGCGAAAGGCAAATTCGTCATTCGCCCAGTTGAACTTGACCGTGCCGCCATCACCAAAGCTGCCGGCGACCGAAAGGTCGGCGAAAGCGTAGACGGACTCGGAGGATTCATCCTTGAGGCCGAAGATGGCTCCGTGTCCTTTGACATGCGCTTTGACGTACTACTTCAGCAGGCTTGGTCAGACCAACTCTCTGCAGTGAACAAGACTCTGTTTAATTGATGAAGGTGAAGAAATGATGCTCGGAAACACTCCTTACATTGCCGCACGTGCTAAGTCGCGACGGCAAAAGTTGGCCGACCGAGCCCGTCTTCGTCAATTGATCAATCAATCTGTGGACCAACTGACCGTTGCGGTCGGCGACCTCGGCTACCGGACGGAAATCGACCTTTACGCTGGCAAATTAACCGGTGGAGATTTGGTTGAGGCCGCACTAACGCACAACTTGGAGGTTGAACTCCAAGAAATTGTGGACATGAGCAACAGAGCGATTCGTCCGTTGATTGAAATCTATACGCTGCGTTTTGAGTATCAAAATGCCAAAGCCGTCTTGAGGGCAGTTCACAACGAAATCTCCATTGAGGAAGTTGGAAACAGCATTCTCCCTGAAGTCAACGATATCAACACGCCATGGCTCAAAGTTGTCGAAAGTTCTGATGATTTGAAATCAGCGGCTCTATTGATGCGCCGTAAATCATTCGGCTCTGCCTTAGCCCGTGTCCCTGAGGATGGGTCCTTGTCTGAGTATGAGGATGCACTTGACCGCCACTACTTCGAGACAGCCATCAAAGCCATGCGAATGGCTAAAGGTGCACCTGCTCGCTTCCTGAGTCGTTTGTTTGCCAGTGAAATTGACCACCGAAACATCGTCAATATCCTTGAAGCAAGCGCTGTTGGGATTCCTAGTGACCAATTGGTTTCGTTGCTGATTCCTGGCGGACGTCTGCTTCCAAAGCGTTCATTCTCAACCATCGCTAGCGGTGGGAGGAATGCGATGTTGGACCTGCTTCGCGCAGGAGACCGTTTTGATATGTCTGCCTTTGAAGTCGTTCTTGAGGAATCAGAATCTACCCGAAGCCTTGACCCCGTCATCACATGGATGAAAGCAAGGGAATATGCAATGATGCAACGGATGAGCTACCTCCATCCAGTATCCGCACTCCCCATTATCCATTATGTGGCTATGAAGGTCCAAGAAGTCAATGATTTACGCCTAATCGTCCGAGGACGACTGGCCGGCCTTAGCGCCGAAGTGCTGGAAGCACACGTTTTGTGAGGTGATATGATGGAGATTGCAGTTGTCGGTTCACCAGAATTCACCCTCGGATTCCAGCTTGCAGGTGTCTCAGACCTGTACAATCCTGAAGGAGAGGAAGAATTGCATTCCATCCTTCGTTCCCTACTCAACAACAAATCCGTTGGACTCATGGTCGTCGACTCCACCATGCTTCCAACGCTGCCCGATCGTCTGCGTGACTTACTTTCGGCATCCGTCTCCCCAACCGTTCTTGGCATCGGTACGGAGGAAGACACCACCTTGCGTGATACCATTCGTAAGGCAATAGGAGTCGATCTTTGGAAGTGAAGTTCCAAATAAAATCTGGAGGAATACAAAATGAACAATGAAGGAGTAATTTACAGAATATCTGGGCCTGTCGTGACCGCAACTGGCATGAACGCTGCAATGTATGACGTTGTACGTGTCGGCCATGAAGGACTAATGGGCGAAGTGATTGAATTGCACGGCGAAAAAGCCGTGATTCAAGTTTACGAAGATACATCGGGTATCCGACCTGGAGAACCGGTGTTGAACACACAAGAAACACTCTCAGTCTCTCTCGGACCCGGTTTGTTGACACAAATTTACGATGGAATTCAACGCCCTCTTCCTACACTTGAAGAAGAAATGGGTGTGTTCATCACTCGTGGTGTTGATGCTGATGCATTTGACCTCGAAAAGATTTGGACGTTTGAACCTCAAGTCGCAGTTGGCGATGAAGTGGTCGCAGGACAAGTGATTGGCCACGTCCAAGAAACCGAAACAATCGTTCACAAAATCATGGTACCTCCTTCAGTTAGTGGTGTTGTGAAATCGATTGAATCCGGAGATTACAACGTTACACAAACCATTTGTGTACTCGATAACGGTACTGAAATGCAAATGATGCAAAAGTGGCCTGTCCGAACTCCTCGTCCTTTCCAGCAGAAGTATGCACCAGAAACGCCGCTGATCACAGGTATGCGAATTCTGGATTTCCTGTTCCCTCTCGCTAAGGGTGGAGCTGCAGGAATTCCTGGTCCATTCGGTTCAGGAAAGACGGTCACACAACAATCACTCGCAAAGTACTCCGATGCACAACTCGTTGTGTACATTGGATGCGGTGAGCGTGGAAACGAGATGACTGAAGTGTTGGACGAGTTCCCTCACTTGATTGATCCAAACACCGGCAAGCCCCTCATGGAGCGAACGGTCATGATTGCGAACACATCAAACATGCCGGTTGCTGCCCGTGAAGCATCTGTTTACACAGGAATCACCATTGCGGAATACTTCCGTGACATGGGCTACGACGTCGCTTTGATGGCTGACTCAACCTCACGATGGGCTGAAGCAATGCGTGAGATTTCCTCTCGTCTTGAAGAGATGCCTGGTGAAGAAGGATACCCTGCTTACCTCTCGTCCCGAATTGCAGAATTCTACGAACGAGCTGGCCGTGTTGAAACACTCAACGGCGATGACGGGTCCGTAACCGTTATCGGTGCTGTGTCACCACCTGGTGGAGATATTTCAGAACCAGTTTCCCAAGGAACTCTGCGAATTGTCAAGGTGTTCTGGGGTCTTGATGCAGGACTTGCCCGACAACGGCACTTCCCCGCAATCAACTGGCTCAATTCGTACTCTCTGTACCCACAGAGTCTCGACCAATGGTTCCGGGATAACATCTCACAGGACTTCCCCGAAGTCCGAACACAAATCAGTGGTTTGCTTCAAATTGAATCCGAATTGCAAGAAATTGTTCAATTGGTCGGGTCTGATGCTCTACCAACAGACCAACAACTAACTCTAGAAGTCGCACGAATGATTCGTGAGTACTTCCTTCAACAGAATGGATTCCACGATGTTGATGCATACTGTGACATCCACTTGCAGTATCAGATGGCAAAAGCCATCCTGTCGTTCCAAGATGCAGCAAAGTCTGCAATGGCCAGTGGCGCAGTTCTCAACGATGTTGTGAACGTCCCCGCTCGCTCCGACCTCATGCGAGGTCGTTTCGAGAAAGGTTACATTGACGTCATCGCTGACATGGTCAAGAAAATGACCGATCAAATCGCCGAAACGGTGGAGGAAAACTGAGGAGAGGAATATCATGACTGGAAAAGAATACCGAACCATTACTGACGTGAAAGGACCTCTGGTCTTTTTGAACAAAACTGAACCTGTTGCCTTTGGAGAAATCGTCACGCTACGACTTTCCAATGGTACCATCAAGAACGGACAAGTTCTCGACACCTCTGACGACCTCGTTATCGTCCAAGTGTTTGAAGGAACTGCAAAGATTGACCGTGAATCCGGTGTTACCTTCATGGGCGATGTCTTCAAACTCCCAGTGAGCACCGACCTTGTCGGTCGTATCTTGGACGGAGCTGGACGACCTCGTGACGGCGGCCCAGAAATTGTCGCTGACGAAAAGGCAGACATCATTGGTGCTGCAATCAATCCATACAGCCGACAGAGCCCAAACGATTTCATTCAAACAGGTGTCTCTGCAATTGACCTTTGTACCAGCCTTGTCCGTGGACAGAAGTTGCCAATTTTCTCGGCATCTGGTCTGCCACACAACGACATTGCTCTACAAATTGCTCGTCAAGCAAAGCTAAAGGACTCCGATGAAGAATTTATTGTTGTCTTCTGTGCAATGGGGATCACCGCTGAAGAATACAACTTCTTCCGCTCTGACTTGGAGCGAACTGGCGCACTTGAAAACGCTGTATTGTTCGTTAACCTTGCAGATGACCCGGCTGTTGAGCGTATCATTACGCCTCGTCTTGCCTTAACTGCTGCAGAATACCTCGCTTTCGAGAAAGATTACCACGTACTCGTTATCTACACTGACATGACCAACTACTGTGACGCTCTTCGTCAAATTGGTGCTGCTCGTGAAGAAGTACCAGGACGCCGTGGTTACCCAGGTTACATGTACACCGATTTGGCCATGCTCTACGAGCGTGCAGGAATTATCAAGAACAAGAAGGGTTCAATCACTCAATTCCCAATTCTTACCATGCCTGGTGACGATATCACCCACCCGATTCCCGACCTTTCCGGATACATTACTGAAGGACAAATCGTTATTTCACGTGAATTGCACCAACAAGGTATCTATCCGCCGATCAACGTTCTACCATCTCTCTCACGACTGATGGGTTCGTGTATTGGTGAGAAGACGACCCGTGAGGACCACAAGTCGGTTTCCGACCAAATGTACGCTGCATACGCACAAGGCCGTGAACTCCGTGGTCTGGTTGCCATTGTCGGTGAAGACGCCCTCAACGAGCGAGACAAGCAACTTCTCGACTTCTCCGGTGTGTTTGAAGACAAGTTCCTTCGCCAAACCCGTGATGAGGACCGTTCTATTGAGGAAACACTTGACCTGTGCTGGACTCTTATGTCTGCAATTGATACAAAGTACCTCGTTCGTCTTGACCAAAAGTGGATTGACAAGTACCATCCAGATAACCGAGCTTGAACACTAACGATAACTGATACACGAGGGGAATGCTATGGCACTGGACATCAAACCAACCCGAAGCGAACTCATCAAATTGAAGGCTCGAATCAAGCAGACCAAAAACGGTTACAAGTTGTTGAAAATGAAGCGGGACGGACTGTTCCACGAATTCCGACAACTCCTTTCCGTTATGATTGAGGCCAAGAAAGACTTGACCAATGCTTACCGTCTTGCTAAGACAAGGATTGACCTCGCAAATGCAATTGAAGGTGGTCTGGCAGTTCGTGCTGCAGCAATCGCTAATTCAGCGCATCCAGAGGTTGAGGTTGAACGCCGAAACATCATGGGTGTTGTTGTTCCAAGTGTAAGTGGAACCAACTTGAAGTCCACCTTCGCAGAACGTGGAATTGGTTTCATAGGTTCTTCGCCCTACATAGATGAAGCAAGCGATTCTTTCAGTGAATTGATTGAAAAGATTGTTACTGCTGCAGAAATGGAAGCCACACTGAAGCGACTTCTTGCTGAGATTGAGGCAACAAAGCGCCGTGTTAACGCCCTCGAATTCAAGGTCATTCCAGAACTTGAAGAAGCCAAGGTATTCATTCAACTTCGCCTCGAAGAAATGGAACGTGAAGAGACGTTCAGATTGAAGCGATTCAAGAACAAGTGAACCCGTCTGCCCGTGCCCTCCTAACGAGGGATTCATGGGGGATGGGCATTACCGAGTGTTGGGTGGGGTACGATGAGCGAACCGGAATCGTCGTCTGAAACTCCCAATCCGTTGGCTCATCACAAAAAATCATGGGACCAACATGAGCTGTTGGCTTCAGCACTGAGCACATATTTCGTGATTCACCAACACTCCGGGGGCCGGTGGCCCTCCTGGAAGGTTACTGCTTCTGGAGACGTCTCTATTCATCAGTGTCTTGTGGACGCAAATTCTCACCTTGAACGACTTGGTTGGATGGGGAAACTTACCTCAGATGATGGCTGGAATGTGACTGTATTCCCACTGCCTGAACGCCAATTTCCGCGTATAAACAGCGTATTGCTCTTTTGGATTCTATCATTTCTCACACTAAGTTTGGCTGGTGACGTTTGGATGGATTCCGTTCGTCCTGACGGAGGTTGGTTCCACTCATCTTCGTTTGTTGATTCTGTTCTTGGCTATGCCCTCCCCATCATGTTCATTCTCATTGTGGCAACTTTTGTTCAACGTCGTGTAGCACGTCATTTCGGGGTCAGATCAGGCCATATCATGCCCGTTCCCGACCTGACCATCGCTTTGTACGCTCTAGGGATATTTCCATCAAGTTGGCTCTTTTGGCCCTTCGGGATACTGCTCATTCCAACAATGCCTCGCATGGATGCAAGGCCATGGCCAAATCGAGCCTCACTCGGATATACCGCCCTATCTGTTCCAATTGTACTGATGCTCTCGGGTATCATACTCTTGTTTGCAGGTATTGCTTTAACTCCGCAATACCTTGAACTTTCATCCATGCCGATGTTAACCTCTGCACCGAGTTTCCTCAGCCTTCTTGCAAACCAATTCATTCACGATGATGCCTTTGTTCGTATGGCTTGGGCGCATCCTTGGGTTCATGCTGGCGGAATGCTCCTCTTGTTTGCTTGGATTTCTATCCTACCAATACCCACCTTCCCAGGTGGAAGAATCCTTATCGCAAGAATGGGGATGTTAGACGCACGAAGTTCAGGAACTCAAAGCCTATTATTGGTCACCGTCCTCATGTTTGCTTACCTCTTTGGAGTGTTTGAGGGCTTCTCAATTTGGTTCCTGGTCCTTGGCCTTCTCTTGCCTCTCCTCTTTTTCCTCGGTAACGACATACGCATTCCATTCATCTTAGACGAGAATGAGGGGCTGAACGAACAAGATCACCGTCGAATGGGGACGCTTTTACTCATTTCCTTCCTCCTTATTCTGCCTGCTCAGCAACCAGTGATGAGAAACGATACGTGGGACGACGACCTTACGTTTGAAATCGGAGAGCCAAATCCTGCGATTTTGGGAGAAAACGGAATTTGGTACTCTAATAACTCCCTCAAGATTACCAATCCCTCTTCCCTCCAGAAGCCATACGCTGTTGATGTGTTCTTTGAACAAACAGGACATGATTGGAACGTTGAATGGGTTTGTGATGACCAAAATACGTTGACTCTCAACGGTCAAGGATGTGGTTCAGAACTTCTCCCGGGATATGCCGCTACCTTTTGGATCAATTATTCATGGTCTTCACAAGAGCAACCTTTGGTCTCTAACCTCACCTATATTGTTGAAATTAATGATGCATATTTCCTAGAGCATCATGTGATTCGTCCCGGGCTTGAAGTTGTCCCCGCAGACCACTGGTATGATGTGCCCTCAGGCGACCATGTCAAACGCTGTGTGGACCTTTACGGCGGACTTTTAGAATCATCACAACTGAATGTTTCAGTGATGGAATCATCGATTGAATCCCTTCAAACAATCTTGGTTCAACTTGATGGTGAATTAGGGATGAATGCAAGCCATGATTCAGTTCCTTCTTCAGTTTGTTTACGAGGCCTAGATCCACTCGTGTTCCTTCCAGCGATGACAGAATTAAGCTTGAACAACGACACGTTCAAGCCGCTCCTGCCGACAAACCGTCGTCATTTGGAGGGCATCGTCCCTGAACAAGGTTGGACCATCGGGACTGTGGCTGATAATCAACCAGGCTGGGGGGCACTACTCATTGAAGGAGGCGTCCTCCAAACAGGAGAAGAGTTCTGTCCGATTAATCCAACCATCAGCACGCCATCTCGACCTCTTGAAGGTCCTTGGATTTGGGATGCTTCCGTATTCAAATCAGGTTCGCTTCCCGATGTGGAAAGCGGTCAAAACCTAAACCTTCTACTTGCAGAAGGAACGAATGTAACGATTTGTTCCAATAGCGACCCGTTTAACCCCTATCCTCGTCTTCAATTTAATGTCCAAGCAGGGCCTGAGCTGCTGGTTGACTGGATGAATACCAGCACAAGGTTTTGGACGACACCGTTTGCTTTTGCTATGAATGGAACGATGGTGAATGAAGACATGGGCAATCTAACGTTCAACAATCCTAGCAATGAATCGGTTCCATTCCGAATCGCTCGTGAAGGTGGAATTGGTGAGGATTGGACTCACAATTGGGATGGACAATATCTCAGCCCAGGCGAAACAAACTTGACGTTAATTCCGCCTGCCGAACCTTATTCAACGATGTGGATTACACATGAAGCAGGAACGGTCGTCCTTCACCTCGCCAGTTACCAGTAGTGATTCTCATGAGGATTTCCATATTGGGTGTCGGTTCAATCGGTACTCTAATGGCGACGAGCCTAGCACAAACCTCCCATGAAATCCATCTTCATGTTCGCGGAGAACGGGGGGCTTCTCTCATGTTACAAGGACTGGATGTGCGGGGTCATTTGACCACAACCGTTCCGGCTGACAGGTTTCTTTTCACAGCAGAAGAACTTGATATTTCTGAATTCTTTGAATTCGAATCAGACCTTGTTATACTTGCATGTAAAGCACATGAAGTTGCTCACTTGGCAACGATTGCAGCCCGTCTTGTGAAAGAAGACGGCTTAGTTCTTGCACTTTCAAATGGCTTGGGGCACGTTGAGACGCTCAGTCGATGCGTTGGGCCTCAACGTACCGTGGCTGCGACGACGACGCATGGGGCATATCGAGGCGAAAGTGGCGCAGTAACATGGGTCGGTAAGGGAAGAGTAAATCTCGCCAGCATCCCCCTTGGACCTGGTGTAGAAGCGATGACTCAATTGGTACGGTTGTTTGAGTCAAGTGGGCTTGAACCCGTTCTTTGTTCTGATTCAAGTCAAATGATTTGGGAGAAAGTTCTGTTAAACATCACCATTAATCCGCTTGCAGCTCTTGCAGGATTGAAAAATGGGGAATTGTTAGAATCAAACGTGCTTGATGGATGCCTCCTACTGTATCGGGAAGCGAAGCAGGTTGCAGAAATGGAACGCATAAAACTCTTGGATGAAGTGGAATTTGAACACTTGTTGCGTACTGTGCTTCAAGCAACGGCCGGGAATTCTTGCAGCATGTTAGAGGACATCAAAGCAGGGAGAGTCACAGAGATCTCGTCATTAAATCGTGAAATTGCTAACAGGGCGGAGCAACACGGTTTGAGCGTGCCTCTGAATGAAGTTCTAGCATCTCTTATTGAGGCATGCCATCCTCTATGAGGTCCAGATTGAAGTGTAATCCGGAGTTTGAGGTTTGCAACAACGCGTCTTCAACAACCAGCGTTCCGATCAGCGAAAGATTCCGCAGTTCTATGAGTTCACGAGAGGGGATGCATTCTCTCCATAGCATGTCAATCTCATCATGAAATAACTCAAGTCGTCGACTTGCTCGTTCTAAACGCTGATTGGTACGAACGATTCCCACTTCTTGGTCCATGGTTGTCAATAGACTGTTTCGATCATGCATGATAGGGGCATGTTCTCGAAGGCTCGCCAAACCTTCTGCTCGCCATTGAGGCTGCCTTCCTTCATACGTGGGTGGTGGGTTTTTGATGAGGAATTCAGATGCACGATGGGCGTATACTACGGCTTCAAGAAGACTGTTCGATGCTAATCGGTTTGCTCCATGCATTCCCGTACAGGCTACTTCTCCAATAGCATACAAGTGAGGCATGATTTCTAGACTGTTCCGAACAAAGGCACGACCAATATGGTCTACCTTTATTCCACCAACCATATAGTGGGCAGCAGGCACAACTGGGATGGGATGTATTCCGAGTTCGATTCCCTCCTTGGTCAGCCGGCGTTGTATGTTTGGGAACTGCTGCTTCAGTTCCTTTGAATCAAGGTGAGATGTGACCAGGAATACATGGGATTTCCCTGTTGTCTTTAGGCATTGGTCAATTGCCCGTGCTACGATGTCGCGTGTGGCCATTGAGCCATCTTTTGAATGGTTGAGAGTAAACGAATAAGAGTTCGGCTTTGGGGGGGTGATTGCCTCTTCCTTTGCCTTCTCACAGGCTGCCATCCACCGCTCATATCCATCATGGTCGAGAAGGACGGCACCTTCACCTCGTAGTGCCTCAGACATCAAGAACGGGCGGCTGGATTTAGCAAAAAGAGCGGTTGGGTGGAATTGAATAAATGCAAGGTCTTGTACGCATGCACCTGCTCTATAGGCCATCGCCAAACCATCCCCTGTGGCGACGCTCGGGTTCGTTGTGGCCTTCCAAAGGCGCCCGACTCCTCCTGTTGCCAGCATAATTGCATCGGCTTCTACGGTGAGGACTTCATCGCTGATTTGGTCCAGGCACCAAACGCCTGCAATTCCCTCCTCATCTGCGCCATGTTGGCGTTGAATAAGGTCGATAGCGAGTGTATTCGGTAGGAGGGTAATGTTTGCATGCCGTTCTGCATATTGGGTGAGCGCTCGCTCAATTTCCTTTCCAGTGGCGTCTTTTGCGTGTAGGATTCTATTTTCTGAATGTCCTCCTTCTTTTGCAAGGGAAAAACTGCCATCGTTTCGTTGTTCAAAATTAACTCCTATGTTGATGAGGTCGTTTATTCGTTCTCCGGCTTCCAGGATGATGGATCTTACAGCCTCTTCGTTGCACAATCCATCCCCAGAGCGAAGCGTGTCTTGGACGTGCGCTTCCATTCCATCATGATTGGTTTTGTCAAGGATTGCAGCGATCCCGCCCTGCGCCCAATTGGTAGAGGAATCCTTCGTCCTTTGTTTGGTTATAACGGTGACATCATGGTTTGCATCAGCGAGTTTTGCCGCAGCAAATAAGCCTGCAATTCCGCTTCCAACAATGACGATATGAGCCATGACATGCCCTCGTGATGCTTGTTGCTGAGCCTCCTCCTTCTTGATGATGATGGAGGCGAGATGGTTTCTTTACTCACGATATCACTATGAGGTGGCCTTGCTTCCTATGTGTTGGGGAGACTCATGCGCCGTATGCTTGGAACGATTGTTGGTGGAGCAATCGTTATGTTTGTTATCGCAAATGTCCAATTCGGTGCCGTTGCTCCACTTGTAGTAAATGGCGTGGATGAGGCCAAATTAGACGTCTTCATGCTTTCAGACCCCAGTTGTAGTTTTGATTCCATAGAGGCTGAAATTGAAGCGATGGGGACTTCCTACTGTCTTGGAGAACAAGGGCAGTGGTCTGGTGCAGACATTTTGATGCTTTTGGAAGGGATCATCATCATTCTTGCTGGGCGCTTGGAACTGCCACAAAATAAAGCATGGGCTCGCCGCGTTAGAAAAATAGGCTTCATCACAGGATGTACCCTATTCAGTTTTGCAATACTTGACCGCCTTGGATGGATACCTAGTTCTGCTAATTCAGAAGGATTAGCAGACTTCTTTCCGTTTGACATATCACCCTGGATGGTACAAATCGGATTTGCAGTAGCAGGCGCACTGTTGATGCGGGGACCGAAGTACTGGGAGGCTGAAGCGGTGTCACAGACGCGTGAAAAGCTTGAAAATCGAAGAGAAAAAGCGGGGAAATTCCGGGGCTCATTCCTCACTAAAGAAAAGCATGACAAGAAAACTCACGACCGTCATGATCGAAGTCGCCTGCTGAGCAACGATAAAAATCTCTCAATGTCCCGAAGAAGAAGCAACCTTCTCGTCATGGCAACCTGCCCTTATTGCCGGGGCGGGGGATGTAAGAAATGCAAAGAATTGGGCGTCTTTTAACACCTTCTCGGCGTTTCTTTTCCACTCCTGAAAACCGTATCACTGAGCCGTGTTTCTTAGTATTCTTTAAAACCTGTAAGCAACGGGTGTGAGAAATAAGGTAAGGATTTGAATTCTTACTATGAGGGATAGGGATGTATCTAAAGTCACTTGAAGTTTCCAATTTCAAATCGTTCAAGGGCGAAGTGACCATCCCACTTGACCGTGGATTCACAGCGATCACCGGGCCAAACGGTTCTGGGAAATCCAATTGTGGGGACGCAATTCAATTTGTCCTAGGTCCGAAATCGAACCGAGTGATTCGTGCTCAAAACTCAACCGACCTTATTTTCAATGGCGGTAAAAATTCCAAACCCGCAAGAGAATGCGCCGTCACTCTCGTTTTTGCAAATCCAGTGATGGGTAACGGACGTCGTCGCCTTCCACTTGACAAAGAAGAAATCCGTATGTCTCGAAAAGTTCGCTTGACGGCGTCAAACAACGTTTCTACCTCCTATATGCTGAACGGAGAAGACAGCACGCAGAAGGCATTCCACCGATTGCTTGGGGCTGCAAATGCCCGCCCAGACGGATACAACATTGTCCTTCAAGGAGACGTTACGAGTCTTGCAAAAATGACTGCTAACGAACGTCGCAAAGTTCTGGACAATGTTGCAGGTGTTACTTCGTATGATGACGAAATACGTAAGGCTACCAAGCAACAAGAAAAGGTCGAAGGGTACATTGAACGCATCGGGCTTTTGGAGAAAGAACAGCTTGATCGCCTAGCAACTTTGGAGAAAGAAAAGGCTCTTGCAGAAAAGGCAAAGGAAGTGACTGAAGAGATTCAGCGTTCAAATGAGTTGTTGCTGCAATCGCGCTATGCGAGTATGAAAAATGAATTAGAATTCCACACCGGTCAGCGAGATCAATCCATTGCCGCGAGCCAAACGCTCATGGACGAGCACAAAGAAAATGAGAAGACCTTGCTTCAACTGGATGACAGAATTGCTGAGTTGCAAAAGGAAATCAACGCGTTGACGGGAGGAGATACCTCCGAACTTGGGCGTGCTATTCGTGACCTGCAAGTCAGTATTGAACTCAACAACGACCGTATTTCAGAAGCAGAGCGCGAAGACGGGGAAGAGGCAGTTGAACTTGCTGAAATGAATGCTCAATGGGCTGAGGCGAAAGACGAACTCTCTGCTTTTCAAACAGAACTCAAAACTGCAAACGATGACTTAGCCTCCGCTTTAGGGGATCTTGAAGAGGCTGAGGAAGAAGAAGAAGCCATTAAAATCGCTTTGGAATCGGCAGGGGAGAAAAACCTCGATCTCTCACGTGCTCTATCCAAGGCTAACGAAAACACGGCATCAAAGAAAGCGGCATTAGACAGTGCTCAGTCGGATGTTGACAGACTTGCTCTTGAAGCACAACTTATCGGGGAGCAACTTGCAACCGCACAAGGTGAAGCAGAAGAGATGAGGCTCGCCCTTGGAGAGTGTGACCTTCGCAAGGAAGAACTCGAGGATGAAGCGCCCGAATATGACCGGGAAGCATTAGCAGCGGCCTTGATTCAATCTCAGCGTACCGAACAACAATTGACAGAAGACTCGGGGCGTGTTGAAAATAAATTCAGAGATGCTGAACGACGTCTTTCAAGAGCGAGGTCGGAAATGGAAGAAAAATCTGGTGCGAAAGGTCTTGCCGGGGGCGCAAGCGCCGTAATCGCTGCACGTGACCGTGGTGACCTCACCGGCATCATTGGCACCATCGCTGAGTTGTGTGCTCCAAAAGATAATTCTCACGAAACAGCATTGGCCACAGCGATTGGTGCTGGAATGGCATCGGTTGTTGTTGATACCGACGAAGATGCTGCTCGTGCTATTCGTTGGCTTTCAGAAAACCGTGCTGGACGAGCGACGTTCCTGCCTCTCAATAAACTAGCAAATTCAAGGGCCGCTGGAAAATCAGTCATGGTTGCTCGAAAAGAGGGAGTTATTGGTTTTGCACATGAAATGCTGGATTACGACCCTCGGATTGATATTGCGGTTCGATTTGTTCTAAGGAACACACTCCTCGTTGATTCAATGGCAACTGCACGACGCCACATGGGTGGAATTCGCTTGGTTACACTTGGGGGCAACCTCACGGAAGCTGGTGGAGCAATGGTTGGCGGTTCTCGTCGCAAACTCAGCATCACCTTTGGTGGCCGAATTCAAGGAGCAACTGAAGTTGAGAACTGTAGTGCTGAGGTTGAAAAATACCGCTTGATGTCAGAAACGGTCTCCGCTGCCTTGCGCGAAGCCCGAATTAAGCAACAAGAACTGAGGGCGCAGATTAATGCCCTTGTGGATGATACCTACGCAACATCAGTTCGCGAATTGAAGGCTGAACGAAGGCAGTTGCAAACTACTTATTCCAAAGGGCAGGGTGTCGTCAATGGACTGGAAGAGAAACTCGCTAAACTGCAGACAAGAGCTCAACATTCGTTGAAGTCTTTGGATGAAGCGCAGCGACAATATGCTACTGCAGAGGATGAGGAAAGCCTTGCACAATCAGTGCTCGAGGCCGCAAGTCCTGAGCATTTGCGTGAGCGGATGAATGCTGCAAAACTCAAGCGTGTTGAAGCGACAGGTGTGAAAGAGCGAGCGGAAGGTTCCCTTGCGAGTGGTTCAGCGAGTCTGAATCTCCTGCAACGCCGTGTTGCTGAGTCAAAAGGAAGGATAACCCGTCTTGAGTCCAACCGAATTTCTCGAAGTGAACGAATTGATACACTCTCGGCAGAACGTGCCAGCGACTTGATTACACTCAAGGAGAAGAAGGATGAACAAGCCGTCTTCCTTGAGGAAAACCTCGGCCTTGAGCAAGAGCGTCAAGAGTTGGTAGATGAGCGAGCAACACTTCGTGTAAGAAACGAAGAACGCTTGACTAAGGCCCAAAACCACCGCCGTTTGGCTGAAGAGTTACTTCGTACCATCGCCGAGCGAGAACATGAAGTTCAGTTGATGGCGCAAGAATTGATTGAAGCAGGACTCTCGCCTCATGAACTTCCTCATGACCTCGCCAATGTCGGTGACTTGGAACGCAAACTTCGTGTCCTACAACGCAGACTTGAAGGCTTTGGAAACGTCAATATGATGGCGATTGAACAATACGATGCGTGTCAAGACCGTTTAAACTTGATGAAGGATGAATTTTCAATGCTCCAAAAGCATCGTAAAGAATTGATTGACGTGACAGAACAACTTGAATCACAACGCAAGGAACGTCTTGTTGATGTTCTTGAGAAGGTTAATGTGAATTTCCAGAAATCCTATCATGCATTGTCCGATGGAGGACGCGGAGAACTGTTCCTTGAAAATCCAGATGAGCCTTTCAAAGGTGGATTGGAGTTATGGGCCCAGCCTCGTGGTAAATCCTCCAAGGTCAACCGTCAGCAACTCTCTGGTGGGGAGCAATCTATGGCTGCACTGGCCTTGATTTTCGCCATCCAAGATTATGACCCAAGTCCGTTTTACTACTTTGATGAAGTGGATCAAAACCTCGATGCTTACAACGCTGAACGAATTGCAAAGATGTGCAGGGAGCGAAGTCAACGAGCCCAATTCATCATGGTTACACTGCGAAAGGTTTCGTTGAAACTTGCTGACCATCACATCGGAATCACGCATGGTGGAGACGGCTGCAGCCGTCGTATCTTGGACTTTGATAGGGAACGAGCCATGGCCTTGGGTGATGCTGCGTTGAAAGAAGCACAAAAGGCAGCAAAGAAGAATGAAACTAGAATTCTCAATGCCAAAGCAGCGGTTGAGGGGATGCCTCTTGTCCCAACCGAGCCAGAAGTGCCTCAGAGTCTCGGGGGCTTGGTTCCGCACATGCAGACAACATCCCCTCCCGTGGTTGAGCCGACAATGAGCGGCCTTGCAGAGCGCGCAGCAGAATTGACAGAAGATATCGCTGAGCGTTCAGAAGTCGCTCACAAGATTCTTGCGGAGGACGCAGATGAAGCCAAGGAACTGGCGGACTTGTCCTCGCAAATTGAAGATGAAGTTTGAGGTGGTGTCATGGCAGAGCAACAAGCAATTCTTGACCGATGGTTCCTCCAGCAGGATATCATTGATCAGTTGCTTGCCTCTGGTGAGGACAGAGAAGATGCAGAACAGTTCAGTCAACGCATAATGGCGATTGCTGAAACTGAAGAAGCCGAACATCAGAGCCTTCATGACCCATTCGACCGTTCGGTAGCTTTGGTCATGTCTTTGGTCAGAGAAGAGGAATTCAACGCATGGGATGTGGATTTGTCGGCATTCCTCAAGGTATTTACTCAACGAGTCAAAGATGATGATGACCTGGACCTTCCAGCCTGTGGACGTCTCATTCGCCTTTCATGGGAAGTACTTCACCACCAATCTGCGACATTGTTTGAGCGGATACAATCTCAGGATGCCGAGGAGGTATGGGATGACGATTTTTCCTTTGGATGGGAGGCTGAATATGATGATGAGGCTTACTTCTTTACACAATCTGTCCTTGAAGGGAATGCTGACGATGTATTGCCTTCGTTATTTGACGGGCGTGTTCGCCGTGATGAAGGGCGACCTGTTACTTTGGGCGAATTACTCTCTGCTTTCAAAGATGCAGCGGATGACGCCGAGGCTCTAAAAATACGTGAAGTTAATCGCTTGGAACACCAAAGGGAACTCGAGGAGTATCTCGCAGATGTTGGGGCCAGGATGCACAATGAGGATCTTGAGGGCGACATTGAGCGGTGCTGGACGGCTCTGCGAAAAGCATGTGCTGAGGCCCAATCTCATGTGGTGCCTCTGGTTGATGTCATCCAGCATCTCAAGCCGATTCTGCAACGAACATTTGGAGAGCAACTTGGGAATGATGACTCCGAAGCATTTGTTGCCTCCTTTATTGCTGGTCTGTTTTTGACCCACCGAAGAATTGCAAGCATCTCGCAAGAAGGGGAAGAACTCAGCATGATTATGATTGAAGATATGTGGCCAGATATCACTTCTTTTGATGAGGTATTGGACCAAATTGAGCTTGTTATGCAACAAGATTCAGAAGGTTTGGAAGAGGAATCAACCGGTTCAGAGAATCGGATGAATGCTATTGCTGAGCGTGCGAGGATTGCTGAAGAAAAAGCAGCTCGCCGTCAAGCACGGTTGGAAGCAAAAACCGAACAGAAACAACCAGAGGTTCCTGATGAATTCCTTGGTGAGCACGACTGGTTGGTTGAGTAGGGAGGTGCTTACATGACAGAATTACCGATTGAAACTCTCATTGAAGCAACCCTTTTCAGTTCGGGAAAATCAATGTCTGTTGCAGAACTCTCGACCGTCCTCGGTTATGACGAAGACGAGATGTTGGATTGCTTATATTCTCTTCAAGCAACCTTGCGACGCAGAAGAGGGGGTTCCCTCCAATTGGCTGAAGTGGGTGTGAGATGGGCTCTTGAGGTCAAACCTTCCATAGCATCTCATCTCCCTAAGGAAACGAAAACCGACATGCCTCCAAAGCTCCTCAAGGCTGCAGCCCTCATTGCATACCATCAGCCTATGCCTCAAGCACGGCTTGTGGAACTGCTCGGTCAGAAAGCATACGATTACGTCCGTGAATTGGCCCAACTTGGAATGGTTGACCGCAGGAAGGACGGGAATACCAGGAGGCTTTCCACGACACGTCGTTTCTCCGAAGCCTTTGGGTGCCCACATACCGATCGGAAGAAGGTCAAGGCTTGGTTTAGGGAGCAAGTGCAATCTTCAGGCCTGCTCGACGAACTTGCGGACAATAAAGAAATTCTAAAAGAAAGCTCTGAGGAAGAAGGTACGGTACAATCATCGCTACCGGTATCCGAAAGCGAGTGAGTTCATTTTTGGCGAAGTTCGTTGAGCCATTGTTCCGCCATTGTTTGGGTGCGGACACCTTGATGTTGTTGGATTCGTTGGGAAAGAAGTTCAATCTCTTCGCCAATTGCTCCAGCACTAACTGCCATATTCTTTGAATGGAGTTTCATATGCCCGGCCTGGATCCCATTTGTCGAAAGTGCACGCAAAGCCCCTAGATTTTGTGCAAGTCCTGCACATACCATGACTCCTGCTAATTCTTGAGCGCTCTCAACACCGAGTATTGAAAGATTAGCCTGTGCAACCGGGTGTACTTTTGAAGCACCTCCAACGATGCCTACCGCCATTGGAAGTTCCATTGTCCCAACCAAATTCCCTTCATCATCTTTTGACCATTTTGACATTGAAGTATATCGCCCGTGTTCCAGTGATGTCCATGCATGACATCCGGCTTCAATCGCCCTCCAGTCTTGCCCACAAGCCAGCGCAACACTGCTGATGGCGTTCATGATACCCTTGTTATGGGTCGCTGCTCTAAAGGGGTCTTCTTCTGCGAAGACGTGTGCTTCTAGGATGCCATCTATGATGGTTGAGCCATCTTCATGTGTTCCATCGTTTGATAATTCTTCAGGGGTGAATGTAGCCTCGACTCTTGCTAGGCGATGCGCTGCTAGATTGGATAAGATTCGAAGGTGTGCTCTTCCCCCAGTTAGTGCCTCTATTTGGGGGGAAACTCGCTCTGCCATCGTATTTACTGCATTTGCTCCCATGGCGTCTCTGCAATCTACCAGTAAGTGGACGATGAGCATGGCCCCCATAGGTGTTTGGAGTCGCCTGGTCTCTATGTCCTTGCATCCTCCACCCAGTGCAATCATTCTTGAGGGTATGTCGTTGCAAAACTCCATCAACTTCTCCTTTGCATCAGCAATGGCTTGTTCAGCGTGATCCATGTCTTCTACTTCGAGAACTTGGAGTTGGCCAATCATGACGGGTTGGTCGTTATTGGTTCGGAAGCCGCCCTTTGCAAGGCATCGTTTGGCCATGTTTGATGCCGCAGCAACCACACTTGACTCTTCCAAGCAGAATGGTATGATGTAATGGGCCTCATCGATGACAAAGTTTGTTGCTACTCCTACGGGGAGGGACATTGTTCCTATGACATTCTCAATCATTCGGTTTGCTGCATCTTCGTCCAACTCTCCATGGTGGGCTAAGGCTTCAACATGTTTTGGCTCCAGATTCGCTGCACTTGCTACGGCCTGGCGACGTTCTTCAACAGACTTTCGAAAGAACCCTTTGAACCGACTGTTTTCCACTGGCATGGGGTTTCCCTCGCTTCCTCCTGAGGGCGCTCTTCCTTCAATGAATCGTTGCGAGAGTGTGCTCATTGATTTCAATTTTTTAACGCTTTTAACGCATTTACTAACGCGTTAATCCTGCGTTAATTGGGCGTTATTCGGGTTCTAAAAAGCGATTCCGTCTGTTAATTAACATGTACTAACGGGCACTTTGGAACTCTTCGTATTGTCAAAGATGATATACTTGGGGTTCGTTGTACCTACATGGTCAAAGAAAGCAATCTCTACGGCTTACCTTTGCTCTCCGAGAACCCGTTTTCAACACGGCCATTGGAGTCCGGGGAACTTGGGAAACTCGTTGGGCGAGACGCCCTCTTCACCATGCTCAGGAATTACGTAACACTTCGCTCGTCGAGACGAATCTTGCTTGTCGGCCCCCTAGGGTCGGGGAGGACGTCTCTTCTAAGGTGCCTCACTCCTTATTCTGGGGAGTCTGCCTACATTGGCCACCTTTCTGCAAATGCTCCTGCTAAGAGCCTCCTTGAGATGATGTATCAGGGAATCATGGGTATCCAAGCGCCTGTACGTCGTGAAGAGGTTGTGAAAGGCCTTGTTGACGGCATGTATGGGTTCGGGGACAAATTGCCCCTTATCGTCATCGATGTGCCAGCAAGCGACATGTCTGTTCTTAATGTTGCATTACGAGATACACTAACTGTCCTTGAACGCCTGAACGCTCTTGTTATCCTCGTATGTGACCAGCGACAGCGTCAACAGCTCCCTCAGGAACTTTCTATGGCATTTGAGGAGCATCGCCTCACTCCATTCACTCCCTCTGATGTCCTGTCCTTGGTCAAAAAGCGCCTTGCATCGGTTGGTTGCATGGACTCAGATTTCACGATGCAGGATGCAACACGTATTCTTGAACAAACTGATGGTTATCCCGCTCTGGTCATCAAGGAACTGAGAAATGCAGTAGACTTGATTCGTATGGGCAAGGACATGGGGGTTGCAGAGCAATCCTTTGACACCTCGGCCAGATTAGAGGTAAGAGACGGCCCGTCTACACTTGACCAACTCATGACGGCACAACCGGAGGAGTATCCGGTCTTTGATCAATCAACGTTGGTTGAAGAAGAGCCTGTTCCAATAGAGCCTCAATCCGAAGAGGTTCTTTCCGAAGACCCCTCAGATATCATCGATGCATCTGTCCCTTGGAACGAGCGTTTAGAACTTGAACAACAGGGTGATGAATCCGCATTTGGTAGCCTCTTTGATTTGGACATCGGTGCCCTTGATGAAGCGCAAGAACTGGACGAACCTCTGCAGGTTACTCCTTTTGAGACTCCCATTATTGATGCATCAGCAGCTCAAGAAAACCCCTATTCACTCCCTCCAGTTGGAAATTTCGGCGGCCTCATACGAAGAAATAAGGGCGGCCTTACAGCTAGTAAAGAAGAATCTGAAGGTGAAGATGTTCCTTCGGTTCAACAACACACCGTTGAGACCAATGCTGGGAATGAGTACTGGGTTGCCGATGAAAGCCCTCCTGTAAAGCAACCGGAGGAATTCAACGAAGAAGAATCTGCAGCCCTTATCCATGACGAAGTTGGTTTTGTTCATGAGGTCGTAATGGATGAAGATGAGGTGATCGTTGAGAATGACGATATCCATGAAGAGTTTGAAATTAATGAAAGTACTTCACCATCTTCGATTGAGGAAAAAGATGTCATGTCCGTCTTAGTCAAACTCCTATCTTCTCTTGAAACCTCAGATAGGACAAAATCATCATCCAGTGAAAGCATAATGGCTTTCTTCGAATCCAGGCGTAGGGATACACTTGGTCCGAAAGAAAGTTATCCGTTGGACAAACATTTGTTGTCTTCACTTTCACGTTCCGAAGCATATGTGGTTGGCCAAGCAAATGAACGCGATGTTTCGCCCTCAGACGAGCAGGTGTTGTCTTTCCTATCAATTAAAAGAGCCCGCCTTTCGCAAATTTGTAATCGTTTACTTAGGGGCGGTATATTGCAAGCAAGAAAAGTAGGGCGCCATCGTAAGTATGTGCTAACTCAGGCGGCAAGAGCGCAATTAGAAGCATGGGGTACCTTCCAAAGGAGTGAATCACAATGAGTTGGAATATTGCATGGTCATGGCAGTCAGAAGGAAGAATCGCAGCAATGGCTCCTCTTGAAGGTGGATTATTGGTGAGTGCAGGCCTCCAACTTACGATGTTGGAGGAGAACGGTGAACAACGATGGAGTGTAGAAGTTCCATTCAAAGTCCATGCTGCACAGGGTTCTCAAGGAATGCTCGGCTTGTTGGCCGCTCATGGTTTCTATCTTATGGATACGACAACAGGAAGCATGGTCAGCGAAGGTCGCAGCACTCCTGGTGGTTTTAGTGACCTTGCTCACAGGCCTGGCGGGGGGTGGGTTCTCGCAGGACGACAAGGGCAGCTGCATCTCTTTTCTCAAGAAGGCCGAGGAATTCGCCGTGTGGAAACCGGCCCAATCCGCAGGCTGGTTGGGTGGCTGGACCGAGAGCATCTTCTCTGGCAGGACCCTAGCGGTATGCTTTGGTGCGGTAGATTGACGGGTGAGGACCGAAAGCGAAAATTGGAAGAACGCTCTTGGAGTTGGTGCTCCCGACTCGTTGAAGGCCGATTGCTACTCCAAAGTAGTGACGGAGGCATCTGGGAAGGAGTTCCACATCCCTTTGGATGGGATCAACTTGAACGCCTTGAGCACGAATCGATTGAGCCTATGGAGGCAGTCCGCAGTGGAGATGGCTGGTGGGTCTTGAGCATCGAAGGCAACCTACACGCTCTTAGTTTGCCTCGCGAAGGTTCTAGCCAGGAATCTGCCCCTCTTGGGCTCCATATGGAACTCGGGGACCTCTTGGTATTATGCACGCCAGATGCCATGGCTACTGCAACGAGAAACGGGCTTGTTCGCAAATGGTCAGCCCCTCATCTTTCAGAGGCAGAGCGCCAAGGACGGTATAAAGCGGCAGCAGAGGCAGCCCTTGCGAGGAATTGGGACGAGCGACGTCAGTTATTTATTCGGGCGCAAGAGGCGGAAGATTTGGGTAAACTCTCACTTGCCATTGAGCTTTACGAATCGCTGGGCAGAACTGAAGATGCTCGTCGTTTACTGCGCCGGCAAAAGGAGGGAGGCGAATGAAAGAATCACCAGATACAATTACCGTTGGTCGAGTAGAGAAGTATCTTGACATCACCAAACGGGCGAGGGAGAAAGCAACGCCAATGGTCGAACCCTCTTCTGCAGAAGGTAAGAAACTCAACACCATGCTACGAATGGCCGATGATTATGCATCGGACGCCCGTCATTTTCTAGAGATTGGGGACCTCATTCGTGCTTTTGGTGCAATAAATTATGCCCATGCTTGGATTGACGCAGGTGTGAAATTATGTTGGTTGGACGGCCACGGGGATGATGTCCTATTCACGCTTCCGTAATTTGCTCTATAGCGATTCAAGAACGTGCATCCTTGTACCTTTGCGAACTTCAAGAACCGTCAAGTTCTTTTCATAAAGACGGCGTTTTAACCCAGTGTCAACAGTAAGAGTTGCACACTGAAGTTCACAAGCCATTTGATAGAGAATGTCATCGGTGTGGCTGAGTTCTTCATTTTCGTTTACCAATAGGACTGATTTTGCTTCCAATAAAGAAAGAAGCAGACGTTTAGCCGGTGACCTCTCGGCTTCTAAGGCATTAAGTTCAGTGAGAACCTCAGGGATAAGAATCCATTGACATGGTCCAATGAGCCGTTCCATTTCTCGTTCAATGTTGAGTTTGGCATCAACACATGCTACCCATCCGCAGGCGTCAATGAGCACCTGCTGCATGATCGTAACCTCATTCAATAGTGCCGTAGCCAATCAAACGCCATCGCGAGCCAACCCGTCGTGAAAGCGAAATACGCTGTCCCTTGTCAGCGCATATTGGAAGCCTTAGGTCAAGATTGGTGCGAAGCTTCTCGGCATTTCGAGTCACACCAACCGATGTTGCGGTAGCAACGTTAAGCATCAACATCTCGTTATTTCGCAAGGGTTGAATTTTTTCTGGTGCTTCCCCATCGCCTGCAACCATGTGGGACATAAGGTTGACACTGATGCTCACTGAAGTGTGGACTTCGGGGAGGTCTCCTTTACGAGCAACAACTTGGCCAGAGAGGTTGTCTGCCGTGGTAATGGAAGGGTCGAGAAGTGTTGCCATTCCACATAGCCCGCCTGCGTGCATAGCATCGAGTGTTTTTCCACCGCCCTGCATGCTACTTACGATTGCTTCAATGGGTTCCCACGTGGATTTGTTTCCGTTCTCTATTTTCCGTCCAGGTCCGATAATCACTTCGTCCCCTTCCTTGAATTCTCCTTCAACAATGCTTCCTCCAATGACACCGCCACGAAGTTTACCGGGTCGGGTTCCTGGGCGGTTGATGTCAAAAGAACGAGCAACATGCATTATTGATCGCTTATCGGTTGAACGGTCAGGTGTGGGAATGGTTGCTTCAATTGCATCGATCAGAATGTCAAGATTGACATCGTGGTGCGCAGATACTGGAATCACTGGTGCGGACTCAGCAATGGTGCCCTTGAGGAACGTCATAATCTCCTGATGGGACTCTAGTGCCCGTTCTCGTGAAACGAGGTCAATTTTATTCTGGACAATTACGATATTTTCAATTCCAGCGATCTCAAGAGCCATCAGATGCTCACGGGTCTGAGGTTGTGGGCAAGTTTCGTTTGCAGCGACCATGAGCATAGCGCCGTCCATGATTGATGCACCGGTAATCATGATGGCCATCAGTGTCTCGTGGCCAGGAGCGTCAACAAAGGATACGACTCGCTCTAGTTCTTCAGCGACGTCTTTTGAACCGTCAGGGCGCTTGCCAGTAGCGTAATATTGTCCTTTGTCGTCCTTGTAGAATGCAGTGTCAGCGTAACCGAGTTTAATTGAGATACCACGTTTCCGTTCTTCGGAATGTGTATCGGTCCAAATTCCTGAAAGGGCTTGGGTTAGGGTTGTTTTTCCGTGGTCAACGTGGCCGACAAGGCCGATGTTGACTTCAGGTTGTGCGGGAAGCTCTCTTGCCATGCTTCCTCACCCTGTTGTTACGACGTCCCTCTCGGGGTTCACTCCGATGCTTCCTCTGCTTCGGTGGAAAGAATAGCGCTGAGCGACTTCTTACCAGTTTCTACAACCTTCAAGTTGATTTGACGGGTGTCTTGTGTAATGGTATTGCCTCGGAATGTGCGTCGACGACGTAGTCCATCAGGCTTGTAGCGGAATCGCTTCTTGTCTCCGCCCTTCTTCTTGTGGACGATGACTTGTCCTTTGTAACCTGTTGATTGTGTGACGAGGATGGACTGACGGGAGCCGCCTTCCAAATCCTTACGCAGAGGGGTTCCAGTTTTATCGGAGCCGCCGGTGATTTCTAGTTTGTAGCCAGAGAGTGTTTGTTCGCCTTCTCCAACGAAGATTCCGTCCACGACATCGCCGATTCGCTTTCCTAGGATTTGTGCGTGGTTGTTGCCTGTAATCTTCAATGAGTACGATTTTCCACCGTTGTCGGGGTTTGTATCATTGACTACTGCGACGAATTCGGATTGGTTTTTGCCGGACATACGAGCACCTCTACGAGATGTTCCGACTAACGACCCGTATTTAGCCCCATCGTATGGTGCATTGGCTTGGATTTTATCGTAATCGCTTGGGAAGAAGCAATTCAAGGCGGCTTGCGAGGTCAGCGGGAAGGTAGTGGGGCATGCTCAGGTGGGTGGTCCGTCCCCGGCCACCGGGTACGGTTGCAACACGCGAGGCGATGAGTCCAGCACCCTCGATGGTCTTGATATATTTCCACAGAGTGGTGTGACTCTTCGCTTTTTGTTCATATTCTTCACAAACCACGGCGTAGAGTCCTTCGACATCACCCATGGTCATGGTCTCTTGCGTCTTCAATCGTCTGCACATGGCCAAGAGGGCAAGCATAACCGGTGCACTGAGTTCGTCGACCTGTTCAAGAAAAGTTGAGGTATCACGCGCAAGATTGCTGTTGTATGTGTGAACATCTTCGATACTGATCTTACGTTCTGAGTGATTGTCTTGCCTATACTCGCAGCGTTCCACAGCATTGCTAAGGAGTTCAATCACCATGCGAGCATCACCGCTCGGTGCGGCTTTTTCAGCCAATAAGGTCATGATCGAGTCACTCCATGTCCCTGGAACCAATCCTTCTTCAGCACGTTGCCTGACGATGGCTTCCAGTCCTTCTTGGGTGTAAGGGGGTATCCGAACATGGTTGGTCATCCCAAATTTGGAAAGAACAGCAGTTTCCAGAACATCCAAAACCTGCTCTTGACTGATCAAAATTAACGAGAGGGTTCCTGTTCCTTGTTGGTCTTCATCTATTCGCAACAATTGGTACAGCAATTCATCTCCTGAACGACGAAGCATGTGGTCCACTTCGTCAAGGACAACTACGAGGTGGGAGGAGGAGTGTCGTAACATCTTCCTCAAACTCAACAAAAGCTCCCCCATTGAGAGTCCACGGTCTGGGTGGCCCGGGTCCAATTGATGGAGAATACGTTGTGCAACGCGCATACTGGTTGATGCGTTACGGCAGTTAACATGGGCAATTTCGATGTTTCTCGTTCCGGCCAGGTGACGAGCCAAATCGCGACAGAATGTTTTGGCAAGAACAGTCTTCCCCGAGCCGACCGGTCCGGTGATTACGGCTCTTGACGAGCCTTCAGGGGATGCGATGGCGGTGAATTTTGACGCAAGTTCTTGCTTTACATCGTCACGCCCTACCAGCTCCTTCGGTATGTGGTCAAAATCCAATACGGCAGGGTTTGCAAGAATGAATCCCGCCCCGATTCGGTCAAGATAGCCGCTCATAACATGGGAATGCTCTTGTCAACCGTTCTAAAAGATGTGGTTCTGTTCAGCCTCTAGACGAGGTAATTCAGAACGTATTGTCTGCTTCGTATCAAGGGATTTCATCGAATTGGTAGCCGAGCTCCCATTTCTTTTCTCCAAGAGCGACTTCCATCTCAAATGGTGTAATCAATGGCTTGCGATACTTAACGGCATCATCGATAGCGATTCGAGGGCAGGCTGTGTTTACAAATGCATCCACGGGGTAGAAGTCAATCAATTCTGGTCCGACATGTTCCAAGGCCAGCAAGTATCCCTTCTTTCCGTGCTTTGCAAGCATTCGCTTCATGCGCAGTGCAAGAGTGCGTCGCATCTGTCCTGGTTTTTCTCCAATGAGGATACCAAAGGTTTGTGCTTCTTGCACACTCATGATGAGACCGAAGCGTTGACGAAGAATTCGTTCAATGCGTTGGAGTGACATTTCTTCAGCATCGCCGGTATAAGGGTCGAGCATGGCAAGAGGCTTTCCGGTGTGTAGGACGAGTCCAATCGGGTGAAAATCCCCGCTCCCAAGGAACAGATAGTGGCCGATGCTGGGGTCATCTCCTGAATAATTGCAGCCGAGTACCTGGCCGGGGAACGAAAGACGTGCCCCGCCGATAGGGATGGTGACATCAAAGCCCGCCTTTTCCAAGCGGTCGTGGTATTCGGGTAGGAGGTGAAGGTGTTGAATGGACCCTACAAGGCCTAGTTTAGTACCAGTAAGGGGTGCCATGCGTCCTACTGCATCCATAAACCGCTCTTGCGCTTCTTCCTCGCTAAGGCCTTCTGTTTGGGTTTGCTTGGTCATTCGTTCTTGGGCCATGGCGCGATGTTGATTGAGCCAAGGGAGGACTGGTGAAAGTTCAGGGTCTCCATCGTAGGTGACATTGATGAATTGTGTCGGCATTCCCGAGTCGATGTTCATTTGTGAATGGCCCATGTGTGCTACCAATTCAACACCCATCAGTTGCATCTTGTCGTGAACAAGGTCGCAGGCGCCGTAGCAAGGATCTGCTGCAAGTACAACTTGAGCACTGGTTTCGGTTTCAATGGTGTCCATCATCTCAAGGGCTTGCATCTTGAGCCCCTCGGGCACTTGAAGTGCAATCAGGCGGTTGTCATTGGTGCGGATGCGCTCCATGAGTTCATCCAATTCAAAGTCGTGGCGGTCTAGGTCCATGTGGCTCCCCAATCTAGCGGCGATGCCGCTCCCTCATCAATGCACCCATCAAATTCAAACTTCGTCGTCCAAGAGAACGATGGTTTCTCCATCCATGCGCAGGCGGACCAATGATTGAATCGAAATATCGGGGTAGAGCCCTCGTAGGCGAGTTAAACCGTCTCCTTTTTCAACAACTGCAATAATATGTGTTACCCTGGCTTCGGCTCTATGTACGCCTTCAATGACGGCTTCTAGTGTTCCACCTGTGGAGAGTACATCGTCGATGATGGCAATACGTTCACCCTTCTTGATATCGTTAAGGAACATTGCTCCCTTGGAGTATCCGGTGGATTGGTCAATTTTCACCTCTCCCTCTAACCCATAGGCGCGTTTTCGGGCGATGACCAGCGGGATTCCTGTTGACATGCTTAGGGGCGCAGTTAAGGGGAGGCCCATGGCTTCAATTCCCAAAAGAAGGTCAACATCTTCCCAATCAATACGGTCCCGTGATAGGTCTGTGATTGCTTGAAGAACATGTGGAGACATACGAGGGACGCCGTCAGTGATTGGATGAATGAAGTAAGGATAGTCGCCTTTCCAAATGATAGGAGCCTTGGCTAAACTGTCTCGCAACCGTTGCAGTGGTTCGTCCATACCCTTACGAAGTGTCGTTCGTTTATCATCCTTCAGCGACGGAGCGACGCCGAACCAAGGTCTTAGGGCTGAATCTCAAAGTTCAGCGAGGTACTCAACGTACTCATCTGGTTCCAACAGGTTTTCCAGAACTTGCTTATCATCCGGGTTCATCTTGAGTTCGTGGGGTTCCAGTAGGATGACCCAACCGTGGTCGTAAGCGGAATCGTTGACCAAATCCGGACTGATTTCAACCTCACCGTTCACGTCAGAAATGATTCCTGCGAAGGGGGATGTAAGGGATATTTTCTCGTCTGCGGTCCAAAGTGAAAACATGCTTCCACCCTCGTCAATCTCGGTCTCAGCTTGCGGTAGAATCACTCGGAGTACATCCCCAATCTCGACTTTCATGTATTCACTGACTCCGATCATCAGCTTCTGGTCCTTTTGTTGATACCATAGATGGTCCAACGAATATTTTCGGTTGTGTGCAATAGCAAATTCCACGATTTCCTCATCCATGGTTTTCCCTCTAGGCTCCGGCTCACGCGGGTGGTATATGAAGGCTGAGGAAAATTGTGGTGATGAAAATAAAACAAACGGGTTAAGAAACTCGGCATCTTGGCGTAGGTTGGTGGCACAATGAACTTTCAAGAAACCGACGAGCAACAAATGATTCGTGAGATGGTCCGAGACTTCGCTGAAACTGTGCTTGCTCCAACGGTAGAGCACCGAGACAAACATCAAATTCCTCCGTCAGAGGCCTGGGAATCGTTCATTGAATTCGGACTCCAAAGCATCACGATTCCCGAAGAATACGGAGGCTCTCCAGTTGATGATGTCTCAGAAGCTATCATTATCGAAGAACTCGCCCGTGTTGACCCTTCATTCGCAGTAATGTATTGTGTCCATGTTGGTTTGTGCTCAATGACCATCGCCCTCCACGGAGATGAATCTCAAAAGAAAGCCTACCTTCCTCGGCTTGCTGCTGGTGAAGTGGGTGCTTATTCTCTCTCGGAATCAGGTGCCGGAACCGATGCAGCGGCGATGGTTTGCAAAGCAAAGCTATCCGATGATGGAACTCACTATGTCCTCAACGGCGAAAAAATGTGGGTCACAAACGGAGCCCAAGCCAAGATTATTGTTCTCTTCGCCAAAGATGTTGACCATCCCGATTACGGTGTCAAGAAGCACGGAGGAACGACCGCCTTCATCGTGGACGCAAGTTTCGATGGATACTCTGTTGGTAAGAAAGAGGACAAACTCGGAATACGCTCTTCAGACACCTGCACGCTCATTCTAAACGACTGCAAGGTCCCTGTAGAAAACGTGTTGAAAGGCGTAGGGAACGGTTTCCCTATTGCTATGAATGCTCTTGATAACAGCCGTATCGGTATTGCTGCGCAGGCTCTTGGCATTGCACAAGGTGCCTACGAAGCAGCACTAAAATACGCTCACGAGCGTGAAGCATTTGGAAAACCAATCGCTCACCATCAAATGATCATGGCGTATCTTGCAGACATGGCCACTCAAATCGATGCAGCACGATTGATGGTCTACAAAGCAGCATGGACCAAGGAACAACATTACCATGCAGGCGGCCCTCGTCATTCTAAAGAAGCGAGTATGGCGAAATTATTTGCAGGTGACACTGCAATGTGGGTTTCTGAACGAGCCATTCAGGTGCTTGGCGGTTACGGCTACACCAAAGAATTCCCTGTGGAGCGATTCTTCCGTGATGCTAAGATTACCCAAATCTATGAAGGTACACAGGAAGTCCAGCGTATTGTGATTTCCCGTGCCCTAAAGTGAATCAAACTTCCCTGCAAACCAGTTCACGCACTGCAACTGACCACATGGCAGGTTGAACTGTGAGCGAAACATACTGCCCCGCAGCAAACAAAGACTCTTCATTTCGCTTCATCATCACTTGAACGATTGCTCCGTCAGTTGAAACACAGCGTGCAGTTACTCCTCCTCTGCACTCGCCTTCGCCAAGTAAAGTTTTACTGACTTCCTTCACCATTCCATTGAGCGTATAGGTTGGCGCGGCTTCAATGACCTTCATGGCCTCACTTCTCAATCGTGTTTTTTCAACAACCGAAATGAGGTCAGACAACTGTGCGGATGGTGGAGCCGATTGTTGCTCTTCTTGCACCGGTTGTGGTTCTTCTACGACCTCTTCATCTTCGGGCCAATCTTCTTCAATAGGCTCTTCAACAGTGATGCTGATGGTATCGAGATGTTTGCCGAGAACCGAAAGACTGACTTTGTATCCACCTGCTTCATCTGGTTCCAAAATGAACTGGTCCGAATTGGGATGATCCATTTCTTCTAAGGTTGTGGTAAATGTCTCCGGGGTAGAGACGCCATCTTGTAAAATTGTAATGGAATAGGATTCAACTTCAAGCGAGAATTTTGCTGTTAATCCGATTGGCTGGTCTATGAGATAAAGCGTTCGTTCCGAGGTGAGTGTTCCTGCGAGCGGGACGTCCAACTCAAACATGGATTCTGGAATTTCTAGGCCGTTTGCAGCAAGGAAGGCCATCCAATCTGCAACAGGAATCCCAGATGCGGGGTCTGCATTCACAAAGGAGAACATCAATTCAACCACCCATTCAGGGGGGCGTTCACCGGTCATTTTTGACAGAATATCTGAAAATTCATCAGCGGAAATAATGCCGTCTTTGTCTTTGTCCAACTCTTGGGTGAGGCTTAAAGCGGACATTGAGGAACCATTGAGCCATGTGTTGAAGTTTTGATTGAGCAGTCGGGCCATCCGGTTTTGTTCGCTTATGCTCTCCATCCGTTGTTTTAACGCAACGACTTGACCATCAAAAGTTGGACGGGGAGGAAGCAATATTTTCTCTGCCATGTTACGAATGCAGAACCGTCTCTATCATCAATGTGATGCCGCGTTGTCTTCAAGGAAAATGAAGTTGAGGCCACTTCAATGGGTCGCCATGCTGCCATGGAATACGTGAAAGGTGTTGCTCAATTCCGTTCACTTCAGTGATATCGTGTTCGATTTGAAGCCGATGGAGCCAGTTCTTGAGCCGACCTAATCGCACCCCTTTTTCAACTCCAGTCCGCATCATGATCCAATGACCGTTAACAAGAGATTCATTGGATGTTTGTTGAGAGTCCAATGAAGACCATTTATGCTTCACCTCACTCATATTGCCCTCTAATACGCCTTGGCCATGAACCTTCACTGATTCGTCGTAGAGTAGGCCCTGAATCTCAAGATGAAGGGGGGCATCTTCTCCCACGCAGTAACGGAATACTCGGAGAGAAGATGTATGTGCGCCTGGTATGGTGCCGAGGTTGCGATGGAAACGAATTGTTTCATTGAGAAGGGACTTTGAGAGCTTGAGGTCTCCAAGAGTTCGCTTTACTTCTGCTCTACTAAATTCCACCAACAGGAATCCCAAGCGATGTTTCAGCAACCAAGAATCATTGACATGTTTCCCGAAAAGAGCCAAAAGTTCCGGGCTGATAAAACGCAAAGAAGGCATGATGTGCTGGATTGTTCCGTCCTCAATCATGAGGTTAAGGACCTCAGCGGCGTTTCTACCCATTATGATTTTTCTAAATTCAGTCCATTTGCGTTCAATGGCGACTTTGGCGAGGATGGGTTGCTTTGATTGCATGGCTCTATGCAGCGTTCCTTCAAGGTTCCACAGCCTCAATTGGCCTCGGTCAAGAAAGCGGTAGGCTCGGAAAATACGCAAACCGTCTTCATCGCAACGTTGCATCGGGTCTCCGACTGCCCGAACGATGTGCTCCTCCATGTCTTTGGTACCCTTGAACGGGTCATAGAGCAGTCTCCTGGCCAAATCCACAGCCATGGAATTGAAGGTGAAATCACGACGACTTAGGTCTTCTTCAAGTGAAGTGCCCCACGTGACTTGGTCAGGTCTTCGCCCGTCTCGATACATGCTCTCACTTCGTAATGTTGTCAGTTCATAATGCTGGTTTTCGCCCTTGATTGTCACGGTTCCGAATTCAATTCCAGTGGGTATCGCCTGCTCTTCAAAGAGTTCCATGACCTTCTCAGGAGTACAGGTTGAACAGAGGTCAATATCTCCGTTTAGCACTCCGAGTAAGGCATCCCTTACACAGCCTCCAACGACCCAGATTCCGTGGCCTGATTCCGCAATTTTATTATGGATTTCAATGAGGTCGTCAGGGAGTGTCTCAATCCATCGAATAAGTGGTTCAGGACAAGGGGTACCTGCAAGAGCAGCCTCTCTACCAAAATCCAACTGCTGCGTGATGGTCATGGGTGCCTCAATTGAACATGGCGGGCCCACGGTTGAAAAAGCATTATGCCTCAACGGCTATTCGCCGAGGCATGGAATGGTCAGAAGATGATGTGGAACTCGTGCCTCTAAGCTGGTTAAAGCCACATGAAGCAGTTAAGCCACGAAACCAGAAGAAATTGCTTGACATGACCCGGCGATGGGGCGGTTATACGAAACCACTCATCGTTGATTCCAATACGGGGGCGATCCTAGACGGACATCACCGCCACGCCATTGCGATCGAATTGGGTTTAAACCGCGTTCCAGTTCTTTGCGTGGATTACCTCGGGAATGACGAAATAAGCGTTGATGTTTGGCCTTCTTGTGGGCTTGAGACACTTTCTAAAGAAGATGTCATTTCAATGAGTCTCTCTGGAGAAGTGTTTCCACCAAAAACCAGTAGGCATACGTTGGCTGATGATACGCCACCGATTTTCATTCCACTTGATGTTCTTCTTGAACCGCTCAATCACGGCCCTGACGCGTCATGATGTATGCTCGCCATGCAGCGTTCCCCTTCCCGGCTAATTTGATTCCATGTTGGGGTGGACTTGGCATTTCTATCTCTGCTGTGTTCATCATTCCTTCGTGGCTGAAGTCTAACAATACCTGCGTGTTCTGTCGTCCTTTGAGAACAGATGTTAGGTGGCTTAAGGACTGGATACGAAGTTTGTCAATGGCGATTAACTCGTCACCGACTTGTGTTTTTGTTCGTAGAGGAGAGCCTGAGTGGTATGTTGTAATGACAACCTTCCCCTTTTGGTCTCGTAGTCCCACGCCCAGCCAGGCCGTTGGTTCAACATCGGGCTTTTGTGGAACGATGTCAAGGCGGAAGAATTTCATTGCCTTTTTGATATCAGGGGCCTTTCTATCTTGGACAAGACGGTCCAAATATGGGCCGAGGCTCTTTCCGCCAGGGACTTCTTTCAAGGTTGTTCTAAGTGTCTTGTAGTCGATTCCGAGTTCATTGCTGCTGTCATACTCAAGGGCATAGCGGTTGCACAACTCTGCCATGAATTCACACGCCCCATAGGCTCCTTTGCTTCTTTTCTGTAATTCCACGTCCAAACACATGATGGCTAATTCACCTTCTAGGTAATATGAGATTTGACTTTCACGGGTATAAGGGCCGCTTCTATAGAGGTGTATCCATGCATCGTGACTTGACTCGGATAAGGATTCTCTATGCATCCCATTTTTGGTCGTGTGACGCTTCATCTTACGCTGGAAATCCTTTCTCCAATCTTCTTCAGTCCAAGCTCCAGAGCGAACACAAAGCATGTCCCCAAGCCATGACGTCCCACCTTCAAACCACCAAAGCAAGTCAGTGTGAACCTCTTTTTGGAGGTCATAGTCAAGGAAATTCTTTGGCCTCAATCGTTTGACGTTCCATTGATGGAGATATTCATGTGAAAACAGACTTACAAGGTCTCGATATTCATCCTCGTGGCCGGGGTAGAGGCATTTCCTCGGCATCATTGAGGTCTGGGAGTTGAGATGTTCTAACCCCCCCCGTCCAGTGTCTGTGAGGTGGAGAACAGTGGTATATGTGCCCCATTTTGGTAACCCAAAGAGGGCATGATGTTCCTTGATGATTCGTTCCATGTCAAGAATAAAACAATCAAGTCGCTCCTTATTGGGTTCATGTCCTCCACTGTCCCAAATTTTCAAATGGTGTGTTCTTCCATCAACAACATGTGTAATTGGTTCGTTTTGATTGATTTCAACGATCCCATCCCATAAATGATCACGATTTGGTGCAGAAAAGCACCAGGTGGTAGCATCTCCGTTATTCAGAGGATTCCCTGAAGGCTCAAATTGCGTTGCTGGACTCCAAGTAGATGGAGCGGTTAATTCAATCATATGTTCCATGTTCAATCTCTCTTGTGAGATTCCCTTTTCTGGCATCATCCATGTGAAAGGGGGCATCAAGTGGAGATGGCTAGCGTCCAAGTGTGTGGACCGAACGCTTAACTCAGCAGCGAGAATAGTGTAACTCGTCCGTATTGATTCAGTGTCTTGGGGGACGGAAAGTTCGATTCCATCAACCCCTATTCGTTTCCATCGCAGTTCTTTTCCGGCAGACGAAATCGCTGAGAAATTGAAGAGATGCTGCATTGGTTCACGCATAAAGTACGACCCAGGGACCCAGCGAGGGAAACGTAAGACGAGTTTTCGCCCGAGAAAAGGCCCTTCGATCGAAACGCCAACATGCAGGTGATGTTGTGTTCCATCTGTAGCGTCGGCTGTGAACGTGAGACCTGAGTTCTTCCTGCTCATGATGCGAGTTCATTTGCGGCGGTTGATAGGTTCTCGCACGCCACCTTGAGAAGGTCTGGAGGATTGGACGCCATGAATTTCTCAACATTGACTTGTAGTTCAGGTTCATTTGCTCTGCCCAACAAGCGTTCGAGTAACTTACTTCGCTCGATGATGTCAACATTTTCATTTCCGATCATTTCCCACCGCAACTCATCTTCTTTGGCACCCTTGCCCATGAGCCAGCGAGCGACGATAGAATGCATGTTTGCCTCAAGAAGCGTGTCAATAAGGACATCACTGGAACTTTCAACGTTGGTTCTAAGATGCTTTGTGATATCGTGAAAGTGCTGAGGGCCGAGTTTTTCCGCCAACAATGGGAGATTGTTCGGGTGATGCTTGGCAACCCAAAGGAACAACTTTACGGTTTCAGATTGAACGCTAAAAAATGGCATAATGACCGAAACGTCGACTGCTTCATTACGGTTCAATAATGCTCGCAAAGCCTCAATTTGGACCGTGTTAGACGTATCTTTGAGTCCGTTAAGGAGTTGTTCCGTGGTGCAAGATGGGTGCCGCATAGCGAGGCTTCGTATCGCATCATTGGCATGGTGATGCATGGCTTTAATCGCCTCAGGATTTCCGTGTGCTAGCAAAGCATCAGCAGCTTTTCTACGAACAACAGAATCACCGTCATCGAGCATCATCGTTGCAGTAGAGACCCCATCTTCCCCTAAGGAATCAAGGAGGTTGGCTCCGCATCGGCGAACATTAAGCGAGGAATGAGCGGTTAAATCCTCTACCGCATCAAGTCCAACAATTGGTGCCCATCGTCGGTAAGCATCCAGGGCTTTAGACACGAACCATGAATCTTCATCGTTCAAGAGCGATTTGAATGCTTTGAGTGATTCAGGGTCTTCCAACTCAACCAAGGTTCGGACGGCACGCCTTCTGGTCCGAATGTCGCGGTGCTTGAGACGGCCCATGGCCCTGTCAAGTTCCCCTGCCATGTGACTGCCAATCTGCGCTCCCTCATAGGGCTGTTCTTTTCATCACGCGTCGTTTCATCGCATCTCTAGCCAGGCGAAGATAAGAATGATGGGTAAGAGGTAAAACAATCTACGGTGCATCACATTGGTTGATTCCATGTGCTCTATTACCGACGGAGGGAGGACCTCGATGGAAGAAGAGGTTCTTCTTCTACGATTCAATGGGATGTGTTGTTCAACATAGCCTAGCACTTGATTGCGTAATTCAGGACTTCTGCTTCGCTGTTCACCTCGGCCAACAATGTAACGGATGGTATGCCTATCGGTCATTGGAAGTGTGGCTTGGACAATGGCAAGTGGCTGGGTTGAATTGTGTAGGTCAATGCGTACCGCCCTCCCATCGCCTCGAACGTGACTAAGCACTCTCCATTTACCCTGGCCCTCGTTGAAGCGTTCCAAACAGGCTCTCGCTTCATCAAGAGGGTCTTCTTTACTGTAGAGGGGTGAACGCCTCCACCCTAAGAAAGGGCCGAGCAGGAGGGCGCAAATGATTGGTGTTAGGCACATCAATTCCAGCAGACGCACAAGTTCATCAGGGTCTGTAAGGGCAGACACAACAGCAAGGGAGAATCCCAGAAAGAGTCCGATGAAGGCTCCAGCTTGTAATCCGGTAATAAGGCCAATTCGGGGTGGAAGTTCCTCGGCCATATGTTATGATGAGGGGCATTTGAAATGAAGGCTTGCCTTAGAGCGGGAATAAATCAATAGATAGGCGTACCTACGATGGGCCATGGAGCGCAACGGCCTCACTGACCGAAGGAGGGAAGTGAAGATTGGAAAATGGGTTGCTGGCATTTCGGGATTTTTGGTTTTATCATTTTTCATTGCACCATTGACCCTTGAACCCGGAACCGTGCAGAATGTTGAAGGGCGTGCAAATGTGATCGACTTTTACTCAAAAGACGGGTCCGGTTCATATGGGAACTTGGTCAAAGCCAACCACTCACATGCAGATGGTTCCTATGGGCATCAGGGCTATGTTTGGACCGAAATGAATCTTTATGGGGCCGTTATCTATGCTTTCGGAGATTTAAACTGTCATCAAAAGCATGAGCGTTCTCTTGAGTTTAATGAAAATCAAACGCCATTCTGTACACGGGACCTTGGTATCTTTTTTGGCTTATTTTTAGGTGGTCTACTCTTTACTCAGCGAGGATGGAACCGTTGGACTGTCAAAGACACCTGCCTCTCTCTTCTCCCATCGTCTTGGTTGGTTCCAGTTTATGCAAAGAACCGAAGGCTCATCACTTGGCTTGGCGTCGGAATTTTGCTTTGTAGCCCGATGTTATTCGACGGATTTTACCAACTTTTAACGGACTATGAGTCAACCAACTTCAAAAGAGTCATCACCGGAATTCCATTTGGTTTTGGTATTGGAGCACTCATGTGCAGCATGTTCGCTTCACGGTCCGATGCGTTTTCCGGAGCGGGGCAAGTACTGCTGCCAGGGAACTCAAGGTTCACCTTGGCTTCATCTCAAGATGAATCCGAATGAACTGGCGGTGCATTGGACCACCAAACCAACAATTCAGATGCATTTGTTGGAAGAGGGCAACCTTCGTGACCGCTGGTTAAAATTGCAAGACGTTGGTGAATATCCGATATAGCCTTCTTCAATCCAGAGGAGAGTTCTTTCCCTTCATCTGTATGGAATATTTCTTCAAGTGCATTGGCCCAATCTTTGTCAGGATTTGATCTGCGCCAAGATGCAAGGGGTCCTCTCAAAGGCCACATTGCCAGGGTGAGGCGTGCAAATCCAAGTCGTTCATCTCTCAATTTGAATAATTGAGCATCCGAAAACGGAACATGGGATTGCTGTTTGAAGATCCAATGTTCGGCCAATAGCCATTTTACGAGACGTTGTGTATGGCGCTGAGTCACCATCCGAATTGGGCCTAATGAGGCATGAAGACGCGGAACTTCGCTCGAGCCAACCATGAGTGAAAGGGTTCCGAGTATTGACCAGCAGGAGTGTGCATATGGCGTTGCAGGGACATCATGCTCTTGAGCGGTCTCAGTAGGCCAGTTATCCTCTGCTTCTTGCATCCAATCTGACGGTGACTTTCCAGATAGCCAACCGACGTGAATCGCAGTTCGTTCTTGAGGTGCACCGGGCAGCCGAGTTTGCTTCTTTACATCATGAACTAATTTACTCAGCAGATTTCGGTCAACTTCATCACCATCTACATTCAATGGTAACGGTTTTCGGTTGAAAAACCGCCGCAATTCACTCCTTAGAGAACGTTTGAGTTCGTCCAACCCACCCTCATTGAGAACGGGTCCAACAACATGACACTGATTGAAGGGTGGGGGTACTTTCACATCTCCAGCCAAGAGGTCGTGAAATCCCTTCCGAATGGTTGTTTGAATTTCTTTTGTCTCAAAGTACTCCTGCTTGTCACTGGTCATCCGTAACGTTCCGGTTTTGATTCGTTTCATGGCCTTTTTAGGGTCGCAATCGATCCACAATACCAAGTCTGGAATCATTGCTGCAGCATTCATTTTAGCAACTTGCTCAAGGCCCAATTCCCCAACTACTCCTTGGTAAATAAGCGAGGAATGGATGTTCCGGTCAGAAATGACCACGCACCCTTTGGCGAGTAACGGACGGATGTACGTGTGAGAGTGGTCCAACCTGTCTGCTGCAAACAAGCCTGCTTCTTCAAGCGGAGTTTTATCGCCCAATTTGACTGAAGAGAGGGCGAGTTTGCCCAGTTCACTGTGACGACGCGGTTCATGCGTTGAGATGACATCAGGAAATGGGAACTCGCTGAGTAATTCAGCAAGTATTCTTGCGGCTTCCCCTTTGCCAGAGCCATCGCCCCCTTCGACTGAAATCAAATACATGTTTCAGTCCTCTCGCTGGTCTTCAAAGTCAAATTTAGCAAAGATGTTGAGAATCATTCCAGCAAGGATTAGAGTCGGTCCAATGATAATAAAGCCTCTACCAAATAAGGCAAAGCCAGCAAAATATTGGCTTCTTCGGTAATGACGTCCACGGCGCATTTCTACAGCTGCTTGGACGCCTACAAAAGAAGCAAGAATCGTAACAATACCAATTCCACTTGCTAAGGCAACGGCGAAGTCCAGGGTCGGGCCACCGGTCTTCTCGGAAAAGTCCTCGTATCGAGTGTCATTACCTGTTTTCATCGTCACGGGCATAAGTCCTGCATCATCCGGAGTAAACGTGCGTTCAACGGTTTGGAAGCCGTCCTTTGAAAAAATTATGATGTGGTCGTCTTTAGCGACATTTTCCATCGTATAGTAGCCGTATTCGTTTGTTGTTGTTGTTTGTAGGTTGGCTCTCGAATCTTTGTCAAGAAGTTCAACGGTTACATTTTCAACTCCGGTGCCCTCTATGTCAAGGAGAATTTCTCCGGAAATGTCGGCTGTTTGTTTATCGGAATTCCATGCTGAAACGAAGGCTTCGGATGGATTGCCTTGGAGGATCAATGCTCCACTAATAATTCCGAGGATACTTCCGATGAGAACAAGTGATGCAGCGAGGTTTCTCCAACGGTCTGCATCTCTGTCTAACATCTCAAACCAGTCATCTTGTTGAGGCTCTTCAACGGTGACAACTTCTTGATATTGGTCCTGTGTGATGACGAGGGGTTCTTCTGGCTCGATGAGGGAGCCTGCGTTTTTCTTCGCCTTAACTCGCTCACGAAGGGCTTTCATTCGGCGTTCGCGGTCATCCTCCAACTCCAAGCCCCCTTGGTGATGCCACAGCGTGCGCGGATAATACCCCTTCCCCTTGGAGTCCGCGCACAAGAGTGTTCAGCGCTTCAGTTTCCACTCTGCGAAAACAATCAATGCCACGATGGCGAACAACGACAGGCCAGCAAGGATGACGAGTCCCGTCAATGCACGGGATACGGGCTCTGAGGCGTCTTTAGATTCTTCAACTTCATCATTCGTAGTGTCCTCATCCGAAAGGTGATTCTGCTCTTCTTCAACGATGACGAAAGCCCCACTTCGCAACCCAAGTTCGACCAACCTACCAACAGCTCCTAAGGATTCTTCGCTTACTTTGTCCGGTGTATCTTCCATCGTGTGCCAGTATTCACCGAATGTACCAGGGACCTTTTCGCCGTATTGAGGGTCCATGAAACTAAGCGTAGGGATGCCTAGTGCGTCAGGATGTTGATGGTCGTCGCCTACATATGCAGTGATATTGTATTGCATGGTCCCGTCCCCGTTTTCTCCCGTACAAGAGGTCGTGCCATTAACCATGCCGAGGGCCCCACCAAGAGTCTGTGCGCGGGATTTCAACGTCGAATTCCCGATGTAGATATTTTGGAGTTGTAGGTCACGGTCACCGACCATGTCCAACAAGACGAACGATTCCATGGTGTCAATCTCATAGTCCGATAAATTATCTGCCCAAGCTTCAGCACCCAAGGTATAGTTGTCGTTTTGGTCTTCAGCGTCATTCCAAAACAGAGTGATGTCTTGGGTGAGGTTCATCGCAGGAATAATCCGAGCGAGTTCAATCAAGATTGCTGCTCCACTTGCAGCATCATTTGCTCCAGGGACTGGTAAGGATTGATTTGAGACATTCAAGTCCTTGTCCGCAACATTTCGGCTGTCGTAATGGGCTGAGATTACAATTCTCCCTCGTTCTTCATCACCTGTTCCGTTCAATGTTCCAAAGAGATTCGTGAGGTTCATCCCATGGCTCACATGCTGTTGAGTGTGGACTTCCCAGCCCCATGCCGTAATATTTTCCTCCACTGCTGCGCGGAAATGAGCGGAAGGCTCTGAGCCAGGGATGCGATCTCCAAGCGAAACCTGCCACCCAACGGAGTTATTTGCGTTTGTACCATTGAATACTAGTTCTTCAGATATGTCGCAGAGTCTAGGTTGTCCATCTTCTCCGTCCCATTGGTTTTCATTTTGGGACGAAACCGACGCACTGAGGGTCATCAGTGCTACGGCCAAGCACAGCCATGTTCCCGTTGTTCTCGGCGAGGATCTACTCGTCATATTGATGCCTTGACCACGGACTCTTAAATACCTCCTTTCAAGTGGCTAAATTGTGAATCGGTCCTGCGATTCATAAACGTGATTTTTATGTCGGAACGACGCTCCACTCCCGCCCTCGTATTCGTTGCTCTTCTGCTCGTCACAAGCATGGGCCCAATTGCGATTACTGCCATGGCGGATTCAACAGAGGATCCGGCTGTTTCACCTCCGTCACAATCGAGCGGTGAAATTATTGGCGACCTTGACGATTTCGACCCCAGTGAAGGAAGTGAGTATTTGTTTATTCACGAGGACCAGCCCGTTGTTTCGGCTACACAATTCATGCGGCAGGCATGGGTTGACGCCGGTCGGCCTGGCGTGGACGACATGGTCGTTGACACGACCAGTGCGCGAACTGCAGGGCGCGCATGCACTCCACGAACAGTAGGAGATACACTAACCGTCTCAATTTCGGGCGGTCAAATTGATGCCTATGTCGCCAAAACAACAAACAGCGTAGCGTTCATCGTACAAAGCGGACGGACATTATCCTCCACAGTCCTCAACAACCTTGCTAGCACATGGGACACGACCATCTATCCAACCATGACCACATACTACGGCAAGGATTACCAAGACGGCCGAGGACTTGCACCTCCAGATGTAGACAATAACTGCCAGGTTCAGATTATTATCTACGATATTGACGGGGCTTACAACACAGGTGGATACTTCGCACCCTCATTCTCTAGCTCCAGCGAATCTGTCTTTGTGGATTACGCCGACATCACACTTGCTTGGGGTAAATCAATTCTTGCCCACGAACTTGAACACCTGCTTCACAATGCGTTGGACCCTTACGAAAACTTGTGGATTGACGAAGGAAACGCCGATGTTGCAATTTACCTCTGTTTCGGAGCGGATTCAACCCTAACGGGGCACGTCAATGCATGGACTGCAAATCCTGAGCAATCTGTTCGTTGGTGGAATCAACGAATTGCAGATTACGGCGCGGGATACATGTTTACGATGTATCTTGCAGAACATCTTGGTGGTGGGCCTGCCGTTCGCCAACTCGTCCAAGATTCTGCAACGGGTGGTCAAGGCGTTGAGAACCTCGCCCTATCCCCGCAATCAGGTCCTGTTGGTGCTGTTGGTACGACCATGAGTCAAATATTTGCAAACTTCAGCATCGCTGCGACTCTCGATTCTGACCAAGGAATCTATGGTTATCCCAACTTGGATTTGAACGCCATATGCTCTGGAGGTCTCTTTTGCCGAGCTCAACCCACTGAAATTAACAGCGATTGGAGCACACCATGGTCCTCTACAGGAAATACCCTCGAAGGATGGGGAATGCGTTCGTTCAAATTCACACCTGGCGGGGCATCTCCTGCTCCGTTGACACTGCGTCTTACTGCAGATGTATCGCAATTTAACGGCGTTGTTGTTTCCAAGGCCACCTCGGATGGTCTCTGGTCTGTCACGGATCTTAATTTCAACAACAGGGTCGCAACAGGTCTTATTCCTGGATTTGGTAATCTCACCGATGAGGTTTGGGTTATCACTTGGTATGAGAGTACGATTGCAGACTGCGACTACACTTCCTGCGGACCCTCCTATCCAACAGGAACTGTTGACGTAGAGGCTGCACGAATCACTTCTCCAGCTACTCTCTCCTTGAACACGACCACTCTTGGGGACCGTGATGGAGACGGAAGTGATGATACAGTACAGATTGATTACGGCGTGTTATCAAATGCGTTCTTTGAGGATTTGGATGTTGAAATCACAGTGTCGGACAGTTCTGGTGCGCTTGTTGATATGACGACCGACAGGATTGCTGCAGGTGGCGGTGTGATCGTTGATAGTAGTGTCTACTTCACCGCTCCACTCAATGGAATGTACTCCTTTTCAATGGTCATGAAAGACATGCTTGGCTCGGTAGTTGATACCCTGCAAACCTCGCCACAATCACTCAACAACATGCAGCCAGTCGCTAACGGGACCCTTTCTCTTACCGATGTTCAGACTTGGGAGAACCTCCAATTCCAAGGCGATGGTTTTGATGCATGGGGTCTCTCATTAGACAACAATACTCTACCCTATCTTGACGCTCCAATAGCCTATGCTTGGGACTTCGGAGATAATGTGACCTCGAATCTGAAATCACCGCTGCGCTCCTATGCAAGCGTTGGTTCGTTTAATGCTACACTGCGGGTCATGGACCAAGGTGGCAGTTGGTCTGAAACTGAAATACATCCAGTCAACGTAACCGATTCAACAGACCCCTTCCCTGTGATTACCGTCAATAATATCGTGATTGAGGATGAAATTTCCCTTCTCACAAATCAAAGAATTTTGTTTTCCGCAGGACGTACGACCGATAACGTTCCTTTGGACTATCTCGATTTCCATTGGGATTGGGGTGACGGGACCAGTGACTCCGGCCTGGGGATTTATTCTCAACAACATGAATGGGGCGACATTGAAGGTGAAAACATCACTTATGACCTCATTCTCACCGTTTTTGACGGCAATAACAACGGAACGAAAATAATCAAGGTGAACATCAACAACCGTCTCCCCGTCCAAATTTATTCAGAGACGATGATGACCATGACCTACACGAATCTTGTTATGCCAGATGTCTTTATTGACGATGATGGAACGATTGAAGCGTACGATTGGACCTTCACAGACGGAGTGCGCATCGCCCCGGGTATTCCTCAACGTGGTGACGATTACTCGACCGTTTCCAGCACCCTATCAAATCCAATCGTATCGTGGGATGTTCCTGGCAACAAGACCCTGATGCTCACCGTTACTGACGATGACGGTAGTGAAATGACCACAATGCTCAATGTTATTGTTTTGAATCAACTACCTGTGGCTTCATTTGAGGTCATATCCTCCTCCACTCTTGGCTCTCAGTCCATTGATTTCAGAGAACAAGACGGTGAGGTGGATGAACCCTACACCTTTGACGGACGAGACAGCACTGACCCGGACGGCACTGTTGGGGACTCAACCGATTTAATTTACAATTGGACGTTTTCTGACGGAACTTTCGGAGAGCGCCCTCAAGTAACTCACGCCTTCACTGAACCTGGTATCCACTCAGTAACGCTCGTTGTCACCGATGAGCGTGGTGAGAGCAGTTTCCCAAGAACGATGACCGTGCGAATCATCAATCCTCTTCCGATCATTCAAGTTCGGATCCTAGACGGTTGGATTGACGACCAGAAAATCACTTCTTCAACTTCCTTCCCTGAAGGAAGTGTTCCTGATGGATGGTCTCACACCTTTAACGAGGAGAACCACGTTGTGACTGCTCCTGGAGATATGCTGTATTTTGACTCAGCAGGCACCCGTGACGGCGACCGCCGCTTTGAAGGCCGCTATGTTCCCTTTGAGGCAGCCTCGCCCGACTGGAACGGTTTGGTGCAGTACACCTGGGATTTTGGAGATGCAACGCCGCTTGAGCACGATGCAAGTCCTTGGCACGCTTACATTTTACCGGGGACCTACCATGTAACGCTCACGGTGCGGGATGCGTTTGGAACTGGAGATGTAACTCGCATGACCTTTACCGTCGTTGTGAATTCACCTCCGGAGATTTACGAAATTTTCACTCCTGAGGAAATCATCGCAGGGGATTCTTACAGTTTCAATGCAAATGTATCAAACATGCAAGAAGATATGGAACTTGAAATATATCGTGACTTGGATGTTGAAGACGGCTCAATTTACGAGCGGGATGAGCGTATTCAAACAGAACTCGTTGTTCGTTGGGACTTTGACCTTGAAGTTGATGAAAACGAGAACGGAAATGCCGGTGACGATTGGGTAGACCCCACTGCTGGGTACAAAATCCGTGCCAGCCATTCGTGGGAGTTTACTGGTTATTATGATCTCAAAGTAGAGGTTTGCGATGGCCTTGGCCAGTGTAAATCCATGACTAAAGAGGTAGAAGTCGTGCCCGAACCGGAAGGCCCCCCCTCCCTTTCCGACTTTACAGCAGATGAATGGAAATCGTGGGTCGCCGACGCAGGTTCTGAATTGGCTACCTTCATTGGACTCATTGCAGTTGCATTGATTCTTGGCTGGCTGGTCATGCGTGAGCCAAGTTCTCTTGAGGAAGAAGCCAAGGAAGCCGCTGAAACCTATTCGGACGTAGAAATGGTCGAGTCCCAGGGTGGACTCCTAGGGATGGACCATCACCTGCCTCCACCAGCGCCTAAAATCCTATCAAAAGATGAGCGCCGAAGCGATGACAGCGGTTACATTCGTCCACTTCGTCGTCGTTGAGCCGGCATGACCTAAAACCTCCGAGGTACAATAGAGAACGGTGAAGCAATGCGAGTGAGCACATTTCTTGTTTCTCTTTTACTCCTTTTCCCCTTGATTTCAAGTGGCTCACCTCTTCAATTTGAGGCTCAGGCAGCAACCAACTGTGCGGGTGAAATTCAACCCATTGTCTGGAATGAAACCGTTGAACGTCAAGCCCTTGTCCCTTTCAACGGTTATGGCGGTTGGGAATTCGATGAGATGAGGGGTGATGGTGAAATGGCATCGGACGGACAGGAAAAAGAATTCGGGGATGGCATTGATATGGATTTGCATCCCGAGGAAAGTTGGATGTACAATCCTATGTGGCCTCTTCCTGTTCTCGAGCCGTTGTCAACGGATCATTACACCACACTTCTTGTTGGGAATGACAGTGCAGGAGTACTTCGTTTCAATCTTTCAAGTCAGCACAGAACAACATTTTGCATAACTCTGCAAACTGTTGTTGACAACACCTCATCCCCTGCAGTAGCGGACGTCTATCTTTTGACAACCTCACAATATGAGATGTACCAGGAATCCTATCGAAGTAACCATTTCTACTCGTGGATGGATGAAGTTGAAGAGGTATTGAGCGACCTTTCTCCAGAATGGAGGAGTTTCAATCCAGCTGGCTGGAATACGTACCGTGATGTTCATCAATACGAAAATATCGATGAAGTGACCTTTTCTGTTTCTTTGGACGGTCCTGAAGTTTATGATTCTCTTTTTGATTCAGATTCTTATCAGGACTTCTATCTGGTGATTGATACGTGGGATAATTCCCACGACCGTGATGCTGACCCGCTTGATGAAGTCGTGGTTGCTGATGTGACCGTGATTACGGAAGAGCGAACATTTGTTCTTCCACCATGGACCGTACCATTGGTATTCTTTGCAATGATTGCGGCTCTGGTTGTTGTTCCCTTCATTCTTAACAGCAGGTACATGAATGCAGGCAATGATGGAGAGAGTGGTGCTGCTTCAATGGAAACTGTACCGATGCTTGAACAGATGCCGGTTGACAGCGTGCCGCCGCCATCGGAATAAGGCTCAGTATTCCATTAGGGTCCAAGCACTCTTGAGGTCCTTGATGTTCACAAGGCCTTTGTTTGAGAGCTTGAATTCACTGCGTAGGGTTGCATAGACCAGTGACTGTCCGAGTACAGGTGCGTGGAGTCGAGCCCAATCTCCTCCGTTTCCTAGGGCCATCATTGAGAACTTATGCTTTGAACCACGCAGTTCATGGCATGCTTCAACGATCTGGAGAGCATCTTGGTGGTCGTTTACGGTCCCGCAGAACTTGAATATCTCGCCTTCGGTGGAATGAGTTTCAACCAGTTCAATGAGTTCAGATGCACTTGGAGTGGATTCTGTGTTGTGTATGGAGGAAACGATACCAACTTTGGCAGCGGAGGCCATATCCAAAATCTCCTTTCGTTGCCCTTCTTCAATCGATAACTCAACATCAATGGTGGTAACACCAGATTCAATGGCCTTCTTCATGATTGCAAGTCGTTCATCTTCGGTTCCGGGGAAGTGTCCGCCTTCATTGAGGGGGCGGACGGTGAAGATGACTGGGAGTGGGATGCTTTCTTTGAGGGATGTGATTGAATCGTCAGCATTGACCTCTGCGGCCTCAAGGACATGCCACTGGTCTTCGGGTGGTAGTACGTGTCGGATGTCCCCGTTCTCGTCCTCCACGGGCTCGTGAGCGGGTTTCTTGAGGTAAAGGCGGTCAAAGCGCACCTCGACCATATCGGCGCCAGCAATGTTTGCTCGGGCGGCTTCATCAGCCATTTCTTTGACGGTTGTTCCTTCAAGGGACACACAGATGTTAGGGCCAGTCATGACCTGCCCACTTGTGTCCTCTTCTTAACGCTCACGCCGCTCGCCTTCCAAGCGGGATGTATTCAATTCGGAAAGTTTGACGGATTTTGCATGTCTTTCTGAAGAATAGAATCAATCGTGATTTCAACACCCATCCGGCGAAGTATATCGTCGTTCAATGCCATGTTTTGGAGGCACTGACAGGGGTATGTTTAAACACCGTGGAGGGAATTAGAAATTGAATGGGGGGAAGTGAAAAAAATCATGACGAAATCGGGCCGCAGCCCACTTTTTTTCATTGAATATTTTACTCTCGTAAACTGCACAAAAACCTGCACTCTCTTTCCCAACCGGTGATGACAATGGATGACTCATATGACGCAGCAAGCATTCAGGTCCTCGAGGGCCTTGAAGCAGTACGAAAACGACCGGGCATGTACCTTGGAGACCCGCACGACGGATCCGCTCTCCACCATTGCATATGGGAAGTTGTTGACAACTCTGTTGACGAGCACCTGGCGGGGTACAACAATGTTGTCGAAGTCACCCTCAATCCGGGGGGCTCCCTTTCCGTACGAGACTATGGGCGGGGGATACCTGTGGATCTTCACGAAGAATTCGGCATTTCTGCTGCCGAAGTCATCATGACGAAACTTCACGCAGGTGGGAAATTTGACAACAGTTCCTACAAGGTTAGCGGTGGCCTTCACGGCGTGGGTGTTTCCGCTGTCAATGCTGTCTCCGAGTGGATGGAAGTGACCATTCACAGAGAGGGAACCGTTTACCGTCAACGATTTGAAGCTGGAGTCCGTGTGACTGAATTGGAAACCATAGGCACCTGCGAGGATACAGGAACCACTATTTCATTTATGCCGGACAGTTCAATTTTCACCAACATCACTGAATTCGACTTTGACCAAATCGACACCAGGCTCAAAGAAACATCATTTCTCAATGCAGGGCTGAAAATCATCATATCCGATGACCGTGGTGAAGACCAACATGTTAGCGAACACCACTATGAGGGGGGTCTTGCAGAATTTGTCCGACAAATCAACAGCCGACGCGTCCCAATGCATGATGACGTCATCATCATTAACGGAGAAAAGGAAATTGAAATGGGCCCGGTGACGGTTGAACTCGCACTTCAGTGGTCCGATGCATTCAGTGAGAGCATCCTTTGTTACACCAACATCATCCGGAACAAGGATGGAGGAACTCACATGTCTGGTTTGCGCGGCGCACTCACCAGTTCTGTGAACGGCTATGCAAAGAAAAACAAATTACTCAAGGGTGACGCACTTTCAGGCGATGACGTCCGAGAAGGTCTTGCGGCGGTTGTCAGCATCAAACATCCCGACCCATCTTTTTCATCGCAAACCAAGGACAAACTTGTCAGCAGCGAAGTTATGGGAATTGTCCAAACCGTGGTCTATGAGAAATTGAATGAGTTCTTTGAAGAAAACCCCTCTGTTGCGAAGACGATTGTCAACAAGGCTCTTCTGGCCTCCAAGGCGCGAGAAGCTGCTCGCAAAGCAAGAGACTTGACTCGTAGAAAGGGTGTCCTCGAGGGAGGAGGCCTTCCGGGAAAACTCGCAGACTGTCAATCAAAAGATCCCAAAGAGTGTGAAATTTACCTTGTTGAAGGTGACTCTGCTGGTGGTTCTGCAAAGACTGGTAGAGATCGGCGTACACAGGCAATTTTACCGCTGCGTGGAAAAATTTTGAACGTTGAACGGCAAATGCACAACATTGCCAAAGTATTCCAGAACAACGAAATTCAAACCATGATCCGAGCATTCGGAGCGGGCGTGGGCAACAATCCAGAGGATGAAGGGTCCTTTGATACATCGAAACTTCGTTACCACCGCCTCATTATCATGACTGACGCTGACGTTGACGGTGCTCACATTCGCACGTTGATGCTTACCTTCCTGTGGCGCTTTATGCGCCCTGCTATTACGGAAGGTCACGTATTCATCGCCCAACCCCCGCTCTATCAGGTGTCAAAGGGGAAAATGTCACGATATGCCTTCAGCGATGAAGAGCGAGATGAATTTATTGAAGACCTGAAGGGAGATAACCCAAACGCCAAGATTGGTGTTCAGCGTTACAAGGGTCTTGGTGAAATGAATCCAGAACAGCTCTGGGAGACTACCATGGACCCCGAAAGTCGTACAATGCTTCGAGTGACTGTTAAGGAAGCAGAAGAAACAGACCGCATGTTTGAAACGCTCATGGGCGAAGATGTCCCAGAGCGTAGAGCGTTTATTGAGCGCTACGCAAAGGAGGTGACCAACCTTGACATCTGAAGACGAAAACATAGAAGAGCAAGACGACGAAACCATTGCACCTGGTGGCAATGTTCTCAACCATCCATTGAATACCGAGATGAAAAATTCGTACATCAATTATGCTATGTCTGTTATTATTGGCCGTGCACTACCAGATGCACGGGACGGATTGAAACCTGTTCACCGACGTGTCCTCTACGGGATGTACGAGGGCGGGCATACCTCGGATAAGAAATTCAGCAAGTCGGCACGTTCCGTTGGAGAGGTCATGGGTAAGTATCACCCCCACGGCGACCAGTCCATCTACGACACCATGGTCCGAATGGCTCAAGAATTTTCACTTCGATACCCTCTCGTTGACGGGCAAGGGAACTTTGGTTCAATTGACGGAGATCCACCTGCCGCAATGCGATATACAGAGAGTCGACTTGACCGCATTTCGAAACACATGCTTGAAGACATCAACAAGAAAACCGTAGATTTCCAACCCAATTTTGACGACTCCGAACAAGAGCCCACAGTCCTCCCCTCGCGCCTTCCAAATCTACTGCTCAATGGCAGCGACGGAATTGCAGTTGGTATGGCAACGCGTATTCCTCCGCACAACCTCACGGAAGTTGCAGGAGCGGTCAACCTTCACGTTGAACGTATTCTTGAAGAAGGGTCTGAAGGCATGCCATCTGTCTCTATAGAAGAGTACATGCAGCATGTAAAAGGTCCGGACTTCCCAACGGGGGCAAGTATCCACGGCATCGATGGAATCATTGATATGTACACTGGCGGAAAGGGCAGATTCCATGTCCGTTCAAAGTGTGATGTTCACGATGATAGCGACGGAAAGCGAATTGTCATCCATGAAATTCCTTATCAGGTGAAAAAGGCAGATATGCTCATCCATATCGCCGATTTGGTCAACAAAGAGATTGTTATCGGAATTCGTGATATTCGTGACGAATCATCTAAGGAAGGAATCCGTGTTGTTATTGAAGTCAAGAACAATGCAGATCCCCACGCAGTTCTCAATCAACTGTTCAAATCCAGCAGGTTGCAAGAATCCTATTCCGCTAACATGATGGGAATTTTGGACGGAAGGCCCGTGTTGCTCACGCTTCCGGTCATGATTCATACCTACGTGGCTCATCGGGAAACGGTCATTGAACGTCGAGCCCAATTTGACCTCAACAAAGCAAACGCTCGGGCACACATTCTAGAAGGACTGGTCAAGGCGCAAGACCGCATTGACGATGTTGTTGCTGTTGGTAAGGCTAGTTCCAGCCGTGAACAGTTCGAATCGTGTCTAAGAGGAGACGAAACAATGGCAGGTATTGCTGTCTTTGATTTCTCTGAAGCGCAAGCAAAAGCCATTGCAGAACGTCGTCTGTATCAATTGAGCAGAATGGACGTGGCTAACGTTCAGGCTGAACACGAAGAATTGAAGATTCGCATAGCAGACCTTGAAGACATAATCGGGTCACGTTCTCGTCGTCTTGACATCCTCAAAACCGAACTCAATGAAGTCGTGGAACGCCACGGTGACGAACGTCGCTCTTACATCGACCCAATGCCGCTTTCGATGAACCGAGAGGACCTCATTGAGGAGCGAGCTATCGTCATAACCCTCAGCACTGAGAACTACATCCGACACACACCTGTTGAAATGTTTAGGACTCAAAATAGAGGCGGAAAGGGACTCAAAGGCGTGACTACGAAGAACGAGGATACACCTCAACTCATCGTAACCTGCTTCAGCAAGGACCGATTGCTAATCTTTACCGACAAAGGACGCGTTTACGGCCTCAAGGCTTGGGAAACTCCTCTAGGTAGCCGACAATCTCGGGGAAGCCACATTCGGAACCTCCTCGACAGCATCCGGGATGACGAGAACATCGTCACCATCCTTCCAATCTCACGTGAATTGATCGAAGAAGTGAATGAAAAATGCTTCACTCCGCAGGAGAACTGGGAATGCATCAATCCAAAGTGTGAGCAGCCTCACAATGTAGGGCCAACAAGCAAATGTGTCCAGTGTGGTAAAACCCCACCATCCGGCCATTTCTTGGTATTTGCAACGAAGGGTGGACTCATCAAAAAGACCGACCTGCACGAATATGTCCGAATCAACAAAAACGGAAAGTACGCATTGCGATTCAAGAATGAGGGTGACGCACTTGTTAACGTGCGTTCGGCAACGAACGAACATGACATCGTGATGATTTCAACAACTGGCTATGCGTCTCGGTTTAATTGCTTAGCAATCCGCGCATCAGGACGGGTTTCTGGCGGCGTTTACGGAATTAAGGTAGGCGACCGAAAAGGTGGAGGGGGCGGTTCTGTCGCAGGAATGGTCGCTATGCTTGACGCTGAGGAACAAATCCTAACCATTTCGAAGTACGGTATGGCAAAGCGAAGTCGTCTAGGTACAGCAGACCGCATCCCTGAAACCGACGCTGCAGGTAACATCAAACTTGACGAGGATGGACTACAGAAGATGGCCACCGATGGTTACCGTTCAACAAGACCTGGGGCCAAAGGTGTGCGCACCATGAAGCTCGATGATGAAAACGATGATCAGATCATCAGCGTTCGTACAGTCCCTGACTTGGATGACCATCTATTCTTGCTGACGAAGAAGGGAATGATGATCCGTATTCTCGTTAACCAAACCAAAGAAACCAAAGGCAAGTCAAGCCGAGGTACTCGGGTAATGGAGTTTAGGAACAAATCCAAAGGCGGATTCACGGACGAGTTGATTTTCTCTTCAAGAATCCCCGCATCTCTCCTTGACATGGGCTCAGAAGAGTCCGATGAAGGCAGTGAAGAAGAGTGAGCCTAAGGCTCATCATGGTGAAGCGACGCATTCAAACATGAAGGCGACCCGTGTGCAATTGCGGGGCCAACTCGGCTTGTGCAAAGGTGATGACTATGAAAGAGAGTTCACTCATTTACGACTGGAATACGGTAGAATACGAATTCAGCAGAAATCCAGCAAACCACCCTCATGGTGTTTGGTTTGATGATGAGACCCTGCGCGACGGTTTGCAAAGCCCAAGCGCCCGCAACCCTACCATAGAGCAGAAAATAGAATTGCTCACCTTCATGGAACAACTTGGATTGCAAAAAGTAGACCTTGGCCTTCCCGGAGCAGGGCCATTCCATCGCAGCCACATCGATGCCATGCTCAGTCACATCAAGGAAAACGATTACTCAATCCGGCCTGGTGCCGCAGTTCGCACCTTAATGGGAGACATTGAACCTCTCGTGGAAATGCAAGCAAAGCACGAGATGGAGATTCAAGCATCAGCATTCCTTGGTACAAGCCCCATTCGTCAGTTTACTGAAGGTTGGACCATGGAGAAACTCGTCACAACCATGGAAGCTGCGGTATCATACGCAGTTGAGAACGACGTTCCGGTGATGTTTGTTACCGAGGATACAACTCGTTCCAATCCTGAAGATGTGAAAATGATCTATCAACGAGCAATGGAACTCGGTGTTCGTCGTCTGTGCGTGTGCGATACATGTGGCCATGTAACTCCAAACGGTGTTAAGAAACTCCTCGCCTTCATCGATGAAGAAGTCATCAAAGATGCAGGCTATCAACGCCGAGAAATCGAGGTAAACTGGCACGGACATCAAGACCGTGGGCTCGGGGTAGCGAACAACATTGCAGCAGTTGAAGCAGGTGCAGATGTCATTCACGGAACTGCACTTGGCGTTGGTGAGCGAGCCGGAAATGCACCGCTTGACCAAACCCTCGTTAATCTGAAACTCATGGGAGTCATTGAGAACGATTTGACCCTCTTGGACGCTTACATGCAAAAAGCCAACGAATACATCGAAGTTCCCTTGCCTCGTAACTATCCTGTCTTTGGTGAGGATGCCTTTGAAACAGGTACTGGAGTCCATGCGTCTGCCGTCATAAAGGCAATGCGAAAGGGTGACCATTGGCTTGCTGACCGAGTTTATTCTGGAGTTCCCGCTGGTGATTTTGGTTTGAAACAAGTCATCCGTATCGGGCACATGTCGGGTCGCTCAAACATTGTTTGGTGGCTTGAACAAAATGAAATTGAAGCTTCAGACGAATTAGTGGCCCATCTCTTTGAAATTGCTAAGAGCCAAAAGAGAAACATGCTTGATGAAGAAATTCACGCTGCAGTCTCTGCTTTTTCAAGCCAGTGAAGTGCTTTCATTACCAAAAGTAATACACTGCTATGGCTAAAAATAGCCCTAGGAGTGTAAGCCAGTAGAGGACTTTCCCCAGACCTTTTCGACCTAACTTATCTTCAATTTTGTCCGCAACTGCAACGTAGGTATCTTCTGCCAGTTGTGGAGAGATGGTACTGGTTATGAGGTCGACTGGCATTTCTAGATCACGTGCTGGCTCATCCTATCGCAAATGAATATTTTCCCTTCGTTAAGGGTTTTTGATCAAGATTCTTCTTCAAACTCTTTGGATTCATTCGTGATTTTTGAGCCGATCCATTCAGAATCAACGCTGCCTCCACTCCATTCCCCGTCCAATGAAATCTCACTGATTTCATGTTCCTCTCGCCAGACTGGGTCTTCTTGACTTCCATTAATAATGAATTTTCCATCTTCATCTATTTGTTCTTCCAGAAGAGAGAAGTGTTTCGAGATTGGTAAAAAGTGTCCAACTGGCATTCCTGCTGCAGTGAATGGATTAGTTGCTGCCCCGATAATGAGTCCATCTTCTGGGGCGACGATATCAACGGTCATTCCGGGAGTTCCCGGGTCGGAAATGGTGGCCAATACTTCTCCCTCTCGCATGACGCTCCCAGCACTGACAAACATGTCGAGAAGGCCTCCTTCTCCGGCACGAAGCCATCTTGAGCCGCTCGCCATGATGCGGAACCGAGGCCGATGGGGGTTTCCAGGGATCATTCGTAAGGAGCGTAAGATGTTCATTACGCCATGAACAGCAACTTTGACGGATTCATGACCGAGATAGTCTGCACCTCCGCCTTCGTAGGTGATGACAGGAATCTCTGCTGAATTTGCTGTGCGTCGCAGGGAGCCTTTCGGGGGTGTTGAATCAAGGATGAGTTCAATTCCAAATGCTTTTGCAAGTAAGTAAGAACTTGAATGCGTGAGGTCAACACGAACTTGTGGCATATTGTCACGCCCTTTCGCTGCGCTGTGGAGGTCAATAATACCATCAGAATCTTCAATAAGATGCTTCCAGATTTGATGAGCCACACGTTTAGTTGTGGAACTCCCCGGGTCTCCAGGGAATTGTCGGTTAAGGTCGCGGCCATCTGGAAAATATCTTGATTTTGCTCTGTAGCCCGGCAAATTGAGGACAGGAACAATACGAAGTGTCCCCGCCATAGATTTTGGGTCAAGGGGGCGCCCTTCATCGGTAAATGGGTTACTCAACAAGTGAGTACAAGCAGATGGACCTGTCAATTCATCGCCATGGATGCCTCCTAAAACCGTAATACAAGGCCCCGGACGGGAACCATGAATCACCGTTACCGGAACAGGCCAAGGGTCACCTAGACTAACGTCGAGGAGAGGGAGAGGCACGGTTCTCAATGTACCCGGCTTAATTCGCTTTCGAAAGAAGCGAATGTCCCCCCATTCCGAACTCCGGTCCCATTCTGGTCGGTCTTCCGTTTGATGGGCCTTCATCGCCTCTTCAATCGCTATTTTTCGGCGTTTTGGTAGTTCATGGGCGACCCGAACCTTCCGGACCTTGGTTTTCTTACGGCCCGCCATGGTCTGTGCACAGCCCCCTCCATGATGAACCATACGCTATTTTCTCAGCCAAAGGCAACAACCAAAAAGTGTCACTACTGACCTTGAGTTATGACTCCAGGGGTACAACGTGAGTACGCACCATCCTCAATTTGTTTTGGTTGCGGGCCGGCAAATGAACAAGGTTTGCAAATAGATTCCCATCGGATTGAAAATGGCCTCATTCTGCATTTTACTCCAGAAGACCACCACCAAGCTTTTCCCGGAATGATCAACGGTGGAATAATCGGGACTTTGCTGGATTGTCATGGGAATTGGACAGCAGCAGTTGCTCTTATGGATTCCCAAGGTGTTGAGGAACCACCATGCACGGTTACCGCATCCTACAGTGTTCAACTTAGACGGCCTACTCCATTGAATACAGAACTGGTTGTAACAAGTCAAGTCGAACATTTGCAAGATGACCGTGCTGAGATCTCTCTGAAACTTGAGGCCAATGGGAAGGTTTGTGCAACTGGCAAAGGTCTTTTTGTCGCTGTGAAAGAAGGCCACCCTGCCTATCATCGTTGGTCTTGAGGTTTGTTCATGGTACGCCCCAATGCATCCCAATCGCTTCGTCTTGAGTTGCTTCGTGACGAAGTGATAACCGAGATGAAGAGCCTAGGTGTTTTTTCTGTTGAGAGCCTCAATATTGCATCAACGGTAAGTTTAGGTTTGTTGCGAAAAAATTCAACACAGCGCCATGGCGTGACCCGTTGGATTCGGGAACAAGGAGAACTCATCCTGCAAACAGTAGATGTACACCCCGTCTTACTTGAACAAGATTGGTCCAGATATGCTGCATTTGTCATCTATCATGAACTTCTTCATGCTATTGGAAACCGGTCACATAATCGGGATTTTCGCTCTTTGGAATCACTATGGCCGGATGTCGGTGCTTCAAAGCAGGGTCTTGAGTTCACCAATAAGATGCGCCTTCAGCGTGCATCATGGCTTTGGATCTGCCCACAATGTGCCATGGAATATCCTCGTCAGCGCCCAAGCGGTGGCAAATATCAATGCCGAACGTGCCGATGTCGCCTTATTGACCGCGCCTTAAAGGACATCAAATGATAAACAATGGCGCATCAGGGAACACTGGGGATGGCTATGAAGAATCGTAAGGCACTCATCCTTTCGAGCCTTCTTTTCTTATCGCTGATGATTCCTATTTTGACGTTCTCAGCACAAGCAGGGATTACCTCTCTCGACGGAGGAGGGACGATGTACCTCTCCTGCCAGTCGGAAAATGAGTGTACGCTTACACCTGTCTCTATGGGGGAAGGTCAATTTACTGGACAAAGTTTTGCTTCATCCCTCCAACCGGAAACACTTTCCTTTGAGTTTGATGCAGCTCCTGCCCAACAACACCTCGCTCTCCTTCCTGAACAATTGGAATCCCTCATCGTTGACTTTAGGCACCAAACTGAAACCGGCGGGCTTTTACGCCCTGCCATTGATTTTCGCCTTATCCTCGGCCAGAGCGTGACAGATTGGTCTTTTGAGAGCGAATTTGTACCGACTTCGTCTGAGTACGAACCCTACAGGCTTGAAGATGAGTCACTTGACTTGGGGGCCAAAAGAGTTCTCTGGAAGGATGCTCAGATACGTTTGATCATGGTTGTGACCCTTGACCGACCTGGGACTTGGGAATTGAACCTGCGAGGGCCATCTAAAATCGAAATTGAAATTCCATGGTCGGTAGATGCAGACGCAGCCAACGTGGATGAACCTTCGTCAACCACTCAACCTATCAGTTCAAGTTTTGATACCGGTCATCGTGGTGCATTAGTAAGCGACGACTGGGATTGCTGGTCGTTTCCCGTTGAAGAACATGAAGTGATGACGCTTATCGTAGATTGGAAAGCAGCTCCTATTGAGATTGAGCAACCTCACGAAGTTCCGAATTTGGTGACTGAATCGGGGCGCCTATCGCCTCAGCCAGAAGTTGTGACCGAACTTATTGATGATGACTTGAGAATTATCTACCGTTGGCGGAATCTCCCTACCAATGACTACAACTTGTGCTTTAGAGGCGCTCTTGACCGTTTCCAAGAGTATTCTTGGGCGGGTTTGTTTGGGTATGAAAGTTCAGGCCCAGTTGTCTCAGAAGATTTCTCAACTGAGTCATTCTACCCCTCAGGGACTGTGCTCCTTGGGGATGAATCAGAATCCTATGTGTTGAAAGAACAAGGAATCTCGGTGCTGCTCCTTTCAATTGTCATGCTAGGAATATTCTTGCTCGTTGGTTTCCGACCAACAACATCCTATCCTCTGAGGTTTGGAATCTTCTTACCCGGCGTGGTTTTTCTTTTCGTAGGCGGTGTCATTCATCCATTATGGTCGATTGCCGATGAAGTACAATATGAGGACGAAATAACCATTGATGACCTCATTGAGATGCGTCTCCAACAACTATGGGATGTTTCTGCAGACGGGGTTCCAGACCAAACCCTTGTTGAACACACTGGGGCAACCTGGGGGATTTTAGCCGGAGAGCGTCTTCAACTTCGTTTGTCCATAGAACGTGCCGTTCCCCTTCAGGACAACCGATGGCAACTGATTGTTCCGGAATTAGAGGAATTACGCCTTGACGAATTGATTTTCGCCCAAGTTGCAAAGGGAGGGCAACAAACAGGGATACAGGGAGTCCAAGACGACCGAACAGTGCGTTTTGTACTCCTTGCAGGACGCTCGCTCGTTCTTGACCTTCTCATGTTAGAAGCGATTCTGGTGGTTGACGAACTTCCATCATCCTCTGTATTCCATATTGACACGGTCATGGTTGAAACGAGATCTGCTGGTTCATTTAACTCGCCGGTTTGGTCAACCCGACCGGCTAGTATTTCGGAAAAAGATTGGATTGGACTTCAAGGGACCTTGTTTCCACAACAAATCACCATCAGCCTTTGTGATTGTGACTTGGACCTCCTCGACGTCAGTTTTCAATCATCCCGAGGATTTGATTTGAATGATATCCCTGAAGAGAACTGGGGTTTGGAAAATGCAGATGGAATACTGCCTTACGGATCTGCGCTGATGTGGCTCGGAATGTTGCTCGGTATTGTAGCATCAACTTCTGAATTACGTCGCTATCAAAAAGCACAACATATGGCTCAATCCTTCCATCCCGTTAGGGAAAACCAGTGGACTTGAATCACTTCTTTTCAGCCTTGTCAAGTTCTTTAGAAACAGCCTTAGTGACTTCATCAGGGTTCATCTTTGCAGCCTGAGCTGCCTTGTCAATAGATTTTGCTTCTTCATCGGTGATTTCACCATCAGCGGCTGCAGATTTAATCGCTGCCTTGACGCTCATTTCTGCTGCTTCTTCATCGGTAATACCCAGTGCTTCTTGGAAGGATTTCAATTCCTTCATTTCGGCTTCGGAGATCACGCCGTCCTCCCAAGCGGAGTCGTACGCATGGACCAAAAATTCACGGTATGCTTCTTGGTTTAGAAGCACGTCTCGAATAAGTCCGGTATCCACACCAGTCTCTGAATTTGCCATTTCAAGCAAGGCAATGGAACGGCGGACTTCCTTTACTGCCATGTCCTTAAGTCCATGACCGGCCCAAACAGCTCCTGCTGCTGTAACCGCTGCGGCGAACCATCGCATGACGTCAGGATTGACTAAATCACCGGGTTGAACCAGATGGAAAATTCCGAGTACTGCCATCGCAGCACCGCACATAACCTCTACCCAATCATTGAGATCAGGCTCATCATCAAAGATGGACAATCGCTCTTCTACCATGGCCTCCATGTCGTCGCTCATGTGGGTGGACACCTACAGGTGGGACTTAGGTATGTCGGAAGTTCTCAGAAGCCGTTGTCCTTTTGGACTGTTGGCGTTGGTAGGGTACCATGGAGGGCCCAATTGCTGATGTGAGCGCCCTTGGAATGCCGAAAAAATTTTCCGATTTTCTCGTGAATGAATGGGGGATAACCAACCTTCATCCCCCCCAAGCAGAGGCAGCCCCGAGCATCTTGTCCGGAAAGAATACTCTTGTTGCAATTCCAACCGCTTCGGGAAAGTCGTTACTTGCTTACATGGCTATGGTGCAGCGCTTAAGTGAAGGTCACAAACAATCCAAAGCGATTTACATTGTCCCGCTAAAGGCCTTGGCTATGGAAAAGTTCGATGACCTTTCTCAAATTGCTAAGGCTATGGATTTGAAAATAGGACTCGGCATTGGAGATGCTACTGCGGAAGCCAAAAATATCGATGATTGCAATATTTTGGTCTGCACCTCTGAAAAATTAGATTCGCTGCTTAGGCACAAAGCCGAACTCGTGACGAACCTTACATGCGTTGTAGCCGATGAGTTTCATCTCATGAACGACTCAACCCGTGGGCCTACTTTAGAGATCAACTTGACCCGACTTCGCCATATCCGTCCAGACGCACAACTCATAGCACTTTCAGCAACCGTCGGGAATTGTCAAGCTCTTGCAGATTGGTTGGATGCTGATTTGGTACAGTCCGATTGGCGCCCGGTCGCGCTAGAATACGCTACGTTCCATGATTTTCACGTGGAACCCAGAAAAATTCAATCCTCAAACACAAACCATGACCCTTCTCAGTTGAGTGCTCCACGCACACTTGAGGGACTGAAAAGTCACCCTGTTTGGAGTGTCGTCAGCGATGGCTTGGATACAAAGAGTCAGGTTCTCATGTTCGTCGGGACACGAAGAAGTGCCCAATCTGAAGCCAAAAATCTCGCCAAGAGAGTCAAAAAAAGATTGCTCAAAGAAGACCCCGACCGCCTCAAACAACTCCAAGAAGTGGCCGACCGTTTGGAAGGAAGAAGCCAATCTAGCCTTGCTGAACAGTTGGTTCATTCAATGTCTGGTGGGGTTGGTTTTCATCACGCAGGATTGACATCAGGCCAACGGAAAGAAGTTGAAAAAGCCTTCAAATCCGGTCTTCTTGTTGCCTTGACCGCTACGCCAACACTCGCTGCAGGAGTCAACCTCCCCGCCCGTCGGGTACTCGTTCGCGACCTCAAACGCTGGGACGACGGTATGAGTCGCCCGCTTCCAGTCATGGAAGTTCGGCAGATGCTAGGTAGGGCAGGGCGACCAAAATACGACACCCGTGGAGAGGCTTGGGTGTATTGCAAAGGCACCGATGGCTGGGAAGTAGCAGATTCGGTTTCAGACCGTTATTTCTTCGGGCCTATTGAAGACATCACCTCAAAACTGGCAAATGAGCCAGCCATGAGGATGCACCTGCTCGCTAGCATTGCCACTGGCGGCTTGCTTCACAAAGGTTCGATTGAACATTTCTTTTCATCAACCTTCCTTGGTTCCACCATGGCTCCGTCGCAACTCCGTGAACGCCTCAACACCATGCTTGATTGGCTGGTTGAGGAACGCTTCGTGAGAAAGGTTGGAATTGACGAACATTTCACTGCCCACTGGCTAAATGAAGATGTTAACTCTGAAGGTGAGGAGGCTTGGGATGATTCACTTCCAGCGTGGGCGACACCAGCCCAGGAGACCGTTGGGGTAGGATGGAGCCCAGGTCCTGTCTCATCGAAGAAATCTAACCCTCATCGGTCTGCTCACCTCAATCCCTCTCTTGGCTTCACTCCAGCCACATCTTTGGGCACTACCGGAGGTTGGGTTCAACCTTCTGCTGAAGAACCTCACAACATGAAGTATCAAGCAACACAAATGGGTGAAAGGGTGACACAACTCTACCTCGACCCCCTTTCTGCCTCTATTTTGAGAACTGGATTACGACGTGCAGTGCGGCGCTTGGTGCGTGCCGACCGGCCGGTTACCGATTTCGGATTGCTGCATTTGGCGGTAGCCACTCCCGATTTCAATTCACTTTGGGCAAAGACTGCTGACATGGAAGCCAACTCTCCAGTGTGGTTGAAGGCGAATTCGACGGAGGATGAACTGTTGGTGGATCCAGGTTATGCAGAGGCAATGCTGAGCAATGTCAAGAGCGCATGGATGGTTGAAGAGTGGACAGAGGAAGCAACCATTCGTGATCTTGAAAGCCGACTTGATGTCTCGCCAGGAGACGTTCATCATAGGGTTGACCTCATGGGGTGGCTTCTTGCAGGTGCTCAGCATGTTTTGATGGCCGATGATGTATTTTCAGACGAGCACATGCACATCATTTCTGAAATCGTTCAACAAATCAGCATTCTTCAACAAAGGGTCCGTCATGGATGTAAAACTGACCTACTGCAACTTGTCAACATACGTCATGTTGGTCGTCAACGAGCACGTGAAATGGCTTCTTTGGGATTGCGTCAACCGAATGATGTCGCAACGATGTCAATAAAAACCAAGAATTCTCTACTCGGCTTGCGGGGTTGGGGTCCAATGCTTCTAGAAAAAATTGTCAATGAAGTTGAGCGGGTTTTGCGAAAAGCCTCATCCGATTCCAATCAACAACCAACCGTGAGAGATGATGATGTGCCACTTGAAGGTGAACGCTTTGAGGATGGTTGAAATCCAAGAAGCCCCTGCGCTGTAGCATGGAACTTCCTCCGTTCCCTTGTGTGCCCGTGCATCTCGATGAGGCGACGCATTCATCTGGCGTTATTGAGGTGTTTCTCAAAGAGCGCCCCTCTCCCCGATGGGTCTTACTCGGAGCCCATGCAGTTCAGACCAATGCTCAATTGTGGACCGCTTGGATCAAAACCACTCGAAATGAGTTGAGAGGTACTGCTGTGGCGCGAAGTATTGATGCTGAATTTATGCGCTATCTTGCAGGCACACATCATGTATCCGAAGCATTTGCTCGTGCGGGCTATCAAGAGGGTTCGGAGGATGCTTGGATCCTCTATCTTCCACAAGCAGAATCGTCTCGTAATTCGTTAGGTCACCTTCATCCGTTCCTGCCTGAACGCGTTGCAATTCCTGAAGAACTCAGCGACCTGATGAATCAATTGAAATGGAATGCACGCGAGCCCCTTATGGACCTTTCTATAGAGGGCTCAAAGATGTTGGGCGCAGACGTAGATTCTGTGGGACTTGAAGGGCTGGAAGAGCGGCTTATTGCCCATATTTCAATGGCGGATGACCAAAGTGCTTCTCACCGATAAGGGGAGGGTTCAAAGGCTACTTGTTTTCATGGGGCAGCATGGTAATGGCTGCAAACCAAGGCGAAGCCCATGTTCCTTCCACGGGACGCTATCTTGACCAAGAAAAAGTACGCAATGCGCTCGATTCAGCCACAACACATGGTGCATCTTACGCTGAAGTCCGCTTGGTTTCCTTTACACAATCGTCCGTAGCAATGCGAGACGGCGTTCTTGAACGTGCAATTCCAGGTCAAGAGTTGGGGCTCACGCTCCGAATTCTAGCCGACGGAGCGTGGGGGGTCCATTCAACTACCGATATTGCTTCGCTCCCCGAACAAATTGAGTCTACAACTCGCCTCGCAAAGGCAGTTGCATCCCGCAGGGCTGAAGGAGAAAAGCCGATTGGTCTTGCAGACATACCCGTATTCGTAGACGAGCACCATTGGAAATCAGAACTTGATGTACGCCATACTGAGTTGGATACAAAGATGGATTTGATGAATGATTTTTACAAGGGTGCAAGTCAACACAAGCATGTAGTATCGGTCACCACTGGTTGGAGCGATGAACACATACACACTGAACTCATGACCTCAGAAGGTATGGATCGAGCATGGTCCTTTCAACGCTCCCTTGTCCACGGCATGGTTACCGCTAGAGATGACTCCGAAGTGGTCTCTTACCGAACTCGCACTGGAGGTCAGGGCGGTCTTGAACTCATCCAAGGCGTTGATTTGACCGCACTGGGTGAACAGGCACAAAATGCTGCACTTCGTCTGCTTAAGGCCGAACGGGCACCTTCTGGGAAAATGCCCCTTATTGCGGATAATGATTTGACTGGCGTTTACATCCACGAGGCTCTTGGTCATCCGTGTGAGGCTGATTTGGTTGCTGCTGGTGATTCTTGTCTTGCAGGGAAATTGGGTGAGAAAATTGGAAACGATATCGTGACCGTAGTCGATGACCCGACGCTCATGGGCGGATATGGAGCCTATCCAATCGATGATGAAGGAGTCAACACCCGGGAGAAAGTCCTCATCAAAGACGGCGTACTCACAGAATATCTCAATCATCGTGAAACTGCTCATCACTTTGGGTTGGAGCCAAACGGCGGGGCTCGGGCTCAAGACGGCTTGCATCACCCGCTTGTCCGAATGTCCAACACCATGATTCAAGGTGGTTCACACGCAGATTTAGACGAACTAATGGAGGATGTTGAGTACGGCATCTATGCTTGTGGCACTCGTGGTGGACAGGTCGACACGGGACGTGGTTCGTTCCAGTTTGCTGCCCAAGAAGCTTGGCTTATTGAAAACGGCGAATTGACCCGTCCTCTCAAGGATGTAAGCGTTAGCGGAATGACGCTTGAAATTCTCAAGAATGTCGACGGACTTACTCGTGATGCATCCTTGGCGACCCCTGGGTTCTGCGGCAAAGGTCAGACTGTTCCAGTCGGAGATGGCGGTCCAGTCATGCGAATTCGCGAGGCTTTGGTGGGATGATCATGCTACCAGATGGTGCACAAGACAGGTTACTTGCTAACGCCCAACAAATCGTTGATGCTTGCTCTTCAATCGGCGTACAACAATGGGACATCGTAGGGTTCCAATCCTACGGTCACGAACTTGACATTGAAGCCGGTAAAATCACCATGGCTGGTGGCGGTGGTGAAGGGGGATTTGGGATTCGGGTGGTTGAAGATGGCCGTTTTGGATTCGCTCATTTAGTCGACGTATCCGGGGCTGAGCGAGCAGTTCAACAAGCATTGGGCATTGCTCGCAAATCACCTTCGATTGCTCATTTTGTCCTTCCAAGCGAACAGGCCGCCACGAAGGTTGGTGGGATGTGCGATACAAATATCCTCAATCTTGGCCCTGAAGATCTGCTTGAGCAGGCTGATGCATTACTAAATGCTGTCAAAAGTGCTGATGAACGTGCTATCGTGACTGGAGGTGGCGTGGGGGTATCTGCTACGGCATCTTGTCTTCTCAACAGCGAAGGAATCCTAGAGAGTGGATTGACGACATCTCACGGGCTTGGGGTTCAAGTCACCATTGACAATGATGGAAAGATGACCAGCTCTTACCAAGGAGATTCATCAAGGACAAAGATGGTTGATGTTCCTGATTGTATTGAACTCGCTGTAGATTGGGCCGTGCGAACTCAGAATCCGATTGAAGTTGATTCTGGGGCTTTAGATGCTCCAGTTTTGATGACGAGTGAGGGATTCTCACCTCTGTTCTCTATGGTTGTTCCTCCTGCAATGATGGGTGAAAAGTTGGTCCGAAAAGAATCTTTTTGGACGGGGAAAATGAATCAAAATGTGATGGCTGAGGACCTCTCAATAGTCGACAACGGTCTTCTTGAAGGAGGTTTTTCCTCGGGTTCACGTGACGGTGAAGGAGTTCCAAAGCGGAAGCAAAGTTTGGTTGAATCCGGGCGATTAGTAAACATGCTTTGGTCGACTCGAGATGCAGCCCAGCAAGTTGCAGAAGGACGTATTGATGCCGCGCAATCTACCGGTTCAGCCGTAAGTAGAGGTCACCAATCACCTCCGTCAACGGGTGCCTCAGAACTCATGATGACCTCCACAAAAGCGAGTCAAACATTTGATCAAATGCTTGAACAAATGGGTGATGGTTATGTTGTAAACAGCGTCATGGGTGCTCATACTGCTAATCCTACAAGCGGCGACTTTTCAGTTACCACAAGCAGCATTCTACGTGTTGTTGGAGGCGAAATTATTGGTCCACTCAAACAAGCCGGTCTCTCGGGGAATCTTGCAAACGCTCTCTCGGGGAATGTGATCCTTGGAGATGACGTCCGCAGACAAGGCTCGTATTCATCAGGCAGCATGCATTTGCCCGATGTGTTGTTGATGGAAGGGCTACGCGTTAACCCTGCATAAGTCAAGATTAGACAAAATCAAAAGCCATTCTTTATGGCCTGTCGTCGTTGGTGTAGCAGTCCATGGAGGTAAAGGGAGTGTTATATCTGAACCAAACCGCACGAAAGCCCGCAGCCTGTTCTCCGCACAGGTGTCGAACAACAATGTCTTACGGAGGGTTGCTTGATGTCTGAAGAAAAGTATGCGGACTATGTTCAGGCGGTCATCAAAGAATGCCCTGATGCGAATCCAGCAGAGGTAGCCTCTGCTTTCGCAAAATACGAGGATGAATTTTACATTCCACCCCAAGATGCAATGCGCTCAGTACTTCGCCGTTTCAAGAGCGGAACAGGTCCTGCGACCACGAGCACGACGACTCGCCAAGAACGGGAAACCAAAAAAGTCGCTACACTCACAGAATTGAGTGGCGATGACCGTGATATCGAGATCGAGGTCGCCATAGTGACACACAACATCAGGGATCAACTTATCCGTGGAGAGGAGAAGCAAATTGCATTTGGATTCCTTGAGGATAATCCTTGGGAAGAAGGAGGAACAAAAACTCGCTGGGATTACAAAGATTGGGGGCCCCACGCCAACCTTGCTGCAGGGAGTATTGTTCGCATTGAAGGTGCGAGCGTTAACGAATACAACGGCAAAATGTCTCTTAATATCAATCAGTCTACCGGTATCGTCGTCCTCAAAGAGGGGGTTGCAACAACCGTTTCAACCAACGACCCTATTGAGATTAGCAGTGTCCCTTCAGACGGCTATATTTGCGTTGTTGGAAGAGTTCTCACCTCCCGTCCAGACCAAATTCACCGAAAGGACGGGTCAGGTTCAATTGAGGTCGTACGTGGCCGAATTGCCGACGAAACGGGAACGATTGGTTTTCTCTCGTGGGAGCCTTTTGAGCACGAAGTCGGGTCATTGCTCAAGATTGATGGCGCCCAAGTTCGTAGTTTCCGAGATACACCGGAATTAAATTTCGGACGAACAACTCGTATTGAGGTCTATCACGATGCGAACTTCTCGGATTTAGATACGCTATCAAGCAGCACCTCTCTTTCCATCTCTCAGTTCCGTGATGGTTCAAGGGATGTAGATGCAATCGTCCAAATCACCGAATGGAATAAACGAAGTTTCACTCGTGATGGCGAAGAGAAGTTCCTATGGTCTGGGCAAATTGCAGACCCGTCTGGGCGTTGTCGAATGAGCGCCTGGCAGGAATTGCCTATTACAGAAGGAGATTTACCAGTGACAGTTCGCCTGAAAGGTGTCCGAATTAGAGCCTGGCAGGGAATTCCAGATGTGACCGTGGACAACGCAGACCAGGTGGAAATCCTGGCAACTCCTCCGTGGGATGAAGGCATTGACCTTAGCAATCACTCGGTTGAAGTATCACTCACAGAGATGGTCAGTGGCCCGAGTAGAGTAGGCATTGAAACCACAGGACTTGTTGTAAGCGTTCGAGACGACTCAGGATTGATTCGTCGTTGCACGGAATGTCGCCGTGTGCTCAGAGATGGTGCATGTGCAGACCATGGGCCTAACGAAGGCAACGAAGATGTACGTCTTCGGCTTGTTGTGGATCATGATGGTTCTACCGCAGCAGTCCTTGTTAACAAAGAAGCCACTCTTTCTGCGCTAGGGATGACCTATGAAGCACTTCAAGGGTCTGTCAACGACCACGGAGATGCAGGCTTTGTTCAACAAGTTCGAGAACTTCTCCTTGGAAGGACAGTGGTCGTATCTGGACGAAGTATTGTCGATGAACAAGGGGCAATGTTGCTTTGCGATCGCTTGGAAGCACCTGCTACAGATTCACAGCTTAGAGCAACTGAGTTGCGAGCTTTGTGGGGGTGGGCCTGATGCAGCGACAACGTATCGTACGTCAGCCAGCATTCCTCATGCTCGCATCAGAATTCGGAACAGCAACGTTGAACGAGAAGGGTTCAGGAGAATTTGACCCTTCTTTCGTCATCACAAAACTAGGTTCAAAAGCCAACAGAGTTGTCGTCTGCGGACTTTTGGAGCGACTTGAAATCCGAGAAACCAGCAATGGCGCAACGCTCTACCAAGGTCAACTTAGGGACCCAACGGGCCTGCACTATTTTTCAGTTGGAGATTATAATTCTGAAACCATGCGAGAAATGTCCAGCCAATGGGCAGGTCGCACCGAAGAAGGAGAACCAATCCTTCTCATGATGACGGCAAAAACGCGATGGTACCAAACAGATGAAGGCGCTGTCTACACTTCACTACGACCTGAAGAAGCATGTGAAGTCACTCGTGATGTTTATGCGAACTGGCTCTTGGATGCATGTGAGGTTACAATGGCCCGCATGAAGGCATATACCGCCTCTTTGGAACTTGAGGCCACTATGGATGCCTACGAACGAAGTGACCTTCCAAGTGGGATGAAGGCGGGGCTTTTGGCTGCTAGAAATCATTACGATGAAGTTGACCTTGAACCCTTCAACCTCAATTTGATGCAAGCATTAGATATTGCTGAAGGGCGAATGGCTGCGGCTACAACACCACCACCAATGGTTCGTCTCCCCGATGGGGATGAGGCTGATGCAGAAACCGGTGACGGTGAACTCCGTGGATTCATTCTTCATGTAGTTCAGCACTTCGATCAAGGTGATGGAGTCGATTTCAATACGATTCTCAAGAATGCAGCCGCACGTGGATATGTTCGTGAACAAGCAGAAGCAATGCTCGATGAATTGGCGGATAGTGGCGATGTTGACGAGCCTCGTTTCGGATGGTTCAGAGCACTTAAGGTCAAAGAAGAATAATCCAACACATTCAAGTCCTTCTTGTGGTGTGGTAAGTTTAGGGGTCACCACATGCCAGGAATTGATTTCTTTATCCGTCCCGCAACAGGTACATCAAGTTCGGATTGGTTGCGAATACCAAATGCTGACATCAAAGTCCGTATGACCCGCAGATTGACTCGAACGGTTATTCGCGGTCAAGAGGGTGATGACCTCCACGATGAAGGTTCTGAATCTACTGTTTACACAGTTCGTGGGGAACTTTCCCTCGATGAATACAAATCTATTATCAGTATGTTCCGAACAGGACAGCCTTACATTCACGATCCGTTTGAGGAGCGTGATGTCAAGGTCATTTTCGCAGCAATGGAATACGATAGTTCGAACGAACAATTTATGTTTGAATTGTTGGAAGATGTGATTTGAGGGATTTCATATGAGGAAACTGGAGGAGAAACGGGAACTTCTCTATGTTATTCGTACCTTGGACGTCCTGATGTCCTCCGGTGTTGGCCTTGAGGCTGCACTTCACACCATTGGCAAAGGCGGATACGGCATCATCTCCGACGATTTTTCAGCGATGATGAAACGCTTGCTAAAAGGAACTGGTGGCGGTATCGATAAGGAGCTTAAATCCATGATGAAGAAAGCCGAATCTAAAGGTTACAAGCGTCTTTTGAACACATTGTACACGAACGTTACTCAAAATACTGATTTGGTTGAAACTCTGAAAAAGCAGGGTGCTCGGATGGAAGAGGAGCGTACCGGAGAAGTCGAAAAATACATCGAAGAACTCGGTGGTGTGCCAGAAACCCTTCTTTCCATCGGAATGATAGGGCCGATTATTCTCGCCATCGTAGGACTTGTTCCCCAATTGATGTCTGGGGATTTGGGGGCCTTTATGTCTCTACCACCCGCATCCACCATCAATGTCGTGGTGAACATTGGATTGTTTATGACTCTTGTAGGAATGTCTCTCATTGGATTAAAAGCCCATACAAAGGACCCAGGATTGTGAGGTGAATCAGATGTTGTTTGGATTTCTAGAATCGTTTAACGATGCCCCTCTCATTTTGTACCTTGGTGTGTTCTCCATCGCTTGTATTGGCGGAGGCATTCCTCCTATGCTTGAACGCCGAAGGCGCAGAGCAATTGAAAATGAATTACCCGGATTCCTTGAGGCACTCTCAGATTCAGTTGGTGCTGGCCGTGGTCTTCAAGAAGCAATGATGGAGCAATCAAACAGCAATGACGGCCCTCTAGCAGCCTTGCTTTCTGAAACTCTGAAGGAAAGTCACGCATCATCTTTTGAAGCAAGTCTTTCTTCCTTTGCAGCAAAAACTCGATCCAGTCAGGTCCAGCGAGTCATGGTCCTCATTGAAACAGCGATTCAACAGGATTCTTCTCTAAGGGATATTCTTACTGACCTGAGCCGTGATTATGAACGATTGAACGATTTGATGAACAACAGGGAAAATGAACTTCAAGGAAGAGGAATCCTCATCATCCTCTTTGTAAGCGTTGGCTTACCTGTGCTTATTGCCTTCATTGTCGGATTGTTCGCACCTGCGAGTAAAGGGTTTCAAATCTCTGGTTTCAACCAAACGTTCAGTTACTTTTTCGCCGCAGCATCCGCCATTGGTGTAGGTGTTTCAGGACGTATGATGGGTCGTCTCAAAGATACACTTTGGTGGCTCCCTCTTTGGATGACCATTTCCATGGGCCTCTATCTAGGGGCGGTAAAAGCAGTTGGAGGTTGAAGCATGTCAGAACAAATTTTGGAACAATACGGAAGAGTCACCATTTACACCGAACCAAACCATCCTTCTCCAATTTACCACGTTGATGGAGACATCCAAGCAAACCCATATGGAGATTTAGCGGCTTTGTTTGAAGACGATGCGCTTGAAGAAGTGATGTACAACGGTGGGACTCAGTGCGTTAAGGTCGCTCACCGTGAGCATGGAATGTGTCGGACAAACATCTGGATTGACGATGATTCTGGTATTCAAATTTCAAAGAACATAGCATCCTACACGAATGTCCCTCTTGGGGACGGCCCAGGATTAGTTCCTATCTTTGACGGTCGTCTTCCAGACGGTTCACGTGTAAACGGAACAATACCTCCTGTTTCTCCCGACGGCCCGACACTGACCATCCGTAAGTTCAAGGAAGATCCGTTGACAATGATAGATTTAGTTAATTTTGGAACGGTTAATTCCCGTCTTGCCGCAATGATGTGGGTATGGATTGAGGGATTGGACAGTCGGCCGGCTAACTTCGTTATTGCCGGCGGTACCGGTTCAGGTAAAACCACGACACTCAACTGCCTTGGAATGTATATTCCTTGGTCACGCCGACTTCTAACGGTAGAAGATACTGCTGAATTGCAAGTTTACCACGACCACTGGTTGCGCATGGAGACTCGAAGGGAGCGTCCTGACGGTACCCAAGAGGTTGACATGAATGACTGTCTCAAGTCCAGCCTTCGTATGCGTCCCGATCGCATCATCGTCGGTGAAGTACGTGGTCCTGAGTGTGCAACCTTGTTGACTGCGATGAATACAGGTCACGATGGTTCATTCGGTTCTTTGCACGCAAATACGGCTCAAGAAACCGTGACTCGCATGATTAACCCCCCAATGAACGTTCCACCAATTATGCTAAGCGGTCTGGACCTCATCATTATTCAAGCACGTCTTCACGTCAATGGACGAACGGCAAGAAAGATCACAGAAGTTGCTGAAGTAGCAGGTATGGAAGGGGACAAGCCTCGTTTGAATGCTATCTGGAAGTATAATGCAGCAACAGACCAAATTGAAGAAACTGGAATTCCTTCAAAATTGAGAGAGACCATCTGTAACGCAGCAGGTGTGACGCCTGATGTCTTTGAACGACATGTGCGACAACGCCAAGCCATCATTGAAGATCTCGTTGAGCGCGGTATTTCTGATATTCAAACCGTGACGTCGGTTGTTCAGAACTTCTATGCCTCGCAGCACTGAATTCATCCACGAAGGCGTTCAAGAAGTTCGTCGACCCGGTCGATTTTACCACGGACACGGGTGATGCTTTCAGAAGCATCAATGACGGATTCTGCAACTACATCCTCGACATCTTCGTGATGAGCGTCTGTCGTCTTGAAACTCTGGGCGAGTGCCTTGAGTTCTGTTACGATGGCATCAACTTCAGTTTCAGTAACCAATACGCCTGGTGCGATACGAGGAATGTCTGATGGTGAAAGGTATCCGAGTTCCGCACCGATGATACCAGCGCATGCAAGGATTCTTGGGCGGAGGTCTACCGTGTTAACTTCGTATCCCTTTGATTCCAAAAAGCGGATGACAAGAGCTTGCTGTGGTTCCTCAAATCCGTGTTCGCTGGATTCAAGTATTGTTTGAACAAGTTCTTCAAACGATATAATATTCTTCTCAAGTCTTGCGAGTGTTGAACGCTCACTATCCATGAGGTGAACAGCACCGTGGTGGAGTATTCGCATCATTCGCTGACGGCGAAGCACTACGGGGTCGTGCAGGGCTTGAGTTTCTGCGATCTCAATATGGAGGTCAAACAATGCATGTAATCGACCGGATACACTTGGGGTGCGAAGGTCAAGGCCCATGCTTCGGGCTTCAGACTCAAAGGCCATACGCGCCTTCACTGCATCTCCTTGATGCATAGCGAGTACGTTCTCGAGGTGGTCGCGTAGAGTGCTACGGGATTGTTCAAACCGACGCAGAGCTTCTCGTTCACTCCACGATTGAGGTAGGGCATTGACTGCATTTGATTCCTGTTGCATTTGGAAATCTAATTCCATGATGGTATTTGCTATAGATTGATGCACAGGAGGTAAGTCGGTGGCGAAACCATGGTCCGAAAGAGCGTCGATGAAGGCACTCAAGTCTGCTTGATTGGTGGTGGAACTGACCATGAGGAAATCACGAGCAAGTGCATGGATTTCCGCCATACGTCCTCTTAGTTCAATCAATGCAGTTTCCACCTCTAGGCTGTGGGTTTCATCCAAGTGTGTTTCTTGAATCATTGGCGGGGTGGTCGCTTCTTCGGGAATTCTTACAGTTCTAAGTGCTTCATCTATGGTTGCAGACACCGTGGATTGAGAACTTGTGTGGCCCATTGCCGAAATATCCTCTCGCAAAATGGTTTCTTGCTCAAAGGACCAACCTGCCTCATGGTCCTCGACAAATTGTTCCACGGTTTCGGATACATCAACGGGTTCAACCTGTCCCTCAGTATGTTCTTCAAACGGTATTTCAGGAATGTTGATTTTGTCTCTTGGCCTTCGTAGACTTTTCTTGACTTTACCCCAGGCATTCTCTTGAGAGGCTAACACGCCCGCAACACGGACAAGCAATGACTGCTTATTTCCTGATAGTTTCAGATTGAGTTCCTTGCAGAGTGCGTGCAATTCATCTCTGTTCATCATGTCCAAGTTATCTGTAGTGAGTTGCTTGGGGTCGTGATAAAGGTGGAGATACATGCGCTGGCGTCGTGCTTTAATTGAACCAGATTTCTTTATGCCAAAAACGCCTAACAGCTCTCCAAGTTCAGAGTTGGGGATTTCTTTGATTCCATCTTTTGAAAGGTCCCAATGTCCGAGGACAATGTTTTGAATCAATCGTGAACGCAAAGCCTCAACTGAACCTGCTTTTGACAAATTATGCTCGTGTGCAAGAGCCTTCAAATCGTCCAAACGGGCTTGATAAAGTCCGCCTAGAAGTTCTGACTTGTCCATTCCCCTGTCACCTACATCGGCTTTTGCCGCATTGAAAGCATATATGTCTTCTCTGTGAAGCGCAGGCGTGCAAGGCTATTATGAAGGCAAATCAATATGGCCGTAGCCATCAAGATTCGTCGTAATCCATCATCCTGAGGCTGGGCTCAGAAAATTCAGCTGGCATACCAGGGATGGTGCGTTTTAATTCTTCATGATCGGTGCTCATCATGGTTACAAGATTCAAAAATTCACGCAAGAGGTTGACCATTCCGATGTGGCTGTTTTCTGGAAGAACCACTCGCTCACATGCTGCAGTTATGCTTCCTGATGGATTAAGTGTTTCAATCATCAATTCAACGCGTGGCCCACCTTTCACTGCTTTCCCTTCCGGATTCAACATTGACTCTTGAGTTGACTCGTCGCCAATTCGTGTTGCCTCTCTCAATATTGTGGAGATTTTTCTTTGTTCAACGTGTACACCAACCCGTTCATGAAGAACTGGGTCAAGACTGTCCATGATTGCATTTTCGAGGCGATATGCAAGGAATGCACTTGGGTCAAGCATGGCAGATATGTTGGAACCTACGAATCCCTTTCTAGCCACAAGTAGCGTGAATCCGTGAAGTGGAGGGGGGATAAACCGTTCTCGATTTTGGTCGCTGTCATTCCTCTGCAGGCCCAGTGTATGTCGTCGTGACTTGAACCGATAGCCTGAGTGTACGCTACGTGGAACGATGAAGCCCTGTATCTTATCTTCAATTCTGAGTTGTTCAAACCAAGGCCACCTGTCGTCTTCATCAAGTTGAGCGTATTCTTCAGCCATTCCGAGATGTTCCGCCATATCTTTGGACGTGAATATTGTCAAGTCATAGCGGAGTCTAAGCATTTGACGGTGAAGAAGTTCTGAATCACAGACTAATATTGATTGGCTTGGAAGATATTCTGGTTTGTCATCAGATACCAAAACCCAGGTGGGCTCTTTTCTGGAGAGTAGCCCAACGATGGCAAGCCCTTCGGTGTCATAATTTTCCCAATCAAATGCGCTCATTCCTAGAATGTCGCCAGTCCCATCTTTGAGACAATTAATGGCTACTTCCATGTGTGGGAGTTGTTTCATGATGAGGTCCTGTTTCTTTCCGTGAGTTTCAACGGCCCGTTCAACATGTTGCCGCACACCATCATACTTTGATGGGGTGGTGAGAACAACGAGACGCTCACTGTTTTCCATTCAATTACCTCGGTGAGGACAGGTCCTCGCAGGTCATGGGCGGGGACGATTGGTTAAGAAGCCCACCGGTGTGGAACACCTGTGCGAACGGATGTAGCGGGTCTCGCAGATTCGCTTGAAGATATGCGTCAAGAGGTTGATGCAGGACTTTCTTCTCTTATCCAAAATGAAATAAAATCCGGTGCTGGAGAAGTCGCCCGAGAAGCAGGGCAAGTCTTGTTGGCGGGTGGAAAGCGCCTGCGTCCACTCTTGATTCTCCTTGCTCATCGCCTCGCAGGGGGGACGGATGATGGGGAAGTGATGCCTCTAGCACTTGCCTTTGAACTCATACACACCGCAACGCTCGTTCATGACGACATTAATGACGAGGCAAACGAACGAAGAGGAAAGCCAACCATTCACGCTCGGGCTGGACAGGCTAAAGCCGTCATTGCAGGAGATTGGCTTTTTGTCCAGGGATTCGGTCTTGGTGGCAGGTACAATGAATCAATTGTCACACTCATGGCTCGGTGCTGTGCAAACATCGCAGTCTCAGAGTTCGATCAACTTGACCACGTGTTGAATCTTGCAACAACTCCCGAAGATTACCTAAGCATCGTTCGTGGAAAAACAGCAGGCCCCTTCGCTGCTGGCTGCCATGCAGCTGGCCTCGTAGCGGGGCTCTCTGATGAAGATGCGAGAGCTCTTGAGCGCTTCGGAATGCAACTCGGTATCGCTTTCCAACTCGTTGACGACCTCCTTGATTTGCGTGGGGATGAACGCATGGGCAAACCCCGTGGAGCAGATGTTTACGAAGGAAAAATGACCCTTCCGCTTATTCACGCCCTAACGCTATCACACGGCAGACATCGGGAACGACTTGCAGAACTGATCGAATCGTTTGAGGACTCAAACTTTGATGAATTGATGCGACTTCTTGACCGCTCTAGCAGTTTAGAGTACGCTGAGATTTTGGTTCGAACTCATCTCGAGCGGGCTCAGGCCGAACTTGACCGCTTTCCTCAAAGTGAGGCGAAAGAGATGATGCTTCTCATTACACAACTTGTTATGGAACGGCATGCGTAAGGTGAGTAGATGAGCGTTAAGAACATTGAACACCGTCAAGTCATCATCATCGGAGCGGGTCCAGCCGGTGCTGCTTGTGCTCAACGACTTGCAGAAAAAGGTCTTGATGTCCTCATTCTAGAGCGACGTTCCATCGTTGGAAATCCGGCACAATGTGGAGAATGTATCCCGAACTGGGGAGAAGTAATTGGGACATTCAAAAATTTGGATGACCATCAATGGCTGAAAGATTACTTCGATTTTCCGGAACGGCTTCGCCTCCATCGGCTTGACAACATGAGGGTATTTCTCCCCTCTGGAAAATCATTCAACTTTGAACTGGATGCTTTCGCAGGACATCGCCTACAATTTGATGGATATCTTGCAGATAAAGCCGTTGCAGCGGGTGCTGAGGTGCGAATTTCAACCACTCTGAAAAACATTCAGCATCAGCGAAAAGCGAACCGTGATGTCTTGGTGACGGACCAAGGGCGCTTTTCCTGCGATTTTCTCATAGACGCATCAGGAAGTCTTGCACATGTTGGAAGACTCCGACATGGCCAAGATAAGGCAGTTCGTCCGGACGACCAAGTTCCTACTGTCTATGCCCAAGTCAGAGGGAATGTTCCCGAAACATTTGATGTCTTCTTAGGCTCAGTGGCTCCGTCAGGATATGCATGGATTATCCCAAAAGGTCCAAATTTCGCCAATGTAGGACTCGGTGTTCGGGCAGGCAAACTGAAGGGTTCACTCAAAGACCATCTCAAGACATTTTGCGACGACTTGGGTCTTGAAATTCTCTCCATAGGCGGAGGATGGATTCCAATGGGAGGTCCAGTTCGACGGATGGTAGAAGGGACCACATTAGCAATTGGGGACGCTGCAGGTTTGGTCATGCCAAGCAATGGCGGCGGTATTTCACAAGCGATTATTTCTGGATGCTTTGCTGCAGAAACCATTGTGAGTCATCTTGAGGATGGTACTCCTCTTGATGTGTATGAGCAGCGAGTTCGAGCATCAATGGGTAAGGCTCTGAAAAATTCACTTCGTAGTAAAAATATGGGATATGCCTTCATGCGAGGTGATTTTGCCACCGAGGTCATTTTGCGATGTCTCGGTCCAATCGGTGGAATTCGTAGGGCGATGGAATGCGAGAAGCCGCTTTGGGTATTCTAAGTCAACAGAAACCACGCTAGCAACCGTCTTGCAATCGGTTGGTTCAAGTGATTTGGACTCGTCGTCCGTTTATGCGAGCACGCATTCAGCGCGACGACGAGGCCGTCAGCCCTGTCATTGCAACGGTTCTTTTGCTCGCCATTACCGTCATGCTTTCCAGCATGGTATTCGTTTTGATGCAGGGTGCGCTTACCACCGTTGAAAAGAGCGCACCACAGGCAACCGTGAGTGTGCGAGCCTTGGATAACGGTTTCCACGTCATTCGCATAACGAGCTTGGATCAATCCGTTGACCCTGCTCGTTTGCAGTTTGATCTCCTTCCCGCTAACTTGACGCAAGATTCTCCGCTTAGAGGCCAAGTCAATGATGCGGATGTTTACGGAGTTGTGGGTTCAGATGTTTCCTTCCACGACCGTGACGCCGGATATTCTGTGACTCAGGGCGATTATTTCGTTATCGATTCTCAATCAATTGGTTCCACCGACGGAACCTGGTCCTTCCGTCTCATTGAAGAAGCAGCAGGAGCAGTCATTATTGATGTGCGACTGCCAGCAATGGCCTAATTAGCCCCCGATGAAGGACATCTCGACTTTTTTCGTCGAATTCGTATGCTCACTTCGCTCTTCAGAATAACGGTCTGATCGTTTCACCCAAATGCTTTGTATTGCGTTTGAGATCTCATCCGAGGTTGCATTCATTCTCATCATTGATTTCAAATCGTTTCCTTTTGAAGCGAACAAGCATGTGTAAAGCGAACCATTGGCAGACAATCGGGCTCTCGTACAATCTCCACAAAATGGCGCAGTGACCGATTCAATGCATCCAATCTCATATCCGCTGGGAAGCGTAAATCGCTTGGCTACCTCTCCTCTACTCGCAGGTGGAACTGGCGTCAATTTGCCGTGTTTGGATTCGATGGTCGTCCGGATCTCTTCACCGCTTACCACATCATTCAAGTTCCAAGCGTTGGTATTTCCCACATCCATGAATTCAATGAACCTCAACGGGATTTCAAGTTCTTGGAATTGTTTGAGGAGAGGAAGGATTTGATCCTCATTAAGATTCTTTTTGACTACGGTGTTCACCTTTACGCCCAAACCGACATGTTTTGCTTCAATTATTCCTTCGATAACATCTTCGGGAGTCCATTGGGTGCTGTCAGCCATGGCTTGGAATACATCAGGGTCAAGGGCGTCAATACTCACAGTGACTCGGTTCAAGCCAGCATCGTGAAGGGCTCTTGCGTTTTGTTTCAACAATGCTCCGTTTGTAGTGAGTGCAATATCAATGGAATTGCTCAAATTACGCAGTTGTCTGATGAGGCCAATGAGATTCTTTCGTAGAAGAGGCTCTCCACCAGTCAATCGGATCTTTTGGAGACCAAGGGGTAGGATGCTTGCAACTGTTGCAGTAATCTCCTCATAGGACAGTAATTCTTCCCGAGGTAGGAACGAATGTTCGCTGTTAAAGTGCTCACGGGGCATGCAGTAGGTGCACCTGAAATTACATCGGTCTGTCACTGATATGCGAAGGTCGCGAAGGGGTCGGCCCCGTGCATCCTTCAGCGACATAGGTTGCCCACCACGCACGAGGTTCTTGAATCTGTATTGCAAGGGTTCATGGCGGGAAGGGGAGACAACATTTCATGGGCGGGGCATGGGTAAAGCGCTGGTCCCCGGAAGGGAAAGGACATTCCAGAAGCCTTGTCGGGGCACTGAAGGTCTATCCCGCTCAATCTCTTGAAAGACTAACTTGGACGTTACCGCCATCAAAGAGCCACGCTATTCGCCTGATGGCCCTCGGTGCCCAAGCAGAACAAACGGTCACCTTGACAGGCATGACAAATGCCGGAGATGATGCGATCTCAATGCGAAGATGTTTGTCTCAAATGGGAGTTCAGTTTGAGGATTTAGATGCTGATGGAGCCATCCTTCCCAGCACTCCAAATGCGGACTTTTTACCACATGAATTGGCCACGGCGTGGCGGATTCACGGAGTTGGTCCTCATGGTTTCAAACATCCAGTCAGCGTTCTGCACGCCGGTAACTCAGGAACAGCTCTCCGAATCCTGATGGCACTATCGACTCGTTTCAACCGACCTGTGATGTTGGACGGTGATGCATCTTTGAGAGCCCGCCCACATGACTCTATGACCACTACCATGGCTGAATTAGGCGTCTCTTGCTCATTTGGTCACCTTGAAGAAGGCCTGCCCTTACTCGCAGAAGGCCCGTGGACACAAACTGAATCCATGACCATTGATGTCAGCACCTCAAGCCAACCCGCAACCTCTTGGATGCTTGCGTCTCCCGCATCCCCTGTCCCGATTGACGTCGTGTATCAAGGAACTCCTGTCTCCAAACGTCATGCGCACCTCACCCTCCGTCTCTGCAAGGAATTTGGAGCTCCTTTTGGAGATGCTTTACCTCAACGTCTTGAGCCTTGGATACCCCAGCCCCAACATGAAAAAATAGCGGTTCCAAAGGATATGTCACTCGCATCCTTTGGCTTCCTCGCAGCAAAAGTACTCAATATTCCAATACTCTTTGACGAAATGCCATCTCATGAAGAGGGTCTGGGTCACGAAATCCTCCTTGAGCAGGCGGGTGCACTCGGCTTTACCGTGGATGGGAATACGCTTCAGTCAAACGCAGATGGGCAAAACGTCACACTCGACCTTTGTGATAGTAATGATTTGATTACTCCCGTTGCTGCGATAATGGCTCTTGGTGAAGGTGGGCAAATTGCAGGGGCAGCACACGCAGCCTACAAAGAGAGCAATAGGATTACCAAAACCCTTGAACTTCTCCAACAATTTGGATTAACATGTTTTGTAAAAGAGGATGGACTTGATGTTCCAGGAAACCAAACGCTTTCGACTCCTCAATCGCTCGTATTAACTCATGATGATCACAGATTGCAAATGACTGCCCTTGTTCTGGCGTTGGGTTGTGATGGTGCGGTTACGATTCAAGGAGATACACTTCACCGCGTTGCTGACCCTCAGGCAGTAGCCCGCTTCGTGGATGCTGGTGTACCCATTGAATCCTTTCTTTACCAACCCGAATAATTAGCCATGGCGACCAAAATGATGGTCCAATGAATCAATGGGTATCCGAAGGGATGTTGGCCTACCGTGAACACAAGCCCATGGGTTTGGAATTCTACGCATGTCTTCCAACAAGCGTCTCATTTCGGGTAGACTGAGGGACTGGTTGGCTTTTACTGCACCTCGGCAAGCGTTCATGAATGCGATATGGTCTTTCTTGGCCTCAATGGTGGCTAAGGGCCCCTCATCTCCTGCAATGTCTTGTAATACATCAAGGAAAAATGAGCGAATTTTTTCCCCTTCAATCAATTGAGGGGACGCTTTTAGATGCCATTCCTCATCAGCGCGCTCAAGATGGAACCCTAACTCGTGCAGGCGTGATTGATTCGCATCAACAACCGCTGATTGACGTGCATCAAGATTCAAATTCAAAGCCTCAAGGCGGGATTGTGGTTCCCATAACTGCCCTGAATTCCGTAATCGTTCGAACCGAATACGCTCATGAAGTGCATGCTGGTCGATTAACAAGAGTTCATCCTCGGCTTGAACCAGTATGTATGAGTTGGCAAATTGAGCAAGAGGTTCCATTGGAGGAAGGTCATTCAATACACCTTCAAGGGGCGCCTCTGCACTAGGTGAATGTTGTACCCCCATTCCTGCATGACGATGTAAGGCACGTTCTGCAGATGATAGGGCCGGCGCAATCGGTTTTTCTTCATCGGTTGGCAGAAGCGTCTGCCCGAGTGGGGAATGGGATACAGGACGGGGCTTCTCTTTTGCCGGTGCATCTTCAGCCATTTCTCCAGTCAACGCCAGTTGTTGTCCTGCTGCAATGGCCCATGCAGGAGGAGCACTTCGTAACGTGGGTGGTTGGACGGGGGCAGTATCGGTAAGGCCAGCAGCTTGCTGTATTGCATCGTCAGGTTTGAAAACATCTTCTTCGGGCGTCAAGTAAGTTTCTACCAACTTTACATTTTGTCCTCCTGAAAGACCTCGCAATTCAGGTATTCCTCCCGTTGCGTCTGGTTGAGTAGGAATTGATTCGAGTGAATGGGCAATACAGCGCTCAAGTCGTTCAAGAACTCGCCAGGAATGGCGAAGTCGTACTTCCCGTTTGGTTGGATGAACATTCACGTCTACCTCTCCGGGTGGGCAAGTGAGGTTGAGAACCGCCAAGGGGTGACGCCCCTGCATGAGTCGAGTTTTGTATCCTCTGCGAACTGCCTGCAAAAACGGACCTGCAGCAACAGGCCTACCGTTGATGAGAACATGGATGTCATCACCTTTTCCACGGGTAATATCGGGCGTACTGATCCATCCCGCCCAGCGCTCTTCTCCAGGGGCGTTTTGGTCTTCAGTTGGCTGTTGCAACGGTAACATTTCATTTGCTTGGCTGCCAAGAATGTCATACAAGCGGTCCATCATATCCTCTGTAGATGGTACATTGAGAAGGCTTCTGTTTTCGCTTTTGAGGTGAAATGCAGTCTCGGGGTGTGCAAGTGCATGGCTGACGACAACGTCAACAATCCGAGAGGTTTCAGTCTCAGCCCTTCGCTGAAATGCAAGTCTTGCCGGTGTGTTTTGGAAGAGATGCTCAACGCTTATTCTTGTTCCAGCACCCATCCCAATCGGTTGGAGCGTTGATTTAACTCCGTCTTCCATGACGATTGTAGCGCCTTCCATGGCGGGAGGTCTACTTGAAATCTCTAATCTGGCGACCATGCCTATACTTGCAAGTGCCTCACCTCTGAATCCGAGTGAATTGATTTCCGCTAAATCCTTCTTTGATTGTAACTTTGAGGTTGCATGTCTATCGAGGGCTTTTGGAAGGTCATCCGGATGAATTCCAGAGCCATTATCCTCCACAATGAGGCGGTCAAAACCACCTCGTTCAACTGTAATCGTTATTTCGGTTGAATGAGCATCAAGACTGTTCTCGATCAACTCCTTGACCACTTGGGCAGGTCGTTCTACGACTTCACCCGCAGCGATATGGCCAATGGTCGTATCGTCAAGTTGAATGATGCGACTCGGTTTCATGATGCGTCCTCCAGCGTAGATTTCAGGCTGTAGAGTGCATCCAGTGCCTGCCTTGGTGATAATTCATCGATATTTGTTGAGTCCAACATGCTGAGAATTGTTTCGATGTACTTTGGAAGTGGCTTTTCCTGAACAGGTTCAGAGGTTGACATTGCTGCCGCAGCGAAATAACCCATCAGACTTGCTTGCCCGTGGTCTCTTGATTGGGGAGTTCCTTGTTCCCCAGCTTTTGCACCCTGCGCTTGTTGTTCCAAAAACGCTAGCAGGTCTGTTGCCCGCTCTACCACATTTCTGGGCAAACCAGCGAGTGCAGCAACCTGAACTCCATACGATTCATCACAAGGGCCGTCAGCAACAGTATGGAGGAATCTGAGGCCACCATCAGTGCTTGCAACCTGGACATGGACGTTGTTGAGCCCGCTCACTTGGCCTTCAAGGCCGATGAGTTGATGGTAATGGGTGGCGAAAAGCGTTCTTGACCCAACGCGCTCGCAAAGGTCTTCAGTAACTGACCAAGCGATAGATAGTCCATCAAATGTTGATGTACCCCTGCCGATTTCGTCGAGAAGAATCAGGGATTTTTCTGTAGCCCGTTTGAGGATATGAGCCACTTCAATCATTTCCATCATGAAGGTTGAGCGGCCACGTTTGAGGTCGTCACTCGCTCCCACCCGGGTGAACACTCGGTCAACCAGGCCGATTCTGGCTTTCTTTGCCGGTACAAAACACCCTGATTGGGCAAGAATAGTTGTGAGGGCTGCAGTGCGGAGGTATGTCGATTTACCTCCCATATTCGGCCCAGTGATCAGCAAGAATTTTCGTTTTGAATCCATTTTGAAATCGTTCGGAACAAACCCAGATTGAGTTTCAAGAACGGGATGTCGGGCACCTTCAAGTTTCAATGCAGTTTGTTCAACCATTTCTGGACGAGTCCATCCACGTTCTCTACTCACTGATGCAAAGCATTGCAACACGTCGATTGAAGCCACCTTGCGTGCAATTTCGGCCAGTGCGGGCGCGTGCTGAATGCAGTATGTCCTCAACTCCAAGAATTTCCTATATTCAAGTTCTTTAAGTTTTGAATCAGCCCCAAGGAGAAGGTCATCCCGTTCAATCAACTCTTCAGTCGTATAACGGGAGCCGTTTGTCATCTGCTGCTTACGTCGCCACTCTGTGGGAACCTTCTCTTCATGAGATTTCGTGACCTCAATAAACCAGCCAATTTGGCGGTTCATTCTAACTTTTAGAGATGGAATTTCAAGTTGACCTCGTAAATCTGATTCGAGTTGAGTGAACCATGCTTTCCCTTGTGATGTGACCTCTCTCAAACGGTCAATTTCTTGGTCAACTCCTTCCCTCAAAAGAGACCCATCTCTCAATCCAAGAGGTAATTCATCCCTCAACGTGCCGCGAATTAGAGTAGCCATTTCAGACAAATGATCCAAATCTGTACTAAGGTGTTTCAGCAGTGGGTCATCAGCATCCAGACACCATTGCATCACTGCTGGCATTCGCTCAAGAGCCAGCGCAGTAGCGAGTACATCTCTTGCATTGCTTCGGCTGTATGACAATTGTGTTGAAAGGCGCTCCATATCCCGCATACCGTTCAAAGACTGCCTCAATCCGTCAAGCCTTCGGGCTGAACGGGACAGTGAGGCCACTGCTTGATGACGAGCATCAATGGCGCTCAATGAGGCAAGAGGGTGGAGAATCCAAGTTTTTAGCAGTCTCCTTCCCATTGCAGTTCTGCACCTATTCAGGGTGGAGAGTAAGCTCCCGTCATATTCTCCGGCCAGAGTTGAAGTGAGTTCTAGATTCTTAAGTGTGGTTTGGTCAAGAAGTAAATGGCCCTTTTCTTCTACGATTTCCACGTCCCTAATCGGGACCTCGTCTTGGATGTGTACCGTTGCGAGATAGTCTGCGGCCAGCCCTGTTGCAGAAAGTGCCATAGGGGCGTGGTCCATGTCCAAATGGCCAAGGTCGGCTACATTGAGCATCTTGGTCAACCGTTCTTTGCTTCGTTGCTTGGAAGTCTTATGCTGGCTAACCATGACTCCTTGTAAGTTCAAAAAAATCTTACCCAATTCGGGGTGCTCTGCATCTTTTGGCGGGAGTACCCATTCGGTTGGGTTCCAGCGTTGCAGTTCATCCATTAAACGAACGAAGCGATCAGACCCTTCGTGGCTGCTGGCCCACGCTTGGCCCGTAGACGCATCGAGGATGCAGAGGCCAACGCTCGTGTTGTCAAGTACAGTTGCAGCGAGTAGGGAGCGTTCCTCGCTCTCAAGAAGCCCCTCCTCATACAAGCTCCCTGGTGTAAATACGCGGGTTACAACCCGCTCGAGGAGTTTCGCTCCTTCTCGCAAGTTTTCTTCTTGCTCAGCGACGGTTACTTTGTGCCCAGCCCGCAGCATGGTTCGAAGGTGGTCTTCTAGTCCGTGCCAGGGGAATCCAGCCATAGGGATTGGATTTTCAGAATTCTTGTCCCGTGATGTTAATGCAAGCCCCAACACTTCTGCCGCAACAACTGCATCCTCGTGGAACAGTTCGTAAAAATCACCCATCCGGAAGAACAGAATGGTGTCAGGGTGCTCTTCTTTGATGTCAAAGAACTGGTCCATCATCCCTCTTTTCGCCATGCCCTTCACCTCCATTGCTTACGCTAGATGCGGAGGAAGTTGACGAGGGCACATGAAGGTTCTCGCCTCGGCTTGAGAAAGCGGTTCATTTGAGCAACTTCAGTGAAGGGAAGTCGGTCGGTTCAAAATTCACGCATTTTGTTGAATGCAGACCATGCCATCGTTGCCAGAAGGAACGTGCCTGCGAGGATGAATAGAAGGTTCAAGAAACCTCTCCCGTTCTCTATAGAACCGTTTGCTTGGATGTCAATTGACCACTGTGCTGGCTCCCCCGCTGCGTTGATTCCATGGAAGTGTACGAAGTCACCTTGAGAGCCTGCTACACTTGCCGAGATGGGTATGGATTTGCTCAGGAGGTGTGTTCTTAATTCACCATCTGTCCATTGTGCAATCATTGAACTTCCTGCCTCACCGATGAACCATACCGACCCTTCTTGGTCAGCAACAGCAATGGCACATGGGGCGTCAACTTCGAAATAATCGCCTTGTGCGTCAACATGGATGCTGAGGTGTGTCCCCCCGATTACGATTCCATCTGAAACAGATTGAATGGAGTGGAAGAGGCCGCTAGGGAAGGTTTTGACTCGCTTCATGACAGGTGTTTGGTTGTCACCCTCCCAAGTAATCCATCCTATGGCGGGGGTTGGTTCAGGGCTGGCAGGGCTCGACCCGTCTGCTCCGGATGTTGTATGCATTCCAATTCCAATCCAAAGTCCAGGGGAATGAGCCTCAATATGCTGCCATTGAATTCCCGATGTCATGGACATAGGCTCGGTAGGATTGAGTCCAACTGTGCCTCTGAATGACGTTCCTTGGCTTTCTTTGGTGAGGAAAAGGAGGTTTTCACTGTCATCTTCTGCTGCGTCGTAAATTGCAAACGACCCGTTTGCATCAGAATATACAAACGTGGTCTGTATCCTTGAAGTCAATTCAACAAGTTCATTATTCTCGATTGAAAGCATCATGTGTCCATCTTGCATTGTCTTGAGGAATGACACATTTCGGCCCTCATTCACGCCATCGGGGTTGTAGATTGCAGTCAATGAATTGTCACTTGGATGCTCAGTAAACATGTGATAGCCAGCATTAGGAGCATACACCAGGGCCGTGTATGAGTCGTTGGTGTTGGAATATTCAATATCCATTACCAATCCACCGGCGTGCTCCGCTGTGATCGGCGTGAGTTGGTCTCCGACAAAGTGCTCAGTTCCCCCGATAGCAAAAGCACCTACAAGGATGAAGACAAAAAAGACCCCGATAGCGAGCCACTGGTGTTCGGACTCTTCCTCTAAGAGTGCCTTCAACCTGCTCGCCATACATGCCGGTAGGGCCATCAGTCCATGAAGGCTTTTATCCAATACATGTGGTTCAAACTCGGCATCGTCTGTCGGAACATCCAATGCGGAGATATCATAAGGGGAGCATCGGTCGCAGGCATGCTTGGAGGCATATGTATGGCACGGAAACCAGCAGTAATGTATCGCCGATTGAAAGGTCCCGCTTACACTCGTCGTAAGTACATCGGTGGTGTTCCAAACAACCGTATTCATCAATATCACGTTGGAAACCGTGTTGCCGCTGAAACTGGGCAGTTCCCAGTCGTCATTGAACTCCGTTCTGATAACGACGTTCAAATTCGCCACACTGCTCTAGAAGCAGCCCGTGTTGTATCCAACTCCACCATCCGTAAGGAAGCAGGAACTCAAGGATACTCTCTACGAATTCACACCTTCCCTCACCACATCCTGCGTGAAAACAAACAGGCTACTGGTGCAGGTGCAGACCGTGTTTCTCAAGGAATGCGTTGCGCTTTCGGTAAGAATGTCGGAACAGCAGCTCGTGTCAAGCGTGGGCAACGTGTGATTTCGATTCAAGTTCACCCTCAGCACTATCTCGCGGCCCGAGATGCACTTCGTAAGGCGAGCATGAAGTTCCCTACACCTTGTACCGTCCGCCTTATCCGTGGACATGAGCACCTAAAGGGTCTCATTTGAAGCCGTAACCAATCGCTGAAAGCGAGCGGCATGGCTGCTTTTTCAACGGTCATTCAAAATACGTTAGCCAAAAAGCAAAGCATAGGAGGGATGAGGTGCGAGTCGCAGTTTTGAAGGAAGACAATTGTCAACCGAAGAAGTGCAACGATGAGTGCCACGATTTTTGCCCCCCAGTTCGCAACGGACAAGAATGCATCATTCTTGACGATAAAACCGGAAAGCCTCACATTTCTGAAAGCCTCTGTATCGGCTGTGGTATCTGTATCAATAAGTGCCCACATGATGCGTTGATCATTGAAAATCTACCAAGTGAACTTGAATCGGATATGATTCACCGATTCTCAATGAATGGATTTCGCTTGTTTCGCCTCCCGACGCCCTCCAAAGAAAGCGTTGTTGGAATCCTCGGGCCAAACGGGATGGGTAAGTCTACTGCAATCAATGCACTTTCTGGAAGAACCATTCCGAATTTAGGAGATTGGATGGATACTGAACCGGAATGGGATTCGGTGATAGAATCTCTACCTCGTGGCGAGTTACGAGATTTCTTCATTGCTGTTCAAGCAGGGAACATTCGGGTAGCAGTCAAACCACAGAACGTGGATCGTCTGCCAAAACGGGTCAAAGGAACCGTTCGTGAATTGTTGACGAAAGTCGATGAACGCAATATTATGGTTGAAACCACCGAAGATTTGGGAATTGACCACCTCCTTGATCGAACCATCCAGCAACTCTCAGGTGGTGAATTGCAACGTATGGCAATCTGTGCAACCATACTCAGAGATGTTGACGTGTATTTCTTTGATGAGCCTTCATCCTATCTTGACATTCACGAAAGAATGCGAATCGTTCGAATCATCCAAAAACTTGCTGAAGTAAAGCGTGTCATCGTTATTGAACACGATTTAGCGGTTCTGGACGTTCTTGCTGATTTGGTTCACATTGTGTATGGAAAAAAGGGTGCATTTGGAATCTTTACTCCTGCCCGCTCAACTCGCCAAGCCATCAATTCCTATCTTGATGGATTCCTGCCCGAGGAGAACGTACGAATTCGGGATAAGCCCATCAAATTCCTGCGTCATCGTGACCGAAGTGCAGAAATCGGAACTCCAGTCGTAAGCTGGGGTGGTCTTGAGAAAACATTAGGTGAGTTTAAACTTACATCCGGGGATGGCGCAGTCCATCGCTCAGAAGTAGTTGGCGTTGTTGGGCCAAACGGTACTGGCAAAACTACGATGATCAAACTTCTCGCTGGTGAGCACGAATATGACGGAGGCTGGGTTACTGCAGATGCAAAAATCTCATACAAACCTCAGCATATTGATGTGGATATTGACGGCTCAGTTCAACTTTGGCTTGATAGTGAACTCGGTCCACGGTGGCGCAGTGGTGAATTCAATGTCAACGTGATTCGCGCCTTGGGAGTTGACCAATTACTGCCAAAGCGTGTCAAGAAACTATCTGGTGGGGAACGCCAAGCGGTTTCTATTGCCATTTGCTTGGGAAGAGATGCAGACCTCTATCTCCTGGATGAACCCTCAGCACATTTGGACGCAAACGCGAGGATGGAGGCTGCTAAAGCTATCCGTAGAACCATGGAAGCCAATGAAAAGTCAGCCTTTGTCATTGATCACGATGTCTATTTCATTGACATTGTATCCGATTCTCTCCTTGTCTTTGAAGGCGAAGGAGGTGTCCAAGGAAAGGCAACTGGGCCCTTTGACCTGCGAGAAGGAATGAATCGCTTTTTGTCAAGTGTGAATGTAACCTTCCGAAGAGATCACGATTCTCGTCGACCACGAATTAACAAGGGCGAGAGCAGAAAGGATCGTGAACAACGTAACGTTGGTGATTACTATTCTTACGATGCATGATGGGAAAGCACACTTCATGACCATGTTGACCGAGGGGTTGCCATGCCAGTAGGTCAGCCGCCGCTTGGTGGCCCTCTCGGCCGCTCAAGAAATCGGCTTTCTGCAAGCGCTTTGACAACGTACCTTCGTTGTGAAAAGCAGTGGTTTTTGGCTTATCAAGTGGGTTTGCACGGCCCACTTCGCCCATCGCAAGTGGCGGGGATCGTGCTTGAGGATGCTCTATGTGAATTGTTTATGATGCACCCACCTCTCCTTCATTCAGAACAAGAACTCCTTGATTGGGCCGAACCGCATATTGAAACTCAGGCTAAGAAAGCACATGATGATGGGCGAAAGGACTGGGATGATAGTTTGTGGACAGAAGACGGGGCGTCTTGGGATGATGTCGCCCTTGAAACATTCGTAGAACGGATACGCGGAGGCTTTCTACTGTTTTTAGAAGAAGTAAAGCGGTGTTTTGAGGAAAACGGTGGTCCTTACCTCGAAACAAGAAGAAGTGGTGGTCAACCCTTTTCTGTACCTGAGCCATCTTGGGGAACAATTCCAGTTTTTCCTCGTTCAGAAAAAGTACCGGACATGGACTTGAGGCAATGGGACATTGAACAATCTCCAACATGGTCCAATCCAGGCGATCCAGTAACCTGGAACGAGGCCTGGGAATGTGCTCGGCCTTGGGTCAAAGACCCCCGTGTACACCAGCCTCAACGCCTCTACAGTCCCGATGGTTGGGCTTCTGGTGAATTGGACCTTGTGCTACGTTGGGACGGTACACTACGCATTGTTGATATCAAATCGGGCTCTTCAGAATCTTCCTTTGCGGCATCTCTAGAGCATCAATTGCGCTTCTATTCTTGGCTCTGGTCCCAAACACATGACGGGGAGCGGGTTGACGGTATGGAGGGTTGGTACCTCTCTGGCCCCGAGCGGGTCCTGTATGCACCTCCAAACGAAGTAGAGATTGAATCTCTTACTGCATTCTACATGGAACAACATCACGCCATGCAAAGCCTCGCCGAAGGCGTTGTAGCCTTCCCGACATCACCCAAATCCGCATGTTCGGGAGAGGCTGCTGGTTGCTTCTGGTGTCAGGTTTCTCGGAGTGAGTCGTCCGAATGGAATCTTCACGAATCGCTTCAATGGATTTCAGAACTCTCCTTGCCCGCTATCTCCTCACCCTATGCTCCCTTGTCCAGTATTCAGGGGAGGGTTTCAGTCAAAGGAACACTCTCAGGTGCATGGGGTCCGCTGCCAAATCATTTCTCTGAACCGGTTCTTGGTGCAGTTTTGGTGGGAGGGACTCAACATATTGCGCTTGAGGAAAGTGAACCGGGTTCATTTCCCACTCTTCACCAAATTGAACAAAAAAATGTTCTCGTTCACAATGCTCTTCCAGGGGTTTGGAGGGACCAACCGAGACTTTATGTCGATAAGGGCACTGAAATCATTCCAATTGAGGATGTAGAGGACGGCGATCCAATCGAGGTAACTCGTCTCGGTTTGTTGCGCACTCGAGCTAATGTCAAAGGATATGTTTTGTCCATCCGACGGCGGAGTGGTCGTAGAATTGATGGGAAACCATGGAGCATGGTGGCCTTTATGTTGTGGGACGGCACTCATGTGGCGGAAGTTGTCGCTTTTGGGAACAGTATCAATCAACGAATTTTAAATTTGAAACCGGGTTCCTTAGTGGCCATGACTGGTGTAGAAATCGGATGGCGCTCAGGTTTGCTTCAATTACGAATAGATTCCAGGAAAACTCGCATGGAACCAACGTTCTTGCGATGATGAGGCAGGGAGCCTTGCGTGAGAATTGAAAAGGGGTGGGCTCAGGTTTACCTCTATGCCCGTCCAACTCGCAGATGCAACTACAGACACAGTTGGCCCCTATTTGCGACTCTCGGCAAGTCAGGTTAACACCTACAAAGCCTGTCCACGGCTGTGGTATTATGAGAAAGTCTTGCGATTCCGCATGCCGCAAATTCCGGTTCTCTTTGTAGGCCGTGCAGTGGAAGAAGCCGTATGTAGGGTCTTGAGGGAATCTCCTGCACTTATCCACGCGTCTGCTCCTTCGGATGCTCACGACCCTTCCCCTCTTGACGAGGATGGTCTTCCAGACCGTAACACGGCCACTGGATGGCCTTCGCAGATGCTCATGCCGCTGGCCGAACGTGATGTGCCTGCCTCAAAAGAGGAATTACTTGAATGGGCTATGGCAAGATGTGAACGGCATCTCCCTGTTGCTCTCGAGAGGGTACGGCTCGAATGGGAAGGGGACGATAGGAAAGCAGGTGATTGGAAGAGCGTTGACACAAACCGATGTCTTGAGATGACCAAAGCAGGGCTTCGTTTCCATATCGATGAAGTTGAACGTTGCTTTACTGAAAAAGGAGGCCCTGGTTTGCAGTCATGGCGTGACGGAGTACGACCTCAATGGCCGGCACCAGACGGCTTTTCCTTTGACTCATTTTCCAGTGGGCACCCATTCGCTGGCTCCGGCGACCCAAGCTGGTTGGAGTCATGGGAGGTCTCTCGGCCATGGTTTGTTGATCCAGATGCTGCTAAATTTTCCATGAACGCCATACACCCCGACCATTGGTTTCAGGGAGAATACGACCTGGTCTACAATTGGGATGGGGCAATCACCATCGTTGATTTGAAAGCCAGCCTTGGTGCGAACGACCGTTCTGGAGATTATGTTCGCCAACTCCGCATGTATGCAATGCTTTGGTACATCACCCACGAGCGCTCTGAAACCGTTGCATCTCTCCAAATTTGGTATTTGGGACACCCCTCAATCAAGCACATAGATGCCCCCTCTATAGAGGAATTACAAACAATGGAGGGCGAACTACAACAAATGTGGGTGGACCTGAAGAAGGAAAAACCAACGCGTGATGAATGCCCCCCAGAGCCTGCACCAATGCGAGGCTTTGCTCCTGGAGGTAAGCCAAAAGAGCCACCTCAGATGGTTCGATGTGATCGCTGTGATTGGAGCGAAGTATGTCCTGCTGGTGGGGGTTCAGATGAAGCACCTCTACCCGAATCGCTTCAATTGCCCGGATTTTCTGGAATGACGCGCATTGACGAAATAGGCTCGCTGAATCCACGTGCAAGTATCCGGGGTGAACTCTTCAGTGTGAGCATCGCTAGTGGTGGAAAGCCACCCAAAATAGTCATTCAACAGGGACACTATTTTGCAAATGTCAATATTATTTCTCACGATCATCGTGATGGCGGTAATACTTGGCCAGATGGCCTGAAAAAAGGAGATGAGGTTCTCGTAGAAGATGCAATTTTCTCTACAAACTGGAAAGGAGAAATCGTTCTGAAAATTGACCCGTTTGCTCGTGTCGTATTGGATGATTCTCCACATGAAGATTCTCACGACCTTATGGCTTATAACGCGAGAAGAAATGTAGGCGGTCGGATCGTTTACACCTATGAAAAGAGCGGAGTGAGTCGGAATGGAAAGACCTGGCGGCGGCGTGGTTTGATGTTGATGGACCATACTGGGGCCATGAAGGTTGAAGGTTGGTTCGACGATTGGAACAATCAATTTGGCATGGTTGAAGTTGGCGATATCGTGGTCATTGCTAACCTTGGTCTCGATGCTTGGGCTACTGAGGTTCGTGGAGATTATTCAAAGCAATCACGGCTTCAAATCATTGAGCGAGTTGACCGCTCAACCTCCTGAAGAGATGGTTGTGACAAGCAATTCAATATCTTGGTTGAGCCGTGTTGAGTGGGGCAGAACAGTTCCCTCATAACTCACAATGACCATGGAGGGGAGGATTTCTGAAGCAAGCAATGCTTCGCGAACTGTTGTTCCAGGTGCAAACGAACTTGAAATCTCGACGTCCCTTCCGTGAAACCGTACTTCCATGATGCGGCTAGGCATCATCATGCTTATGACGGTCGCGCTAAAGCCCTGTGATAGAGCCGAGGTCGCATAGCCCGGTATTGCGGTGGATTCGAAATCCACTGTCCCTTGGACGCGGGGGTTCAAATCCCTCTCTCGGCGCTCTTCATCTGAATGGTTGACTTTTTTTGAGGAGGCCCAATCACATATAGAACGCATCATGAGACGCTGACATTTCTGCTACTAAATCCATTTTCTTCTTTGGTGCAATCTCTTCTAAACGACGCTTAAGCCATTCGTTTCCTTCCTGCGGAAGCTTCAATCCAAGAGTAAACCATCGGTCAAGATGTTCAATCATTCGCTGAGATGCGAGGATGTCTCCGCTTGCTCCTACTGTTGTGGTAATGGCGCAACTCGTGTTTAATCCGAATAACGGCCCCATTGAGGCAATCAATGCAGCGACTCCAATTGCTCCTGCTTTCGGTTCATCTCTGCGGACATCAACCCCCATTGATTCCATTTCTATCCGATGGCTGGCAGAACTTGCGATCATGAATGTATCTTTACGTTCGGGTGAGTCCGCCATGCCAGCAAGAACAATCACATTACTGACGCCTTGTTCTTGGAAAAACAGCATTAATTCTTCCGCCATCTGACTTTGTGCACTCGAATCATTGGGTTGTGATGGGCCAGTGAGAGTTAGCAGACGTGTACCGCTTTGAGTTTGTACCCGTGAAAGTGTTAGGTGAGGCGGGGAGAGCAAACCATCTTCGTCTAATTTAGCAAGAGGGGGGAGTCCTGACGGATGGAGTCGAGCAATGACGTCGGTTGGGTTCAGTTTCCACAAACTCTCAATTGCAACCTTGCCAACGTTGCCAACTCCTGGGAAGGCAAGCAACATCACTTCATCAGTGCCGATTGAAGACGAGCCGTTTCTCCATTCAATTCTAAGGGTCATGAACTCGCGAACGAGTCAAAGCGCGCTATAATGTTTGAGTAATGAGGGGTGACTGAGAAAGGGGTTTGGAGGCTATGCTCCGTTGCCGCTTCACTCTTCTTCTTCAGCAGCGGTGTCCATCATGACCTTCAATGATGGAAGGGTTGGAAGATTCTCACTCCACGATGATTCCTCAACACCGTTCATCTTGCGGCGCAGAGATGCTCTATGGTCTTCAGGAGACCACTTTAACGGGGCAGCAGCCTGAGCTCGCTCTCCACATTGAGGGCAGGTTGTACTAAGCCCAAAGGCTTGGCAGGTTAGGCACTGTTGTAGGATTTGACGGGCCATTGTATTCACTCTCGTTGTGCGTTTGCTTCTCCACCTGCAGCCACCATGTGGTCAATGACCGAACGTGTTGCTTGGTCCCAAAGGGTTTCTGCAATTTTGAAATCCGGTGCTCGGAGTTCAAGGCGATAGGATGGTGCTCCGTCATAAAAACACTTGACTTCGGTTTCTTCTTCAGTGTTTGACAAAGATTCAGCAGAAAGTAGTGCTTCCCGAATCACTGAAACACCTTGTGTGTTGTTGATGCTCAGCGTTAGGATGCCTCTTAGTTCTACAAAGGCGGGAATAATGTTTTCAATTGCTATTTCAATAAAAGGAGCGATCCAATCGCCTTCAAATCCAGCGTTTGTCAAACCGTTTTCCTGCATGGCTGCTTCTTCAAAGGCAGCATAGAGAGTGCCAAATGCGTCGATGAGTTCGTGGCCTTGCGCTTGGATTTGTTCAGGAGTCCATGAGACCTTTTCGCCCAGAACCTTGAGGAGTTGGTGTGCTCTTTGTTCGTTCTTCCACTCTTGAAGACGAGCACGTCGTCGTTCTTCTGAAACGGATTTGAGAGAAAGTTCCAATGAACTCCCATCTTTACGAGTTCGCATTACTTTGCAAATCAGGCGCTGGCCTTCACGAACAAATCCTCGTATGTTTTTGACCCATCCACTTGCGATTTCGCCAATGAAAATGAATCCTTCAATGCCGGGGAATTCGTCAAGGTCGACGTAGGCGCCGTTTTGTTTAACATTCTTGACAGTAGCAACAACAAGCTCCCCTTCATCGGGGGGTGCGACAGGATTGGTACTCATGGGAGGCTCAGCCTCCTCATTCAAGCGCTTCAACAACGGTACATCCGACCAACTCTGCCTTTCCGCCAGAGGGTTTGGTCAAGGTTGCACTGCAAACATCGCATGCGATTGCAGTGGTGGCGCGGGAAAAGATCGTTGATTCGTTACCGCAATCTCGGCAACTCACTTTTAGGAAACTGTTTGTCATCTTTTACACCTCACTTGTCAACCAATTCGAATTTCTTAGCACGCTTGCACGGAGCATAGTGGGCTTTGCCAGTTTCAGTGCACCGGTAGAGAATATTGACTCGCTTGGTTGGCTTTTCGCGACCGTCAGGCTTTGGACGTGGGAAACCACGGTATCCAGCCATGACACGACGGAAACGACGCTGACCCCAGCGAAGTTCGGAGGCGCGTCGCTTCTTAACGCGCTCAACGGTGTGCATGGTATGCTTGCCAGCAGAAGGACTGTAGCGCTTGACTTGTCGGGGTCGCTTTACCATATGTAACACCTAAGCAGTCAGCCCACAGAGGTCGGGTATTTATGGCTGCCGACATCGTTTCTGTGAATAATCGGCTCACTGCGTAAATGCTCAAGGGATTATTCATAAGGTTTTTCGCACTGGCTGTGGTATGGAAGAGACGGTACTGGCCTTCTTTTTCTTCTGGGTGCCGGGGTTCATCACCGTCATGGGGGCTTTGATGTTCCTCTTTACAAAGTCAAGTGCGACCGGTCGCGCCGGACAAATTCTTGTTGGAGTCGGCCTTCTTGCAATTCTGTTGGCTCCATGGACCATCCCATTTTCACCGTCGAGTAGTTTTGGTCATTTTATCGGAAGTATTGTCGGGCCGACTGCCCTCATCGCCGTCGGCATTTACAACCTTTCTTTTTCAGGCAACGTCCCTATCGGGCGTCTCTCTGCATCCGAGCGCCGGAGTGGAATCATTATGATCATGCTCGGCGTCATTTGGTTTGAGGGGATGCACTGGTGGATCTTGACGCCAACATATCCAAACGAGGTAAACGGCTATTGGTTTATCTTCTGGAGTACAACGCTCTTGGTCTCGAGTGGATTGGCAACAGGGGCGATTATGTTGACGCGCCAGGTTGGAGTTAACCGCGTCCAAGAGCAACGATTGCTCACCGTAGTTTTGGTGATGCTGGTCAGTTTGGTCCTCCTTGGCTTTGCGTTTGATGGACCCAATGTCAGTGCAACACAATTTGCTCATGAGTTCTGGCTGGCCGGAGCAGATGTATTCGGCATGTTGGTCGGATTTAGTTTAGCCATTCTCATGTTCGCCTTTGTGATTGCTTTCTACGAATCTCAACTTCCTGAGCCTTCCCGATTACCTGCGCCTACGAAGGATGAACTTACTCTTGCGGCGGAAATCATTGCTGCTCACACGGACGGGGGTTCCTTGGATGAGTGACCAAGAACCTCGTGCCAGCCTTTTGGTATTGGGGGCTAGCTTCCTGTTCTTCCCGTTGGTTCTTTGCGGCCTCGCTCTTGCGCTACACGGGCATGTCACCAACGGCGCATTCATACGTTTTGCCAATTCACTTCTCACCTCGTACACGATTGCATCGTTTGTACTCCTCTTCTCCCTCTTTGTTTACGGCGATAAGCGTAAACGGCCAATTGCACCCTTAGTTGGTATGCTTGGAGCGGCTCTTGTCGGCGTCATGGTTTCGTTCATGTTTCTCTCCCAAGGAGATTTGCTCATGGAGGCAAACGGGTCAATTCGTGCACAGGTTCTTTCGAATATCATTCGGTTCTCGACGACACTTATTGCCGTCTTTATCAGCGCCCTTTTGGTTGGTGGTATTTCCTTCGCTTCACTCATGAACAGCCCTGCTAAGCAACATATTTTCAGCGAGGAAGAGTAATTCGTTCACCGGATGCTCTGCCGTTGATTTCATAAGGAAGAGGTCGGTGGACTGCTCCACAGGGTGGTTAAATGTCCAAGGGTACACCGTCAATGGGAAAGCGTCAGAAGACCACTCACCTACGTTGCCGCCGCTGTGGCCGCAACGCATATCACAAGCAAAAGAAGGTCTGTTCTTCCTGTGGATACGGCGAAACCGCACGAATGCGTAAATTCAACTGGTCCAAGAAATCTCACCGTCCTAAGGCTTGATTCTTGCGAATCAATCGCAACGATAAGAAGCAGGCATGGCTTAGTAGCGATGAGGCGACACCATGTGCGGTATAATCGGTCTAGTTGGTCGGCAAGGATTTCATGTGAATCAATTGCTGTATGACGGCTTAACAGTACTCCAACATCGCGGTCAAGATGCCGCTGGAATCGTTACTGATTACGAGAGCAATTTCCGTCTTCGGAAATCAAATGGATTGGTTTCTGACATTTTCTTTAAACGCCACATGATGAGGTTACAAGGCAATGTTGGAATTGGCCATGTAAGGTACCCTACTGCTGGGTCGTCCTCTCGGGCAGAAGCCCAACCATTCTATGTCAATTCGCCTTACGGTATCGCTCTTGCTCACAATGGGAATTTGACCAACGCCGATGAATTGGCGATCATGCTACGTGATGAGTACATGCGACACATCAACACTACCAGTGATTCTGAATTGTTGTTGAACATGTTAGCCGTTGAAATCGGACATCGCTCACGTGCCCTCAAAATTGAAGGAAATCCTCACATCAATATTGAAACAATTTTTGGTGCAGTATCCGCTCTTCACGAACACGTTCGTGGTGGTTATGCATGCATTTCCGTCATATCTGGTTACGGAGTGCTGGCATTCCGAGACCCAAATGGCATTCGTCCGCTTGTCTTCGGAAAGCGAGAAGTCGAAGGGGAAGAAGAGTACATGGTGGCGAGTGAATCGGTAGCCTTGACGGCTCTTGGGTTCGATGTTATTCGTGATGTGGCTCCAGGTGAGGCGATTTTCATCAGTTCATCGGGACATCTTTTCACCCGCCAGTGTGCTCCAAAGCGTTCCTATTCACCTTGTATCTTTGAATTCGTTTATTTTGCTAGGCCAGATTCTGTCATTGACGGAATTTCCGTATACCAGGCTCGTCTAAATCAGGGGCAACGACTCGCAGAACGTCTTCTAGAAGAATGGCCAGACCATGACATTGACGCTGTGATCCCAATCCCAGACTCTGGAAGAATTGCAGCCTTGCAAATGGCCAATTCATTGGACCTGCCTTACCGAGAAGGCTTTGTCAAGAATCGTTACGTTGGGAGGACATTTATCATGCCCGGTCAAGCATTGCGCGAAAAGTCAGTACGGCGTAAATTAAACGCCATTGAACACGAATTCAAGGGCAAAAACGTTCTTTTGGTTGACGATTCAATCGTTCGCGGCACGACGAGTGCTCAAATCATTGAAATGGCGCGTGAAGTTGGTGCAGCTAAAGTCTACTTCGCTTCAGCCGCTCCACCAGTTCGCCATCCAAATGTCTACGGCATTGACATGCCGGCAGTGAATGAATTCATTGCCGACGGAAAAACTGTTGAAGAGATTGGCGATGTCATCGGCGCAGACCGCTTGTTTTACCAAACATTGGAAGACTTAGTGGATGTTACCTGGAATGACCAGGCAGGAATTGACCGCTTTGATTCAAGTTGTTTTGATGGCGATTATGTTACCGGCGACATTGACAAAGCATACCTCGACCGACTTGATTTCGCCCGAAATGATGCTGCTAAAAATCAGTCCCATGATGATGATGCCGTCATCGATCTCCACAACGATGAAGAAAACTGAGACCGCGTACTTGCCCAACTTGTGCGAGGCCTTTTCTAAGGTGTAGCACAGCACCTTCCATGCTCTTCACACGTGGCGCTTCTCGATTGGTTGAATCCGAAGGGAAGGTAAGCCATCTGATGTTTGATGAAGCGACCGCACATCTTACTTGGGTTGAAGGCACAAGGCGAATACATATCGCCATTCTTGACGAGAATGACCAATGCAAGATGACCTCGGTTTTTGAGCATAGAAATGATGTATCCTCTCTGCAGTTTCATCGCAATCAATTGGTTGTTGGCGATGAAATTGACGGCCTTGTATTCTATGATTTAGAGGGCAGTATTTTGGGGCAGCAAGCCATAGATGCTGGGGTGGTACAATGTGTTCCTTGGGGTCAATGTTTGGTAGTTTTGGACGGCCTTGGACAACTTCTCTCTGTAAAAGATGGGCAAACAGTCTCATCTTTGTCCTCTAAATTTGGATTTGAGGACATCATCATGATGGACGCTTCAGGTGACAGCATCTACATTGCACAGCAAAACGGAGCAGTGCATTGTCTTGACGAGGATGCAATTCTATGGTCACGACCCATGCGAGGGACGATTGGAGAGCGAATTACCGGCATGGGGTTGACTGAACAGGGTAACTTTTTCTTGACTCGGGAAGGACACGCGTTGGTTGCTGGTGATGAGGAAGCCATTGAACTTGAATTATGGTCGAAGGGTGAACTTATTCTTCGTGATGAATTACGTATGCGACTACTTACATCCTGCACAGGGGCGGTGGGCTCCTACCTTGGATTTGATAATGGGGAGGTTCATCATCTCCAAGAAGACGGTTCGCTAAAACTCATAATGGAAACTCAACATCCCATTTTTTCCTTAGTTCACACGCAGGGGACTGTTGCCGCAAGTTCTTGGTTCTTCATTCATGGAATAGACGCTAACGGTCCAGTCTGGAAGGTGGAGCATCAAGGAATGGCGCAATGGCTTCACACAGATCGTCAACGAGGGCGTATTTATTTTGCAGGTGATGATCAAAATGATTACACCGACGCAGAACCTATCGGATGGATTGACCTAAAGGGAGAACTGATTGAAATGGACCCTACAGAATTATCGCTGTGGTTTACCACAACATCTGAATCCATGGGGCTGAATGCTGAAGAACTCTACAACGGGAACGATGACGACGTTCTTGCTCTTCTTACCGAAACGGAACGGGAATCAATGAATACTCAAGAGATGAACAACGGGGAGCTGGACCTTCTTCTGAATGCAATGTCCAACGACATCAGTCCGACGTCAGAACCTCAATCTTCGTTAATGGCTGATGAATCCGATTTGTTAGACGCACTCAACAACCCCACCGAATCCATGTTGATGCAAGAGGATGAGGATGAGTTGTTCGAGGCCCTGTCATCTCAGCATGATGAAATCCTCAAACCACAAGCATCAGCAGGAGACGACCAGCGCCTAAGAGCGGATGATGATGGAACCTGCGTGGTATTGTTGAACGGTAACGGAACGTTTGACCCCCATCAGCAAGTAAAATCATGGTCATGGATTGAAGCCTCCGGAAGAGAAATTGCAACAACCTCACAGGTCCGATTGAAATTACCACTTGGCGTTCACTCGTTTGAGTTACGCGTTGTTGACCAGCAAGGTGGATGGACTTCAGACCGGCTTACAGTTACAGTTTTGGAAGGCTCAACCTCATGAAGGACCTCCACCTCCGAGAGGCTATGGCCCTCACAAATCCTTGGATTGAGAATTTCTTTGTTGGTCCACTTCAGATGCGGTGTTCAGTGGTTACAGATTCTAAAACAGGAGACACCATCATCATAGACGGCGGCGATGAACCTCAACGCCTTATCGACTGGATTGAATCATTTTCTGGAAGCGGACCAGATTGGTCAACAGGCCCTAGCACGCCGGAAGAAGCCTCCGAGGCAGGCATTCCCAAGCGGAAGGTTGTGGCTTTGGTCAATACACATGCTCATTTTGACCACAGCGGTTTCATTCCGGTTCTCAAGGCTCACTACGGAGTAGATTGGTTCTTACATCCAGACGATACAATGCTTCAAACTCTGGCACAAACATCTGGAATGCGTTACGGGCTTCAACTACCGGTGCCTGCAGTAGCAGACGAAGCACTCGTTGCCTCACAATGGCATTCATTTGGCTCTATCTCGCTTCAAGCACTCCATACGCCAGGTCATACACTTGGGGGATGCTGTTTACTCGTGGAAGTCAACGGTGCACCGAATCATATTTTCGTAGGAGATACGTTGTTTGCTGGTTCAGTTGGCAGAACCGACATCCCGCATTCTGGTGGCGACTTTGAGCTCCTTGCATCCTCAATCCACACACAATTATGGCCGTTGGAATTGGACACTGTCGTCCATCCGGGGCACGGTCCATTGACAACAATTGGTCAAGAAAGAGCATCAAACCCATTTGTTGGGGACCAAGCCGGAAGCGGCGTGTACGGTTTTGGTAAGTACGCTTGATCAGCCCATCATAGTCTGGAACTGCGCTTGTAGTACCGGAAGTGCTTCTTCCCATGTTGCGACGATTCCATAGTCAGCATGCTTGAAGATTGGTGCGTCAGCATCTTTGTTGATGGCGACAATGTATCTTGAGGAACGCATTCCAGCAAGGTGCTGAATGGCTCCTGATATTCCAACTGCGATGTAGAGGTTGGGGTTGACAGTTTTTCCCGTTTGTCCAACTTGCATGGAGTGTGGAATTGCTTCCCACGTATCTACTGCAGCACGGGAGGCTCCGACTGCTGCCCCGATGGTGTCAGCAACTGCTTCAAGGTGAGTGAAGTTGTCTGGTGAGCCCATACCACGTCCTCCGGAGATGACGATATTTGCTTCAGAAACATCAAGGCGTTCAGATGCTCGAGCCATGAATTCTTGTACTGAGGTCGCTACATCTCCCGTTGTATCAACGACGGAAACGCTGGTTTGCCCTCCTTCTTGGACAGGCGTGAACACGTTGGAACGAACCGAGACCACACTGGCGCTGCCAAGTGCTACGGTTTGCATGGCCTTTCCGGAGTAGACCGGTGATGTCACGTGGTTACCCTCGATCTTCACTACGTCCTGTACGACAGGGAGGTTGCGGCGAGCCGCGATTCGTGCTGCCAAGTCCTTTGACTGAGGTGACGCTCCGGTAACGATGGTTCCCTGAGGCATGATTGCATCTAGAGCGGATGCCCATCCGGCGGCGTCATAGTTTTCGAAAGCAGCGGATTTCGCTGCAATAAGGCCGGAGATTCCGGACCAAGAAGTAGCGCTATCTGCTGCTCCAGCATCAGTACAGGGCACAATAAGTGTTGGTTCTGCTCCAAGTGCACAGGCAGCTGCTACGAGTTCAGCAGTGCTTGGATGGATGGTGTTGTTGTTCATTTCTGCAATTACAATCGTTTCACTCATGGTATCACTTCACAATACGTTGGCCTCATCCCGGAGCAGTTGTGCTACTTCTGCAGCTGCTTGGCCACCTTGGTAGGACTTTCCTGCAGGTTTTGCGGGAGGGAGGGATTGGCTTACGACGGTAGCCGTGGAGGGAGGTGCTTCAATTGTGCGAACATCTACAGCAGCTTTCTTTGCTTGCATTATTCCCTTGATGTTTGCCTTTCGAACTTTGAAACTTCCCTTGTCGCACGACACAACTGCTGGAAGTGGTACATCGAGGCGGACATTGCCACCGTTACCAGGGGCGGTAACCGAAAGGCCACCGTCGAAACTTGCAGAGATTACATTTGAGGCTGAGGACCAGCCGAGGCGCTCGGCTACACCGGGTCCTGTTGAGCCGGCGCCGGTATCTGCAGCGGATTTCCCACAGTAGACCACTTCAGCACCGAGGCTAGAAATGGCTTCTTTGAGCACTGTTTGTAGAGCATTGGTGTCCATTGAATCCGATGATTCAATACGAACAATATTGTCGACTCCCATGGCCTTTGCATCCTTGAGGATTTTTTCTGACGCTGGTCCTCCAACCGTCAAGGCGGTTACTTCGCCACCAGCGGCTTCTTTGTGGAGTAGCGCAGTTTCTAGCGCAAATTCATCATAGGGGCTCATGACCATTTTCACAGCAGACAAGTCAACGGTTTGGCCGTTGATGGCTATCTTGGCGTTGGTATCAGGGACTTGCTTTACAAGGACGACAATGGTTGGCATGGGGGTCACTCATCCGAGTACGGATGGATGAACCACCGGCATCCAATTCATGAACCTTGTCACCGTTGCATATGGGTCAAAGATGGCCTGATTTGGTGGGCCAAGTTTGATGTCAATCCGCCAAGACTATGAACCTTCAACAAAGCGGTAGAATTCCATGCCAGCAGAAGAACCCATTGACCTCGGTGAGAAAGATCAGAACTTGCTTGCAGCATGGCGAATCCTATTCGAAAAGGAGTATTCGGCTGAAATTAAGGACTTAGAGGGCCTGGAAATGAATGTGTTCGGCTTTGAAGTACAACACGATGTCATGGCGAAAGATAAGTTCCTCAAAACTGAATTCCACCTCAATCCAGCAAGGACCCTCTCTATGGGTGACAAGGTCTTGAAGGAACAATTTGACCAAAATGGAGTTCTTACTCGTCCGGTTGTCAGGGTCGTGAATTTGAGCGAAAACTACCATCGAACCATGGATGAACTTCGAATGCGAGACCGAGACAGGCTTCTCTACGTAGATGTGAAAATTGCCCACGTATCTCATCCATACGGCTGGCTCAAGTCGGCGAGTTACAAATGCAGGGATTGTGGAACTCCGACAGAAGTAAAACAGCGTAGGGCTAGGGAGCGGGAAAGTCCGAGCGTTTGCGGTATTTGTCTTCAAAAATCGTTGGATGCTATAGACACGAAGGATATTCCAATCGCTCACTTCTATCCTCGGCCTAATTTCCGAATGTTAATTGATGAGTGCTATTATGAAGATGTTCAAGACGTATCAATGCGGCAAATCAGTTACAACAAGGATCACCATTTGATTCAGTGCTCAGCAAAATTCGAATTAATCGGGACACTGTCTGATGACCTCGTGGGTGATGTAGAGAGTTCATCCTTCATGCGAGTCAACGGTATTCTCAGAGTACAACCCATTCCGACCCGAAACTTTGCTAAAGATACACGCCGTTTGCTCTCAATAGACGTCATCAGCGTCGAACCCTTACCTATTATTGATACTAAGTAGGTTTATGCTTGCATAAGTGCAGTAACGGCGTTAAGGGCGTCAGGATTTGCATCAAAATATGCCTCAACAGATTGCAAACCTTTTGCAAGTCCATCAGCAACTCCAAATTTTGCGTCAAGTGGGTGCAAGGTGCCGTTAGTCACTGCTTCTTTGAATGCCTCAAGGGTAGTCCATGTACTCGGTTCTCCGAACCGCGGGTCAGGTGTCACCACTATTTCTCCGAACTCGGGCAGTACAATGTGTTCGGCAAGTTCGTAAACAGGTGAGTTTTGATCTTCAGGGTCCAAGTATGCTTTTCGCATTTTCTTACGAATTCGTTCATGGGTGTCGTGAAGAAGCAGCGCGCCTGCAGGGTCAGATTTCGACATTTTGTGGTCAAAGGATTCCATCCGACTACCAGATGCTTTGAGTGATGAAATGATAGGGGTGTGGAGGCAAGTTGCCTTTTCCCATCCATACTTCGAGGCAACATCTCTCATGAACATGTGAGCCTTTCGTTGGTCCATGCCTCCGATTGCAATGTCAATGTTCATTTCGAATATATCAGCGGCCTGCATAGCGGGATAGTAGAATTTTGAGAGGTCATGGTCTGAAGAAGCCTCGTCCCTACCCATGATGGTAAACGTCTTGCGGACCATAGCCAGCGTGGCTCCCTTTGAACAGCGTAGGACACGGGCCCAGTACTCGCTGGATTCCATTACTTCGCTTGCCCACTTGAACTGGAGTTGTCCAGGTCCGGGTCCCTCTGGAGGGTTACCCAAGAGGGCCCTAAAGGTCTCCTCCATGTACCGTGCAGTGGTCTGGATTGCATCCATATCGCCTCCGAATTTGTCATTCACCCATGCGTGCCAGTCGGCTAGGAAGACGAGAACGTTGGTATCTGCGTCGAGCATTCTACGTAGTTGGAGCGACAGTACCTTCCAGCCGATGTGAGCCTTTCCACTTGGTTCAAATCCAACATAACATCGGATAATACCGTCTCCGGATGTTGAGGTGTCTTCAGTCAAACACTTCACGAGATGCTCTAATCCAACTACTTCGTCAACGTGACCAACGATCATTCCAAGCCGTTCTTTCTTCTCTGAGGAAAGTTCATTGATTTCAGGAATCCGCTCCATAAAAGCATCCAATGGATTCTCTGCTGCCATAGAATCACCCTCAAAAGAGGTCGTTTAGTTTCTTGACTTGGCCTTCAGACGGAGGAGTTCCCGCGTCAACCATGCCTTGCAACTTCTCGATAAGTTCGTGTGCCTTTGCTTGTGTTTCTGCGGAGACATCCATTAGTTCCATGGCTTTATGAGCCATTTTGATAGCGGATTTAGCTTTTGAGAACTTCTTTGCTTCTTCCTTAGCCTTGTCCCCACGTTGTTTTGCAGAGTATCCCGTAGCTTCGTCCAAAAATCCAGACCACCGGCGGCGGGATTCCATGGCCATCTCCCGGCCATTTTCTCCTTCTAGGAATTCGCCAAGAGCGCTTCCTTTGAGCTGTTCTACATCAACTGCGAGTTTACCTGCTGCGTCAAAGGACCCTTGAACCATCACCAAAAGTCCGTATGAGCCCGTGAATACGCCATCGGCGTCCACATTGATGTTTTCAAAATATTGGGTTGCGAGTTTTGCCAACCCTGCATTTCCGCCCATCGTCTTTTGCACGCCTCTCTTTACAGCAAATCGCTCCATGGTTTAGCGAAGCACACCTTTGACATAAGCATCACCGTTCAACTTGCTGAAATGACGGGATAGTGAAGGGGCATATTTCGTCGGAGAGACTTTGATACATGGGCTGGTGCATCGGGGTATGGGCGTACGCAAGTTTGCACTCTTCGTTCTTCTCTTATTCCTCATACCAACAGTTTCAGCTGAAGCGGTCACGCGTATTGAGTTAAGCGATGCTGGAGTTTTAGGAGAGACCGATTTGGGAATAAAAGTAGGCGAAGTTTCTCCGGATGGTTCCTCGGTTCTTATCGCAGGAATTAACGGGTATGCTCGCGTTCTTTCAGCTACAGCGGCTGACGATCGGTCCAAGGATATTGAACTACTAACCGCTCGTGATTCAACCGTTCAAGATGTTGCATGGCATCCACGGGGCAACACTGCACTTTTGATGGGTGGAGAAGGACTTGCTCTTCGCTATGATACATTCGACCATGGCGTCACATTTGTCAACGATTCTTTCTCAGTATTGGGCTACGACCTTTCTGCTGTAGACTGGCGGTCAGCAGGAGACTACGCTTACGTTGGTTCTGAAGATGGAACCCTTTGGAAGTTTGCAGAGCATACTGGCTTTCAATCCCTCAATTCCACGAGTACGAGTCAAATCACAGATATTTCCTGCCACCCCAATCCCAACTACAACGTATGCTTCGTGTCAAGTCTTGAGGACGGTATTGGTGTTATTGACCGAGACCATAAATTGACTTGGATGTCTGGGACGGTCACCGAAACTTGGGTTGGAGTTGAGTGTTCAGACATCACCTTGAACGAATGTGTTGCGTTTGCTAGTGGACTTCGTAGCAAAGCCCTCCGCATCAATACCATCGATGCGAGTCAATCCTACGGGAAAGAAACATTGATGTTTGATTTATCTTCTGGAGAACAAATCGATGTAACTGTAGGCCATGATGGCTCAAGTCTGGTCCACATGGCTCCGTTTTCGCTGCTTCGTTATGAACCAAAAACCAGCGAAGCATTCACGGTTCTCATGGCGGAAGATGCGGCTGAGTGGGATTCTGTTATTGCTGGTAGGACAATCAGCGTGATTTGGGAGACCGGTATGAACAAAGGATTCATTGTAACCGAATTTGGCAATATCGTTGCCTTCTCCCCGCTCCTTGAAGAAGTCGATGCAAACATCATGACAGTACTCGTGCTTGGTGCCGTTGCAGTTTCCGTACCCGGTGTCATTCTTGGACTTGTTTACATGAACAGTACATGGCTTCAACGCAAGTACAAACAGTGGCGTTTCCCTAAGAAAAAAAGCAAATAATCCTTTCCGGATGAAGGGTTATGTTGATGAAGCACGCGCGTAGCCATCATGCTGAGGGAGACTGCTATGGAGCCGTTTGAAGGATTAGATTTCTACGATATAGAAAGCCTACTGACCGAAGAAGAAATTATGATTCGGGATTTGGTTCGAGAGTGGGTTGACGAAGAAGTCATTCCAAAAATTGAGCAAGCATGCGAAGACGGTGTCTTTCTTGACGAATGGCGAGTTGCCCTAGGCGAGATGGGAGTCCTCGGTGCTCCGCTCAAAGGCTATGGGTGCCCGGGCCTTTCTTACGTCGCATATGGTTTGATTTGCCAAGAACTTGAACGTGGGGACAGTGGACTCCGTTCTTTCGCCTCTGTGCAAGGATCCCTTGCGATGTATCCAATATGGGATTTTGGAAGCGAAGAACAGAAGGAACATTACCTGCCAAAGATGGCCTCCGGCGAATGGGTTGGATGCTTCGGACTAACCGAACCTGATTACGGTTCAAACCCAGGTGATATGATTACTAAGGCGGAAGACAAAGGCGACCATTACCTCCTCAACGGGGCCAAGATGTGGATCACCAACGGAACCATCGCTGATGTAGCTGTGGTTTGGGCAAAACTTGACGGCGTCATCCGTGGCTTCATCGTTGAGAAGGGCGATGAAGGATTCACTGCTCCTGAAATGAAAGGCAAGCACTCACTGAAAGCAAGCGTAACCAGCGAACTGGTCTTCCAGGATTGTAAGATTCCAAAAGACCGTATGCTCCCAGATGTCAAAGGTCTTCGTGGCCCATTCTCGTGCCTAAACAACGCCCGATACGGTATCTCATGGGGTGCCCTTGGTTCCGCAATGGCTTGTTTCCACAGTTCGAAAACATACGCACTTTCACGAATTCAATTTGATCATCCAATTGCATCGTACCAACTGATTCAAAACAAATTGGCCTGGATGCTAAGGGAAATCACAAAAGGACAACTCCTCGCCTACCACCTCGGTAAGAAAAAGGACGATGGAACTTGGTTCCCCGAGCAAATATCTCTAGCGAAAATGAATAACGTTGACATCGCTTTGGAAATAGCACGCGTCTCTCGGGACATCCACGGTGCCAATGGAATCCTTGACGAATACCCAATTATGCGCCACATGGCTAATCTAGAGTCGGTCAAAACCTATGAAGGAACACATGACATTCACAACCTTATTCTTGGTCGTTACATCACTGGAATTCAAGCCTTCACACGAAACGCTTGATTTCACTGGAAACATCTCAGTTCGTTCAACTCGAGCAAGAGAGCATTGAACAACCTACGCGGTGACGTGCCCACTCCGGTCGCTTTTGAAACCACATTGCCTCAAATTGAGGTTGTTCTGAATATGGATCTTTGAGAAGGGTATGGAGTTCTTCAGCAACAGAGAAGTCACCCTCTTCAGCAGCATCAATCGCAAGTTGGGCCATCCAGTTTCTCAAGACATACTTTGGATTATTTTCGAGCATTGTTTGACGGTTTGGACTTTGGCCAGTACGCTCCCACCATCGCAGAAGCCATTCGCCCCATGCATCTTTTGGTATGGTCAAAGGGTCGTAGAACGCGTCCTCTAACAGTTCAATAGATGGTGTTTCAATTGAAGAAAGAAGTCGGAAAAATATTGTCATGTCCGTTTCAACTCTTTGCAATAATGCATTCAAATCTCTAACCAGTGCCTCATCATCTTCAATCCAGTTTCGAAATCCGAGTTTGTTCGCCCACATTGTGTTGTGCAGTTGTGCAAATTTGACCGTGTAGGCCTCCAATACATCGTGGAGGAGTTCTGGGTCATCCATCAGCGGGACCATTGCCTCAAGAAGGCGTGCAACGTTCCAGGCTCCAATTTGGGGTTGCTGACCGTAGCAATACCGACTTCTTCCAGCATCGGTAGTATTTGGTGTCCATCCTGGGTTGTAATCTTCCAACCAGCCATAAGGGCCGTAATCAATAGTTAATCCGTGTATGGACATGTTATCGGTGTTCATGACTCCGTGGACAAAACCTACTCGCATCCAATGTGAAATCATGACAGCTGTTTGCTCAGCAATGTGTGATAGCCATCTGACGCGAGAACCATCATCTTCAGCGGAATGGTTTGGAAAGTGATGCCTCAATGTATGGCTTACAAGTGCTTGCAAGGTTTCATGATCTCCGTTAGCGGTGTGGATTTGGTAACTTCCAAACCGAAGAAAACTAGGTGCTACTCGACATACAACCGCTCCATCTTCCGGGGCTGGATTGCCGTTGTAGAGGACATCACGCACGACTTGTTCCCCTGTGGTTACCAATGAAAGCGCTCTGGTGGTAGGTACGCCCAAATGCTGCATTGCTTCACTGCAAAGAAATTCACGAAGTGAAGAGCGAAGGACGGCTTTACCATCTGCAAAACGCGAGTAGGGCGTGTGGCCTGCTCCTTTGAGTTGTAATTCAACGACTTCATCTTCCAACTGAAGTTCACCTAATGTAATGGCTCTTCCATCTCCGAGTTGATTCGCCCATGAGCCGAATTGATGCCCTCCATAACGCTGGGAATAAGGATCCATCCCAGCAGTGACCATTTCTCCTCCAAGAACTCGTCCATCAGGGCGTTCAAGACCTAACTTCAGTCCCATTTCATCCGACCACATCCGAAGTTCAGGTGAGGGGGGAGGTGAGGGTTTTACTCGTGACCAGCATGCATTGGGGACTTGACGTGATTTACCACCCACTTCGGAGTCGCCTGGAGTTTCTTCAAGAAATCGGGTGAGCCACTTTAGTGATTCAAAGGTGGCCATATACCAAGCACGATGGCCGGCGTTTTGAACGTGTGGTTCGCCTCAGTTTGTTCTTCAAACCGAGGGCAAAATCCCTACTCGTGCGAGTGCGCCCCAAACGGGGTCCAAGAATGCAGGAAGGAAACGGTGACGCAGATATACTGCGGCGGCAAGAGAAATCTTCTGCACTTTGTTGAGTTTGACTCGCTTGGTGAACATGTCACCTTGTTGCTTCTCAATTTGCCTGAGAATCTTGTCATAGAATGCAATCATGGCTGCGGGTGAATATCGTGACCTTCTGGGGAGGAGTGGCAACAGTTGTCTTGCCTCTTCCAAATATGTTCTTGCACGTGCAGCATAACTTCGAACGTAAGGTTCCCAATGCTTGTTGAGGACAATCTTACCATCGAGTTCGGCCTCAGTCATACCGTTGCGTTCCAATTCATTCAAAGGAAGGTATACTCGGTCCCGCTGGATATCTTCTCCGACATCTCGCAGTACGTTTGTCAATTGCATGAAAATACCCCATGATTCTGCGAATTTCTTTGCTCTTGGGTCTTCATATCCATAGATTTCGATGCACATAAGGCCGACAACAGAGGCGACTCTGTAGCAATAAACGTAAAGTTCATCGAAATTCCTGTATCGGTTGTTGTAAAGGTCGTCCTCCATGCCGGAGATCAAATCATCAAATACATCCTTAGGGATACTGTAGCGGTCAACAGTGTCCTTGAGTGCGAGGAAAACGGGGTCGGTAGAATAGACCTCGTTATAGCAGGTTGAGAGTTTCTTTCTGAAGAAGAATAGTTGTGTAATTTTGTTGAGATAAGCATCTTCGTCGAGAATTGTGCCTCTGTTCTGTAACGCTTCAAGTTCCGCACGGTAAGACATTGCCTCAGGGTCTGATTCGCCTTGACTTCCAGGGAATCGGTCTGCCCAATCGCCGTCAGCGATGTCGTCTGCACGACGGCAGAATGCATAGATGGCACACATGGACATTCTTTGTTCGTCCGGGAGATATTTGAAGGAGTGGTAGAAGTTTCCAGCCTCTCTCATCGTGAGTTCTTCACAGTAGCGGTAAGCGAGTTTGAGTAGTTCTGCTGGCGGCCGCTCGGACCAAATGGGAGCATCCAGGTATTCAAACGGATCAACGAGTTCGTTCTTCTCCCCAACAATCCCAATGTAAGAAGCTCCTTCCCGCAATGCTTCCATTGCAGTCAAACTCACTGCTTTCACAGCATCCCGAGCCAGTGTGACACCGGCACGCAGGCGCTCTAGGGTGCCTGGGTGCTGAACCTCTTCCTCGCCGCTTCGTGATGAAGCGTTCCCCTTGAGAGGGAAAAGAAGGTCGAGAGGTTTCCGTCGTTCCAGCATGCTAACCGATGGTCCCTCGCGCCGCTTGTTTATGAGACCTCCTCTTCGGGGTGCAAATCTCAGCGCAGGCGTTCAGCGATGTAAGTATTAAATTACTGAGACTCGTTACTTCTATAGAATATTACTTGTCTCTGTTTTTCTCAAGAAGACGACGAACTCCACCGGGGATTAAAATTGCTCGGAGTAATTTCCGAGCGTAGGTTTTCATTTCGTCACGAGTTACTTTAATTCGTTCTTCTGAATTGAGAATGTTTCCCGTTCTAAGGAGGGTAACCGTTCTTTGTCCGATCAATACTGGGAGCATTGTAGATGCCTTGAGTCGGAATTGTGTTTCTGGAATCATGCGGATGTAATCTGTTGCAGCCTCAAGATGTTCATTGGTTAAGTCAAGATAAGCGTCATAGATTGGGCGGAACGATTCAAGGTTGGCTTCATCCATGAGGTCTTCTGGGTTTAGACCATGTTCTTGCAATACTTCAGACGGGATATAGCAGCGACCAAAACGAAGGTCTTCGGGTATGTCTCGTAGAATGTTAATCATTTGCAATGCTTTACCAAACCGAATTCCTTTTTCATGGAATATTTTCTCGTCTTCAGGTGACAGTTTCATCAGGTGCGTAAGGGACATCTCTGTCCAAAAAACACCAACACAACCGGCGACTCGAAAAGCGTAATCGTCCAATTCCGAGTCATTCGCAAGTGAGGAAATACTTCCTCCTTCTTTCGCAACCCCAAATCGTTGTAGGTCCAATATTTGCCCCCCTACAATGATGTCCAAGCATGAGAGGATTCGTTGCCGGTCGCCTTCATCATAATCCTTGAGCCCTTCAACCACGTCGTCAACATTCCGCAGCAGTTCGGCTTCGTGTTTGTTTGTTTGTATCTCTGCTAGTTTCATGAAATCAGGTCGTGTTTGAGAACGACCCTGTGCGAACTCATTGTAAGCGCTAAGGGTTTCAAGAAGTACCTCAGTTTCACCATGCTTTGAGTCAGCGATGGTGTCCGCCACTCGTGCAAGGAGATAGAGCAAACCAATTTGACCCCTGATTTTTTTGGGAAGATACTTCAATGTAGGATAAAACGACCGAGAGGTTCTCTCCAGCAAACCGTCTATTTTTGGATTGGTCAAGACTGCCATTCGGTCCCCTCTCTTGGACCCAGTCTGCTCCTGCGAATGAACGTATGTGTTAGAAACATAATTTGCGCAATAGCGATATGCTGAAGGAACGATGCAAAGAGGGGGGATTTGTCGGAATCCTTTAGGAAGGGTCGCCCAAGCGTAGCCCTAGGAGGGGAACGTGTGAATTGCGGCTCATGTGCAGTGGTCATCCCCGATGACAGTATGTTTTGCCCTGAATGCGGCGCACGTCAAGACAATTCGATGGCTGGTGGATTCAATCCTCCTCCTGCTCAAAACCTACCTCCTTTCCCACCTCAGCGTTCCTTTGACCCCGTTTCGGGACAGGAACAGAGGATTCAACAAGAAAACAACATGAATCAAATGGGGCACATTCCTCAAGACATGTTGCAAGGAATGGCACAAGGAATCCAGCAAAACCAAAACCTTCCTCCTGGAGTTTACCCTAATCAGCCGCTGCAAGGTGGTTTCCCTCCAACCCAATTTCCTCCTCAACAACAGCAGCCACCACAACGATCGAATGTAGCGCCTGTATCTGATATGCCTACATTACCTCGTGGACCGTCCATTGCAAGTGGGGCTGCACCAACCAATCACGGCAATGTTTCTCCGATGAACCCAGGAGGGACCAAGATTGCTCAAAATCCAGCCGCATCACCAACTGACGCCATGGTAAACCGTCTTGCTGAGGCAGAACGGGCAGTTAAGGATGAACGCAGAAGTCAGTGGCTCTCAATGAATCAATCCCCGGCATCAAGCGTTCTCGCTAACCTTGGAGGCGGAGAACTTCCAGCCCACCTTCGTGGTGGTAGTGATGTGAATAATCCTGCAGCTGAGATCATGGCTGGAGCACTTGGCCAAACATCCAATGATGCTCCAAACGATGCCCTTCTTCGCCGCATCTCTGAGGTGGCTATTCGCCGAGTGGCTCGAAAGAGAGGTGTTGCAGTTGAGGCTCCTCAAACCAAACTCAACGATGATGTCTTTGAAGTGAACGTGACTTATGTCGATGATGGACGCGTTCTTGACACACCCGAAGATCTAACTCAAGCCTTCGAACATGCAATTCAAACCGAACTCGCACTCAAGGGCTATGACATGACCTGTGCCGTATCCATGTTTCGCTCTAAAGACGGGAAGACAGAAAAAATCGGAGCAGAACCAGAGGAAGATATGTTCGCTTGCGAGATATGTGACGGCCTGGTGAAAGACAGCGATCCAACTTGCCCGCATTGTGGCGCAGTATTCGAAGAGGAAGAGGAAGAAGAGCCTGAAGCACGAGCGCCTCCGACCCGAGGAGGTCCACCCGGTCCGAAGAAGAGCGGCGGTCCACCCGGTCCGAAGAAGAGCGGCGGTCCACCCGGTCCGAAGAAGAGCGGCGGTCCACCTGGTCCCAAGAAGAGCGGTGGTCCACCCGGTCCGAAGAAGAGCGGCGGTCCACCTGGCCCGAAGAAGA
>CALKGM010000004.1 GCA_938084675.1 Candidatus Poseidoniaceae archaeon
CTTCAATTGGAGCAGGAGCAGGAGCAGGAGCAGGAGCAGGAGCAGGAGCAGGAGCAGGAGCAGGAGCAGGAGCAGGAGCAGGAGCAGGAGCAGGAGCAGGAGCAGGGGCAGGAGCAGGAGCAGGAGCAGGAGCAGGAGCAGGAGCAGGAGCAGGAGCAGGAGCAGAAGGCTCAGATGGTTCTACGGTGGATTGGTCCTCAGAGGATTCAAACGGTATGCCCTCTGCGAAACTCCCAATTCCAAACGGAAGGCGTGAACTTACGACGTTCGATTCCCCTTGGAACCCAAACGGCAGGCTTTCTGAACTGTTTGCTCCAGGAGTTGAATTACCGGCATCTGCGGCTGGCGGCTCAATACCTTCGAGTTCATACCATGATTCTGCTGCATCGTCAAGCCCGGGCACTTCTGTAGGAAGCCCCTCATCAGCAAGCAGTGTTTGGGACAGGTCAATTCGCAATTGGCTCCCACATGCAGGACATGAGGACCCCCCAAGAGAGAGTAATCCACAGACTTTACACTCAAACATACGGCCTGCCTCAAACCTTGGGACTCGCCGTCTGCCTTGAAAGCAACGCTTTGTTGACCTTGCTTCATTCCTCTTGACGAAGACGGCCAACGACCTCTGATGGAATGGATGTGACATCCTTCACGAGAGAAACAATCGCATCAACATCATCATCGACCAGGGCATCAGCAAGGTTCTTTCCTTTCTTACGACCACGCATAATTTGGAGAGCAATACTTACGGAAGTAACAAAGATCAATGCGAGTTTGATCATTCCTTCGCTTCCATCTCTGCCTACAACGAAAACCAGCAACATGTAGAAGGACACAATGAAGGTGGTGAGGATCATTATAGGGAATCCTGCTTTGAAAAATTCGTTGAAGGAGATAGGGTAACCTGCTTCTTCAGCCATACCGGCAGTCACAACGTTTGCTGATGCCCCGATGAGGGTACCGTTACCGCCCAAACAGGCGCCAAAGGCCAATGCCCAAATTAATGGGCTCAGGAGGTAATCACCCAAGTTGTGGGAGATTTGCAAAACGATTGGAATCATCGTTGCAGTGTAAGGTATATTATCGATAAATGCAGATGCGACCGCTGAAACCCACAGAACGATGAGTATGGCTGCGGCAAGCCGCACGGTTTGGCCTTCAGGAGTGTCGTCTCCGAAGTATGCAATCGCCTTCTCGACGTATTCACCGATGAATGCGATGACTTGCATTTCTTGCAATGAATGAACCAATACAAACAATCCTGCGAAAAAGAGGAGAGTAGCCCATTCGACCTTTTCAAGGGGTTCTTCAAGTTCGTGGCGGTCGGTTGCGAGGAGCATCAAAACCGCACCGACAAGAGCAATCCATGAAACGGCGATGTGGGTGATTGGGTGGAGGAAGAAATTGATGATAACGAGGACAAGAATTGTTCCGCTAACCTTGAGCATGGCAGGGTCTTTTATCCCATACTTTGCCTCTAGTTCAGCTACATCTCGAACTCGAGTACCGGAAAACTCCTCTCTGTAGAACCACTTTATGAACATAAACGAAGGAACAACAGTCATGAGAATTCCAGGGGCCATTTCAATAATGAAATCGTTGAAGGTCACACCTTGGTCAATCATAGCTTGGCTGAAACCAGTTCCGTCGGGGGATTTAGCGTTTTCAATAGCCGTTTTGGAGAGACCGGATCCAATCATGATGTTTGGTGGATCACCGATCATGGTTGCGGCACCGCCGATGTTAGAGAACAATACCTCTGATATGAGAATCGGAATTGGCTTCAAGTCTAACACCTTCGCCAGTTGAATCGTGACTGGAGTCAACAAAAGCATGGTTGTCACGTTGTCAAGGAAGGCCGATAAAACGGCAGTGACTGAACAAAGGATGACCACAAGGGTCCAAATCGAACCTCCGCTTTTCTTGTAAGCAAGCACCGCAAAATATTCGAAAACTCCAGTGTGTGAAAGGATACCAACCATCACCATCATACCGAGGAGCAGCCCAATGGTTTCCCAATCGATCATCGTCGTGACTTGTGCAAGTGAAAGAGCGGCTTCATCAGTGTAGTAATTGAGGGCAAGCATAGCAGCCAAACCACCAACAGCAGCAGCCAATGTACGATGAATGACCTCTGTAATAATGAGAGCATAAACTCCGAGAAGAATAGCAAGACCGACCCATACTGCCTGAGTCTCAAGACCCTCCGTGATGTGCAAATCAAGGTCAATGCCTCCGCCGCCACCTGCTCTGGAGGAGCCAACATATATCATCGAGCCTACAAAAATCAAAAGACCGAATGAAATGCTTCGGCTTTTATTAGAAAAAAGATTTGAGTTCATGACAATGCCCCTATTACTCCTACCCAAATGGGTTCTCCCTTTGACCGTTTGCCTGTGCCCTATCTAGGACCGCCACAAAACGCCAATGTTTCCACGTTGTAGGACAAGGGTAGAATTGGTTTCGTTTGCGATGTAAGACCAGACCTCAGAACGTTGCTCTCGTTCAAATAATCCTTTGTTCATCTTGATTTTGACGAGTTCTCGGGACTTCAGTTGGTTAACAACCTCTTCGATGACAGTATCTGTTAGCCCAGATTTACCAATGCGAACACTAGGATGAAATTCTCGGGATTTGGCTTGTTTGAGCACACGGTCAGGAACAGAAGACATTACAATTCACCTTGTTGAAGTCGATGGTGCTTAGGACCGCCACCAAACCGCCGAATCGTCCCACACTTAAGACAGGTAGTAGTCCGCTGCCCCGCAAGAATACGGACGCGAACACGACCTGAGACTGAATGTGCAGCCCAGCATTTCCTGCATACAAGGTGGCGGGAATGCCTTGGAAGTGAGAGCCGGTGTCGTCGTGAGACTTTCATCAGGTGGACTGCTGCTGAATCAACGACATCGATAGAGTGTTCCGATGGATTAGACAGAATACCTATCAAATGAGTTTGTGCTACAACTGCCGCTGCGCCTCGCTGTTGGCGTGAGCTTCGACGACGGTTTCGGGCCATTCTTCAAAGCCTCAGTTCAACAGGTCCAACAAGTCTTTAGTAATCTCTGCAATATCTCTATCTCCGTTTACTGGGTGAAATAGGCCGAGTGTATCATACCAATCAGCCAAGGGTGAAGTTTGCTCGTGGTAAGCACTCAGTCGGGTAAGAACAGTATCTGCATTGTCATCTTTCCTACGCTTCTCCACGTAGGAGCCACATGAGCAGCCACTTGAGGGCACTGGATTGAATGTATCATGGTAAACAATACCGCAGGATCCGCATGTTGAACGTCCACAAATTCGTTCTACAATTCGCTCATCAGGGACCTCAATGGCGAGAACATGTGTGATCTCGGTTAGATTTTGCAGCGCTTCTGCTTGAGGGATCGTTCGGGGGAATCCATCAAACATTACCCCGTTAACTGCATCATCATGGGTGATGCGGTCTTCAATCAAGCCCAAGATAACGTCGTCTGGGACAAGAGCACCGCGGTCCATGTATGATTTTGCTTCCAATCCAATCGGACTACCTTCCTTAACTGCGGCTCTCAGCATGTCTCCTGTCGAAACCTGAGGGAGGCCGGTATGCTCCATGATTCGTTGTGCTTGAGTGCCTTTTCCAGCCCCAGGAGGTCCAAAGAGTACAATGCTGCCCATGGTTAGCCTAGGGCATCATCCCTTTCAAGATTGACACGGATTTATCCTTGACGCTGAAGCCATTGATGACCGTAATGCGTCCATTGTTCCATCGTCCAACCAGGCGGCAGGCCGTTTGGAGGCAGTGGTGGTCCTTGTGCAACAGGAAGTGTTGGCTGTGTAGGAGCGATGGGGTGTGTTGGGAGCGGTAGCGGAGGCAAAGACTTCTCGGCCAACGGCAAGCCGGCTGGTGGCATTCCAGCCGGAGGCATCCCCGCAGGGGGTAATCTTGCCTGTGGCATACCTGGTGGAAGGCCAGCGGGTACTGCTGCGGGAGCAGATGGCAGATCCATTGATTGCATGAGTGCTTTAGCAATCTCTTCCTGGCTGACTTCTCCACTTGTCAAGTCATGAACTGCACTGCTGATGTCCAAAACTTCATCTCGCCTTGAACCCATGGTATCTGGATTGGTATGAGAATCGGGAGCCACAAGTTCCAATCCATCGTCTTGGAGCTCTCCTGATCGCTTCACTCGTCGAGCCACTACGGCCAAGACGAGGAACACCACAGCAAAGAGAGATACCGTAACACCTGTAGAAAGCCCACTAAGGAGGCCTTGGTTTCCAACTGCTGCCTTTGTGCTGGCATCAAGAGCATATGTGGTGATCACGTCATCCCCTGATGAAACCGTTATGCTAAGAGAACCTGTTGCCCTTGAAACATCTTCCTTGGGCGCAAGCGTAACGGTGACAGTAACAGATTCACCAACTGCGAGTTCTGAAACCGATTCAGGAGAAACGGTGATGGTCCAATCATTTCTTAGAGCACCATTCTTATCCAACATCTCTGCACCAATGGTACCGGTGAAAGGAATATTTCCATCATTCAAAAGAATAAAATTTTGGCTCGAGGATCCGTCCCGAGAGATATCCTCTAGAGGCCTGATCGTCTCATCTTCAACTGTTAGATTGGCATATGTAGATTCGAGAACACCAACCGTGACCATCTGAGATGCCTCTGTGAAACGACCAGCATTGGTCCCATTGACCGAGACAAGGAGTTCAAAGGAACTTGGCGAAGCGGTCGCCTGAAGCGGTGGAATAAGACCGAGGCGGACCACTTTTTCTTCCCGAGGTTCAATGTAAATAACAGGATTAGCGAAACCTACCGACCAGCCGTCTGGAGTTAGGCCGTGTGTCCATTCCAAACCAAGGGCAGTATTTCCAGTATTTCTCAATGAAAATTCCCCGTAGGTAAATCGCTCGCTTATGGTGACGTCGATTTGGCCGTTTTCGGGACCCGATAAACTGAGAGCCAATTCATCCCGGACAACTAGTTCAGTCACGTTTGAACGGAAATTTGATGATGAACGCTCCGTTCGGATAGTAAAGGTATTCGAATCACCTTCTGCAGCTGTGATCGGTACTGTGAACACCAGCATAACAACGGTAGATTGGCCTGGCGGAATACTGAACCCTAGGGTGCGAGAATCGTTCTGGCCATCATGGCTTACCCGAATCGCCCAGAGAGGATTAGACGGTTGAACTCGTACATCTAACGCAACAGCAAGGTTGCCTGTATTTTCTACTGTGAGATTCATGTACAACTTTTGTCCACTATCGACTGCATTATCGCTGGACAAGTGGGAGGGGCCAACCCGTCCATCGTCGTCTGCGAGATGAACATCAAATGATTCCTGAGGCAATACTTCAATGGATACAATTTCAGTGAAATTCATGGTCAGGTCAGTAAGTGACGTCACATAGCATGTTACTGTATCCGTGTCACCGGCAGCAGGAACGCCGCCCGCTACCAGAGGCACAATGATTCGAACCGCCATTGGTAAGTATTCCTGAATATTGAGAGGTTCAAAGTCCAGTTGTGATGAGTTGGAGCCGCCAAGCATGACTTGCCATCGGTGCTCAGAAAAACATTCAACACTGTATTGTGCTGGTGCGTTCCCCGTGTTTTTGACGGAAATTGAGAAGAAACTTGACTCACCTGGCTCAGCCTCTAAGCCATTCGTCCCGGCAGCAACTACACTCACTTGGTCCAATTGTTCAACGACAATGTAAATCCGTTGACTATGGGCAACAGTTGGTTGGAATTCATAGCGTGCGGTAATATCAACAACATAGGTGCCAGCACGAACATAGCGTGGACTATCGGGGTTCGTTGTTAGGTCCGCATCGAGGTCTTCTAAGCGAAGATTGAGGGTGTTATTTGCATCCGCTGAGCCTTGGGCAGTAAGAATAAAATTAGTAGATTCGTCAAATGTTCGGCTCCACTGGTCTTGACTGGGAAGGAAAAAGTCTGCTCGTTCAGGAGAGGGGACTTGCACCATTGAGGAGGAAATGACGACTGATTGATTTCCTGTTCCTTCGTGAAGGACTGCCAGTGGAATGTCAATTCCGGAGTCGTTGCGAACATCAAGAATCATGTTCGCATTTGATTCACGTTCTTCTGTGGTTTCAGGGAGGTCACCGTTATCGTCAGCAACAACAACACGAACGCCTAACGCCATAACTTCGACATCAAGAGTGTAAACGTTGTTGTCCGTTCCTGTATTGGCATCGTTCATTTCAACGACTTGATCGGTTGTATCAATTGAGATGCGAAGACTGTGAATGCCGGTTGTTGCGAATTGATGGTAAATTGTGATTGCGTCAAGTTGTCCAGGCTGCAAACCGTTTCGTGAGGCAGTGGTCAACGTTTGCTGGGTCGTCAGGTCCTCAAAGAGAACATCGAAACCTACTGATTGAGTGGTACCTTGGTTTACCCATGCAATACTGATGGCAATCAAATCGTTGCGAAGTGGATTGACTGATGAAGGAACGATGCTTCCGTCAAAAACAGCGAGGTCTGCCTGTGGAGTCGGCGTAGCAACAGCCGACATAACCAGGCCAAAATCTTGAGTGGTTCCGCCACGATGAAGAACCTTTAGAATCCATTGACCTTGGCTGGCCGGAAGAGTGCCTGCAGGTATACGAACACGTTCGACGTTGTTGATATCATCAGCAGTTCCACCGGAAGTTGATTCACCCGATGAGAAGTGATTTCCAATCCACTCAACGCCGTTTGGGTCAACTAAAATCAAATCCATATTATTGACCAAACGTGGTTGATTTTGAGGTGCGTTTGCACTACCGGCTTCATCACTCCATGCAAGCGTAATATCGATGCCGTGAGATGGGTCAAGTGTAAACGAATAGAGAAGACCAAATCCTGGAGAGAGAGGCTTGTTGTCATCAAAGAAGGTGTTCAAAGGGGTTGTTCCATCCATCGGGAGAACAGTTCGTGACAGGTCTACCTGACCCCACCCCTCGTTTGCATTCGGGATATCTGGGGTTCCGAGGTCTTGAGCCCCGTTAATCATTGCAGCCTTGACAAGAGAACTGGAAGGGGAGCTAACACCTGCTTGCTCTCGAATGAATTCACGAGTCAATGCGGCAACACCTGATGCGACAGCAGTGGCTTGGGATGTTCCGGACAATTGCATGTAGTACGAATTTCCTGTTGCATGAGAGCCTGTTAAACAGGATGGGCCCGCTGGGAATTTGGCTTCCTCGGCTAACCCAGAACAGACACCGACTCCAGGGGCAACAAGGTCGGGCTTGATGCGCCCGTCAAGTGCAGGCCCATCTGAGGAAAAATTTGCGACTTCACCAGCTGCGACGGAACCATCAGCACCCGTAGTGGATGCACCGATGGCGATAGTGTTTTTTGCCGTGGCGGGGGACGTGATCTTAGAAGCACCTTGTCCACCGTTATCTCCAATTGAGAAGATCGGAGTCATATCCGAGCGGTCGTTTACAAACTGGTCAACCGAACGTGCGTCGGCTGTATACTGACCGAAATTCCCGTTAAGTCCCCACGCATTTACGGTGATTCTTGCGGTCATTTGTTCTGCATCACGAAGAAGGTCGTAGATTGAGCCGATACGTCCGAACGCTCCAGTCGGGTCGTGTTCAAGGGCGTACATCACCAAATTTGCACTTGGGGCAACCCCTCTTGCTGAAGAATCCCCAGAGCCGTTTCCAACAACGGTTACGGCAATGTGAGTACCATGACCTGAATTCGTGTCGTCAGGCGAGGGGTCAAGTCCAAACTGAGTGTATGTGGCCGCAACTCTTCCCGTTAAATCCGGGTGATTTTGGTCCAAGCCAGTGTCTGTAACCGCAATCATTTCACCTGAACCATCAAGCGTGAAGGTGGCGTTGTTGTTGACATCCTGAACCCCGGCGATTGACCAAGCAAGAGCGTTGTGAACACGAAGTTCAGCTGAGGGCTCGGTCCAAATGACTCGGCCATCATGAGCAATATTTCTGAGCAGCGTTAGGTCGTCCCCCTCAGAGATGACTGCTCGGCACAGCCACGCATCGCACCATGCCTCTTCTGCTCCGTAACGGACGAGGTCTGTTGCAAGCTCCGGATACCCGCCGAATCCCAAATCAGAGGCGGGAATCAATGTGATTGATGGGGTGGTTATTCCGTCATGAATCAAGTCGGGTGCTAGTCTCCATTGCGGTTGTTGGTGCCCTATCCATCGGATACGGTCGTCGTTTTCAAGCTGGACGTATGTGTCCATTGGAGGAGAAGGAAGACGGACCAGCCATCCTTCATCATGGAAGAAGTCAAGCACTGTGAGGTCGTAATCTGTGTTCAGTGCTTGAAATGCGTCCCGGTTACCGTCGTGAAGTTGAATCATAGCTAGGCCGGTAAGGCCTGCATCATTTTCTCGCGAAAATGAAGCAAGAACGTCTGGCCCTTCAGAAAATAAAGGGTCGAAACTTCCAGCAGCAAGGTGAATCATTCCTGTAGCAGGAGTCAACTCAACAGATACAAGGGATGCTTCAGGCATGGAACCCCACATCTCGGTTGCGAGCTCAAGACGTTCTTCTTCTGACATTTCTGGGGTCACAAAAGAAGGAATTTGATTGAAGTTGGTATCTGTCTCGATTGGTTGTTCAATCATGGTTGATAGAGGGGTCAGCACCATGAGCGCTAAGACAAAAACAAAGCCGAAATTGGAGCGCATGATTTTACGAACAGCACTCCACTTTTGAAGGATACTCTTCTGTGCGTGAACAAATCAGTATGAACGGGCCTTAAATCCCGTTGTAAATTGCGATTGCAGCATCGGTTTTAGCAACGGAAACTCTCCAATCATCCTCGGTGCCCATTAGAGCACGAATCGCATCTACATTTTCTGGAATAACATCGGATTCTTGGTGAATCGCTTGGAAATAATAAAGCGTATTTCCATCAAGTTTCACCCCGTCTTCCCATACAAAGATTTCATGCAAGTCACCCCACTTGCGACCGATGTCGCGAGCATATTCCATGACTTCGGCGGTTGTGGTGATGTTTGTTTCAGCGCCGTTCATGATGATGATTCGGGGGTTACTCTTCCACAATTCAAGTACAGATTGTGTAGTCAAGCCGTGTCCATCAGGCAGTGTGGCGACGATAGAATGGCAGTGCATGAGTGTGGTTGGGACTGCAACAGCCATTGAATTAATCGCAATTTCGGGTTTCACTGTCATGACGTCGGGGCCGTGATGGGATGGAACCTTCAGTACGGGTTTGATAGCGTTAATCGGTCCTTTGGCTGAATCACCCGGGTCTGCCGCTCGACGGATCATGGTGCATTCAACTGAGAGAGAGCCACAATGTTCGTAGAGTGGAACCAACGTTCGGGAAAGACCCGTTGTATTGCAGGATACGACACGAGTTCCTTGGACGTTTTTGTTCTCAAGGTGATTAGCTGAGGAGGTATAGGACATTCCGGTCATTGCGTGCTTTTCTCCACCTTGGAAAATGTACTTTACATCGGCTGCAAGATACTTCTCTTTGTTTGATGCGCCCACTTTACCAGGCGAGCAATCAACGACGACATCTGCAATTTCAAGAAGGTCTGAGAGACCACCCTCGCACTGGTAACCACCGGCTGCAAACGCTGCGATTTTGGATTCATCGTCGTATGTACAATACAACGGATATCCTTTGCGAACCGCTAAGTCGCATCCAAAGGACGGTCGGGTCTTTGTAACGCCGATAATTTCCATGTCATCTTGGGCGTCAACGGCATCCGCTACACGCTTTCCGATTGTTCCGTATCCGTTGATGGCGACCTTGATGCTCATGACCCTCTCCATGCCTTGCTCAGTGAGGCCCTCAATAAACACTTCTTCACAAAAAGCCATGAAATCCGTTACAAAAATTCACGACGAGAACGAAAATTTTGAAGGCCAAAGACGGGAGGATATTTGAGCAGGAACCACGAGCATAGCAACATGGCGGATGTTTCTGATGTGGTTCTGCGGTCGATGAGCATCAACGAAAAGTTGGGTCCTCGCTTGCAAGCTGCTGCAGAACAAAATGCCATTCTTAGAATTGGATGGACAAATGCCGGAGATCCAGTCCCAAAAAACGGAGAACTCGGACTCTGCCCAGCACTCCCGAAAGGGTCACGAATCCGTGCATTGGGTGTATTAGGCTCGTGGGTATCGGCTTTTGGAAAAGGTGGCTCATTCACTGTTCAAGGAGATGCAGGCTCATTTCTAGGAGCAGCAAACGATGGCACAACCATCGTTTGCGAGCGAATGGCTGGAAACTTTACCGGCTACAAAATGCGAAGTGGAATCATTACCGTGCTTGATGGATGTGGTAACGACACAGGTGCCTGCATGGAAGGAGGCATTCTTGTGGTTCGAGGTGCAGCCGGTCAGCGGATAGGCGGAGGCATGCAAGACGGACTTGTGGTTGTTCACGGCGACGTTGGACCCGACCCCGGAGCAGGAATGCAAGGCGGTCGTATCATCATCAACGGACGATGCCCAACGCCGCCCCCGGGCGTGGTTCTACGACCACTTAGCGCTAAAGAGGTCAAAGAAATCAATACCCTGTTGGACGATGAAACACTGCATGTTCCAGGAGATGCTGTTTGCTTGACGCATCAAGAAGGGCTCAATGTAGAATCCTTCGGTCATACGGTATCTGCTGGAGACCTCTCCCAAGTTGGGCTGCTCGGACACAAAAAACCACAACTAGCAACATATGCAACGGTTGACACGGTTGCATTAGTTGGAATTTCTGAAGAAGTTCAATCCCTTGCACTACCTCTTCCCATGCTTCCCTTTGTTGACACGGCATCAAGCATGGAAACTGATGCATCGGGAGATGATATTGCTATGGAGGTATTGAACCGTCATCCGGTAATGACCTCCTCTGAGCCACGACCTGTTGACGTCCTGTTGGTTGGTGAATCAAATCTTCTTGATGTGGGCGAAGAACTCCCGACTGCGGGCGGATTTGGTGTTGACTTTGATCACCTCCCCAACATGAATGCAGAGGAAATTGATGGTTTTCTCGTCGCTCTTCGGTCTCTTGCAAAAGAGAATGCCCCCGTGATTTTTGTCCAAGGAATCAGCCGGATTCAAGTCCTACATCAGCGCGCAGAATACCACTCAGCAGATGTAGCAATGGCCAGAATTGAAGACGGTTCTGGACTTTCCGAAGCCGCCTCGCTCCCAATGACTGGTCGGTCAAAGAAAGCTCATATTACCAATGCATCGGTCCAAACTGGAATCCTGCTTGGTTTTGCGGCGAACGGTCATGATTTAGCCGTCTTGGTAGCATCTGGCGCAAATATTGTATCGTGCGAAGCACCAATGGCGGACGGCATGGACATTGCATATTGGCTCCAGGGAACACAAGAAGAACTTGCGCAGCATCTTCGGCGGATTGGCGTTGATAGTATTGACCTGTTAGAACGTTCACACCTCCGTGCTCTTGACCACGAAACAGCAGCGGTAAGTGGATTGAGGCTATCCGGCTATGACCGACCGCTCCCTCACTGGTTTGCTCGTTAGGTGATTCATGATGCCTACCATATCTGTGCCCCAATCGCTGCTCAAAGCCCTCCTCAGCAAACATGGGATTGTCCATGATGTTGAAGTGATGGGAGACCAACTTCCATTGATGGGAACCGATATTGATGGATGTGATGACGAAACTCTTGACATCGAAATTTTCCCTGACCGACCCGACTTGCTCAGCGGAGAGACACTGGCATATGCCATTCGCCCATTTCTTCATGGCGCCCCAGCGGCACCTGAGATTCAGACCGTTTCGAGCGGAATAAAGATGCATGTTGAACCGAGTTTATCGGCCATTAGACCTGTCGTGATGGGTGCGGTCGTGAAAGGGGTTGTTCTCCCCGATGGTGCAGATGAACAAGAATCGTTCATCAAGGCCCTCATGGACCATCAAGAGAAGCTACACTTTGCACTCGGACGTGGTCGGAAACGAGCCTCAATCGGCGTCCATGACCTCGCAGCACTTCAACCCCCATTCAATGTCGTAGCCGCTCCAGGGACTCGGTCATTCATACCACTCGGAGAAGAAACTGCAATGGATATGACTACCATTCTAACAACGCACCCAAAGGGTGTTGATTACGCTCATTTGCTGGACGGCATGACGTCCTATCCACTCATTGTTGACGCCAACGACGATGTGCTTTCATTCCCTCCAATCATCAATGGAAACCATACTACTGTGACGACTAAAACCCGAGACTTCTTTGTGGATGTAACCGGTTGGGACCAACGTGCTTGCGAATCCTCACTCATGCTCATTTGCCTCCAACTCCAAGAACGTGGAGGGAAAATAGAGACTGTTGAAGTGACCACCTGTGAAGGTCAAATCATAACCACTCCAAATGGTGCAGGCAAATCTCACCTCGTCCCTGAAGAATTGGTCACTGGCTTACTTGGGCGGGAATTTTCAGATGATGAACTCAACCATGCAATCAACCGCATGGGTGGAACGTTTGTTGGCAGGAAAGATGCTCCAAAGGATTCACCAAAGCGTGCCTCTAAAATGTCCGAGGTAAGCGAAGGGGGAAACCTTCTCGAATTCAAAATGCCACGTTGGCGCTTTGACATCCTTCACCCCGTAGATTTAGTGGAAGACATCGCCATAGGCCATGGATACGAAGACTTGGGCGAAGACCAACCTGTAGCCCAACTTACCGCTCAACCCCGCCCTGATCACAACATGAGACGCCGACTTCGTGAATCCATGCAGGGTCTTGGATTGATGCAAATCCAATCTCTTACTCTTTCAAATGAAACAGACCAATTCACCAACATGCGCTGGAGTCAAAATCACGCTGTTACGGTCATAACAAACCCCATTACCGTCGACCATACCATGTTGCGACAGTTCCTTTTGCCGGGGTTACTCCGCTTACTTGCAACGAATCGTCATCACGACCTTCCGCAAGGTGTCTATGAACTCGGAACCGTGGTTAGAGATCATAAAAATGAGGATAGAATGGCTTTCCTCATGGCAGAACGAAGTGGTGGATTTGCTGCTGTTCGAGGAAGAATTCAAGCGTTGTGTACCGACCTTGGCGTTTCAAACTGGCGTGCTGAACCCTTAGAGGATGGGGACGGTCCGTGGCTCGCTGGACGAGGCTCAAAACTCATTATCAACGACACATGGGTAGGTTGTTTTGGTGAAATTGACCCTTCAGTGGCCATGAATTATGAACTTCGGGTGCCGATTAACGGTGCTGAGATTGATGTCACCGCCCTCGTAAATCTTCTTGAAGACCCCGTCTGAGGTATCGCCGTGTGCGGACGATTTGCATTAGGGCGGCCCATTGAAGAAATTGCTAAGGAAATTCTTTGTGAACCTCTCTCCGAATTTACACCCTTTGCACCCTCGTGGAATATATCCCCACAAGAATGGGTGCCTGTCATTACCCAAACTGGAGTCCATAACGAACAAAATGTCCCTCGACACATGCGTTTGATGCGCTGGGGGTTACGACCTTCTTGGGCAAAGGCGTCGCCAAGAGAGCCCATCAATGCCAGAAGTGAAACCGCTCATGAAAAACCAATGTTTCGCAATGCATGGAAGCAACGCCGAGGGGTGATACCGGCTGAGGGGTGGTACGAATGGATGAATACACCTCAGGGGAAAGTACCGTGGTACCATTACCACATGGATGAATCAATCTGTTACATGGCGGTCCTGTGGGAATCATGGAATCATGATGGCTCTTCGTTGGAATCATTCTCAATATTGACTACCGAAGCCAACGAAGACTGTATGGAGATTCATCAACGGATGCCTGTTCTTATTGAGACGCACGAGATTCAAGCATGGCTTAGCGGGTCATTGGTTTTGACTCCAACATCTGAAGGACGAGTGGACCGTCATCCGGTCTCACAAAAAGTCAATAACGCTAGAAATGAAGGTCGAGAACTGGTCGAACCAATTCCAAGATTGTTTGATTAAGAGTATGGAACATACGAGCCGTCACTGTTTTTGCTGTGAGGAGTTGGCTCAAAACTGCCGTCACCCTTCTTTTTGTAGTGATATCCATCGGTGTGGTGAACCCACGTAAACGATTCATCCTCGTTAGAGGATGCATCAAGTTGGGGTTGAACTGCGGCAGGTACTTGCTCCGCTATACCATCATAATTGACTGATTGGTCAGTTGCTGCTTCAACTTTAGAAGAACCATCACCGAATAATGCGAGGGCGTCTTTGTACGCCGAAGCGTCAACTGTTGTCGAAGGAGCCCGAGCATTCGGGTCTTCTCCCTTCTTGTACGTAATTGCAGCAGGCGGTGCCTCATCCAATTCAAGGACCTCTTGCTTTTTCTTAAAGGGCCAAATCGGAGCCATGGTCTTGCGAGTCCAACCCTGTTCATGAAACCTACGAAAGCGCATTGAACAAATTATGCAAGTCATTGAAAGGGAATGTCGTATCGGAGAACCATGCGATGGATAGGACTAGCCCTTCTTGTCATATTGCATACAATTGCACCAATGGCTCATGCTGGTTCAGAATCCAGTGCAAGGGAAGGAGAAATTGTAGGGATCTCAGGGCCAAGTGAAGTCATCGTTCACCCCAACGAAACCGTTAGTACATACGTCACACTTCACAACCTCGCTACCGTCAATCAGGAATTTACACTATCTGTGGTCTCAATTCCATCCGTATTGAATACTCAGAACTTACCGCTTGCTGAAGTTCTCGTGCCCAATCATCTCAAGCAGATGGTATTCGGCATTTCTGCCGATGAGAACGCACCGTATGCACAGCATGAAGTTGAATTTCGTGTTACGTCGGATTATGATGAAACCTATTCACAATCTGTTTGGATGAACATCACTGTAGCACCCTACTCCAATCTCAAATTTGGCTCTGAGGATCTAACGACATTGACCGTTGATGAATTGGTCAGAACAGGAGTTGCAGTCAACATAACCAACAATGCATCGCTACCGGACAATGTTACCTTTGACCTCTACAGCCCTTCGGGTTGGAATTGGGGTTGGACCATAGATTCTAACGAGGAAGGGAATGCCTACATCAACCTCGACCCTGACAGTCTTGCTTACGTGTATTTTTGGGTGGACATACCAGCCGTTGAGAACGGGATGCCTCTAGCAGGAACTGGCCCACGATTCACATTAACTGCAATTTCAGGCCTGGATAAAGCGATGACTTCGTGGTCTTTTGACCTTCATATGAATGAAAAACGCAACGTGACCATTGATGAGGTTGAAGAGAATATTGAACTCGCTCCGGGTGAAGATGGCCGTATGTTGGTCTCAGTTCGAAACGTAGGAAATACTCCGAATCGATTGAATATTACCCTCCAAGGATTGAACGGAGAAGGAGAGAACTTGCCGGAGTACGCTAATTCTGACCGATTTAATTACAGTGGATGGACCGTAGCCCTCTTTGGAGGTCTTGAAGATGTGCTGCTTCAGCCTAACGAATCCAGAACCGTTGAGGTTGGTGTGCAGTCTCCAAATATATTCACCGGGGAATTAAATGTTGAATTGCAAGTTTTTGCAAATGGTGCTCAACAACTAACCAAGACGACACGCCTCAAGGCAACCATCAATCGTAGCGTTGATGCAACCCTTTCATTCACCCAGGAAGGGTGTAACATGCTGTTCGTTGGAGAGCCATGCCGCAGTACCTTGACGGTTGAAAATGGCGGAAATTCATACAACACATTCAGCCTTAGACTCAATGATGTATCTGACGAATTCAATGCATCCCTAGCCCAAGAATCCTTACTTGTCCAAGTCGGACAGGAAAAATCATTCTCTGACGTGTTCATCAATGTCACTCAAGGCACTCTTGCATTCACTTCAGGTGAAGTCATTGTGGAACTCTTGGGTGATGACCTAACCGTTTTGGATAGTGTTAACATGCCCGTCAAAGCAGCTCCAATCGTAAAGTGGTCACTTAGCAATGTTGTCGAGGACGTCAATACGAAAAATAGGCTTTCAATATCGTTTGAAGTTCGTAATGATGGTAACGCGATAGATGGTTTTGTGGTCCAACTTCAGTCAACCCACTCACTTCCAATGGGATTAATTCCTCCGCAAGGGGCAGTTTACGAAGACGATACGGAATACCCTCGCTCTTACCAACTAAATGGAGTTCCGTTGAACTCAAACCTTACCATCCGAGCATGGGTTGACCTTCCAACCGACCAAAAAACAAATGGAACGGTGTTCATCAATACTACCATCACCTCCATTTTCGCTCCCGAAGGGCAAATGTTCGTCCATACCTCCCAAGGGGACTATCTCGGAACGCCGTGGCGAGCTCTGGAAGAATCAGAGGAAGGAACAGATTGGGCCGAACTTGCTGCCACTTCATGGGCCTACACCAAGGCGTGGTCAGGCGTAATTTTCGCCATCATATTCTCGGGTTTGATCATTTACAAGGCCCTCACCGACCGACAACGCAGACTTGAAAATGATGCTATACTACCGTATCAGCAAGTTGAATCTGATGCTTCGGATTGGATGAATAAATTTGATCCTGCTCCTGCGTCACCCACTGAGCCCGTCAGGGTTGAAAAGGCACCTCAAGTCACAAGGGAATCATTTGAAGCAGTCTTCCGCCAACAAGCAGGAACATCAACACCTGCTGCTGAACCTGTTGACGAACGACTCAGAGAAGCCGCAACACTGGTTCTTGATGCAAGAACAACGCAAGCGCGTTTGGAAAAAGCAGATCAATTGCTTGGAGAGATTCAAACAGAAGGTACGGCCATACCTCATCCACTCAACCAAAAATTGGAACCTCAAAGCCACTCAGCCAGCATTACGGTTCGCCAAGACCCACACAATGTCATGCCGACCACACCAGTGAAGCCAGCAGAGGTTGCACATGTTCCGCTGCCTGACGTAAATCAAGCGCATGATGACGATTTGGAATTCTAAGGTGGTTGGCATGTGGGAAATTGGTGTTGATGAAGCCGGTAGAGGTCCTGTACTTGGACCTCTTATCGTTGCTTCTTGTGCAATCCCTAGGGAAGACATACCGCTCCTCAAAGAAATTGGAGTTAAAGATTCAAAGTACCTTAGTTCAAAACGCAGAAAAGAAATCGAAGAGTGGTTCAACGAACAATCTCAAACAAGAGGATGGAAGAAATTTCTTGTAAACTGCACTCCAAAGCGAATTGACATGGCACTTATGGCAGACGGCCTCAATTGGCTTGAAGTACGAGCGTTTGGGGAGGCATTGACCGGTTTAGAATTGCGAGAACAGGTCAACATCACCAACGATGCCTGTGATGTGAATGAAATGCGTTTTACTCAGCGTATATCTGAACAACTTCAATCGTGGCCTTGGCGGGATTCACAGATGCAGAGTTTTCACAAAGCAGATGAGCACTACCCAATAGTGAGCATGGCGAGCATATTAGCGAAGGAAGAGCGAGACCGATGTATTGCAGAACTCGCATCAAGCATAGGTCAACCGGTAGGCTCTGGTTATCCCAGCGACCCGAATACCAAGAGAGCCCTTCATCTCTTAATCTCTGATGAAGGTATTCATGATGATGTTCGCTGGGGATGGGCCACTACAACCCGATTTTGGAGTGAAAATTGCAAAGGGGATGTCCCAGTACGAGGGACGCCACGGACGGTTCAACACGTTTTGTTTGACCAAGACGATGCAAGCATTTCATGAAGGGATGCGACCAGGGCGGTTTGAGCCCCATGGATTGGACACCTGATGAGGATACGCTAGATTTGATCCGTCATGTCGCCATCCAAAATGCAATTGAATACGAGGGGAAGGGAGCCATTGGTTCTGTCATCGGTAGAATCATGGGTATGCGAGCAGACCTGCGACAACATGGAAAAATTGTAACGGGATTGGTTGCTCAAGAAGTCAACAAAGCCAATGCATCTGCCGCTAGTGATGGTCTCGAATCACTCCGTAGCGTCCTATCACAAGAAGCACCTCATCTTCTTGAAAAGCGAGAGGTGAAAGAACGTAGAACTGGCCTCCCCGACCTCAAAGATGCTCAAAAGGGTAAGGTCGTGCTCCGTTTTGCACCTAATCCTAACGGCCCCCTTTCATTTGGACATGCACGGGGTCTTGTCATTAACAGCACATACAGGGAAATGTATGACGGTGAGTTCATCCTTAGATTTGATGACACAGATACCAAAGTCAAGCCCCCAATGTTGGAAGCATATGATCGAATACAAGAAGAAACAGCCTGGCTTACTGGCCGTAAACCAGACCGTGTGGTCATAGCATCTGACCGAATGGAAGCGTACTATGAACATGCATCTTTGATGCTTGAGAAGGGCTACGGATATGTTTGCCGTTGTTCAGCTGAAGCGTTCAAGGAGCACCGCGTCGGGAAGACCAACTGTCCGTGCAGGGACCAAACTTCTTTGGAAAACCTAGAGTTGTGGCAGCAGATGCTGGACCGGAAATTTAGTCCTGGAGACGTAGTAGTCCGTGTAAAAACCGATATGACCTTGAAAAATCCAGCACTCCGCGATTGGCCAGCACTACGCTTACAAGATACTGAAGCACACCCCCATCCTCGGAAATCTATCGGCTCGAAGTACGTAGTTTGGCCACTGCTTGATTTCCAAAGTGCGGTTGAAGACCACCTCCAAGGCGTGACTCATATTGTTCGGGGAAAGGACCTCATGGATTCTACACGAAAGCAAACGCTTCTGTACGAACACTTCGGCTGGAATTATCCTGAAACGATGTATTGGGGAAGAGTAAAGGTCCACGAATGGGGTGGTTTTTCCACATCTCAGATGCGATTAGACATTGAAGAAGGTAGATATCCCGGTTGGGGAGACCCTCGTCTTCCAACGCTTGAAGGATTGAAGGGGAGAGGGATTTCTGATGAAGCATTAAGAGCGTTCTGGCTTGAACTTGGAATCACACAAAAAGACATCTCAGTACCGCTTTCTACTCTCTATGCACATAATACGAAAGTGGTAGATTCAACCGCTCCGAGACTCTCGTTCATTCGTGAACCGGTGTTGTGCTCCCTTGAGGGATCAGAACTTCCAAAGACAGTATCCCATCCCGTAAACCCAAATGACGAGAAAATGGGTTCGCGAACGTGGAACATGGACAAAGGAGCCGTTTACCTTGAACAAGACGACGTTGAACGAGGGGCACTTCGACTGAAGGAGTTCGCAGATGTTAACCTCGCGGGGTCCAAAGCAATAATTCATTCTTTTGAGCGTAGCGACAAGCGTTCAATTGTTCACTGGATTACAGAAGAAAACAGTACTGAAGGAACGTTGCTATCCACCTCTAACAATGAGATCATCACGCAAAATGGACGTTTGGAAAAGCATTCGCTCAAACCAGGGACCATTGTCCAGCTTGAACGAATTGGGTATGCCCGACTTCAAGAAGATGGTTCATTTATTCTCTGCCACGAAGTCTCAATTGAAGAGAAGTGAAAGCAAGTTAGATAGAATACTTACCCCGTAGGTCATATATGGGCAAGACCGTTTCCAGTTTGCAACTTGATGATGAACACAGTACAATTGGGTCTCAAGACACTCTTCAAGAGGGTGCAAAACGTCTGTTGAGTATTTCAGGTGGGATTCTGGTCGTCCTCAATGATGACAATCATGTCCAAGGAGTAATCGGGCAACGTCAAATGATCAAGGCGCTGAGTGAAGGTGTTAACGCATCAAGTGCAGCCTGTCATGAACACATGGAAATGGACTTCATGCTCGTTCACCTTGATGACAAACTCAAAGCAGTCTTGGAGAACATCAAACTGCGTAGCCCACAAGCGGTTGTCGCAGTTGATGCGAATGAGGAGTTCATCGGATACTTTTCACCTGGTGATTACCAGGATGCTGTAAACTTGGTTTCAAACCTTCAAGACCTCAAGTTGTAATCAAGCTTCAAGACGAATCACACGTTGACAACCTGCGCAAGCAAATCGGTGCGGGCGCTCTGTTGAAGTGACTGGGTTTGGAACCTGACATGCTGGACATGGAATCGTAGGATAGTTGTTTTGAGTTCTTCGTTTATTCCGTGGGCTCAGTCGAGGACTGGCTATTGCAGTAACCCACCAAATCAAAGTGCTCGCAATCACAGCACCTCCAACAAAAATAGCCGGATAGCCAAGGATCAAGACAAGCCCAACTACCGGGATGAGAACGAGTTCAGCGTACAGTACGGTTCGCTTTCGTTGGCGGGTGATGCGCATGCCCACGATGAATGCACCAAGTAAACCAAATAGAGAAAGGAGAGTGAGTGGCATTGGAGTGAAGGACACTGCTGTTGTCGGCACAGAATTCAAGCGGAATGCTTCATCTTGCATGATACCTTCACCCTCTAGGGTAATCTGGTCCCCCCATGGCATTCGAAGAACCGAGAGTTCAAATTGAGTTGATTCTCTCAAGACACTGTTACTGAGGGATGTAAATGCTGATGTTTTAGCGGTTAGTGATAGTGAAAAGGAACTCCAGAGCGGTGCTGGCTGTACCACGATGAATTGATTGACCAATTCCAATTGCGTCCCCTCTGCAACAACTTCCGTTGTAGAAAAGCGAAGGGTGACTGGATGGTTTACGACTGCAGTTTCACCGTTGAGGTCCAGGTCTATTTTCAACGAAGAAAATTCACGAAACGTTCCGAGCAAATCTTCAGATTGTATTCCAAGACCGCCGGCAAGGTATTGTGGACCGAGGTTTATCATTTGCCGCTCAAACTCTCCAATCTCTGATTCCTCAATGGAGCGGCTCACTCTGTCTTCTTCAGAGACAGATCCCTCGGAAAAAGCCCTGAGCGTTACGGAAAGAGCAGGATTTTCATCACCAATATGGTCAAGACCCCACCGCATCCAAAACGCCATTTCATCATCAATTGTTAGAGTGGTAACTTTTCTTAGAAGCAGCGTATTTCCATCCTTTGAAAGGTCCATTTGGATGTTTACATCTAGGGAACTACCGTCACCGTTTGTGCGTAGTGGTTCATCGGGAGGGTAGTAAGTTCCGGTCCCTGAGTCTGTGTCAAATGTTTCAATTTCAAACGTGGTGGAGCCAGTTAACGAAGGTTGGTCGGGTTGAAACTTCAGTTCCACCTCCACGGAGATGGTTTCGATACCACCAGCGGCTTTATCCCAGGTCCATGTGACACGGACGGTGTCACTTGATGCTGTTTCAATTGGGTCTCCAGTAACCTCTTGGCCGTTAACATTGAGGGAAATTGAATCTGCAAGTGCTAACGTGGAAAGCCCCCATGGTGAATCAAGTTTTACAGCAAGGTAAACATCCGAACCTTCAATTTCTGGCGTCGGCATCATAATATCAAGAATTGGAAGTATTCCCTCAATCGATGAAGGATTATCTTCACCGCCCCAAAGGAATTTCAGTTCAGCATCGGTTCCTTCGGGGAACGAAAAGAGAAGTGTATCTGCTTTCAACTCAAGGGTAATGGATGAAGAGTCCACGATTTCAAATGAATCTTCAACCTCTATTGAGAAATCAAGACTACCTTTTCCTTGACCGAGAAACGACCCACCAGGATCGGTTTGGGCACTGTAGCTCTTTGAACCAATTGCGATGGAAGCAGTGGCATTAATTTGGGCTCCCACTGCTCCACTGACTTCATATTCCATGGAGAAGGTCCAGGTTGAGGAAGGTACATCCCCGCCCCATGTATTCGAAAGAGTCCACTTACCCACGGTTTCTTGAGAATTGATTGAGTTCTTCATTGAGACCGCTTGTGAATCAGTGCTTAACTCAGCAAAAAATGGAGTCAATTGCTTGTTGCTATCGCTGCCAAGGAGGTATAATTTGACTTCGGAAGCATCGCAACAAACAATGACGTCGTCCGATTCATCTGCGGCTTGCACCGTTGGTGAAACAAATGGCAGAACCAGTGTTCCAACAAGAATGAAGATGATGAATGATGCAGTACGCATAAGACCGACATGACGGCGAAAGTTCTCCGGCACATAACTTGAACTCTTCTTTGGGCCAAAATATGTCTAAAGTGCCTTCTCAAGAAGGGCGCCAAGTTCTTTTTCAAACAAGGTCACCAAAGCCTCTCCAACCTCACCTTGCAACTCATCGGGTAGCAAACGAAGTCCGAGCCGTGTTGCAGCGCGTGTCGCTTTGAGTTCAGCGTAAATATTTCGGGCTTTTGAATGGAAGTAATAGGCGACTGCTTCCTTGATTTCTGCTTTCAAATCTGGGTCTTCGTCAACCTTTGCCCTGATGTGGGCTTTGAGTTCATCTTTGACAAGATCTCGGAACGCCTCGATAACAAGGTCCTCTGTAGACATCAGTTCTTGGATTTGATTTTGGATACTTCCAGTCAACAATCGCTCAATGGCCATGGTTAGCGCATGGGGGGATTATGTTTCAACCCGTCGCTTCAAGTTCGATCTGCAAATGTCCCGTTTGGAGCCATTTATCAATCAACTTTGAAGCATGTAACCGTTCTTCGTTGAGCCCATTCGGCCACATTTGTTGTGCTGCGAAGGCTTGGCTTGCCAAATCCACTTCAACATCACCGACAAGCATTCTATGCCACAATAATTCCTCAAGCCGGGGTGTAGAAAGCGTCATGTCTGCGAGGCATGGAAGAGCAAGTTCGCTCAACGCTTGTGTTCGTTGTTCTACATCCATTTTAGGCCACGCAGTTTGAAGTTTTTTGAGGCGTCGTTCAGCAAGTCCAGGAATCATGTTAGGGTTGGACTTTTGGACTTCGGGAAGGGAGGCCAATCGGATACTTCCTTCCTCCTTGAGGTGCATGTTTACCGCTGTGTAAATCGGGTCAATGGTGGTATCAAGCGAACCTCGCAACCACAAACCGAGAGATGAAAACGGTCGCATTTGACGAACCCGTCTACCGTTTGGAGCCAAACATGAAGCAAGAACTGATGCCTGAATCACACAATCCAATGCACCATGATGAATTCTATTTTGGTCACCAAGTTGTACTTGAGTTGCTAATGGGATAAGGCGTACAAACTCGTCTTCTTTGACATCCGCCAGATTCCAGGTTTCTTCCTCTGGGAGAATGACCACGCCTAATCCCGTTGAAGGAGGTTCTATTGTGAGCACTTCATCTCGGGGGCGGTGATGTCCAGCAGCATAAAAACGGCGTCTATATTTGAGCCCTGCATCCAAACAAGCCGCTTCAAGTTGACCGAGTGCAAGCACTCCCGCCAAAGATGATGGAGCATGGAGGTGAATCATCGGGGCTTGTTGAATCCGAGCCACCTGGTTCAAGAGACGTTCTTTCGATTCTACGAAAAATGACGTTTCTAAGAGGCTTCGCATGGTGCTCCCGTAACGCTTAGGTCGCTACCCCTCATCAAGTTGACCTTGGGGGGTTGTTCAAAGATTGCTTCACTCAACCATTAGGCGGAGTTCGTCTCGCTTGTATCGCCAGTCACTTGGGAGGCGGCTTTCGCTCTTGTAGTAGTTAGCCAAACGACGAATCTTGGATTCTGTAATTTCCAAGGCTCGCTTGTTGTGAATATCCTTGTGGTTTCCAGAACCAAGATGGTTGATGATAGCGACTGCTTGTCGCATGAGGTTCATCATATCTTCAGGGTAACTGCTGGTCATGTCGTTTTCTTTGAGGACTTGGCCAATACGCATTCCGAGGACCAAACGGACGTCAGGAACAGCGTGCTTGTCACGGAGAATTGTACCGATTTCTGCGGTTGACTTACCGGACTTGGCAAGATCAAGAATGAGGGTTGTAACGGCGGATTTATCCTTGTTGGACCAATCAGGAGCATCACTTACATGAGGTCGAGAGGAGCCACTTTGACCTTTGCGGGACTTGAACATACGTGCCATTTGCAATCACCTAGCGGCCTTCCGACTAATCTCCCCTTCTTAACCACTCCGCAACACCATGGCGCAGAACCTTGTGCAGTGGCCTTACTTCTTGCGTTGATGAGACTTTGCAAGAGTGCCAGGAGTGCCCTTCCACTCCCATCCTGCAGCAACCGCCCGAGCGAGCCCGAGAACCTTTTCATCCTGAACGACTAAGAGGTCATCTCCTTGACGAATACTTGGATCATATGCTTCAATCATGTGAGAAAATACATCACCTTTCCAGGTCAAACCACTTTTGATACTGATTACAGGTAGTGCATCGTGTTCAAAAAGAAGGTCAATTGAAGATTTTGAGAATGAAAAACCATTTCGGTCAATAGACCACACGGCAACTTGGACCCCATCTCGCTCCAAGCGCCAACGGGGAACCTTCCCCCGCACAGATACTCCCTTGAGCCATTCATCGCTTCGCATGTTTTTCCGGGCGACGCTCATGTAATTTGCACGGAGGCGCAGAGCGTTCTTCTGGTTGCGCAACTCATAGGTTTGAACTGCATCCTTCACAGCCAATTTCAAATCGTTCAAGGCATCATGTGACCCTGCGCCACGACCTTGTCGCGTCTCAACAACTTCACATTCAAGGAATGAGAGGTCCATGTCAGTATGATTGATGACTCGCTTGTAACCCGTTCGTTCCACGAGATTGCGAAGCATTCGTTCAACTCTGGCCAGTTCGTCACGATTCCAATCCCCAGTGACAGGAACGTCATATTGTGAGGCAGGCCACACGTCTTCTAAGTCCCGGGGCACTAATCCCAACGGGGAGGTCATCATGACTTCATGGCAGGCTGTCGACTGTATGGCCTGTATGAACCTACTATGAGAGCGCGAGAGGCGGTAGGGCTTACGTGCTGAACAAGGGAGTAAAATCATCACCTCACGGACTTCGGAAGGTGTTTCATACCGTGTGGTCATGAAACGTTCCCAGTCGGTCACCAACGGTTCTTCAAGCATGGTCGTTGAATAGCAAGGAAAACGGGTATCTCGAGAAACGTGCGATGAGAGAAGTCCTTTCACGCTAGCGGCTGCTTGGTCGTGATACCTCAAGTGCTCTACAAGTCGGGGACTGGAGAGTGACTGTCGCTCAACAAGAGTACGAAGCGTTCCAGATTGAAGTGCAGAGCGTACCTCATCGAGTGATTGAATCCAGTGCTGGCTCTGAGCCTCGATGTCGGTGGATTCATGAGCCAGAGGATATCGTGGCCCTTGCAAAGTCAAGAGAACTCCTGAAGAAGCTGCTTCGTGACTCCGACCCATGTCAAACAAATCTACGCCCATCCAGGTCAATACTGCCGCATTGTCGGGACCGCCCAAACCGGGTGTCCAAATTAGAGCCCCTGGGAATTGTTGTTTGAGAACCATCAGTGCGTCGACCAGTTTCCCAGGCTGAGCGGCCAGTTGAACCGCATCTGTAAGAACTACAATTTCAGGGTTCAAATCATCATCCATGAGGGACGAATCATGGTTCATCCGCTGCCATGATACGGGGAGTAAAGGGGAAGTACCTTGCTCTTCTCCGGCGTTTGCCTCTTCAAGAGAAGGAGGAAGAACATGCCCAATGTTCACGTCATATATCGGAGAATTAACATCAAATTCTGGAGGGGATAACGGACAACGGGCTGAAAGTTGTAGACGCGCGGGGAGTTCATTCGTTTTTTGAGTTTCAAACGACGCATATGCAATGTCAAGGGCAGGGTCACCCTCCATCAATACAAGGCATGGTGTGGTGCTTGCAGGGGCCTTTCGGTCACCTAAGCCCCATATTCGGGCAAACCGGAGCCTGTGCAAGACTGTGCGTGCAAGAGGCCCCGTCATGGTACGGCGTGCCGCCTTTGCTTCTTCAAGGGTTTGAACAACAATGAGCAGTGAATTTGAAAGACTTCGCCGCTGCCCCTAAGTCATGGGAAGTATAAGGACGCCATCATTGGCCTTCTTTTTGGTGCTTCTTATGGCCACATCCGCACTGCCACTAGTCGGCGCATCTGAATCGGAACTGATGATTCTTGAAGGACGAATTTTTACTGTGTCATTGGACGAAAACACCTCATATGAAACTTCAATTGATGTTGAAGAAAACAGTTTCATTCAACTTACACTCAAGTGCGAAGCATGCACTGGAAGTCTGATTGGAGATAACACCAATACATCGGGAACAGATCGAATGGAATTGTACCCTACCAGCGCCACATCAGTTACAATGAGCATTTCAACCACGGTATCAGAAACCATCCGATTCACCCTCTACCATGGAGAAGTTGATTCCTTCCCTCATGTCCGACCCGGCCCTCTAGAGGCTTCACCGCATCACCCAATCGGGATATGCACGGACGCAGCGGTTTGCATGGACACGCTGCGGGGCACATTAGCATCGGTTGTTAATGACAGCACTGACCTGGATGTCTTGCAGTCAGGTGTAATCAACACGTCAGCTGATGAATACATGACGATTGATGTAAGCAAGGGAGATACTCTTGAATGGCAGTGGCTAGATACGACCGAGGAAACAACCGCTACGGTGTACTTTCAAAATCAGACCGATGAACTCATGTTTGAAACAACATTATCCAGTTCCACAGGCCATACTGAACTCAACGGCTTACCAGTCCCAGTTGAATGGTGGATTGCTCCTGATTACGGACGCTTTATTGTGCGATTGTCGAGCCCAGTTTCGCCTGCTCTTTGGACAGCTCACGCCATGATCCACACCGATACTCCGACCACTCCGCTGATTGGTCAAGACCTCATCTATGGAGCAGAACTGCTTGGACACGGCTCTACAGTGTCCGTCTTTGATTGGAATGATACTCAGTCGCTTCAACTTCACAGCCGTTTAGGCGAAATCCATCTTCGTGTTGACCAGTTGCTTAACGGGGCGTGGGTGACAGGTTTATCCGACACCATTGCGAAAGGAGATTCTCGGAACATTTACCCCTACCCGGGGATTGTTGGAGGCCGAATTGTCATCAACGACACCTCAGTGTTCTCACTCGAATTACAAACTCGCGAATACTCAGATAACAACGCTTGGCTTGAAGCACCGTCGTATATTCCCGCCACATTAGAGGTTGACAACTCCACCTGGCCAACAGTTGACCTTACCGATTCAGGTTCCGGGGAACTAACCCTAGCCGTCCATGACACCACCGACACCTATCGATTTGTCGTTGATGGCTGGGAAGATTCAGTTCACTTCATACAGTTCACCATCACGGGAAATATTTCAGAAATTGAGGCTCAAATGTGGGATGTTGACCAACTTACATCCCAAGTTCTTGATACGGCCCCGTCTGTAATCGCCGGAGATTCCCTACGGGTCAGTATGCAGGTGGGAAGAGGAACACACTATCTCCAAATCAGAGCCATCAATTCAAGCGACGTCACACAGCATGATTGGGGTTCTGATGTACCATCTATTGACTACACCCTCACACCCAGCTATTCATTGATTGATGAAGGGGAAGAGCCCTGGTTCCCCCCAAGCGAAGATGCTGTGTTTTGGGGTGGAGTTGCTCGTTGGGTACTCGGGACTGCATTCCTCATTCCGGTGGCGTATCTTCTCATTCACCTGCAGCGAAGCCGCACCTATGGCAGAGAGATTTTTTCAAAGAAAGAGCGACTTGAATGGTATAGAACGAGATTGGATTCCGGAGAATCAAATGTCGTTGCATCACAGAAGGATTTGGTTCGAGCCCTCCATGCAGTTGCTCAACTTGAATGGGAAGACGGTTTGGACACATGGGGACAGCCGTCACTTCACCACCGAACCGAAGGTTTGGACCTCGCTGTTTGGAGAATAGACAAACGGATGGCTAAGACACATGGTTCTTGGCCTCTTGTCATCGGTGTGCATGTCCTTGATGGAGAATGGGACCTCGCAGCCATCCGATTTGATTCACCCGGTGGAGCGGCCTACACGGTTCGTAATGTTGAACCGAGATTTTTGTTCCAGGGAGAAGAAGTCTTCCTTGATACCCTGAAACAGGGACACCGTATGTTCCTCATGGTTGAACTGGAGGGAGATGCACCATCGGTAGACATTGAACTCAACGGCAGAATGAACACTGTACCGTTTGCATCACGAATACCCACAACCTTCGTCCGAGACGAAGAAGAATGAATCAAGGACGTTTCCTACGGTCAATTGCATCATCAAGGATACTCTGAGTCACATTCTTTGGAGAAAGACTTTCCTTGAGAGCAGCAAGTGCTTTTTTCGTTGCCTTGGGTAATTTCTTTGGCATGTGGAGTTTAAGCAAAACGATCACGTCACCACGGCCAGAACCACGCTGGCGGGGTAGTCCGCGTTTACTCACGGTGATGGTTTCTCCTGAGTTTGACATTGCAGGGATTTTGATATCCAATGTCTTTCCGTCCATGTGATCAATGGAAATCGTAGTCCCCGAAACCATGTCCGTATATCCGAGAGGAAGGGACATGATGAGATCGGAGCCGCTCCGCTCAAACCACGGATGCTGTTCAATCTCAAGTTCAATGAACAGGTCTCCAGGCTGACCTTGACCGTGAGGAGCGGGTTCTCCGTTCCCCCGCATTCGAAGGCGAGTGCCGTCTTCTGCACCAAGTGGAACACTAAACCGTAGGGTTTTACTTTTCATCTCTTGACCTGAACCATTGCAATCCTCACATGGATTATCGCTTACATTTCCACGTCCTGAACATTCATCACAAGGCTGAACGGATTGTTGAATGAAGGGACCTACTTGCTGGCGCACACGAACCTGTCCTTGTCCACCGCATCGCTGACAAGAACTCATTTCCCCATCTTGGGCACCGGTTCCCTCACAAGAGGAGCAAGCTTCAGGCAGATCGATAATAACCTCTTTCTCAGATTCCTCAAGTACATCCTTGAGTTCAATTGAATGTCGGATGAGAATGTCGCTTCCTCTTCGCTCTCGGCGTCTACCTCTGCCGCCTCCTCCAAACATGTTGGAGAAGAAATCTCCTCCGAGCAAGTCTTCAAGATTGATGTTAAATCCTCCACCGCCAAATCCACCAAATGGATTCCCTTGTGGACTGTCGTGGCCAAATCGGTCGTAGTGAGCACGCTTTTGCTGATCTGACAGCACAGCATAGGCTTCCTGAAGTTCTTTGAAACGGTCTTCAGCGTCCTCTTCGGTACTGCGGTCAGGATGGTATTTCCTGGCCAGTCGCCTAAAGGCATTTTTAAGGTCGCCATCTGTTGCAGAGCGTTCAACACCCAAGACATCGTAATAGTCTCGTTTGTCTGCCATAGCCTCGCCCCAACTCAAGACGAGAACAGGACACCTTTGAATCTCACGGAACAGGTTTCAAAGATCAAGACCACAATTCGGACAAAATCGTTCGCCAAATGTGACCGATGAGTTGCACCCTCTACAAACAAGGCCGGAGGAGGGAGTATGTTGAGGCTGAGATACCGTGGTACCGAGCATGGCCATGGACTCGTAAGACTCTGATGGATTTGTCTGGGAGGGGCTTCCTGGAATACTTGCAGTTTTCAGTTCTTTTCCAGATGAAGTGATGACGGTTTTGACGCCTCCTGAATCGCTGTAACTTGTCATGTTAACTTCGACATCGTCCCGCTGGCCTTCAATTCGGAGGGGTGCAACCGGACGTTGTGCGGTCACTGGAGAGGAGGCAGCAGCCGCTGCAAGGCGATTCCTACGTTGCTCTTCTCGTTCCGCTCTCGCATCTCTGCCAAACAGTGAAGAAATCGCATCAAAGAACCGGTCCATCGGAGTTGGCTTTCGGACTGCTCCAATGGTTCCATGGATTTGCTCATCATCAAATGAGGCTTGTCCGCTTACGCGGGCGTTGGCCTTGACGACATGTCTTGCCTCATTGAGCATGCTGACTTCAATTTCATTATCTTCAGAGACTTGCATTTCTGGTGCTTCTTTAGAAAGATTGGAAATCGGTTGTGAAAGACCTGCTTTCGTAACATTATCCATTGTCGGGTCGAGTTCGACTTGAGTATTCCAAACACCACGTTCCTCAGCCGCATAGACGTGTTTAATCTTCTTCATAGCCTTTACACGATTGTATTCAAAATCCTTGACAACACGAGTTTTTCTGAATACAATGAATCCGAGAATGAGTGATAGGCCGTACCAAGCATACATAATTCGGGGTTCAAGTTCAAACATTGCCCTAAGAGGAGGGATGGAAAAATGGCAAGCCCCCATAATCAAGAGAGGCAACAATGCCAGACCTCGCGATGTGAAACTACGTGGACGTTCCATATGATTCAGTTTCCTGTTAGCAACTCTACTCAAGTATGTATGGGCTTGTTGTGCCTCATTTTCGGTCCTTGGGCGGCCTTCCTTTGCGCACCAACCCATCAGCAAGACCAAGCGTGAAACTCGTGTGCAACATCACCAAACATAACGGAACACCAAAACAAGAACTCATTGAACCAGTTCGAAAGGCATACCGGATTCCTTCAACGAACATTACAACGCCATAGACAGGAATTGGCAACCACCACATCCCCTGTCCTCCAATGAACAATGCAAGGAGGAGGAGTAATCCAAAGAACGGCAGAAACTCAACCATGTTGGTTCGCTTTGGATGCTTCAAGAGTACCTTTGTCCTCCAAAAACCGTACCGGTGTCCCATTCTCCACCATTGCATTAATGAGGTTCGTTTGACCATACTAACCGTCGGTTCAGCGTCCCTATACAATGAATACCCAGCATCAAGAAGACGCATAGATAGTTCACTGTCTTGGCTGGTGATGAATCGCTCATCCCATCCATCGACCTCTTCAAGGCATTTACGACGATGCATGACAAAGGCTGGAATTCGGGTTGGTTCGTTTTCGGTAAATTGGCTAAACTGACCGTTGCTGTGTCCAAAAGGGGAAGAAATACACCCTTCAATCCATCGCTCTGAACCATGCATCTCCCCTTTGCGTTGAACGACTCTGCACCCAACTCCTGCAAGCGATTTGCCTGCTTTACGCTCGCTTGCGTTCCATGCTTCAAGGCGCTGTTGAATGTGGGTGGGTTCAATCGTGGCGTGTCCGATCATCTCAATGAGGAAATCAATCGAATCGGGGAGGAGTGAAAGTGCTAAGTTGCGGGCGTGAGCGACAGTTTGACCTGGGTTGTGATGCAGTTCAATGCGGGGCATTGAAGCGGCCTTGGCTTGTCCAATAAGAGATTCGACAAGGGGTATTGTGCCGTCGGTTGAGCCCCCATCCATTACTAAAATCATGTGAGACGATTTGGGGACCGTCTGGTTGAGAAGACCGTTTAGACATGCCTCAATGTGGAACGCTTCGTTGAGAACTGGGATTACCGTGGCGATTGTGGGGCCATCGGATGTGTCCATGTGCTTTGGAATCCATCTTAGATTTTCACACTTCGCCTTTGAATGAACCATCACAGCATCTTCTTGAAGGCTGAACTACTCGCTCGCACATGGATGGGCCAAGACTCCGACTCACGGGTATCGGAGAGGGTCTTAGCACCACGGTGGTTACTGTATTATCCGGAGCGGATTCGCCCCGAAGAGTATTGCAAGCCGTCCATTCATTTTTTCCAGAGGCGAATGTTGATTCCATGCCCGAAGAGCCTTCATTTGGCTCTGCCGTTGATGAATTGTGGTCGTTTGAGGGACTTTCAATGCAGACCTTCCTGGCTGCATTGCACGAGCAACGAATTCTTGACACCGCCCTTGATTTCATGAGCCGTGACATCGTTGAAGACTCTACGGAATTTACAATCTCGCGCCAGGCGGCAATTGTAGAAAAAATTTCATTCCCAATTCCGGGAAAGGAACCAGTTGGAGGCGTCATTACCGTCCGCCTACAAGGGTCCGGCTTGAAAGAATGGCTTGAGGCGGCAACATGGCATAACGGTCGTTCTCAAGTACCGAGGACAATACATGATGAACGCTCCATGCTCGACGACGGAGAAGCATCAACGTGGCATTGACTCATAACGAGCAACGTATTCCATCATCTCTCCATCACGGCCAGTCCAGTTCAACGATTGCGGTTGCAAAGGGTTGTACCACTTCACATCGGCATGAACCAACGGGTCAAGTTTGATAGGACCTTTATCCATTGTACAATGAACCAAATGGATGCGCAGGAGAACATCGTTTCTGAGATGCTCCCATGTCCCAACAATTCGCTCTGCTTTTGCTTGAACCGATAATTCTTCACCCAGTTCTCTGACGATGGAATCATCCCATCGCTCTTCGGGTTCACATTTCCCGCCGGGGAATTCCCATGTCGCATCGTCACTGCGTTGGGCAAGAAGTACCCGCCCGTTTTCATCACGGATGAGGGCAGCAACAACATCAACCACCGAAGGACCAGACGACGGCAGCATGTGTTCCAAACACTGCACTGCCAGGCGGGAACTTGAATCTATATCGAGGATATCTTCGGAAGGAATGTGAAGGAAAAGACAAGGTGGAGGGAGATGACCTTCATGGAACGATTGCAATGCAACTAGGGTGTGATAATAGGTTTCATTGCACACAAATGTACCTGCATCAAGGGAGATTTCAAAATGAGTGGAGAACGACTCAGGCGTCCAATTCCCCAGATCCATCCATGAACCAAGGTGACCACGACCGTTAATCTCGGATGATATTTCCATTCTTCCACTGTTGTCTTGAATGCGCATGTCAAGAACATCTTGAGCTCGCTGCTCAAGCCGAGGGTGTTCACAGGAAGCGCACAAACCAATGTGAAGGATGGCGTCCCATTTCTCCCCGGAATGGACAGCATTTGATGTTTCAGTAGCACCAAGATGGTCCACCGAGAGTATTCGTGTCGTAATTTCAAATTCTTGAACCACACGACCTGATGAATCTGAAACCTGATGCGTTCCTTGAAGTTGAAGGGCCACATCTTGACTCGGATTGGTAGCATGGGTACCAAACGGTTCGAATCCGGTAACAAGAATACGTTGAGGGCCCATGTATTTCTCACGAGGGTTCAGTTTTTCATCCATCCGGCTCAAAAGAGGGGTTAGATTGACAAGGAACAGTGACCACCCAAAAGCAGTGGGACATATGGAAGAAGAATTGGTCGTCCAATTTTCCCCTGAAGCCCAAGAACAACGAACCGGCTTCATGCCGTTTCGACTCGTAAAAGAAATCTGGCGTGAAATCACCTTCGGAGTGGGGACATGGGGGGCGTTTCGTCCACTGTTTGCCGCTCTTCTGGCCGTCGTCCCAGGATTGTTTTTAGGTCAGCATTTTAATCGCAAGCACCGAAGAGGATTTGATTGGCTTCTGCTTCAAATCCCACTCGCACTCACAATCGTATTGTGGATCGCCCTTTGGCTGTGGTCTATTTTTGATGCGTGGCGTGACGCCCTTGCGTTTGACCCTAACTCCACAGTTGATCCGTCACTTTGATTGAGCCATCAGCCATTCCCGAAAGGTCGGCCAAGTCGTCTTCATCAAATTCATTTGGAAGTGTTCCGAAAATAAAGTTTGCAAGGTCTGCGGATTCAATCGCCCAATACATCACTGAATCGTCATTGTTTGAATGCCCTTCGTTATTTTCATCCTCATGGTCTACTGGAGATTGATAGACCAAATTAACGAGACCCAGAAGGTGTCCAACTTCATGAACGGTGACGCTGTTTTCTACATCTTCAACAGACGGACGATTGAAGGGTCCATTTGCGGTTTGAATGGTATCACCGAAGAGAGCAATTGAAGATGCATCAACGGCTACTCCGAGAACCGAACTATCAACATAGGAGCCGGAAGGAAAGAGAATCTGCCAGGTCAAGGTCGACCCGTCAAGAGGCGAAGCATCTTTGTGCTCCCAAGCCTGTTCTCTGACGTCATTTGCAGACCAATCACCATTGTGGTCAAAAACAACCTCCGTGAATTCAAAGCTTATTCCATCCGGTTTATCACAAACACTCTCGAGGCGGTCAAGTAGCATATCTGTGCTGCTCGTCATAGGCTTATAGCCCGCTTCATAATCAATCTCAATAACCATGGAGGTATATGCATCATCTTGGAGACAAGCAAGGGTCAAGCCACCAGGAATACCCTTTCGTTCTGGTAAAATATCCAAAGAATCCCCAAAACAGCCTGATAGACTGGCTGAAAGGAGTGCGAGGACAAATAGCGAAGCCTTCGCACGTTCGTTGCCCATGCCTGCCCCTCGGCACGGTTGTTTTTGAATCTCATCCCTACCAGTTTTCGGGAATTTCAAGCGGAGAAAACAATTGACCTGGCCCAGAAGCGAGGGAGAGTTGAGTTCGAGCCAGTTGCTCCCATGCACGCAAAGCAAGAATTCCGTCAATAAGTGATACTTCAATTTCAATGAGCGTGACTCGGATGAGAGTTTCAAGAATGTCCATACGTTGATGGTCTACGATACTCAAAATCTTTTCCAAAGGAAAATTCGACGGTGTCGCAGATGGCTCTACAGTGACGGGCCAGGGTTGAGAAACACGTTCAGGAACAGTATCTCCACTTTTCACCAAATACTCATCAAGAGATTGACCCAGACCCTTGATGTGCTTCTGAAGTACCAACGATACCTCTACCAATGGCATATTCAGTTGATTGATGAGGTTCACCATTCGTTCTTGCAAGGTCACAAGACCGTCAACACCGCCTGTAGATGAATCCATTGAATCATCTCACTTTGTTAGAGCGTCAATGTACTGCCATCCGTAAGAATTCCATTGGTCTGGCGTCCACCCGTCTGGCAGACCAGTTGGTGGAATTGGAGGTGGAACAGTACGGTCAAGTCCGGGCATTGCAGACATATTCGGTGCTGGAGGAGCGGGAGCGGGAGCGGGCGTGGCTGTCAAATCAGGAACACGCTTACTGGTTTCTTGCATCTCAGCAGCCACAACATCTGTTTGGTCCACTTCATCGTCTTCCTCGGGATTGAGCATTCTTCGTTGCATGACCATAGCCCAAAGCCCAAAGGAGACAGAAATCAATGCGATCACAAACAGGGTGATGCTAAAGAGATCATCAGATACTTGTTGAGACAATGCATCGCCATCACGTGCAGTTTCTTCCTTCACCATGAGAGAGTCAACCGTATGGCGGTCCATTTCCACACCATCAACAAGAACAAGAACTCGGTATTGGACAGATTGACCTGAGGAAACATCAGCAATTGCCGGCAAATTTGCTCGCAATGGTTGACCGGTTTTAGCTTCCAAACTTACTTCTGCGGTTGTCGACCAAAAGCCTCCATCAACAAGTCGTTGGAGTGCAAAGGTCACATCACCATCACCTGCGAGATTATCTGCGGCGACGAACATCAATGTGGATTCGCCCTCATATGGACTTGGATTATTCCATTGCAAAGTCGTGTTTTCGTGTTGAAGGTCCACCCGAGGACCGAGCAGAGCGAGCGGCCATGAGGCAAACGGGTCTGTCATTGCATTCCCAAATGTATCAAACGGATTACCCGCTTCGTCCGAACCAGAAACCCACACATCAACCGTGTAGGAAGGTAACAACGTAGTCGCCCCTGAATCAGTCAAATCCAGTTCACCGCTCCAGAAGAACTGAGAACCAAACGGAGCGATATCTGGAAGAAGAACGCTACCTCGGGAAATCTCGGCTTCACCGGCCTTAACTCTGTAGTGGAGAAGGGCTGGCTCGCTGTAATCAAACCCATTTTCGTCATTGGTTTCAAGCATGACCTTCAAATTCGAGGCGTCTCCGATTGAAATTGGCTCCCCAGGAAGAACGGTATTGAGGGCGATTCCTTCAATGGTTGGTCTAATGCTGTCAACAGCCAGACGAACGCGAGGTTGAACTGGTGTCTCATCAAAGGCAAGCCCGGGAAGGTCGTCCATTGTCAATCTGAGGTCAAGATGGCCTGAGCGAACCGAAGGAACGAGCAAGTCAAGACTGAATTCACCGTCTGCACGTGTTGAGGTTCGCCAGTTGTTAACAAAGTCTCCAAAGACAACGTCAAAGGCGCCAGCAGGAGCTGGTGTCTCGTCTTCTGAAAACAATACTCGGCCGTTGACACGAAGTGCTTGTCCTGCCCCGATAATGGTCTCAATGTTTTCCGAATTGTAGTGATTTTCACTGTTGCGAAGTTCAACTGCACGAATGTGACCGTCTTCAGTATCAAAACGGAAATCATTGTCCAAACTCCACCAGTCATCACCCATTCCAAACTTCGTTTCAAAGCACGGCTCTACTTCTCCCTCGTTACAAGGTAGGTCGGTCACAAGGACCTTCGGTACGAAGTGAGTCACCCCGTTTGTATCAAACGATTCCGGGAACTGCCAAGTAAGTTGGAAGCGTGCTTGAATCACGACGACACTCTCATTTTCAGCATCAAGTTCCACGGTTGAGTATAGATTTGATACAGCGATGAAATCCGAACCTGTCTCCATTACAGCGATAGGGTCTCCGTTTTCGTCGGGTGCGAGACTGATGAACATTGAGGCTTCATCGTCATCCAAATCACCACCAAGAGCGACTTGAACGAATTGAATATCATCCCATCCGTTTTGGTCACTGATGAGGATGCGGGCTGTATATGGAATACCCGGATGGAGTGGTTCGTAATCATCATGGCCAAGAATGGACGAATTCCCCAGGTCAACCATGGGTTCAAATTCTTGACGGATGATGTATGTTGATAGGTCGGCAGACCAATCAGGGACTACTTCGCCTGGCCGGTATCCACAGACTATGTTCGTAACGGGGCAAACCGGACCTCCTCCCATAGCAATTTGGTTATCCTGCTGATCTTTTCCAGTGATGAAGTATGACACTCGCTGTTCGTGGAGCAACATAGAATCATCAATGAGTCCTTCAAAGATGTTGAGTCCACCAACCCTTGTCTCTGGTGAGGAGAGGGTCTTTCGTTGGTACTCATCTTCGTTAGGCAATCCATCAAAGTTGTAATCGTTGCATCCAATCGCATCGCTGGCTCGGCAACCGACCCAATAATTCAGCGTAATTTGCTGCGGTGGGTCAACTGAATCTTGGATAACCAATGAAACGGCTTGCCCCACACCTGCAGAACCTGCATGGCGCTCTTCTCCATCAGAAGGAGTTGCAGTTAGAACCAAAGGTGAATTACCGTCAAGAATCAAACGAATAGAATTGTAACCAGGATTCGAATAGGTTGAACCGTTTTCCAAATCAACCGCTTGGACATAGAATATCATTCCACCTGGTGCTGATTCAATAGGGGATACAAAGGTCAAATTATATTCTCCAAATGCAGGGTTAACTTCCTCATGAAGCAAGACTGAAGCCCCGAGGGGGTCTCCGTCATACGTAACGTTTTGACCCATAACACGCAAACTAAAGCTCCCTGCTGGAGGCATGAGTTGAGAATCTTGGAAATGAAGGCCTCCTGCGAAACTGAGGTTGAATCCACCCCTCACCCAATCCATTGGGTACAATTGGCGGCCTGTTTCTTCCCAAACTTGAAGCCCGTCGAGTTGAATGTCGTTTTCAATAACAAGATCCATACTGCTGGTATCCCATCGATTCACTGCCACACCAAGGTCGTCCTTCACCGTGATAATGGCTTCAAGGTCGGTTTCATCGTTCCAGCTCCAATTGAACTTTGTAGGGACCCATATGGAAACAACGCCGAGGGCATCAACCGTTGAAGTACAGTTACCTGTATCGAACATAACAATTCCTCCCGCATCACTATTTGTGGTACAGGAATCCCCTCTCTCCCAAGTGAATGAAGGGTTTGAACCGTGTGTGTGGTTTAGTTCGATTATGGCTTCCGTGACTCGGTCGACGTCGTCACCTGGGGCAACCCGAGTGATGAGGTTGCGGTAGGCGCCATCGGGTGAAGCCAATCCACCTTCAAAAGAGGCGTCAATAGCACGTGTTTGCATGGCGTAAGTTACATCGATATTCGAAACACGGATACGCCCGGAGCTAGCAGCCTTGATTGCAATTGGAATCTCAAGCATGCCTTCTCCATTTTCAGGAATGTAGTCGTTGAAGGCATCAATCATCGTTGGTGCCTTCTTCACAATTACACCCACTTGAGAGTCATCGGTTGCAACGACTGCAGATTCATTAAGGAAAATCATGGCTTCCCAATCGTATACACCATCACCGCCAATGTCAAGCATCGGCCGGTCGGGGTATCCCTCTTCGTACCAGAGGATGAAACTTTCAATGGTTGGAGTGACAGAGGTGTCGTTGGTGGTCATGAAGATTGCATAGCGCAATGTGTTACCTGCAGCATCTGTTGAGAAACTTGTTTCAACATTGTTTTGTGCATCAAGCCAAGTGCTTCCATTATCGTTAGAAACTACAACCTGAACTGTAGTTCCAGCAGGAACATCTGCAACCCATGCTGGTCGTACTTTACCGACCTTTGTGCCAGTGTTGTAGTGCGGTGAGGTCCAATCTCCGGAAGTAGCATAAGCCGTTGCTGCGTCGATATCAATCCACCAAGATACTGCAGTTGAGCCAATCAATTGTGCCTTCCATACCAGTTCTTTCCCTGGGTAATCAAAGTGAATCGTAGAGTTGGAGACGACTGGTTCCCAGTGGGTCCCGTTGTCGGCTGAGATCCAATAATCAACACGGTCTCCGATCGACGCTGCAGACCAGTACGTCTGAACGTTAGCAGATAATACATCATCCGTGTATTCAGTCACGGGGCCGTACCAGGTCGTGGTTCCAGGGGCAGGAGTTGTTTCGTACATCCAACCGGTACCAAATTCGCGATAGTACAAGGAAGCACCAGACCATGTGGAGTATCCAGAATCAACCGTGATAAACCGGTCACCATCAAACTGCAAACCGTAGCCTAATCGGGAGATTTGCCGCGTATTGGTCTGTGGGATGAGTGCTTGAGCAGAGCCAGATATGTCCCAAGCTTCCAGTTGATCCTTGTCGTTGTAATATGAATCCTTCTGGCAGCGCATGAAGAATGTCGTTGAGTTCACCTCTAATCCACGAACCATCTGATTGCTTTGACCGCACTCACGGGTACTCGAGGAAGAGGATGTGAAAGTATAGTACTTCTCATCTCGGTCCCAAGTTGAAGTCCCATCACCGCTGAAGTCATACGAGACAATTTTACCCCCTTGATTGTGAACAACCCAGACTTTTTCTGTATCTCGGTCGTATGCAATTCCGGTGTAATCTCCAGCACCTGCTGAGATGTCATAGGAGTCAATACATGTCCACACACTGTCTCTTGAGATGTCCATCTCCAAGACTCGATGATAATTCACCGGTGCATTTGAGCCGTATGTATATCGGTATCCAGATAAAATTCCAAACAATCGCTCATCATCCGTAACGGTCCAATCTCTAAACCCATAATATCCATAATATGAGGATGAGTGTTTTTGTGGAAGATTGCACTGAGCTTGGTCAAGAGTAATGATAGATTCACGACTTGCGTTGTTAGGGTAGAGTCGGTGGACAACATTGCTGAAGGTGGATGAGGACCATGTTGAAAGGAAAAGCCAGTCATGGTGCTTGAGGATTGATCCTTGGCTTTGGGCCATGAAGCTGGATGAGGTTTTGGTAATTTGCTGAGAGAACAATCCTTCTGTAGCGTTTGAGGTGTGAGGTTGACGAAGTGCGTAAGAACCGTTGTCCAACCATGCGTCTGAATTTTGGTCTGCTTCTTCATCAAACCCGTGCGGGTAGAACGATTCGCTGATTGAGTCCATTGCGAGTGTTAAGTCTCCGCTACGGTCGTCCACGTTAGATTCTGAACCTGCAACCCACTGTGCTCGTGTATCAGAGACCACTTGTGACCACCCGGTTGCGGACGCACCGGATAACGTCATGCTAACATCGGTAACCAAAGCTCCACGTGGAATACTGACCTTAGCCCCCATATCCGGGTTAGCGCCCTGGTAGAGGGCGACATATTCCGTTGAACCATCGTGGAACTCATACACGTGACGAGTGCCTGCTGCCGCCGTTGTGTCCTCTGAAATGAAGGATGTTAGCGGACTCAGGGGGGTCGTTACCATCAAAATAACGAGAAGCCAAAAAGCGCCGCGTGAGAAAAGTGTATGCGTATCGCTACCCTGCATACTGCGTAGACACACGACTTAGAATTTTAACCATGCGGTTTGGAGTCACATCAAAAGAAAGCCCAAACGGACTATTCCGTTGTTCTTGAATCGTAGCGAATCGGTGAAGAATCTCCCCGAACTCCGTCTTCTTCATCGTCTCGAACCTCAAACCAATCGTTCATCCAATCACCATCAGTATCCCAATTTGTGGGGTCACTTCCTTCGGCGAGATGGTCATCATCAAAGTCAAGCATATACCAGCCATATTCGTGTTCACCGACATTTCTGACAGGAGGAGTATTTGGAGACCCTTGGTAGTATATATCCCAGGAATCAGTTAGGTTTCCAGCCATGAGAATAACGTCATCACTGGGATCAACGGTGAGGAAGTTTGTGTCATAATCGTTGACGATGTATCCATATTGACGGTCAATACCCGAGTATTGGTCCAGTTTGAGATAATTTTGAATGAGCTCATCCGGTTGACCCAAACCAAGTATTGCTGCCCTAAACTGCCATCCCTCTGTAACTGGACTTCCTCCAAAGGTTAGACCACTCAGGCGGACCGCATTTGGAGATGAATACTCTGAAAGTGTAATAGCGTAAAATTCTTGGAAATTCGTATATGGTTCGTAGGTGCATCCTGCTCCACTACAGTCCCAATTACCATCTTGATCGGGGTCTTGGTTCGCATCATTCGGATCGCTGGGGTCCATGGTAAACCATGTGAATTCAAGATCTGGTCGTCCAAGAGTACCGCCAGACCCGTCTTGGGAAAGGGGCAAACAGGAGTTTGTATTCGTGTCGCATGCTCCACCTGTGGCAACATCAATCCAAACAACACGGATGTCAAGATAGGAACTAAAATTGTCATTGGATTCATTCCACGCACGCTTGTATTCGTACCAATCCGGAATCATATCGCCATCAGAGTCGTTGTCGCTTGGATTAGAACCGTACTTGAACACCTCACGCCCGTCTGAATAATTGTAATCCTGTACGTGCGAGATTACTTCACCGTTCTCTGTCGTCGTGATGTAGGAAATGCTATCACTATCGCTGTCATTGCTGTCCGGACGAGTTTCATTTTCAAATTCCATAAGATTCGTGAACGGCAATGACCCAATTCCATTTTGAATGACTTGACCTGAAGGGACAAGGGTTCGTTCATTCCAAACACCTTGGGTAGCTGGCACATCAAAACTGCTCCTGTCGTACCATCCATCATGGTCACCATCATAGTTGACATCCCAAGGATTGAGTGGATTAGCCGCCCAGTGGTTGATGGTTGTTGGATCATCCATCGCAAAAATCGCGTAGCAATATTCCCAGCCATCGGGGATGCCGTCACTGTCGGAATCGGAATGCGTTGGATCTGTAACACCACGAAGACTGCGGTTGAAATTACCTGCATCGTAGGTGTTGATCTCATCCATACGGTCTTGGGAATCTGTGCCCTTCTTTACGAAATCGATGTAGAGCGCTTCTTGTGCCTGAATTTCAGTAAATCCGAGTTCTTCTGTATACGCCAACATCGCATCCACTCCGAAATCTACGATACCTAAATTTGCGGGAACTGTCCCTCTATTGAGGTAGTTACCGTAGGTTCTGGATTCCCATTCACGAAGGTTGCTAAAGGTTTCATTGAGGTCAATAGTACCGTCCCCATTACAGTCGAAACTATCGCCATCAGTGTCAAGATTGACGTCACCATCAATCAATGGATTCATACTCCATCGATTCTCATCAAGGTCCCAGTTGGTGAACCAATACTCGAATCCATCATACATACCGTCTCCGTCTGTATCCGCAATAGTTGGGTCGGTCATACCCAAGATAACTTCAATGAACGCTGTCGGGGGCTCTCCTTGCTGCCAGGAGTTGAAATCATTGAGTAGCCGCTTACCACGCGTGTCTTTGGTAAAGAGGATGTTGAATACACGTTGAGCCTTTTCTGTTGGTTGCTGGAAGTCTCCGTCAACATGCATTAACGGGGCATCGCTTGGATGAGCAATTCCATTATCTGGTTGTGCTTCAGCAAGATTGAATTCTTGAAGGTCTATGAGGCCATCTTCGTCACCATCGAAAAGCCCATCGCCAGCAACAAGAGGATTAAGTGTCCATGTCTGAGCAGTAGTATTCCAAGCAGTGAAGAGGAGTTCAATACCGTCGAGCATCCCATCACCATCAGTATCAACGTTATTCGGGTCGGATGTTCGCCCGCTCATGTTAATTTGGTCTTGAGTCATGAAACTGCCAAAGGATTTCTCAGTGGTAATCCCAGGCCATTGTTGGAACGCATATGCTTGGCCAATGGTCGTAACAAACCATTGAGGAGAAGAGCGTTCGCTATTCGTTTCAGACAACTCTGGAGCGATAACGTTGTACTCTTCCCAGTTTGTCATTCCGTCTTCATCCGTATCATCCCAGCGGTCCGAAGAATCGAGTGGATTCAAGGTCCACTCATCATCAAGAAGATCCCAACGTGCGAACCAAATCTCCCAACCATCGGGCATTCCATCATCATCAGAGTCCGAGCTCAGTGGGTCGGAAGCACCCACATTGTAGGTTGATTGGCCAGAGGTTACCGAACCGGAGGCACGCTCTGCGAAGGTGGCTTCAGGGACGCCATAGTCACTCACGTGGTCAAAGAGGTTGGTTGAAAATTCGTTGGGCAGCGATTGACCGTCAAATGTTTGATTGCCCAAAAAGAGGTCGCTGCGAAGATGGTATTCAAGATAATTGACGAAGGCTTCGTTCTGGTCCAAAACACCATCATGGTTGATATCATAGCCATCTCCGTCAGGATTCTCGAACGCATCGGAACCGTTGAGAGGGTTGATACCAAGCCGACTTGGATCCCAAGAACAGAGACCCTTTGACTCCCAACCATCAGGCAGTGTATCCCCGTCGGAGTCGATAGCATTAGGGTCCGCAACGGCCCATTGTTCAACACTCTCTGGGGATTCACCATAGAGTTCCAAAAGTTCACCTGCAAGGCCCATATTTCTTACAATTGACCATTCATATTCACAGAGGTTAGGTAGCCCATCGCCATCTGCATCCCAGTTTGCATCATCAGCACGCAATGGGTCAAGGCTCCAGTTATTCCCCCCAGTAAATGTCATGCCAACCCAGCGGCGATGTTCAATTTCCCATCCATCGGGCATACCGTCACCATCGGAATCTGGGTTTGTAGGGTCCGTCCCCGAATCAACATTGGCTATGTTGAGGTAGGTTGCATTGGCGGCCTGCCCTGCCGCATCATCACAGACATAAACGAGTTGGACTGTATAGTGGCACCACAAGTTGCTGCTTTCATAAAAGAAGCCGAAGTATTCTGCACCGTCTTTGACCCCATCCCCATCAGTGTCGCCTAGAGAGGGTGTTGTTGAGTTGTAGCCATCGGGGGTCGTCTTGACATATCGGAATTCGTCAAGGTTGGTCCACAAACGGTCAAGAGAAAAGTCTCCAGATTGGTCCAAATCAATCCCATCACCGTCTGTGTCATAGTAAGCATCCCACGGGTCAGTAGGGTCCAATCCATTGACGACTTCCCATCCATCGGGCATGCCGTCAGCATCGGAATCGTTCGCTCCGGGGTCAATCAATTGCAAGTTAGCAAATTGCCCAGGCGAAGCCCCACCGTATACGGTTGTGTTCCCGTCGACATCAAGGCTGGCTAAGGTTGTAATTTGACCTGGGAGTCGTGTTTGATCTTGTTGTCCATAGACGGCCAAGTAATCACCAGCAATTGCCCACAGGCCCCAGTTTGATCCAACGAGAATCTCATCTCCAGTAGGCAAAATTGCATAGATGTCATTGGTCTCTTGAGACAGTTTCCCGTCGATTCCCGGATGGACCAAGAGACCACCATGGTCGATTGTACCTGTGACCAAATCCATCTTGTGGACTCCGGAGGGGGTTCCAAACCAAAGGGCTTGGGCATTTTCATCCGATGGTCCATCAAGGGCCATATCCCGAACTTCGGCTGGATTGTCCGTCACTCCGATTGGAAGGCCGTGAAGTTGACTGTAGGACGAGGTGATTGGTGTGCTCTCTGTCGTGAAGAAGAACTGCCATTCTGCAACCGCTTCATCACGAGCAGACGCTGTTTCAACCGTCATCAACCCTCGGTCTGTTCCAACGAAAAGCGTGTAAGTAGAACCGCCGGCAGCACCGTGTTGAATCACGGTAACAGATGCGTTTGAAATTTCAAGAGCATCTCGCAAACCAGCGCCAAGGTCGTATGTCGTTACAATTGATGCATCAGAACCAATTTCCAAAACTGCACCTGCCCCTGCATGACCAAGGGCAATTATGTACTGATTTCCATCCATCCCAGAGAGTTGAGATATTGCACTCGTCTCGCCAATCATGCTCCAATCCCAAGATGATAACGGCCCGAGTGAACCATCGGCGAGCAAGGGGCTAACAGCCACTCCAACACTTGTTGAAAGTGAGAGTGCAAACGGTTCGTCGTCGTTGAAAATCAGCGTTCCATCATGCACCTCAACGCCTTGGGGTAACCATTGATGCAGACTTGTTTGTTGATCGGTGTTGAGAACGGACACACCGTACTTTGTCATGACGTAGAGGTTTTCACCGTCTTCGTCAAGGGAACGTACATCGTAGTGGTTGATAGCCATGGCATCCTCTTCAGCGTCGTAAACGAGAGGGTGAACGATGAATTCGTCATCACTGTTCATGACTCCAGTAGATTTCAATCCAGGATAGACGGTATTTCCGTCGTCGTAATGAACAAGATACTCTTCTAGCGTCGACAATGCCTCACCCAATTCAAGGGCAGTAAACGTGCGGGCAAGGTCGGGAGTAACAGCTCCGTCACGATTGGAGTCCCAACCGTCCAAGTCCGGATCGTCAAGTGCGTTGGTCCGATTTAGTGGGCTCAAGCCAAAATGTGCTTCCCAGCCATCTGGGATTCCATCGCCGAATGAAGGATACAAATTACGAACAGAGAATCCATCCCAGTGGTATCGGTCGGAATCATCCAAAAGTGGGTCCGTCCCTAGCCAAAGGTCCTCTCCAATTGGAGAAGTTGAGTTTGTAGTACATGCTGGGAGGATGTTGTGAAACGTAGCGTTAGCACCCGAGGGAAGGAACGGCCAGTTCTTCAGTGGAGAACCGCCGGGAAGTGTTGCATGACACCACAAACCATCAAGTTCGGTCGTGAAACCAGACGGAGTTCCAAACGCGTATTCCTCTGGAGCTGTGAATCGCTCTGCAAGGCTTAGCGTCCCGTCCCGGTCAACATCGAAGCCATCGTTATCCCCGTCTGAAGTCAAATCACTCCCGTTAAGCGGATTGTAAGAGCCGCAATCGTAACGAAGTGTAGTTTCATCAAATCCACCTATTCTCTGACACATGTATGCCTCAAAACCGTCAGGCATTCCATCTCCGTCTGTATCCGACATACGGGGGTCAAGGTAGGTTCGTTCGTTGTTTTCATCCAAAATCCCCGTCAACCCCCTCGGGAATCCAGACTCGGTACAATTCGCAGGATAAGGCCAACAGAATTCTTCTGTGGCGTTCAACCCGTCTCGGTCAAAATCCATGGAGGCATCCGATGCGTTGTCTTTGTCCATGCCTTGCATGATGACACTTCGCCCGTCCACTGCAGTCCAGTTCATCCATTCTTCAAACAAGGTCTCATGGACATCTGGAATCAGATCACCGTCGGTATCGGTGTTGGGAGGGGGTGTCTGTGTCGTGTCATCCGGGTGAACGTTTGCAACGCTGGAGATGGATGGGAATTGAGACATGAAAAGAAGGCTCGAAATCACCGCCAAGGTCGTGAGAAGGGTTGTTTGACTTCTTCGCATTGAATCACCCGATGCAAAGCATACGCTTCGCTACAAGTTCACCTTGGAAAGATTGCTTATGAGGATGATGGAACAATGTTCATACAAATCTCATTTACCGCCACCTCCGAATCATATGAAAACTGTACATTCTCAAGGTGAATAATCGGTGTATTCAAGTTCCTTCCGCGCAGGGTCCATTGCGTTCACATGCCGATGACCATCACTCACCTTGGTACTGGAAGCAGGGGTAACGCCACGCTTCTTGAAACTCCAAAGGTGAAAGTGCTTGTTGACCAAGGGTTCAGCGGCACGCAGTTAGCCAAACGCCTTGCACGGCTCAATCTCGAACCAACCGATATTGATTGTTTACTCATTTCACACCATCATGGAGACCATGGAGGTGGCGCTGTCGTTTGTCAAAACAAGTGGGAGTTGCGTGTATTGGCAAATGAACGAACCGCACTTGAACTCGGACTCAAACCCGAACTAACCACGTTTTTTTCATCACTTGACATCGTACACATCGGCGATGACCTCGCTGTACTCCCCGTACCAGTCCCACACGACGGGTCAGATAACGTCGCCTTCGTCGCAAGTCATGCTGGAGAGCGAGCGGCTATCATTACCGACCTCGGTTCTTGGACCGATGAACTCATCGCTCATGTACGAGGCTGTGAACACATTTCTATTGAAGCGAATTACGACCATAACCGGTTGGTTTCTGGACCCTACCCTTACTCGCTAAAGGATAGAATAACCGGTCGCGGAGGTCACTTGTCAAACGATCAAACTGGCCAATTTTTGGCGGAAGTCTGCACGGAGTCAACCCGTAGTATTACGCTGACACATTTGAGCGAAAAGAACAACCAGCCCCACATTGCTGAATCAACGGTCCTGTACTACATCGATGAGGTATTCAATGGAGACCTCACGATATCCCTTCAATCAGGTCCGGATTTTTCCCACTATGTTGGAAAAGACATAGAATCCGATGCACCAGTGAATGCCGAAAAACAAGTCACCAACTGACGGTTTGGTATGAAAAGAAGGTCAATGGCTAAATGATACCACATCGTGTCAGCATTCGTGAACCGCCAAGCCGACGCTTTACGCTCTCCTCGCCTACGTCGCGAAGAGCAAGCCGTAAGCGAGGTTTTGGGAGTCGTCATGCTCCTTGCCATGGTCATTACCATCATGGGCGGTGTCTGGATATTCCTCAACCCATACCTCTCCGATTTTGAGGACAATACCAATTGGAAATCGGCGACAGGCATCGCCGACCGAATTGAGGACAGGGTCGAAGTAGCCGGAAATGCGCCCGAAGGGACCGGATTTAGGAATACATTAGCAATGCAGTCCACCTCCATCCTCACCGTCCAAAACATAGAACATTGGACTATTTCTGCTGATTTTACTTCTCAGGAGAGCATCGAAATTCGCAAGGTTAACGACACAGTCATCTCAATTACCGCTGAAAATGAGTCTGCGAGAAGTATGACCATACAATCTCCGACGACAATCGTCGAACGAACCGTACCGACAACCTCCCAGGAAGTGTTCATCAATCACAACGCATCTCACTCTCATTGGATGATTATCACCGTTTATGACGAAGAAGGCACAACCCTGCATCGCACGGTATATGTCTCGTTATCAGGAATTCAAGTAACAACTTCGCTCGGTCAGGGCACGCATGAAATAGTAATGATGAACAATGCTCGTGCGGAGCGATTCCCGAACGGTGCATGGGATGTTACGGCCATGCCATTGGTTGAATTTGACCGTATGGCAAATGATGAACTGCGTTTGTCAATCCTGCTAACAGATGTCACTGGAAAGGGCTCAATTGGTAGTGGAACGAACATCGGGATGGAGTTCGTATCGCTTGGCCCGTTAACCTTGTTTACAGGAGAGGCATTCAATGTCCGCTTCACCGCAATCAATGCCTTGCATGACGTAATTACACCTCAATACCACGAAACATGGCTTTCAGACTACACGATTCAACGCTCAGCAGGAACCCTAGATTCATTCATCGGCTTTTCCCCGTATCAACGTGCGAGTGGCTCAGATGGATTTACGATTTCCTCACAAGGTTCACCTTTATTCTTTGAAGTGGACTACCAGCGGGTTGAGGTGAGCAGATGAAGCATAATCTTCAGCGAGATGAAGAAGCTGTTTCAGCCGCAGTAGCCACTGTACTACTCTTTGGGGGCGTATTGTCCATTATCGGTTTGATGATGGTATCCTTAATGCCCGTTATCGAGGAACTTGAGGGTTCAGTTGAACGACACGATATGTCTGCACAAATGACACTCCTCGCACATGAAACCTCAGAACTAAGCGAACGAGGTATGCCCGGAGACTCTACTCAATCAACTCTCGTCCCGGTAGATGGAAACCTCGTTTGGGACTCACTGCGTGGAGGCATGTGGTATTCAGCAACATGGCAGGAAGACATGAGCCTAAGAGCAAGAGGCGCTTTAGATTTCGATGACACTCTTGAAATCCGACATCCTGAAACTTTCATTTCATCGGTATGCATTTCCGACCTGCGCCAAGGACCTGACCGTCATTATTTCTACACCGTTGACGCCCAAGTAGACCGAGCTCTTGTCTCCGTTGCCCCTGGGCTCGCCATGCCACTGGGCCCAGTAGATGTCACACTGACCTCATTGGGAACTGACATCACAACCGTAGACCTTCGTGTTGATGATTTGAAATCCTTTGATCTCTCGCAACTCGGAACTGTTACCGTCTCATCCAGTCATGAATTGGTTGTCCTCGCAGAAATGGGAACTGGCGGTACAACATACATCGAACCTACAGATAGTGAGCCATCCGATAAACGAGGCCACTCTTGGGCTATTCCGATGGAATCGGGCTTGTCGAAGGTTCACCTTTTGAGCGATAAAGCGAATCAAATACAGATCACAACATCAAACGGCACAGAATTATTCTATGCCCAACCAAGCGAAATGTCCCGAACGGCTGTATCATTCACCCATGAGTTCAACCTTACTTCAAACCAGGTCGTTCAAATCACAACAAGTGCAGCATCTCGAATGTTGTATCAATCAGAACCATCCAATACAACCGGAATCACATCATGGCCGGCAACTACTGGAGCATATTTGGGACATTCCTTTACGCCTCCGAATCTTGAAGGTACACTTAGATTTACGAATCCAGGTGATGCAATCGTAACCATCACATGGAGAGGCGGAGGGATATCCGTCCAACCCAACGCCATTGAACATGTTTCTTGGCCTCCAGAGCAAATTCTCGGAGCACCTACACTTGATGCAGACGGAGATTTCTTCGTCACCTGGGCAGCATCAGGTAGTACGAACATCACCGATGCAGTATCTGGAATCACAATGATTCCTGCTGACGACACAGGTTCAATTTCAGGGGCAGCCTTTTCCTATTACAACACGGATAATTCGGTCAGCGAACATCTCAACATTGTTCTCGCAGGTTATACCTCTACATGGAATGCAAGTGGAGTTGCAAACCAAACTGGCATGTTTTTGGACGACAATGACCGATACAACTTGACCCTTAACCAAGGAACTACCAATGTTGAGGTCGAAAAAGACCATCCCGTACGCATCACTCGCTTCAGCGGTGAAAACGGACTGTACCATCTCCCACACGATGGTGAACAACGTTGCACACAAATAGCAACGCAGGCAAGTGGGTGGATCACTACTGAACTACCTTGGGAACGAATGGGAGGGCGGGGAGAAATTGATATTCAACAAGCGTGGAGAGAAGGACGCCATCCATCAAGCGTAGCCATTGAAGTCTTGGGAAGTGACGGAACCTCAACCCACGCCACCATTGGTACTGTATGGGCCTTTCATCTCTCACGACTCGCCTATCAATTCCAATCCTCTATCCCCGGGATGGAAGTCGCATTTAGCGGAGGGGCAGTCGTCACCAACCACCCGGAATTCCAACCGTATGTCGTCGTTCCCCCATCAGACCGAGGTGGACCCGGCCCTCGCTTTGCAGCAACCATACCTTCTCTTCACCCTACAGCAGATAGCGCTTCAGGAGCGGGAGTACTCGAACTTGATATCGAACTTGTCCATCGCATATCCCTCGCATCAACACCTGCATATGAAGTAAGAAGAGGCTGGTCGGAGCCCTATGGCACTGCGATTGCAGACAGTGCAGGCATCGGCCTTGAAGCAAGCGAAGATTGGACAGTATACCCTGGACAGTTGGACCTCTTGACAGATTATGTTGGATGGGTTCCCGATCCGAGTTACGGTACATCGGAGGCAGTCTGGCATACCAATGGACAAGCCATTGAATTTACACTCCAACTTTCATCACTTGACGTCACCACTCGGGAGGCACTGACATGAAACACGTACGGTTGTCACGAAATACCGATGCTGCTGCCACTGAACTAGGGTATGTGTTTACCTTTCTTCTCGGAGTACTTTTGATGACCATCTTCAGCGTTTGGGCTTGGGACATTGAAACAAATACAAGGCTACGGTGGAACGAAGAAGCAGTTGAAGCCAACTTGAACGACCTTGCTGCAGCGGTTGAGAGAGCAGATGAAGCAAGCCGTATTGGAAATGTGAGTTATGCTGAGTCTGTTTCATGGCGGCCATCTGAAGCTGACGAATCTATGTTTTGGCTTCGATTGAGCGATACATCAGTGAAATTAATTGACAAAGGAGGCCCTCTCGACATGACCGTGGCTTTGTCAGGAACTGGTAGCGGAGAACACAGTGGTGAAATCCCACTTGCTGGTGCTCAACAAATATGGGTCGTCTATGAAAACGGAACGACCACGATTATGCTGGATAGACCCCAAGCAGTTCAATGATCAGCGACCCATAACTGCACGATGAACCATCGTTTGAACTTCCTTCATGCGAGAGCGTGCACCCAATTCACGGAATACCGAAAGGGCTCGCTGAAGGTACTCCATCCGTCCTTGTCGGTCTGGAGCAACGCCACCGAGACGAGTGAGGAGTTCGCCAATTTGCATGCGCAAATCATTGGCTTCAGCGATTACGAGAGCCTCACGATAATGTTCCATAGCATCTTCAGTTCGCCCTGCATCATGGAGTACTTCGCCAAGAAGAATCGTAATTTCAACCAGTGACTGAAGGTCTCCAGCTTCATTCATCGCCTCTAATGCAGCAGTGTAATGGAACATTGCGAGTTCTGATTGTTCAACTCTGGAATAGTACCTGCCCAAAACTGCCTGAGCACGTGCATGAAGAGCAGCGTCGCCCATGGCTTCTGTTGCCTCATGGGCATCCATGGCGTGTTCTCGTGCTCTTTCGACCTCACCGAGGTCAATAAGAGCCCGTGCAAGAGTAATTTGACTGCTCAACAATTCATTGCCTTTGGACTGACTCAAAATGGTTTCAACTTCCCCGTATGCTTCCAATGCCTTGTTGCGATCATTTTTCCTTCGAAGAAGGTAACCGATATTGTTGTACGTTCGGGCTGCCCACACTGCGTTGCTTTGGCCAATGTAGTGTTTGAGGGCTTCTTTATGCCGCGAGAGTGCAACATCACTGTTACCTTGTTTACGACTTACATCCGCAAGTGATGAAAGAATTTCTGCCTCAATGGAAGGATTGTTAGCGGCCTTTGCTCCTTCAAGCGCTTTGTTGAGAACTTCTTCCGCAGTAGCCAACCGTCCCAATAGGGCCAAGATATCCCCCTGCAATTGCCCGAGTAGCACCACGGTTTTAGATTCCAAATCAGAGGTGTCAATTCGTTCCAAAAGGCCGAGTAATTCCATGTGTCCTTGAGAGACCAGGTGCCGCCCCTTGTCCATGATAATTCCCGAAGCAGTTTCAAATTGGTTGGATTGAATCGCATGATAAATGAGTTCAATGGCTACTTCATTGGATTGGGATTGTTTCTCATACCACTCCATGCATTTAGCATGGAATTCTTCTTTCAATGCTGGAGATAGGCTGCGCAATAAGAATTCACGAATTAAATCGTGAACGTCATAGGTTGTTGAATCTGCTTGGCGGGCCAAACCGGACTCAACCAAATTATCAAGTTCATCCGTATCCAATTGCTGGAGTGCAAGCGCCTCAAGAACCATCGGTTCCCGATAGATCGAAAGGGCTGAAAGGACACGCTTCTGTTCCGCACTTAGTTTAGAGAAAATCTCTACGGTCACGTAATGCTCCAAGGTTTCGTGGAATGCCCCTGCCGAAGCGCCACGATTGATGAGTTCGAGTACCAAGGGGTGGCCTCGTGAGAGCCCATGGATGTGGAGCCATTGTTCATCCTCAAGGTTCGAGAAACTGCTGAGGAGTTTCCTACCAGAATCCGGGTCAAGCCCGTCAAGTGGAAGGACCAAACTAGCAATACGTCCCTCTGCATCCTTCGTTGGTACAACCGGTTTAAACGAACGAGAAAATATGACAAGGCCAATTTTCTCTTCGCTGCCGAGTAAGGCCAGCGACATGGCTTGAAAGGTCTGATGAAGAACAAGGTCTGAAACTTTGTGGAAATCATCAATGACAATGAGCGAAGGTGAACCTTCGAGGGCCTCAATGAGTAAACGGGCGGCGTCTGCTGGTTGTGGAATGGGGGTGGCTGCAAGGTAACTGGCAAATTCTGAATTCCCCATACTGGACAACCAGTCAGCAATGGACTCAAAAAACGAACGAGAACCTTCCCCATCCTGGCACCTGTGATAGAGAAGATTACGACGATGCATAAATCTCTCAATCAATTTGGAAGCGACGGTTGTCTTTCCAATACCTGCGATTCCTGGAACAAGGAGCGTTGTAGCTCGTGCTTCAATCAAGTTCCCCATGTTATCCAGTTCTGTTGTTCTCCCGTAGAAGTGGCGGAGCCGGGGTAAATCAGCAAGAGAAGTTACCAACTGCTTTTCTACATGTTTTGAAAGGTCCCGTTCAATCAAATCTTGGGACAATGAACGAGCATCAAGATAACCGTTCTCATCCATGTACCGAATTACGTCAACAGGACGCATCTCAAAGGGTAAGACCGATTTTACGCCACCAAGCGTTGTATCAACGGGTTGTCCTTCGTCAAGGATACAACGCAATGGAAATTCGGACAGTCGTGACCATGTTTCAGAAGCCATAACAATACCGCTATCGGTAAGGAAATACGCTTTCCTCTTCCGAGAAACACCCTTTACGTGTGCCTGACGCTCAACTAAGATTCCTTGGTCTTTCAAACCCGAGATTGCTCGGGGTACATTTGACCTAGCAATCGCGACGGCGTTAGCGATTCCCATTTGCGATAGTGCAAATGGGACTTCAATGCTGCTTTTGAAATCAGAATAGTCAAGAAGGTGCAGGAGAATTCTCTCTTGCACGCCTGGCTTTGGTTGCGATGCCATTGAATCCATCTCGTTTCAATGATTACTGTTCAGGGGAGTAATTCGGGTCAGGAGCCCACTGGTTCGTTGCTTGATCCCAAATCCATCCAGGATGTTGCGAGGTCTCTGCAGGTGCAGCAGCCGCTTCCGGCACCGCTACTGATTGAGGCGATTCCTGTGGAGGAAGTTCAACCGCCTGCTTTGCCTTTGCCCATGCATACGGGTCTTCTGCAGCAGCAAGGTTTTCATCATCTTCTTCTGACACATCTGGGATTTCTTCGAATTCAACAAAGAAGAACGCTCCAACTCCGAGAAGAACGATGATCGCTCCGACAATCAGAATGATGGTTAAGAGCGATGAATCATCATCGTTACCACTTGAGACAACAATGCTGAATTCTCCGTTTTCAGTCTGTCCAGCAAATTTGAAAACTTGCCCGTCCATCTCGAAAATTACTTCCTCATTCCCTTCCATGCTGAGTTGGCTGTTTGTCAAATCCATTGTCCATGTTCCATCAGAAAGAACTCGTGTAGAGTTGAGTTTCGCATTTCCATTTGCAAACCGGATGTTTACGGTGCTTCCTGGCAGCCCTTCACCTTGGAAGGTAGCGGGGTCATCTGGGGTAATTGGCCCGCTATCAACACGTTCAACACTGAATGCAACCGCTCGCACGAGGAAATTAACCTTGAGTGAGTAAACCTTGGATTCCTGGTCATCTTCTGCATAAAACATCACACCGTTGAGTGACCATTCAGGAATCTCACTGGTCGTCTGTGCAATAGAATCCATTGGGTCATAAATTGCTTTTCCATCTGCTGTGATTCGGACATATGCTGAGTAGTCGTCATCCTCAAGGGTGCTCGCATCGTCATAGATAAAGAAATCAAGCGAGTCAGTTACACCACCAACGCCATCAGGGTCACTGAAGAATTGAGTGAGGTCAATTGACGCCCCACCACCACAGCGGTCAAAGGAGTTTGACTTTGAATCACAGAAGATTGTCAGGCTTCCAATCCAGCCGGTTTCATTGAAGACAGGGTCAATATTGTCGGCATCAATTGGATTGTTGATGGTCATTCTCCATACGCTGTCTTGAGAGTAATCCTCCCCGTCATATGCACGAACAGTAACTTCGTAGACACCGTCATGGTCAAGTTTGGAAGTATCCCAAATAGTGACCCAGGAACCATCAGCGTTGAATGATGTAACTGGCAGAGGACCGTTGTTGAGCGTGATACCCGTTCCGAGGTCAACGATATCAATTTCAACCCGTGTGACCTGACCTCCGATGTCACGAGCGACTCCAACGATTGTTGTTGCATCGGATGCACGAACGGTTCCACCGTCAACTCCACCAGTCAGTTGGTCCGCAGAACCAATCCAAGTCAGTTGCAGTTGAGGAGGTGTGTTTTCGTTAATGATCGTCAAAACACGAGTCTCAACAAGACAGACCCCTCCGTCTGCAGGGGTTACAGCGATATCGATACAAAAGTCGCTGTCTGATGCCCACACTTCAAACGTGTACTCGCCAGAAGGAAGTTCGCTGAAGTCCCACTCATGGGACCAGCTGGTTGATCCTTCTTCGTAGTAATGTGAAATGTAGTCGTTTTCAGGACTGGTGATGTGGAACCAAATCTTCTGAACGTCACTTCCGTAGGTTCCTGAGTAAGGATCTGCTGCTGTTCCTTGGAACAACACCTTACCGTTCGTGTGAGTACTTCCGCTATTAGGGACGTCTACGACGATGGTTGGAGGGACGAGATTCAATTTGTACTGACGAACAGATACAGGTGAATAATCAAGTCCGTCAAAAGAACGAACACGGAAGGTTACATCCCCCTCTCCGCCTGGGTGAGCAGACATGTCCCATACGAACGACCAATCCTTGAACGGGTGATTTTCCATGGTGATCACACCATTTGCACCAGAGGTGTCAACTGCTGAGTACCAATCATTGGTGCCCGGTGGTTGAACTTCAACAGCCGTAATCATTCCAAACTGCTTTTGATTTGCCGTGTTATCGTTTGCATAGGGCCACTTCACTCCGTCCCATGCTTGTCCAGTCAGGTCGACTGATTTTGCAAATGAGACACCATCTTGCTGGGTTACGCTAACACCTGGACGAAGGTTGTCAAGGTTGATGACATCATCAATCGGTCCAGAGAGAACATATGAGAAATCCTTGGTACCGCTTCCAAATTTGAAGGCTTCAACGGTGTAAAACGGCATTTCTCGACCGTTAATACAATCTGCATCATCGCCGTCAATGAGTGTGTCTCCATCGTTATCAATTCCATCCGCACATGAGTCTTCGTCAATTGTGACGGGCGGGTTACCTGATCCTGGAATCACTGCGTTTTTGTCACCAACTTTGTGATTCCAGTTGCGGTCCAACAAGAAATCAGACGGGAGGGATACTTGTTGCGTGAATCCAAATGCGTCGGTGGTCAATTCGTACAAAGGCAGGCCGGTTGCATCTTTGATGATGACCGTTGCATCAGCAACGTTGCTGTTCTTGGCCTTTACTTGGTAGCGGACCAATTCACCCTCTCGAACTTGAGAGCCCCATGCTGAGTTTTGATTTTGGACGTGAATCATAGAAGAATCAAAGTTCTGTAGGTCAGCAAAGGAGAATACAGTTGCATTTTCAATCAACTCAATTGCAAGAGGCATTTGTGCCGGAGGCATTGTTGATGCATCAGGTAAAGACAAGCATTCAGATTGAACATAAGGGCATTCTGCGCTCATCCAACTGATGGAGATTGGATAGAGTTCTCCATTACCTGGGGACGGAATTTGTTCACTTTGAACGGTTAATCTGGATTCAGTAACGTTGTAAACTTGAGATACCCCCGTCCATGTGTTATCAGAAAAGTAAGCAACTGAGCCGTACTTCATGTTCATAGCGGGATCGTCATGAACCGAGATGTTACCAGCATAACCGAATGCAGAATCTCCAGTGTTCCCTTGAACGTTCACTAGACCACCAGTTGCTCGGATGATATCACCAGAATTTCCTGTGATCGTATTATCGATGATAGTTGCTGAAGCCATGAACACGTGGATTGCAGGACAAGCAAACTCTCCTCCGTAAATCACGGATTCACATGTTCCGGAGTTGTTTTGGATAATGTTGTTAGCGAAATAAAGACGCTTTGGCCCGTAATCCTTGCTCTGACCGTAGTCTTCGTGATGGTACTCACCAATGTTTACGGCTTCCTTCGTCGTTTCTTTGATGGTGTTGTTTTCTGCAATAACATCGGAATTCATTCCGTAAATCCACAATCCATTGTAACCGCCAATCGGCCCGATTGTGTTGCCGTGCAATTCAATGGTAGAGCCACTGACACCAACTCCAGAGGCTTCGCTTGCACCCGAGATGGTATTTCCTTCAGCGTAAACATTAGCGCCTTCATATGCAGTAAGTCCAGCACCTTCAGTAGTGGTTAGAATGTTGTTGTTAACTTTGAGTTGATGATTGATCGCACCTGTTGTTTTCAACGAATTTGTGTCAACTGCGTTGCACTTTGTAGTGATTTCAGAATTGGTCAATGAGCCTGAACTGCGTTCCATAAGGACGCCGTAGGATGAATCTTTGATTTCGAGGTCGTCCATGTCAACATAGCTGTCTTCGATAACAAGGACTGACAAACCGCCACCTTGCTGACCACAATCTGCATCATCGCCGGTGAACACTGAACTTTCCAGTGTGAAGGTTGACAGAATTCCTGCGCCTGCACCGTAGGCTCGAACGGCGGACGCCTTGAACGTCTGTTCGTCAATACCGTTCGTGAATTCGGATTCAGAAATCATTGGAGCAGCGAAATCAACCGCCAGTACATTGGAGGTGTTGGTGTCTTTGAATGAAAGGCCACGAGCGTTTGTGCTGGAGCCATCAAAAACCAGAACACCATATTTCACGGATTGGCTTTGGGATCCCGCACCGACGAAGGTTGGGTATCCATATCCGTTCTCAAAGTGAGCATAGTTGATTGAAGTCAATGATTGGTCAATGGTGTCACGGATGATCATTCCTGAACCACATGCTGGATCAGGGTTGTTGAGAAGTTGAGATTGGTTGCTCAAGCAGCGACCGGTTTGAGTGTAATCTGTTGGTTTTGTCCAAATAAAACGGGCCTGACTGGAGGAGGATCCCGCACTTGCACCACATGCCGAATCGCCGATGCAAATTGCTCCCCTGACATCAATGAAGTTACCGTATGGGATATTGACCGTGGTGCCGGCATTGACAATGAGCTTTGCACCCTCTGCGACTTCAACATCGCCTTGTAAGGTCATGGTACCGGACCATGTCTCAACACCGGTTACGGTCCCTTTGGTTGTTTCATTGACAGCGGATGCTGCTGGCAGGGCTACAAGACCAAGTAGAGAAGCCAGCAAGAACAGTGTTACGATTGAGAAACTTTTTGCTTTCAATTTTTGCGACATGGCGGATGCACCTATTCTCCCCATGAACGGGCCGAATATAATACTGCTCCATGATTGTCACCCTAGAAATATCATTTTTACTTAAATGTATCAACCTTATTCCCCGAAAGAGGTAATGATTGTCCAGAAAAAGGACATAAAACGACGGAATTCAGCACCTCTGCAACGGAAATAACCCGTATTGAATTCGCAAAAATCCCACACTAGCAGGTGACGGAGGGGTCTATCTCCTCAATCCATGCCTCGGCATCAATCAGGCCGTAGCCAGCATAGGGGTGATGATCATCGCCCTGCCCAATGGATTGAGCCGAATCCATGAGTGCCTCTTTTACGAGGTCGACACAAGAACCATCGCTTTGACCGTTGGGCCGAAGTTGTGGATGTGCTTCCAACAAAAGAGCAAGGGCACCGGCAACAAATACTGTTGAATCCGAAGTCCCACTGCTTGTGTACCAGAGATTATCCTCGCCAGTACTTATTATTCGGTGCCCAGGAGCAACGATTTCTGGTTTCATGTGAGGGTGTTCTCGACTGGGACCTTCTCCATTACCACTGCCGATAGACGAATTCGCCCACACATCACCCTCGCGTGTCGTGGCACCTACAGAGATGGCTCTCGGGACATTTCCTGGTGCCGCCACATCTCCATCGTCATCAGGACCTCCGTCATTACCTGCCGCAGCGACAACAAAAATTCCGCTATCTGTGGCTTGACGTGTTGCTGAGGCTGAATCCCCTTCACGCACACCTTCTAAGCTTGGAGTACCTCCGAGTGATAGTGAAATGATGTCGGCTTCAAATTGAAACTGACACCAGCGAATGGCATCCCCGACATCGGACTCCAGTCCACTATTTTGACCAGAACCGTCATCCTGAAGTGCTGCAACCATGGCAAATGTCACATTTTGTGCGATGCCAATTTGATGGCTACCAGAGATTAAAATCCCGGCCATTAATGTTCCATGAGCGACTGCTCCGTATTCACGAGGTGCTGTGGAATCCCCAATAAGGTCGTGGAATAGAATATCTTTCCCAGCAAAGGCCTCATGCTGACTATCAATACCTGTATCGACCATACAAAGTCGAATCCCCTGACCGCTCAGCCCATCCTCATTGAGTACTCTAACACCTGTCGTTTCAAATGCCCATTCAGAATCTGGCAGTGGTAATTCAACGATAAGAAGGTCATTCTGCCAAAGCAACATGCTAATTGAAACAAAAACTGCGAAACCGAGAATGTTTGTCGCTGTTAGCCTCCTCCTTCTCGTTCTAACGACAGGTGCTGCTACCATCGGAGCCCAACCCATGACTTCGGAACGCCAACCATCTTGATGGCCGACGACTGCCGGATCTATCGCAGACACAATACTCCGGTCATGGGGCTCAGGAAGGTATTCAACATGGTCAAGACCTTCCATAGTGGTGACTATCTCATCGTTTGCTTCAAGAACCCTTGTTTGACAAAGGTCGTAATTGCTCTATAATCAGAACTTGGAACCTGAGCGACCGCTACGTGCTGTCTTGACACCACCGTAGATGACAAGCAGTCCTAGGGCAACGATTGCAAGCGTAAGCACCCACGAACTGGAACCAGATGATGGCGCTGGGTCGTACCGAAGTTGGAAGTCAAACGCACCGTCTTCAGCGACCTCACTATCGTGCATAATCGATTCTACATTGTTTGCTTCTTCTCCAGCAACCTCAATTCGCACATCGAACCGGTGGTCACCTTGTGGTTTGGTAATGTTGTCAAACGTTGCATCGACGGTTTCACCGGCAGGAACAGTAATCGTTTGTTGACGTTCTACAGAGTCTTCACTCGATTTGAAGTAAACGATGACAGATGTTGCATCCAGTAGCCCAAGATTTTCAACAGGAACAACAACATCACCAGCTTCACCAGCAACGTCGTCAGACTCTGTAGAAATCTCACCAGAGTTTACGTTTAATTTGATCTGTGCATATTGGATGGACACATCAACTTCCTTAGATTCTAGGCCGAGGTTCTCTATGTATACTTTGAGGTCAAAGTCACCGCCTTCACTGAAGTCCGATGGCGCAAAGACCGTGAACGGTTGAACACGAGTTTCTCCCTTGGCAAGCGTAAGAGTTGATTGCATAGGCGTAACAGACCATCCCTCAGGAATTCCACTTTCAAGAAGTTCAATGGTAAATGTATCTCGTCCATTTCCATCATTGGTTACATCAAAACTAAACTGACGTGAGACCAATGGAGAAATACCAAGGGTTTCAGTTGCTCCACTGATCTCATAGGAATAAGCTGTTGGAACAACTGCTTTCACAGTAATTTGACTGGCTTCTCCCAATTCTGTTTCAAGTCGCAATGAGACTCTGTGCCCGTCATCAAGATGCCATGCATCTTCAACAGAAGGTAGCGTTACACGAACACTAACGTTAGCGGTCAGGATCGCATCTGCTCCGGTTGCATTTCCAATTCCAAGCGACAAGAGCATTGATGTTTCCCATTCTTCACTGGATTCATTATACAGTTCCACTGTCCAGAGGTCGGAATCTTGGGCCAAGCCCATTTCAGCCGTTACTGTGAACACATCAAGCGTTTCAGTTCCGTTGTACGTCACGTCAACATTGAAGGTAAACTGGTCGTAGATGGTAGTGTTCGTTGATGAGACTACCGCTCCAATCTCAACATCAGTTGCATCGATAAGAGTAGCGCCTTCAACACTGTTGAACACAAGGTCCAGGTTAGAGTTGACACGGCGGTTGTATTCCAGAGTTGCACTGATTGTAGAATCTGACGCAATGGTCATGCTTTGACCACCGAAGTATTCCATTTCCAGATTGCTTGTGTGTTGAGTTGTCATAAATGAACTGTCAAAGACAACATTACCTTCCGGCATCAGGAGATTGAGTGTGCCGCCCGCAGGTAGGGCAACCATCCAAGACATTCCATCAAATGTAACTTCAAGTTCAGTACCTTGTTCCATCACGTTTGCTTCCGCATTGTCCGGACCAGCATGCAAAGGCTGCGTAGCACCAACCGGGTACCATTCGCTGTCAAGGACGAGGTTTCCTCCAAGAGCCATTTCCATCGTGAGGTTTCCACCGTTGGAAACACTTGCATCAAGCATACCGATTGCGATTCCACCGCCATTAGGCGTTGGGTTAGCGTCAGTTACTACAACAATCCATTCACCTGGTTGCACTGACGCAGACCATTCAAGAGTGTCATTAACAATAGTGCCAGTGACTGCAACAGAGTCTCGCTCAACGCCTGAAGTAGGATACAACACAATGGATGCATCAATCAAACGAGTAGCGTCAACTTGGTCTGTAACCGAACCTGAAACTTCAACCATTCCGGCAACAACCTCGATGTCTGTAGATTGTGTACTGTTGTAAACAGGGAATCCGGATTCGTTGCCGTCCATGTAGTAGACTGTCTCAAATCCGTCCTTCTCAACAGAGACGTTGTAAACATCTTGAATTGGAACGAAGAGAGTCCATACACCATTTTCGTCGGTCGTAACATTGGTATTGACATCAGTATTGTTTGTACCAATGATGGTTATGTTGAATCCAGCAAGGCCTTCACCCGAAGATGGAGCACTGTTGTTATCAAGGTCCCAGTAGACCTTACCACCAATTTCCACCTCAAGTTCGGCAAAGACTGGATCAAGGGTTAACGAACCGTTTTCAGCGTTGGTCATGTCAAACGGAGTTGCGGATGTGTCGAGGTACCATGTCTGCTGACCGGAGGACTTGTTGAGGTAGAAACTCCAACTGCCCGGCATGAGCATTTCCGAAGTATTACCATCTACATTGGTCTTCTCAAAGGTCACGTTACCCAATCCCTCCTCGCTCACGGCGATGAGATTCATGTCTCCAAGGTTGTTGAGCGTTAATTGCTCCTTGAGTTGAATCAAAACATTAACTGCAGGGACAGACGTGTAGGTCTGGTTAAGCCGAGTTGTTGAGAGGTCTCCGACGCTTAGAGTAGCACGCAGGGTTTCTGTCACTTCGCCGTTTACAAACGGTGCGACGATCATCAACCACTCACCTGCTGGTACATATGCCGCAAAGGAACCATTTTCATCAGAACTGATATCTGAGAACCAACGGTCTTCTGCTTCGTTGTAAAGTAGGAACGCGTTCATCAGACCTTCACCTGTAGAGTTCAACAGTGTTCCAGTAACAAGGTAGGTCTCTTTGAGTGGGACCGGCAATGCTTCTTCAGGGCCATCAAGGCCAATGTATATCTCTTCAAAGAAAATTTCACCGATAAGGTCGTAATCCGTTGCGTTTTCAGAATCTGCTGTTGTTCGGTTGAATGTTAGCGTATAGGTTCCAGGTGTGAGTGAAACATTAACGATACCGTTGCTGGTGTAATTGTCTGCTGTGATGTAAATATCATCTCTTGATTCATCAAGTGGGACAAGACGGAATTCGGGGGAAACTTTTGTCCCGTTCTCGAAGGAACCGTCATCTGCCGAATTGAGGAAGAGTTCCATCGACACTTCAACAGCCGCAGGTTGTGCAAAGAATTCCATAATTGACATTGGTTCTGCAGTTTCAGAACCGTTTCGTGTTCCGTTAATGATAAGTCCGGTAATAGGGTCAATGTTGAGAAGCTCTTCATCAACACTTAGCGTCCAAGTTCCATCAATTAAATCAATATTGAAATCACCGAATTCATTTGCTGTGGTCGTCCACTGGAGTCCATCTTCATTGGTTGCAGTAATTTCAGGGGCAACCCAGCGTGGGATTGCGTTCGTCCACCTGGTACCGTTGTCGTAGAGGAAGATGATTCCATTCACCTCAGTCGTTGGTTGAAGATACATAACTCCCATGTCCAAATCATCAGCGGTTACAACATCGATGAGTTGCCCTCCGCCCAGGCTGGTGAAGGAAGAACTGGTCGTCATGTGGTATTCAAATCCAGCAGGCACACGAACGGAATAATTTCCAGAAGTGTCTGTCACAACTGGGAATGATAGTACTCCGCTCTCAAAGAGGACTGAAACTCCAGATGCTTCATCAGATAGGTCGGACTTATCCTGTTCAGGCAGGTCAACCCATATTCCGTAATCTGTCCCAGGGTAATACCGTAGGCTACCGTTGATGTATACTGATTCAGCGTAGGTGATGTTTCGTTCGATGTCATCCGAGCCAGGTTGAATATCAACTTGGTCAAAGAGGACGTAATCAACGTTCACATCATCCCGAATGTCGTAGGTTCCAAACAAGAGTTCGGCGTATACACGACCGTTTTCATCAGAAGTTACGTTTACCGGGTCAAGAATGCCTGCAGTATTGTCAAACGTAATTACACGGTTTGAAACATCAAACAGAGGCTCCTGTGTTGTTGGGTTAATAGGAGATACGAGATGAAGAGTAATGTCTACAGTTTCGGGTACTCCGAATGTGATCGTAATGTTGGTAGTTTCATCTCCAACAATTGCTGTCTCATTTAGGTCGTACCATCCATCATTGTCCACATCTACACGGTAGTAATAATCACCCTTGGGGATAGGACCGTGGCTGAAACTTGCGTTTTCATCGGTGCTGATTTCTGTCATGAACTCTTCACCAAGGTCAAGATCAACAAACTCAATGGTTTGATTGGTTAGGAGTTCTCCTGTCATGTCTTCAAGGGTACCTTCAAAGATTGCTCCAGGCATGGTCATCTCCAAATCATAACTTGGTACGACACCCACGATAACAGGGTCCGGCAGAAGTACAGATTTATTGTTATCAAGCATTGCAATCATGTTGTACGTACCTGGCAAGAGACCTGTTCGGTAAAATGAACCTGGTTCGACCATTGGGCCGGAGAAGGAGCCTGCTCCAATGAACAGTCCAGTACCGTTGAGTGTACCAATTCCTTCAAAGAACCCAGCGCCTTCAAAGGTATCACCGCTACCAGAGTCAAAATCACCGTAGGTACGGGTGAGGGTTGTAACTCCATCCGAGGTGAAAGTACCAGAGGCGTTGACTGATCCTTCAAGACGATAGTTCGTAAGTCCGTCCTCAATGCCAATTACACAAACGGTGTAATTATCAGGCATGATTGGAACGGAATCACTGTCAAACTCACAATCTGTTGAGTTCACCGACTCTATCCAAGAGGCCTTAATTGTACCAGCACCATCCCATGTACCGTTTGCAAAGAACATACGATTGTCGCCGAGTTCACGGGTAAACGTACCAATGAAGTTCTTAGCAACAGCCATCCCAGTGCTTTGGAAGGTTCCATTTTCCGTAAACGTTGCTTCTCCAGTTCCTTGGAGAATACGGCTTTCTTCGCTTGTGATTGAGCCGCTTGTGGTTGTTACAGTGTAATTATCAGTCATTGACCAAATGTTACGTAGAACAAAGGTGGTGTCGGAGACTGCATCTCCACTGAATGCTTCGTCACCAGTCCAAGTGACCGTTCCAGAAACACCGCTGCTCTTGATAGCAACGTTAAGAGGAGTGTCGGAAATAACTTCTCGGTTAGCCATTTCGGCAGTGACGTTCATCACTGAGTCGCCCAACCAGGTCATGTTTGCAACTTGACCGAGGAGCGCTGTGATAGCGTAGACTTCACGTTGGCCGTTGGTTTCAGAGGCAATGTCCAAGTTGTTGTTGTTGACTTGTGCATAAGAGCCGTCTCGGATTGAATCACGTGCTGCGACTGGGTCGTATTCCCCTGCAAATGCAGATACACGGATACGGCCAGCAGGAAGTGTGTACTCATAGTGTCCATTTTCATCTGCGTCAACAAATCCAATAGGTACCCAGTATGTGTCGCTGTCTAAATCTTCAGGCCCTTCTCCAGAGAATGCGTCACGCTCAATGAGCAATCGAACTCCGGGGATTCCCTCGCCTGTATCGCTCATGGTCACTTGACCGGTGATTTCGCTTCCAGGATAGTATTTGAGAATCTTAACCCGAGTGTTGGAATCGGTGATACCAGCTTCGGTTTCATCATCATACCAGTTCGCAATGACATAGTGATTCATCATTGCACCAGGAAGAGGTAATCCTGAGGAAAGAATGCTGCCCGGTGTTCCTGAAATCGAGAAGTGTTGAGATGGTTGAGGATTTGAAGAAGCAGTGTCAACACCCAATGTTGAGGCGCCGTAACCAACGTAGGTTCGTGCGAGCATGGTGTCAAAGAAAGCAGGCAAGTGATCGACACGGACATCTTCAATTTGCAAGGGGTCAATATCTGCGCCAGACTGTTGATTCAAGAAATCTTTTTGCATGGCAAGGTCCACTTCTTCACGGGTCATTTCGTCGCTGAAATCTCCGCGAATGGTTTCGTAAACTTCATTCATGTAGGTACCAGTGTCTTGACCTGAAAGAATGGTAGGTGCTCCAAAGATACCCATTGGTTGGCCGCCGTTGTAGTTGTAGTCAGCCGTATAACGGCCTGCTCGGGGATAGAGGCGGTTGTCAATTGCAAAGTAACGAATTTCGTGGTCTCGGCTAATTGTTTCGCCGGGAACCCCGTTGTAATCCTGTACCTTGTAGTATCCTTCATCGCCACCAAGGTCAATGATGTCAGCGTACATATCATGGATGGTTGCATCTTCGTTTGCTGCGAAAGCCGCAGATAGAAGTTGTGTCACCATTGCAATTCGAGCGTTCTGTCGGTGGATGTTCGTTGATACACTTTCATATTCATCAATCAAATCGGCTGTGTACCAATATTCACCAAAGATCGTATGGGTTGAGTCAACAACGGTATCTTCGCTGCTTCGAATGTTGTTTTGGAATTCACTTTCAGCAGCACTCATATGGTTCTCTTTATCCCAGTCGTCACCGATACATACACCAGCAATGGTAGATTCACATGGAATTTGAACTCCATCGCTGTACATACGAATAACGGGAGTTGATGTGTCAAAGATTCCAGCGCTGTGGTGGTATCCTTCAGCCATCACAATGTCTCGGTTGGTCTTGATGACGCTAAAGGAATGGTCTTGGATGAAGTCAATAGAAGCCCCAGAACCTGTTTGAATCGTTGCAAAATCAGACAATTGTTCTTCCGTCAGGTAATCATCCAATACACTTTGGAATCCAGCAGTGAACGGTCCAGGTATGCTTGGGTTGGCGGCAGCATAGGTTCGGTCTCCTTCTGAGAGTTGCCAGATGAACATTGCAGTCAAGTCGTCTTGATTACGGGCAAGCAACATGTTACCTGTTGCAGTGATACCGGACTGGAAGTTGTCAGAAACAGTTGGGTGTTCGCCAGATGTAAGCGCTTGGAACCCGTAGTCCCACCATGAAACAAATGCTGGACGTTCGGAATAGCTTACATCCGTATCCTGTTCAGCGAGCCACTCATATGCTCGATTCCAACCGTCATCGTTGAAACTGGAACCGAAGTTACCGAGGTACCAACGACCATCGTGACTTGAACTGTCAAGGATAGAGAAACCGAGACCGTCAAATCGGAGGATATCAGGAACGATATCGTAAATTCGTTCGTCAAGGTCACCCTCAGCATCCGATGCAGAACCAGGGATGGCAGAGTCTATTCCGTAGGTTGCCTGCTGACTGAAGAGCATCAACATCACGAGGAAGATGGCTGAGAATTGGGGTGTTCGCCAAACTGCCTTGCGAGCTCCTGCGATACGGTCTGCAGGTGTTCGGATTCCAAATTTCTTCCAAGAGCGGACGAGTCCACTCCAATTGGCCCACTTCCAGAGTGATGCGATACCGCAGGCTCCAAGAATGGCCATAATGGGTGTAGCGTTGAACATGAAACGGGCTGCGTTCCAAGCCATGAACGTTGCTGCAAAGACCCAAACTCCGAAGACGAGGTCAGTTGAGCGTCGGTGGCGGAGTCCCCGCCATAGGAATGTTCCACCCATAACGAGAGCAAGCAGGAAGGTGATCGGGCCAAAGGAGGCAAAGAGTTGCGCTCGATTCGGGGCGTTCGCTTCTGCAACGGTTCCGAAAATCTTGGTCTTTGCAAAGTATCCGCTTCCCGTGAAGAGAACATCCCATGCGTCTGAAACCCCTAACGTCTTGAGAACAAACAGCAAGGCGAAGAACACTGTAGCCAAACCAGCGAGGGTACCAAGGACGAGCAACCAAGGCTTATCTCGGTAACCAGTTGTAACAAATGCAATGGCGAGGGTAAACCCGAAGATGAACAAGAAGGGTTGTAGACCAGTTGAATCAAGCACAAGCGAAAATTGAGGGTTTCCATAGAACGGCAGAGCCATGAGGAAAATCACCGAAAGCATGGTTAGGAACATGACGCTCATAGCGGTTGAATCTCGGCGGCGGAACATGTTCAAAGCAACTTGTAGGGCATATGCAAGGAAGAGAATCGAAGGTCCTACGACGAATCCTTTCCATGCAAGTGATGCAATACCAAATGCAACACCGGCTAGAATAGCGCTCGACATTGCAGCTTGGCGATGAGTGAAAACATCTCGGAACGCACGGAGGAAGGACATTGGACTTGCTGATGTTTCCTTTGTGATTCGGGCTGTACCTGCGTACTTGACCGCTCGAAGCCAATACATGAAACCAATGCTGATGAACAGCATGACGAAGGCGTCGTGGTCTGCTAGGGCCCAAGTTGAGTGAGTGACGTGGGCAGGCATGAAAGCAACGAGCCATGCCGCAATAACCGCAGCACCTTTACCGAAGTGGTCTCGGGCTGTTGCTGCGATTGGTAGGATGGTAAGGGCTCCGTAAACGGCAGGAAGTCCGAGCATGCTCCACCAGATTGCATCTTCAGGATTTTCGAGGAAGGGTTCCAGCAGCATTGCTCCAATGGCCATTGACCAGGAGAAAAGTGGTGGACGAGGATTGATTCCGCCTACCGGGTAGTATCGGTCGGCATCGAAAACTAGATGAGCATTATTCGCAAGAATATAATCTACGATTCGCTTCATGTACCAAGGGTCAGAACCGCCGGTCATGTCCCAGTTACCGGTCCCAAAAGCGCTCATTGAAGGAACAACATACCACTGGATACGGATGGTCAGACCGATGATAAAGGCAAGAGCAATCATCAATCCAGCACCGTGTGCGTTCAAGAATAATCGGGCATTGGAGGGTTCGTGTTCTCCACGGTTTGCCCAGCCACCGAATTTCTCGTGGATCGAGATGTAATAAATCGCTACGCAGATAAAGAACGTGATACCCAACCAAAGCAGAGCACCCCAAGTGCCTGCAAGATTCTCTGTATACCACATTTTGTCTTCATACCAAGACGAGACTTGGTAAAGCGTCCACATCGAACCGGTGAGCATGGCTCGTGTGAACCAACGCTCAGCTACCATTCCAGCCACAATGAGGGCCACAACACCGGTCAGGAACGCAGCCCAATAGCCAACATAGCCATGATAGCCCTCTTCCGAAGTCATACGGAACTGGTCAATCAGTTCAACTGAGTTGAAGTGCCAGAGAGAACCTGCGAAAGCAAGAACCCAAACACCGAGAGCACAGATGAGTGGGGCAGATGAAGCATTCCATCCTCCCTTTTCACTGACGAAGGAAAACCATCCCTCTTGTCCTGCTGGGTTAGCAATGCCTCGTGCAACCAAGCCTATGAGAAGACCTAGTGCTGCAAACATAGTCCAGGATGCAAAGAAAACGTAGGCTGTTGCTGTGCGGCCGTAACTAAGGGTGGACTCGGTTTGTCCGTTTCCGTTAACCAAGGTAGCAGGCAACTCAGCCAGATAGTCTCCGGATGCTGCAAGAGCCAGCCAAACACCAACCGCTGAGAAGATGAGCATCGTGTTCCATTCGTGTCGTCCACGCATGTCGAGATTTGACCCGAACAGAAGAACGAAAGCAAACATGAAGGCGGCTAAAGCACCGACATCTGTGAGCATGTACAACAGTTCTGCGCCAACGATGGAAACCACCAACACTCCGAGGGAGAGAAGTGATGTGGAGATATTGCGTTGACGGAGAATTGCACGAGGCACAATGGCCAACATGCCTGCGATGGCGACGACAATCATCGGCATCAAGTTATTTACGTCCATTTCGAAGGAAATTCCCACGAGTTGCATAGCGGCAATAGCCAGCAATACAGCCAGTGGGGCGAAGAGCCACCCCAAGGCAATATTAGGCTGTGCTGCCTTCATATCTTTTTCATCATTCATCTTGTATCCCTCTATTCAAGGCTCAGCCTCAAGGCTGATGCATTTTGCCCACTTGCGAACCCCTCTTGAAGGTGACGGGTTTAGATACAGTCACTAATGCCCATCAGTACCCTTTTTACCCGTAATTGAAGGCTTTGTAGTTTTGTCAAAATCATTCGCCGGAGAATGCTCGGAAACCTATGTCCGTCCGGAAGTGACTGCCTTCAAGTTCAAGCTCGTTCAAAAGTTGATACGCAGACACCTGAGCATCTTTGAGCGAGCCAGCCATTGCCGTGCAAGAAAGAACACGTCCTCCGCTGGAAACGAGTGCGCCTGAATCGTCTTTGCTCACGCCTGCAACATTGACCCAAATCTGACGGTATGATTGGTCGTTCAACGCTTCTTGAAGGCCATGAACAATTCTTCCTTTGATTGGACGAGCGGGGTAGCCTTCAGATGCTAAAACTACTGTAAGAGCCGAAGATGAATCAAAATCAACAGCCGATGGGTCGAGCGTGTCCGTAGCGGCACCGAATAACATTTGGAAGACATCACTGGCGATAAGAGGCAAGGTAACTTGGCATTCAGGGTCTCCGAACCGTACGTTGAATTCAACAACATAGGGATCATCATGTTGGTCGATCATCAATCCAATGAACAGAACACCACGATATGGAGTTGTTTTGTTGGATAAATGCTCATGCATCGGAATGACGATGCGGTTGAGAATTTTATCGTACACGCTGGAGTTCACGACGGGAGCGGGGCAGTAAGCACCCATGCCGCCGGTATTGGGTCCCAAATCCCCATCAAAAGCTCGCTTGTGGTCTTGACTTGCAGGGAGGGTAACGTACGACTGGCCGTCCATAACGACCAGCATACTCGCTTCTTCGCCAGGGAGAAATGCTTCCAGAAGAACCAAGCCGTCGGATTCAATCGAAGATGATATGAATTCCCGTGCTTCATCTCTGTCAGAAGTCACAACTACGCCCTTACCACCAGCCAAAACATCTCTTTTGATAACCCAAGGATTTGAACCAAACTTGTCCAAAGCAGCTTCAACATCGGATTGGCCATTGAGTTCAATGTAGTCCGCTGTTGGAACACCCGCTTCTTCCATGGTCTTTTTTGCATGTAATTTGGACCCTTCAAGGTGAGCAAGTGCGGCTACGGGTCCAAAACAAGGAAGCCCTGCATTAGCGCACATGTCCGCAAGACCTTCGCACAATGGCGCTTCAGGCCCCACAATAATCAACGAAGCCTCTACTGAGGAACAGTATGACACAATTCCCGAATTTGAAGCGTCTTCTAAGCGGTGGTTTGTAGCGATACGAGAGGTTCCAGCATTACCTGGGAGGCAATGGATTGCAGCGACCAGAGGTGACTGACTCAGCGCCAAGCAAAGAGCATGTTCACGTCCGCCACTGCCCACGACGACGACTGTTGCTCCATCCATGGTTGAACTGGCCCGAACCCGACGCATAAGTTCTTCGCGGGAGACTTATCCTTAATTATTCTCAAAATAGACGAAGTCTTATTCACTCGTGTCCTGTGAACCAACCATGCGAACAACGATTCGGCCTACTGCAATCATTCTCGTGCTTCTCCTCTTGGGAATGCCCTTGACCGCTGCCGCACCACCAACATCTGGCGAGAACCTCACCATCTCTACAAACGAGAATTGGGGCGAGGATACTACAATGAACGGCCACGTGACCGTTGCGAACGGTTCGACATTGACGGTGAGCGCCAACATTACCATGGGCACGGATTCCTCGATAACCGTAGAAGAAGGCGGAAATCTGGTTGTTACCAATGGAGCCTTGTTGAGCAATGGGCTTAACTCTGGAATCCGAGTGAATGACTTTCTAGCAACCGTCTCCCTCAACTTTGGAGATATTGGTCAAGAAGGCATCGTACAACTGAAATTTGATCATTCAATTCCTGCTGACACGCTTTTTAACATCACGCTGGGAGATACAACTGTCAATGCGTCAACATCCATGCAGGCAAGCGGCACGACCATCATTGAATTTGATGCTAATTTTAGCGGTGAAAATTTGGTTATTTCCTTTGACTCCTACTACTTCACCCCGACATATTTGTTATGGGCCAAAGCAATCTATGGTGGAGGAACCATCATTACTCAGATTGCCCCTGAAATAACGAATACGAGCAACGCTCCTTTGTATTGGTTTCAGTCCGGATATGACATTATAGCACACGGTAGCCTTTCTTTCATTTCAAGCCAAATTAACGGTGCGAACATCACTTGCAAGAGACTTTGTAACATTGAAGGTTCACTGCTCTCCGGTAGTGCACCAATTTCAGCAGCAACAACTGCTACAGTCACCGTATCGGATGCAACAATCACGGGCTCACGCTCTGATGAAGATATCATTCTTCACGACGAAGCCTCCATCACCTATACCAATTCGCAAGGAACAGGTGGTTCAACTGATGGCTGGATTCGTCTGCTTTCCGAGAGAGTTCTCCAAACCAACATACCCAACGGAAGCCTTGACATTACCGACTTGGGCTATGGGAAATCGGATTGGAACGCCCTTACAGATTCAACAGGTCGTGTCACCCTGGTATCAAACGACCCAACTACCGAGCATAAGAGAATAGTAGAGTGGATGAATGGAGACGGAACTGTAGAACAAGAACGTGGAACCATCACGCTTTCAATAGGATCATCCAGTTCATGGGGTTCGTACTCCACGACAGTTGATGCACCACTAACTGCATTTGGGACAATTGACCTTCCACTGCCTTATGTTGAAGTCACGACAATTCAACCCGAGGACAATACAGCATCTGTTAACCGCAGCATTGGAGCAATGGTAACCGTCAGCAATACGGGTGAAGTTGATACAACTGCAAACTTCCGGTGTTATGTTGACGGAAACGATGCCGATACCCAACCCTCTACGCTAACCGCAACGGTCGCTGCGGGTGAATCAAAAGACATTCCAATTGTTTGGTACATGTACGAAGAAGGAATGCAATCTCTCAACTGTAAAGCATTCCTGCCTGTGACCTTCTCAGAAATTGGAGACATGGTCGCCGATTTAAACGGGACAAGTTCGGATGAAGTAAATTGGGTTTACGCAGAAGAAATCGAAGAAACTCCGTACATCATTTACATCGTTGCTGTCCTTGCATTCATGGGTGTTGCTCTCGCAGCACAACGCGGAATTAACAAAACCAACAAAGAGTTGGCAGAATTGCCGGATGACGATGAGGAAGAAGACGAGGATGAAGCATCCGAGGAACCTCCAGAATTGTAAGAGAAGGATGACCCCGAAGAAACTGAGGAAGCATCAGATTCAATTTATGATATGGTCGATGAAAGTGAGACTGAAGAATCCGAAGAAGAGGAATCCGAAGAAGACACAGATTGAGTTCTTCGTTTGTACTCTATTCAATGAGTAAAGTCACATGAAGACGTCTTAATGTGCTCTGCTTTGATGGAAGCCAATTCCTTGTTGAAGATTATTGATAACATCTTGGTGAGCAACGGTGAACTCGACAAACTACTCGTGGTGGAGAATCGGTCATGCCCAGTAGGAGGTTTGATTTGTATTATCGTCCGAAGACCAAGTCTTCAGAATCAAACTCAACCACATTCCACTATCCGGTCATACTGAATATGGTTTGTGAATGATTGGATTTCAACATTTACAGGGAGAGTCCAAATCAGCAGGTCGGATGTTCCTTTCTGACTTCAGGATCTTGACTTTCCCAATTGATCTCCCAGGAATTTACAACAGTGAAGGAGGTTGAAAAGTCATCTCCAAGGTTCTGGTTTGTAACTGTAAGAGTAAAATCATAACACCCATCTCCATCAAAGAACTTATCTGATTCAATGTATTCAAATCCCTCATTATCAATTGCAGTTCCGGAGAGTGTAATGAAACCAAATACTGGTGAACTTGTTGCACCTGAAAAGTCTGATGTCCAGCTAGCAACATCCCCATTCATGTTAACATCAGGATGCGTGTATCCGCCAGAAGACTCTGCCTTGGATACCGTGAGATTAAACACTTGCTGTCCTGCAAAGGCTCTAATTTTACTGGTAGCCCCGGAGGACCCGCTTGCAGCATAACTGTGTTTTCCATCATCCATTTCTTTTTCACCGTCTGCAAACAGTCCAACAAAGGCTTCGACTCGAATACCTTCGTAAGTTGTGGATGCTCCATCACCGTTGTTATCCGTGGAGACATATGGTGTGAACTGAACACCACCATTCAGTGCTTGTCGTGAGAGGTGCCGAGAATTGATGTCCAGCTGAACCTCATTCCCGTTGGAAGAAGTAGCGTGAATCGTGTACGTCTTCAAGACAGAACCATCAAAGTCCTCGGTATTCCCAGCAAAGAAGTCATTTATTGGAACATTAATTCGCTTGAGGTTATTGCTCATGTCTTCCGAGGACTCCCATAGAACTTCACCATCGGACTCGATTTTGAGTTCTACGGATGTGAAACTTCCACGTATCGCGAAATCAAGTTCATCATTATCCTCATCGATTGCCACATCTGTGATTGCAATGTTTGCATTTGATGGGAAGAGCATAACCAGTGCATAAGGGCCACTGGCGATAAGTAAGGCAACACCAATGCTTGCATACAACTTAGGCTTGTTCAGTCCACCACGCATGCGGTCTGCTTGCACAATTGCTCCGATTCCAAGAACCAGAACAACACTGACAGCGAGGAATCCCCAGGCTCCGCCTTGTAGAGAAAGAATTGCCCCCAGGAGAATGACAACCCAACCTCCAAGATTGAGTTTCATTGCAGTGTCGGGATTTCCTGCAGGTGAAGCAGCTGGCGTTGAGTTAGCAACGACTGGCTTTGGAGCCCCTTCTGCTTTCGCATCT
>CALKGM010000005.1 GCA_938084675.1 Candidatus Poseidoniaceae archaeon
ATTAAATTCTTACAACACATGAACCTAAATGAGTTCACTCATACGGCCATTCATGAGCAGAGATTGGTTCGTATTGATGCTCATGCTTTCGTTCTCATTGATGTCCTCAGGATGTATCACCGAACAGCAAAAATTCTACTATTCCCTCGAGGATTCAAGCGATTTAGTGAATTCTGAATCATCCTCAGACATCCTATTCATGATTACACTTGATGAGAAAGGGGGCTCCGACATGGAATTCTCCGAACTTGAGATTACTGTCACACGTGATAGCATCTCCCATACGTGCTCTACAACGACTACAGATGGAGACTGCCAGGTGGTTCAGCCGGGGGGCAAGGATAATTCATCATGGGAAATTGGAGAGACCTTGAATGTGAACGAAAACGGTGTAGACATTTGTTCACAAAGTTGCATCATAACCTTCACAATAAGTGGTCCTGAAGGTGCAAAAATTGTTGGCCCTACGATATTGAATACGAAATGAGTTATCGCAAGGCGAGTTGAAATTGTTGCAGAATCAATAAAAACATCCATTTATATGTAATATTCAAAGATTTGATGTTGAGGAAAAACAATGAATCTCGGAATAAATGATCGTCTAATTCGTCTCTTTGCTGGTTTCGGGATGGTTACCGTAGAGTACCTCTCCGGTATTGACTGGGACATCATTCTCCTTGCTTTGGGTACCTGGGGCATCCTTACTTCTGCAATGGGATTTTGCCCCTTCTACAAATTGCTTGGGCACTCTTCATGCCCCATTTGACCAAGTGGACGCTGACTTCAAGACAGGGAGAGTAAATCTTTCCTTTCTGCGGAGTCCAAATCAAAGTCACCTGGCAGTCCTAAATCTACAGGCATTCCACCGATTGTCACGAGAAGACCTGACAGGTGAGTATACAGGGCCAAAGGAAGTTCCTCAGGCAGTTTGTTGTGAGGAGATTTCCTGCTCTTTTGTAATCGCTCCAATCCATTCTCACTGGATAACCCAACCCAGCCATTAGCCGACCAAGCATGTTGGCGTAACAACTCTGATTCTAAGACTGGCGCAGGTGCGACGGTGTGCTTAGGCCAGGTGACTCTCCAATCGCTTCCTAATTCAAAGAGCCACTCAATCTTGGTATGCTCGGATGAAGGCATGGCCGTATGGCCTAAGGCTGCATAATGAATCATAATCGAACGCACGTGAGGATTACGAGGATGTTCTCTTGCAACTCGCTCTGCAAGATCCACGGCAGTCATCACACGACCAACATCAAAATTTAGAAGACTTTGAGTTATTCTACCGTGCACCCAGTCAATGTTCTGAGCGGCTTCTATGGCCTCCTCAAGCAGGTTAAGCGCATATTCACTCTTGCCCACCAATCGCATGCGAGCTATTTCAGAGAGGAACACTCTACGGTCAATGGCAGTCATGACCTTCTTTGGCCGTGGAGTTGAGACTTCGGCGGCCCCATACTGACGTAGCATTTCGATGTTTTTCTTTGTCAGAGGGTCAATACCGAGCATTGATTTGGTCTGGCCATCCAAAGTCCCTTTGCTGTTTAGAACGGTTGAAACCCACTTTATACGGACCGCCTCAATGTCGTCATTGGGCAGAAGGTCAAGTCGAGGACGGGCTTCCTTCATATCACGCTGAGCGAGGCTTGCTGCACAGAGAACCATTCTAGACAGTTGAGCATCTCTCCCTCCCTTGAGTGCGAGAAGATCAATTGCTATTTCCTCAGCCTCGTCCCACCGACCCAAAGCAGCAAACAGAAGCATGGTTGCTTTAGTTTTGCGAACCATATCCAGCCCAACGAGTGTGGCCTCCTTCGTTTCTGATAAGGATTCATACCGTTGCAGAGCGGTGTCCCAATCTTCTGCCGCAATAAGTTCGTTAACAGAGCGTTGTTTGACATAGATCATATCGCTCATCTCTCTTAGGCGAGTGCGGTCTTCATCCATTGAAGCGTCGAAAGAAATATCGAAAAGTTGGCCTGACCTTCGCAAAGAGAGGCTCCATACAGCCAGGAACGCAACCTGTCCACCTGAAGCAAGCATCCAAGTCAACTCTTCCAACATGTCTTTTTCCAACACTGAACAAACACTGGCTTCCCAAGAACCACACGCAGCGCCTTGTGGGAGAAAACTAGAATCCCAGAAAGTGATCATTGCAAGGGCTAACAACAACATGGATTGACCTGCGAAACCTGTGAAGCAGAAATTGAGGACACTGGCTTGCTGTACTGGTTCTGCTCGGAGCAACCTACTATCTGCAAGGCGAATCCCACCTACGCCTGAAACATCTTGAATATCAAGGAAGAGAATTCGGGCCACTTCATAGACAAATAGGAATCCTACTGCAGCAACGTTCAGTAGTAAGAACAGCAAAAGAGAGGTCACAATTGGGACGCGAATACCAGCTTGGGGGATATGGGAAAAGAGTTCAATAAGACCAAATCCAAGCAATCCTCCTTCCTCCATGTAGGTGGATTGAAGGCGGTATTCAGGAAGGCCAAGCACGCGGTCTGAATGAGTAAACATTGTTGGGTCATACAATAGAACCAGCAAGGAGAGAAACGTGTTGATCGCTACAAACGGCATGGCTACCAAGTTCAAATGAACCACTTGAGCGATAAATTGTTGGCGTGCATTTGGCAAATGGTTGTGGAAAGGAGAGGATTTTCCTTTGGATATTTGACGGGAGGATTGTTTCAAGGCGTGCCATGAAGACCCGAGAATGCGCCCGTAAGCAAGAATTGCTGGACTGAACGCAACAAGTGTGGCAATGCTGATGAAACGTGTCTGTGAGACATCTCGGTTTTTGAGAACCAGCCCAACTGCAATAGCAAGGAGAAGCCAAGAGATGGTTAGAGCAACATATCCTGCATTTCGTACGCGCGTATTGTTTTGCATGGTTGCCCTCATAGTGCCCAATGGGCGAATCACTTGTGCACCTAATGAAGTTCCACTTGAGATCACAGCAGGCAGTATGATGAGCATCAAAGCAAGAGCGACTGCGGGTGCATGAAAGCCCTCGGAGAGCTCCATTCTAACCGCGATGAATTCGAACAAGAAAAGCAGGCTACCCGTGAGGGCCATTAGATACGATAGGACGCCAAAACGCATACCTCGGAGAGAAAGAAGATGTTTTACATCATCGATGGATCCGGTAACCTGATGAACTTCATACCGTTTATCTCCCGTTTTGAAAGCCACCTGTAGCCCTTTGAGTTGTCTCGGGACGACTCGGTCCCAGAATAACCACGCCGTTAGAAATGCTAGGAATAGGGAAGGAACCATACTCCATGAAAATCCTTGAATGATTTCCAGATTCGTCATTTCCTTTTCCTCATTCAGTTGGTGCTACAAGCGAGGGTTGGCTTGTTTTTTCATCAATTTCATGACGAAGGAGTTGAATAAAAACATCAAGGGGTAAATCTGCTACTTGGTCACCGTTTCTTGCTCGTAAACTAACCGTATTGGTTTCCATCTCACCGTCTCCAAGAATCACCATATAAGCGGGTTGAAGTTTCCGATACGTCTTGATTTTCTTTTTGATGTGAGCATCTGTTGCATCAACTTCGACCCGAATATCATGTTCCCTCAAGGCATCAGCAACCTTCGTTGCATAGGCTTCATGTCGCTCTCCCAAGGTGATGATGTGGCATTGAGTTGGCGTAAGCCAAGTTGGAAATTTACCTGCAAAGTGTTCAATGAGAACGCCACAAAAGCGTTCCATGGAACCGAATGGTGCTCTGTGAATCATGACCGGACGGTGATGTTCTCCATCACTGCCCATGTAGGTCAAATCAAAACGCTCAGGCAAATTGTAGTCAACCTGAACAGTACCAAGTTGCCATTCTCTTCCAATAACGTCCTTGACGACGAAATCAATCTTGGGTCCGTAAAAGGCTGCTTCGCCTTCTTCTTCGGCCCACGGCACACCAAGAGAGGCTGCTGCAGCACGGCATGCTTCTTCGGCCTTGTCCCATCGTGCCGGGTCTCCAACATATTTGTCGGAATCAGGGTCACGAAGTCCAACACGAACACGATAATCCGTCATGCCAAGTTTGTCAAAGATGATTTGAACCAATTCAATACAACCGAGAACTTCCTCTGCAATTTGATCTTCTGTCACGAACAAATGTGCATCATCCTGTGTAAATCCACGGACTCGGGTCATGCCGGAAATTTCTCCGGATTGTTCCCAGCGATAAACCGTACCAAATTCTGCCAATCGGAGTGGAAGATTTCGGTAGGAGCGAGATTGACTTGCATAAATTTTGATGTGATGAGGACAATTCATTGGTTTCAGCATATATCCTTCGATTTCACCAGTTTTCATGAGATTTGATAATTCGCCACATGTGCATCCCTCATCGGCTAATTTTTTCATTAAATCTCGTTCAACAAGAGGAGGGTATTGTGATTCCTGGTAGTATGGAAAGTGACCGGATTTGCGGTAAAGGTCTAGTTTTCCAATGTGAGGCGTAAAGACCTGCTTGTAGCCTTGGCGTCGCAGATGATGAGAAATGAAATCCTGTAATTCTTGACGAATAACGGCCCCCCTTGGAGTCCACAAAATCAAACCTTGACCGACTTCCTCGTCAATATGGAACAACTGCAAGTCCTTGCCTAGTTTGCGATGGTCCCGCTTTTTGGCTTCTTCCATACGGTGTAATGTTTCCCTTAGGGCATCTTTTGTTGGTTCAACCAACCCGTAAATTCGGACGAGTTGTTCTCTATCTTGGTCGCCCCGCCAATAAGCGGGAGAAACCGAGGTGAGTTTGATGAACATCAATCGGGAGGTGTTCGGGACGTGCGGTCCAAGGCAAAGGTCGTACCATTCGCCTTGCTTGTAGATGGTTGACCCGTCCCCATCTTCCAACTTATCATCGATAATCTCAATTTTGTAAGGATTGTCAATAAAGTGTTCTCGAAGGTCTTCTTCAGATAGTTCTACACGTTCAACAGTAAAGTTCCTACGAGCCAATTCCTTCATTTTCTTCTCAATAGCCTTGAGGTCACTTTCTGCAATGGGTTCCATTGCAAAATCATAATAGAATCCTCGGTCAATTGCAGGGCCAATCGTTGGCAGTGCGCCGGGATAGAGTTCCATTACCGCTTGAGCAAGAAGGTGAGCAGCAGAGTGCCGAAGGATGTGAATGCCTTCATCGGAATCAGAACGAATGCCTTCAACGGAACAATTCTCATCCAGCACATGAGACATATCGTACTCAGTACCGTTCACTTTTGCGGCAAGACAACCGTGTTTCTTGCCCATTGCATCGGTGATGACTTCTGCGCAGGTAATCCCTGCGGCGTATTCGTTCACCGTTCCATCCGGCAAAGTGACGTGAATCATGCTCATCAATGGTTCCCCCGACAACCCCTATGGGGTTGCACCCTCGCTATGAATCCCGCGCTTCGCTTTGACGCCCTTTGAGCGAATCATCCTTTTACCATTCAACGTCAAAATCATCCCCAAGTTGTGATGTTGGAGTCTTGAGAATTTCTTGCTTCGGTTCGGGTGGCTCTTCCGCATTCGTGTCGGTTTTAGTCGAAGGAGCAGCCACAACAAAGGATTCACGATCCTCCTTGGCTTGCATTTTCTTGCCGTACTCGATAGGCTTTGATTCCGGTGATTCTTCGCTTTTGATTGGTTCAGAAGTGGGCGCAATGACAATGTTTTCTTCGCCGACTTTCATTTCAGAGAATCCCTCTGAAAGGACGTCTTCAAGGTTGGGTCCCCCTTTTGCATGGCGTTTCATGTTACCCTCTTTTGTATTCAGTGTAATCAATGCTCGGGTCATTTACCGCATAAAATGCGAGATTGGAGGAAGCACGGCTATTTGAGGGACGAGTTTTAGGGGCTACCATGCGCATCGGCATCGTGGTCAACCCGGATGCTGGCCTCGGCGGTCGTTTAGGCTTCAAAGGCAGTGATGGGCGAGCTGAAGAGGCCAGAGCAGCCGGAGCTGAAGACCGTGCTGGACCTAGAATGCAATTATGTTTGGAACATCTCGACCAATTGCTATCATCCTCACTTAATCGGACAAAAACAACCATCACACTAGTTGGATTAAGCGGGCGAATGGGGGATTCGTGGTATTATGCAGAATCGGTATCAACTTATTCAGAGTGCATAGGAGTTACACCTGAAGAGACAAGTCAGCAAGATACAATGGATCTGGTCGAACAATTGATTGGTGCAAACGTCGATGCAATTCTTTATGCTGGAGGAGACGGAACGACACGAGATATTGTCACAATTCTTGAGCAGCATGGCGAAGAGGCGCAAAAAATCCCTCTCGTAGGCGTCCCTGGTGGCGTCAAAATGCACTCAGGATGCTTTGCTACAACACCTAAGGCGGCAGCCGAGGTTACCCTAGCCTTCGCCATGGGAGACTTGAGGACTGCAATTACAGAAGTAATGGATCTTGATGAAGAAATTTACCAGGAAGGCGTTTGGAAGGTCCGCATGTACGGTGAAGCCTGGACACCTTCATCGCCCCGCTTTATGCAGGGTGCAAAAGAACAGGTTGAGAGAGCGAGCGAAGAAGACACGATAGAAGGGCTCGCTCATCATGTTCAAGTTCTGCTTGAAGACGAACCCGACCTCATGGTCATATGGGGTAGCGGCGGGACACTACGGCGAATGGGAGAGCATGTCAACCAAAAGCTCACGCTTCTCGGAATTGACATTTTCCATGAGGGTACCCTTCATAGTGACTTGAATGAATCTGAATTACTCAGACTCATCTCAGCCCACAAAGGAACCGACGGAGAGACAAAGCCGCTTCTCTTGCTTCTTTCGCCCATGGGTGGACAAGGATTCCTTATCGGGCGAGGCAATCTCCAACTCTCCCCTGATGTATTGAGAATGGTGGGCCATGACAACATCCTCGGCGTAGCCACTCCATCGAAATTGATTGGGCTTGATGCTGTTCGAATTGATACTGGAGATTCAACCCTAGACGATGCCTTTCAAAACAAGCGTTTCATCAAAATTCTTCAAGGTTTTAGGACCACTCGGCTCATTCGTGTTGCAGAAATGTAAGCCAACGAAGGCACATCAATATCTTGAGAATCCTTCCGAGAGAGTTCATATCCTCTAAGTGGGTGGCTAAATCATGAATCAAACGAGAATTGTTGTTCTTACAGGGGCTGGAATTTCTGCTGAATCTGGCGTTAGAACATTCAGAGACAACGGTGGATTGTGGGAAGAGCACCGTGTTGAGGATGTGGCAACCCCTCAAGCATGGGCGACTGACCCTGAGATGGTCTGGAGGTTTTACCAAGCACGTAGGCGCCAGTTGCAAGAAGTAGAACCAAATGATGCTCACCACGCCCTTACACATCTCCAGAACAATCTTGAGCAAGTTACCCTCATCACGCAGAACGTCGATGACTTACATGAGAGAAGTGGTAGTAGTCAAGTAATGCACATGCACGGTGAACTCAAAACCTTACGGTGTGAGGTTAGCCTCCGCTCGGAAGTTCGTATGGAGCCATCGGACCTAACCGATGATGTCGCCCTTTGCTCATGCTGCGCACAACCTTCAGTTATGCGCCCAGATATTGTTTGGTTTGGAGAAATGCCCATGCACATGATGGAAATTATGAATGCGATTGATACATGTGATGTTTTCATTGTTGTTGGAAGTTCGGGGCATGTCTACCCTGCTGCTGGCCTCGTTGACCAAGCCAACAACGCTGGTGCTCATACGATTCTAGTGAATCTTGAGGCCCCAGCAAATGCTGCAGCATTCGATGAAGTTCATCTCGGGTCTGCAGGTGAATTGGTGCCCAAACTTGTATCTATGCTACTCAACGATAACGATTGAACCTTCAAGTCCGTTTTGCTGCGGCTTGAAGAAGTCCTAGGAATGGCGGGCTAGGACGATTTGGTCGGGATTTGAATTCAGGATGGTACTGAACACCGACGTAATACGGATGCTCAGCGAGTTCGAATATCTCACACCGTTGGCCAGATTCATCCTTACCAACAAAGACCAAACCTGCTGATTCAATACGATCGATCAAGTCTGGATTGACCTCATAACGGTGGCGATGTCGTTCATCAACCGCATCGCCAGGCCCATAGAGGTCCCGAATAGCGCACTTTTCAACCTGCCAAAGCGTTGGACGACTACCTAGTCTCATGGTCCCGCCAAGATGAGTCTTGGAAATCTCAGGCATGAACACAACCGCTGCATGCTCCGGGTTGTCTTCAAATTCTGTTGAATTCGCCCCTTCCATTCCAAGGACGTTACGGCAGAATTCAATGGTTGCAACCTGTAGACCAAGGCAAATTCCAAGATAGGGCACCTTGTTGGTCCGAGCGTGGTGAGCAGCGAGAATTTTCCCTTCTACGCCTCGGTCACCAAAGCCACCAGGGACAAGAATACCGTGGGCGAGCTTCAACAAATCCCAAGCCGTGTTGTGTTCCTTAGAGGATTCTTTGACCCAGGAGGTTTCAAGATGGCTTGCTTCTATCCAATCGATAACCAATTTACGATTGACGGCCATGGATGCGTGCTGCAGGCTCTTGATTACCGAAAGATAAGCATCCGAAAGGTCGGTGTATTTTCCAACCATTGCGATATGTACCTCTTCGGAAAGCGTATCGACATGGTGAGCCATTTCACTCCACTCCTTCAGTAGGTTCGTGTTCTTGCAATCAACGCCGAGGATCTCACAAAGTCCTTGCTCTTGTAACATAAGAGGGACGTGGTAGATGTTAGGGACGTCATGGGTGGACATGACTGCTTCAGGCTTTACATGACAGAATGCAGCGAGTTTGTTTCGAGTTTCATCATTCAATGGCTGTGAAGAACGACAAACGAGGATATCAGGAGTGATTCCGAGCCCACGCAGTTCCTTCACTGTGTGTTGTGTTGGTTTTGTCTTCTGCTCGCCAACGGGGCCGAGAACAGGAACCAGAGAAACATGAACGAAACTGACATTCTCCCTTCCGACACGGAATTGGAATTGACGCAGAGCCTCAACGTACGGGGCCGATTCAATGTCACCCACGGTTCCGCCGAGTTCAATGATGCAAGCGTCAGGAACTTCCCCGCTACCGTCCGCAGGGCGCATTGCTACATCCTCAATCCAATCTTGGACTGCATCCGTCACATGAGGGATAACTTGGACGGTTTTGCCCAAGTAGTCACCACGACGTTCAGCCTCAATTACCTTCGAATAAATTTTCCCAGTTGTGAGGTTGTTGTCCTTTGAAAGATTGATGTCAAGGAAACGTTCGTAATTTCCAAGGTCCAAGTCCACTTCTCCGCCGTCATCAAGAACGAAAACTTCTCCGTGTTCAAAGGGAGACATCGTGCCGGCATCGCTGTTTAGATAAGGGTCAATTTTGATGGAAGTGACCTTGAGGCCAGCGCTTTTGAGAAGAACTCCGATGCTGCTTGCGGTAACGCCCTTTCCTAATCCAGAAAGCACACCTCCGCTAACAACTACGTATTTCATGCACCATCAACGGGCTTTTAGGCCGTCGCGCCTCCCTAATCAACATACCTCAACATCAGCGTTGTTTTGTAATCTCACTGAACGATTGTGGAAAACCGTTTGAGCGAAGGATGAAAAGGTGTCCGATGTGAACAGAAACGAGGCCGAGCCATGAATCATCTACCCGATACCATGACTGCTTGGACGAAAACTCAAGATGAGGTGGGAGGATTTACGCTCGAAGAACATCCAGTCCCTGCCCCTGGCCCGGGAGAAGTTCTTGTGAAAACCCAATCGACATCGGTTTGTGGAACTGACCTCCACATATGGAAATGGGACGAATGGAGTCGGAACAATGTCCCCCTTGGAACCGTAACCGGTCATGAAACAAGTGGAAGTGTTGTTGCGTTAGGAGAAGGCGTAAACACCCATAAAATCGGGGATAATGTAGCCATTGAATGCCATCTTGCCTGTTGGAACTGCCCGCGATGTGATGAAGGAAATGCCCATATTTGTGAAAACGGTTCGATTTTTGGAGTTCATGGTAACGGTGCATTTGCACCATATTTCACTGTTCCATCAGTCAATGCGCGTCATGTCCCCGCTGGATTAGACCCTGGTCATGCATCCATTCAAGACCCATTGGGCAACGCAATTCACACACTCACTGGAGGGCCCATTGATGGTGCAACAGTTGCTGTTCACGGATTGGGGCCAATCGGGCTCTTTGCAGTGAATGCTGCCAAAGCAATGGGAGCGGCTATGGTGATTGGAATCGATTGGGACAATCAATACCGAATGAATTTGGCAGAAGAATTAGGAGCAGATTTAGTTCTCGGTAAGGACGATGATGTTGTAAAAATGATTCTTGAAGCCACAGACGGTAGAGGCGTTGACAACTCTTGCGAGTTTTCTGGCTCGCCAGCTGCGTTATCCAATGCTATTCATTCAACAAGAATGGGTGGCTACGTAAACATCCTCTCGGTTTATGGTCAAACAATGACAGAAATTCCGATGAATGAAGTGGTGTTCCGATACCTCCATTTGAAGGGAATCAACGGTAGAAAAATGTGGTCAACTTGGGATAAAATGCACGTTCTATTAGAACAAGGCAGCATCGACGTGGACCGGATTCTCACGCACAGAATGCCTGTTTCCGAATTTGAGCAAGGAATCGCATTGGCCCTATCTGGAGAATGTGGTAAAGTTGTTTTGGACTTTGATTAAGCCCCAATCCATCGGTATCTTCGAGCGCCCTCATCAACACCTTCATCACCAATTTCAACCAAAGCAAATTCGCCTTGAGGTTCAACAACGCTGTTATCTTGAACACCCTTGTGAAGGTTCTCATAGGTCGTGTGATCAATCGCAATTCTGCCTGCAAGTCGTTCAAAGAGATGCCAACGAGAAACTACTTCTCTCCACCTTGGACTAACCGTTCCGCTGAAGACCTTGGCTTTAGCACCCGAACCGTAACCGCATAAACCAAATTTAGTATCGTCCAGGTTACTGTTATCCTCCAAATCGGATTCGAAGGTTGACATCAAAGCAAGGAAAATAGAACCTGTGTACTGATTTCCGATCAAACTGCTCGCACGCTGACCTTTCTCAATCCTGCTCGCATGGAATTCAATGTATTCTGGAGTTTTTGAGATTGCACGACGGTATGCATCCATGTCGCGTTCCCATTTTTCAACAAGGCCTTCGTTGTCCGAAGGAGGTGACTCGGGCATGGGTCCAATATTCTCTGTTACATTGGCCCACATCTCGCTGTCTTGACGGTCATGACGGAAGACATCTGGAAACATTCGCTTTGCTTGGAAGGCATACGGAAGATGCATGATAATCCGTGACCATTGTTCGGTGAGTTTTTCATCCATTGCAGGGTCAAATGTTCCTTGGCGAACTGCTTTTTTGGTGTAGTCGTGGAAGGCTTGGCGAACTGCTGTCTGGTAGCATCGGTTTGAGAATTGGCCATCAAAAATAGGCTCATCCCGATGAACGTTTACAGATTCTTCACCATGGGCAAAAATACCAAGTTTTCTCACAGTGGATTCTGGAAGATGGCGAATCATGCGTTCAATTAGCCCTTTCTTCATTGATTGGCCCGTTTCTTGGGCTAATTCAAGCACGTTTGTGATGACTGAGCGAATGGTAACCTTTCGGCGAGGCTTGAAGAAGTCGTGAACAGGAGTGGTAGAAACTCCTATGCAATCAGGAATTTCTAGTAAGCGAGGGTTCCTTCGAATCAATAGGGCACCACCACCAGCACCTTGGGTGTACTCACCTGAGGACTCCAAAGCATACTTTGCATTGTCAGAGAAGATAACTACGCCCAATCGCTCATCGGTTTCATTTGAGCGAGCTACCCAGTCAAGTGTGGTGTGCATTGCATCAACTGCTCCAATGCATGCAAAGGTCATGTCGACAACATCACAGGTTTGAAAACAGTCTTTTCCAAAGCGTTCTGAATAGCGTTGTGTTAGCATATCGAGAATATATGTGGCGGTTGGCTTCGCTCCGTCAAGGGCGGATTCGGTTCCAAGATACATCCTCCCAATATCTCTGGGATGAATCCCATTACGGTCAATCAATTGCATAACAGCCATTGCCCCCATCGTCGCTGTATCTTCGTGGGCATCCGGTATGGCCATAGCCTCAAGTCCCAGTCCCTTACTCAATTTACCGTAGTCAGCACCGCGTAGGGTCGCGAAATCCTTCATATCCATATACAGACGAGGAAAGTGAATGGCAATGTCATCAATGCCAACCGGTGGTTCACTTCTGTGTTCCATGCACCGCCGGGCTTCAGTAGGATATTTGAAAGGGCGGACTGTAAAAACAAACAACTGCTCTATTTTTTCAATCCTCATCCAAACCATCAGGGATGGTTGGATCTTGCTTTGCCCATAGAACATCGTCAATCCGAAGAACGGAGAGCGCCGCTTCTGTTGCTCCGGCAAGCACCTGTCGTGTGATACGCAAAGGTTCAACAACTCCTTTCTCTTTCATGTTTGCAGGTCCACGAGCGATGACGTCTAAGCCGATACAATGCGCATCTTTTGAGGTTGAAGTGCTTTGTTCCGCAACTACACGAAGCAAGGTATCCAGAGGGTCCAAGCCTGCGTTTTCGGCAAGAACTCGTGGGATGACTTCCAAGGCATCAGCAAAGGCTTCAACCGCAAGCTGTTCTCTACCAGGAATGGTTTCAGCATGACGTCGGAGGAAACGGGCAAGTGCAATTTGTGTGGCTCCTCCACCAGGTAAGAGTTCAGGTTCTTCAAGGAGTTGACAAGCAACCCCCAAGGCGTCTGCAAAGCAACGTTCTACTTCACCAACTGCTTCGTTGGTTGAGCCTTTTGCAATGAAAGTTGCACCACCTTCTTCAGTGTCAACAATCCAATGCATTACTCCGTTCCACCGCTCGTTTCGACTCTCAATAAAAACTCCCAGGTCGCTCTTTTGCAAGCCTTTGATATCATAGGCCAAGACAGCGCCTGTTCCTCGTGCAAGCAAGTCCAAATCCGAACGGGATACTCTACGATATGCCTGGATTCCTGCGTGACTCAATGCTTGATGCATATCGTCGTCAATTCCTTCTTTACAGGCGAGAAGGGTTACTCCGAGTTCAACGAGAAGGTCAACTTGGGCGTCCAGAATCTCTTTTTCCTTAGCCCTAAACGATTCAAGTACGCCAGGTCCACTTACTTTCAAGTTAACATCGCTCATCATATTCCGGCGTTCTAAACCACCATCAACAAGCGCAACCTTTCCTGCCTTGAGCAATTTTGGCATGCTATCTATTGCCCTCTTCTTCGCCAAAACCAGGCCAGTCACCAAATGAGAATCGGTCATACTGCCCCCATTTTGGGTGAGGATTTTCACACGAGTTGGGTCCGCAATAATACCGTCAGATCCCGTTGAGACAATTGCTTTAGCCGCCTCAATGGCTAAACCTGCAAGATGGAACTGCATGGCTTCGTGAATTTTTCCTGCAAGCGAGGTGACAGCTGCTTGGTGTTGCATGACCTCGTTTGCATGCAGAGTTAATGAAGAAAAGTGACCCCGGCAGGCTTCTTCTGCGAACCGGTATCCACGTGCAATGGCTGAGGGATGTACTCCTTGTAGTACAAGTTCCCATGCATTTTGAAGCAACTCTGCTGAAAAGAGTACGGCACTTGTTGTACCGTCTCGGGCGATTCGGTCTTGCGTTGTTGAAGCATTGATGAGCATCTTTGCAACCGGATGTTCAACTTTAGCAGATTCAAGGACAGTCACGCCGTCGTTGGTAACCATTGTACGGCCTTCATCGTCAATAAGGAGCTTATCTTGCCCTCGTGGACCCAACGTGGTACGGACTGCACCTGCAAGAGCCAATGCGGCAGTAATGTTGTTCCTAAGGGCTTCACGCCCAGTAGTGCGAGTCGTTTCCTGAAGGATAGGAACTTCGCTCATGCACTGGCCACCTGCCACTTACCCATAAGCCAAACGCATGATGCGTAGAGCAGTTGAGTTCAGTCTTCGTCTTCAACGACTTCAAAGTCGGCGTCAACAACTCCGTCATCAACGCTGATGTCTCCATCTTCGCCGCTCTCTTGTTGGGCCATCTCTGCAGCTGCTGCCTCGTAAAGTTTCGTTGAAACAGCGTGCATGGCTTCTTCAATTTCCTTGACCTTGGCTTGAATCGCCGCGTCGTCCATTGCATCGATATCGATTGGCTTACCGTCATCATCTTGAACCATAGCTTCCAACTCATCCAAGTGAGCCTTCACAGGGTCGACTTCACTGTCATCTAATTTGTCAGCAGACTCGTCAAGTGTGCGGCGTGTTTGGTATACGACTTGGTCAGCCATATTTCGCAACTCAACCTTACCCTTTCGGCGTTGGTCTTCTTCGGCAAACTTCTCTGCTTCAGCAATTTTACCTTGAATTTCATCTTCGGTCAGCGAAGTTGCTGATTCAATCTTGATGGATTGCTCTTTACCCGTCCCCATGTCCTTAGCACTGACGTTAACAATTCCGTTGGCGTCAATGTCAAAGGTGACTTCAATCTGAGGAACTCCCCGAGGTGCAGGTGGGATTCCAACCAGTTGAAACTGACCAAGGGTAACGTTGTCTTTTGCGAATTCGCGCTCGCCCTGCAACACATGGATTTCAACCGCTGGTTGACTGTCCGTTGCAGTGGAATAGATTTCGGAACGTCGGGATGGAATGGTTGTGTTTCGCTCAATCATGGTCGTCATAACACCACCAAGGGTTTCAATTCCCAAGGTAAGAGGCGTGACGTCGAGGAGAAGAATGTCTGAAACGCCTTCATCTCCGGCAATAATACCTGCCTGGAGTGCCGCACCAAGAGCAACAGCCTCATCAGGGTTGATTCCCTTGTAAGGAGGTTTACCTGCTTCCTTTTCTACAGCGTCCTGGACTGCTGGAACTCGAGTTGAACCACCAACAAGAATTACCTTGTCGACGTCGCCTTTCTTGACTCCAGCATCTTTCATTGCTTGGCGAGTAGGGACCATCGTTTTCTCAACAAGTTTTGCAATAAGGTCTTCAAATTTAGCACGACTCATTGACATATCCATGTGGACGGGTTGACCGTCAGCCATGGAGATGAATGGAAGATTGATTTGGGTTTGTTGGGTTCCTGAGAGTTCAATTTTAGCCTTCTCAGCGGCTTCCTTCAGTCGGGACATGGCTTGTTTATCCTTTGACAAATCAATACCGGTTTCCTTCTTGAACTCGGCAACCATCCAAGCGATGATTTTCTCATCAAAGTCATCTCCACCGAGTTTGTTATTTCCAGCGGTGGCTTTGACTTCAATCTGAGGCTGACCGTCAACTTCGTAGATTTCAAGGATGGATACGTCGAAGGTACCTCCACCTAGATCGTAGACGAGGATGGTTTGGTCTTGGGTCTTGTCAACACCGTACGCTAATGCAGCAGCAGTTGGTTCGTTGATGATACGAAGAACCTCAAGACCTGCGATTCGGCCAGCATCTTTGGTGGCTTTTCGTTGTGCGTCGGTAAAGTATGCAGGACAGGTGATGACTGCTTGAGTGACTTCGTGTCCAAGGTATGCTTCTGCTTCCGCCTTGAGCTTTTGGAGAATGAATGCTGAAACCTCTTGAGGAGTGTATTCAGTTCCGTCAACTTCGGTCTTCCACGAAGTACCCATGTGTCGCTTCACTGAGATCATGGTTCGGTCGGTGTTGGTCACAGCCTGTCGCTTTGCAGTAACACCGATGAGGCGTTCTCCGCCGTCTTTGGCAAAAGCCACAACGGAAGGAGTTGTTCTGGCACCTTCTGCATTCGGTATAACCACCGGTTCTCCGTTTTCGATTGTTGCCACACAGCTGTTTGTTGTTCCTAGGTCAATTCCAATTACTTTACTCATGTTGTTTCACTTCCTTTTCTCAAAAGATGGGGATCCCACCGTCATCCTCATCGTCATCATCGCTGTTGTCACCAACGTCAATGTTGACTTCGCTTACAGTGGGAATATCGTCGTCATTTACAGATGACTCAAGGGCTTTTCCTTGGGGAGTTAGTTTGAGTGTGATATCAAGAATTCCGTTGTTTAACGTCCAATCTACGACATCATCACACGGATGCGGTAACTGAACCAAAGCCAAAGGTGCGGGTTGAGTCGTGCGCATAATTTCAATCTGAGAACCATCCTTGATGAGCTCAATTTCTAGTTGCTCGGTTTCAATGTCACCTTTGAGGGTGAAATCAATAGTTACAGACATGTTCCATCCGTCGAGATAAATGTCTTCGGTTGGAAGTTTGAAGGTCTCATCATTGCTTTCCAAGGCACTTGGATCAAGTTCAACTGGTGCAGGAGAAGCATCAACGCGAACGTCAACGCCGAAATTCTTCAGCATGTCTTCGAGGGAGCCTCCGGATGAGAACAGTTTGGCGATGTCGGACATATCGAGATTGAAGTTTGCATCCCCTTTTGCTAGTTGCTCTGGGTCCAAACCCAGCGCTCCGACTTGGTCACGAATTTGGTTCAAAAGGCCTCGCAGTTGGTCTCGCTTGAAGGGAATCCCCATGCTTGAAAGCATCTCTTCAAGTTTGTTTAGCAAGTCTTCTTCCCACTTGTCGTCCGCCATTCACTCCACCACTACTTAACCATCGGTTGTATAGTGCCCACCGTGGCACTCCATATAAATCTAATGAAGTTGAACCCTTACAGAAAGCAAGGCTCAGCCTCATATCCACGAAATTCAGGAGCTTTTTTTAGCGTCCCTTTGAAAACAAAGTTCATTCGCCGGTAATGAATTTCACGAGCGTTCGAACGTGAACTCCAGTAGCCCCGTGATTGACCATTTTGTTGGTCTTAGCACCCCAGTAGGTTCCTGCAATGTCCATGTGAGCCCATGGAATATCTTCTGCATCGTCGCCTTCGCCACGCTGAGGAACGAATTGCTTGAGGAACGCAGCAGCAGTGTTTGCACCACCGTAGCGCCCTGCTCCGAGGTTACGGGTATCAGCGATCTTTGAGTTTGTCATCTCCTTTTCAAACGCAGGGAGAAGGGGCATTGGCCAGGCCAGTTCGCCGACTTCCTTGCTGGTTTCATGGATTCGAGTTCGGAAATCATCGTCGTTGGACCAGAGACCTGTTGCTTCGTGGCCAAGGGCAACAACGCAAGCTCCTGTGAGGGTCGCAAAGTCGATGATATATTCTGCATCAAAGTCAGTTCCCGCCTTCCAAAGCCCGTCTGCAAGAACAAGACGTCCTTCAGCATCGGTGTTGAGAATTTCAATGGTTTTACCCGAGAGCGTCTTGATAACGTCCCCTGGGCGTTGAGCATTTGCCGCTGGCATGTTCTCAGCCATACATGTGATTCCAACGACCTTCTTGTCGTAGGCAATGGCTGCGAGAGCTTGCATGGTACCAAATACCGTTGCGGAACCGCCCATATCGTACTTCATCTCATCCATGTTTGCGCCAGGCTTGAGAGATATACCTCCGGTGTCAAATGTGATTCCCTTTCCAACCAATATTGGGTGTCGTCCTTTCTGGTCACCGTTGAGTGTGAAGATGACCATGCACGGTTTTCGGGATGAACCCATGCCGACTGCAACAAGTCCACCCATTCCATGGCGCTTTGCCGTTTCGTAATCAATGACTTCAACCTTGACATTGTCGTATTCATCAGCCCACTTCTCCGCCATTTCAGCGAAGGCCATAGGGTACATGTCGTTTGGTGGACAGTTTCCTAAGTCTCGGGAAAGATGTACGCCAGATACAACTGCACTTGCTCGGTCAATCGCAAGAGAGAGGGTGGATGCATCGCTTTCGTTGCAGTTGATTCGAGCGGTCAACGGAGTTTTTTTGTCATCTTCCTCGGTTTTCTTGTAAAGGTCATACTTGTAATCCCTCATCATCATTCCTTCAGAGAAGGCGATGATTGCATCAACATCCGAGGTATGAAACACGACGGTTAGTTCAGAATCGTGAGACTTTTTGTGCTGTGCAACAACGGTTGCGCCTGCATCTCGGTAGGTTTGAGTTGTGCTCTTGTCTTCCTTTCCAAGTCCAACGAGAATCGCTTTTCCGCCATCCGTACCGTACAATGACATGGTGCTGTTTGCTTTCCCTTTGAAATCTCCTTCACTCAACACTCGGTTGATTTGGCTCTTGAGAGCTGCTGGGACACCTTCTGCATTGTCCGTAATCGTTTGCGCGCCCTCAAAAAGGGGCAGTACAAGGGTGCCGTTGATGTTGTTTCCTGAACTCACTGTTACTTGCATGGTGTTCACCTAAAACTCCGACTCTCTTTTCCCTCTTGAAACCTCGTCCTCAATTCAATGAAGATTCCGTCGTGAAAGGGGTCTGAAACTGCATGAAAAAGAGAGCCAATCAACTAATTTCTTTGGTCTCTGTTTTCTTTTGAGGTTCCAAAGGACGCTGATTGAGTACATTCGCCACGGCAATGAATCCGACGATTATGCTAAGAGGGTGGAAGATACCATATCCTATCAGGAACGAACCTTCATCCTCTTCCGGCAAAACCAGTGAATTCGGAGTAACCGTTTCATTTATCCACTGGGATGATTCGATTATTCGTTTCTGGTAATTGAGGTTCCACATTCCCTCATCGGAAAACTCAATTCCATCTGCATCAAAGGTCTGAACGCTGGTATTGGTTGCATTTACGCTGAAAAATGGAGATGCCCAAAGCAGATCTCCGTTGTTGTCAAGATATTGCAGGCTTGCATTATTGGTAGTGGCGTAGCCGTGATTTTGAATATCAAGCGTCAATTGATTGTCCGATACCTCAATGCTTCGAACGTCCAAGCGGGCTCTCCAATACCATACGTTCGAGATCAAGTATTCCATGACATCCAACTCTTCACCGAGGCGACTGGAAAGTTGTTCCACGGTGCCAAGGAGCCATTGCTCATCATCTGTTTCAAAGGTGAATGTAGGGAATCCCATGATACCGTAACCGTAGTCCCTGCTGGTGCCGGAATTTGGATACAACCCCTGATTTGCATTACGGATTGGAATCTCAGAGGTATTTGTATTGACATCATCCCGGATGTGATGAAACAATTCCCAATCGATGGGTTGGTCTGGAATGTAACCCCAGGGGTAGAGCATAATCCACACACCGGTGTGCATGGTGACGTAGAGGTCCGCATCAGGGACAACGGTGTTCATGTAAATCGAGTTAGCAAGTGTCTCTGCTTCGCTAAATGGGCCGCTTCCAGGTTGTGTTTCATCCTGCTCATTCCAATGGTGGTCATAGTTACGGTTGAGGTCAACTTGATTGATATTCCAACGGGTGTCCAAATCATTCCCATCGGCGTTGAGCATAATGAGAATATGCAATTCAGTATTCGTTAGGACTCTCACGACTTCTTGGTCCCCTTCTACCCAGCCTTCGATGTAGTGTTCAGCTGTCAAAAAGGCTAATTCGGTTCCGAGATGCTCATTCCCGTGATGGCCGCCGTCGATGTAGACGACTTCTTTTGGAGTTCCGTCTGGTTTGGTTTCGTTGCTCCAGTCAGAAATTCGGACAACCCAGAGGTTTTTACCTAATTCGGTTTGACCGGCAATCGCTAGGTCAACAATCTCTGGATGGTCATCTGCCCATGCATTCACATCAACGGTTAGTGTTGCATAGGAGTGATACCAATGCTCTTGGACGAGGTCGGGCTGTTGTGCTGATGCTAGGGGGACAAGGCTACCTGCAAGCAGAAGGAAGCAAAGACACCACACTCGCATGATGTCCCCTCGCCACGGTTATTGATGAAGTTAACCAAAATCATCAATCGGATGTAAAGGCGTTAGGGTTTGTGATTCTCTCTGCCTCACGTGTCCAAATACTGGGCCCGTCAGTGCTGTAGATGTCAGCAAACGGGTCAATGTCTTCTTCCTGAAGGTTACGTTGCATGTAGGCCTCTACGCGTTCTCGGAGGTCGGGTTTGAACTTCCAGTAGTGAATCCTCCATTCTCGACCGTCCCAAAGGGTTGTCTCTTCGGATTCGGTAGTCAATAGGTCGTAATCTTGGAACATGTAAAACAGGTTGCGGTCAGTGGGCTCAAGGGCATTGTCGATGATCCGATTGTAGAATCCAAAGAAGCCGAGAGCGTGTTCTGCCATACCTTGGGCAACCTCTGCGTCCATATCCAAATCGATATGTTGTTGAATTGCTTTTGTTAATTCTGGTAATGTCATTCCCATATGTTCACCCCGTCCGAGGAGCCTTAAGCGGCCCACATAGTACTCCCCGTTGCTATTTTATATTGTACTCCGACCCATATTAAATGTTCTACTCAGTTTCATGAAAACTGAATGTTCTAAGCCGAATCCATTCGGTGAGTGTGTATCGGCAACATCATGAAGGTGTCGTTTCCCCGTTGGGTTCAATGGATGAGGTCTTTGTGGAGGGGCAATTCCTCGGTTTACCTCCAACTGAGGGGGATGCTGATGTGGTCATTTTGCCGCTGGCGTTTGAACTTACCACCTCGTACGGGACCGGTACCGCAGAAGGACCGTTGGCTTGTATAGAAGCAAGCGGTCAAGTTGAATTGTACGACCCTATGCTTTCCTCTGATTTACCTGCAGGATGTACCATTCGTACTGAAAAGGCTTGGGAAGGTACTGCTGGGGATTTGATGGGCCAGTTGGACCAATTGGTAGACCATGCGAACCCATGGTATTCCGGGCACCAATTTCCGCTGTTTTTAGGCGGAGAACACGGTATTTTGCCCCCGATTGTTCAAGCAGCAAGCAACCATCCGTTGGTAAATGGTGACCTAAGCAAACTTACCATCGTTCAAATCGACGCCCACGCCGACCTGCGAGAATCGCTTGATGACGAACCGTTCTCCCATGCGTGTGCGGCCTCTCGCAGCCTGGACCTTGGCGTAGGCGCCTTATTGCAAGCAGGAATCCGTGCCTGCTCCCGTCAAGAAATCGCCCTGATCAATTCCGACGACCGCATTACGACCTTTTTTGCCAAAGACACTCAACACCCCCACAGCGGCGCCTCATCTTGGAACCAATGGCTTGAGTCCCTAAGCACCCTTTCTGGACCCGTTCACCTGACGCTGGATATCGATGGATTGGATGGTGCACTGGTCCCCGCAACAGGGACGCCGGTACCTGGAGGTTTGTCGTTCTGGCAAGTCATTGAGACGATTGAAGCAGTTTTCGCCGCACCAAACGCTACTATCATCAGTGCAGATATCAACGAAATCGTTGCTCAAGAGGACACTCCTCTCACCCAATTCACCGCAGCCTGTTTGGCTACCAAAGCGGTTGCCTGCCACATCCTCGCCCGGCAAGAAGGACGTTGGAAAGCATCCACTGCAGGGCGACAGGAGCATCCAAAATCTACTTTTTTCAAGGAATGGAGCACAACCCCTCCATCATCAAATTAAAAAACGGAAGGGCTGTGCCGGCACAAGGTGAGAATGATGAAAAAGCACAAGTTCCACGGCACCCATGTCTTTCTTGACTACACGGGCTATGCATACAGCGAGCAGGAACAAGGAAAATGGATGCTTAATCTGTTACAAGAGGCTGTTGAGAGCGCCAATGCAAGAGAAGTTCACGCTCATGTTGCTCCATTTGACGGAAGCGTTTCTCCACTTGGATTTGCAGCAGTTGTCCTCATTGATGAAAGCCATGTGACTGCACATTGTTACTCTGAGCGTGGTTGGCTAGCCATCGATTGCTTCACGTGTGGTGAAAGTGACCCGAATGTCATGGCCGATTATATTCATCAGCGATTGGCTAAAACGATGCCTGACCTTGTACTCATGCAACGAAAAGAAGTCCGCCGATTTTTACACGGAGCTTGATGTCATGTCAATCAGAGCCTTTGTTGACGAGCATTTCCATCATTTTAACGCTGGCATTGTACAACGAACATCTCATTCTCTAACCAACTTCTTACACCAAGGAGGAAGCATTTTTCTTACGCTCGCTGGGGCTATGAGTACGGCAGAAATTGGACGTAGTCTTGCTCAGATGATTCGGCAAGGGCATGTTGCTGCAATCTCATGTACTGGAGCAAATCTGGAAGAAGATGTCTTCCATCTCGTCGCACGTTCACACTACGAACGCATTGACAGCATCGACAATTTGAGCCCCGAAGATGAAGTGGACCTCCTCAAGCGACACCTAAATCGTGTCACGGACACTTGTATTCCCGAAGAACAAGCGATTCGTAACATCGAGCATCATGTCCTCGCCCTTTGGAAACAAGCAAGCCAAGATGGAGAATCTCGCCTTCCGCATGAATTCCTCTACGATCTGCTCAAAAGCGGTTGCTTGGAAGAGGTATACGACGCAGACCCAAGCCATTCTTGGCTGTTGGCTGCTGCTGAGGTGAACTTGCCGCTGTTCGTACCCGGATGGGAGGACTCGACGCTCGGGAACATTTTTGCAGCACGGTGCAATGAGGGAATCGTCAAAACCTCAGCAGTAAAAGGTGGCATAGAGTACATGACGGAATTAATCGGATTTTACCGCTCCACAACAACACCGCTAGCCTTCCTACAGGTCGGTGGAGGAATTGCAGGGGACTTCCCCATTTGTGTCGTACCACTCTTGAACCAAGATTTAGGTGAGGCTGTTCCCCTATGGTCATGGTTTGCACAAATTACCGACGCATCACCCTCCTACGGGGGCTATTCTGGGGCTCCTCCAAACGAAAAGATTAGTTGGGGTAAACTCGGTCCGGAAACGCCTCGCTTCAATATCAAGAGCGATGCTACAATTGTTCTGCCTTTGATTTTTGGATATATCTTGGACCTTTGACCAAACAATGTCCCCAAAGTTTTGAAGAGGAGCAGCACTCCGTTTTAATCATGAACCGAAACCGCCGCGGCCTTTGTTTCGGTATGTTGCTTCTTTTCTTGTTCTCATCAGTGCCCATTCAAGCACAGGTTCCAATGGCTCCTTCGGTCACCATAACAACCAACTGGATAGAGGACGGAACTGGAGCAAACCACCATGCTTACATGTTGACATTTTCAGACAACGGTTCGTATGACTTCCAGTTTGATGTTGAACATGAAAGGAACGGCTCTCTTCTTGAGACCAGTTGGTCGCTCGAGTGGGGGTATGAAAACGGCCTTCGAACGGCTTTAATCGACTTGAACACATCCGTGGAATGGGCGGATAACATTGGGTTGAAAGTGACCATCAGCGAGCACAACGGCCAGACACTACCTCAGCCAATTGTTGTAGAACGCCAATTTGAGGTTGGTGTATGGAATCAACCGATGGACGACCATGAAATCATGCTGTCTACAACTTGGGGTCTCGATCAAGCCTACCAAAACGATGAGGGCGAACAGCGCTTCATGCTCACCTTTGATGGCCAAGGTTGGCAGGAACGCTCAGGCCAGCAACTTGAATCATGGGAACTCGGCAACGGGACGTTTAGAACGTTGGAATCTGCCGACGGAACCCAAACTGACCTTGACCTTGTGTTCACCCAGTTGTGGAAAAATGAAACCGTTGTTGGAGGCATATTGACCCACCAACTTTTTGACGCACAGGGATACGGCAAACTGAACATTACAACCGACGACGATGGAACGGTTACACAGGTTCGTGCTAATGTTTCTCAGGCACACCTCAACAGGTCGTTGACTATGGGAGTTGTTGAGGAATTCTTGTCCGTAGAAGCCACGGGCTCCCTTGACATCCTCGAGGAGGACGATGAAAATTCATCGCTGGATATCAATGGTGAACTTTCTGTTTTCTTCTTTGAGTATCACGATATTGATGGAATTCGGGTCTTGCAACATAATCAGTTGGAAGCAATGGCTGATTTTGTGCTGATTGACGAAGGCACCCGCATGGACGTATCCTTGGATGGCTTCGTCCAAGTTGAGCGCTGGGAAGACGGTGTGCGTGTCCTTCAACAAGAAGAGTTGTGGGGTTCAGGCACATTCGGTTTTGACGATGCTGAAGAAAACTCAACGCTCATCGTCAACGGAACCATTCTTGAGATCCGCTCAAAGGTGGTGAACGGAACAACGATGACCGATAACCTCCACGTTGACGGTACGCTTTCGGGCGATGTCCAAGGAACATTTGGTATCGTTCGGGGTATTGAAGAAACCGGAGAACAAGCCAACGCAAGCGGGCAAATTTTCCCTGTAAACGTCATTCATCAGGACTCATGGTTCAACATCACAGGCGTTAACGGTGGAAATTTCTTTGATGGTGCTGGAATAGGAGCGACACATAACGAAACGTGGGATTACCAAGTCGTGCACTCCGATTGGGACAATAAGACCGTTCGTTTTGTCTGGAGAGAGACGGGCCCTGACCCTTCGGAAGGGGATGAACGTCCTGAACGCAGCCCTCAACAGGTCAATGCCACCGCTCCCGTGGCTGAAAGTGGACTTGGTAACTTGACGGTCGGCAGAGAAACTGGCTTGATGCCGATCCCATTACAGCCCAATGATATGTTGCGCTTGAACGGTCAAGAGGGATTGCCGATGACTCTTACAGCTGGTTCTACCAGAATTGATGTTCGGGACGGACACAACCTGACCGTCATTGATTGGACTGGGGTTTACGGGAATGATGGAACCTTGGGAACTGCGGAGGGTGCTCTTGTTTCCTCTGGCCCACTGCAAGGTTTAGTCTCAAGTGTTTCTCGGTCTCTTGCAATTCCTTTTGGTGACTCTGGAGAAGAAGCATTCATGAACGAAACACAGTATCTCGAAAGGGTACTGTCTCCTGAAATTGTGAGTGCAGACGATAACACCCCGCCGAGTATTGGCACACTGGAACTTCGTGAAGGTCTGGTTTTAGGAGAGGGTGGGAGCACTGCCCACATTGAAATCCCTGTACCAGATGCTGAGTGGAATGTGCTTTCCGTTCGTGTTGACCTAACACCCCTCGGAGGCAGCATGACTGAATTGAACGACCGTGGATTGAACGGAGATTCTAACATTGGAGACGATGTATTCACCACTTCATTCAACGTTCCTGGATTGGAAACCGGATTGTATGATGTCAACATTACCGCAGAAGACAGTTTTGGAGCCATAAGCCAAGCTATTGGACAAATCATGGTTGCGAACCAAGCACCGCGGATTACACAAGTCGAAATTGCACCCTCAACTCTTGAACGAGGCCAGTCAATGGTGATCAATGTTCAGGCGTATGACGGGCATGGAGTCACCTCGATGCAGTTGGACCTCAGGGAATACGGAGGGGAATTAACTCAACTTGCGCTATCGGGAAGTGCTGATTCGGGGAGTTGGGCTGGAATGGTTGTCATGCCTGCCGGGATGACTCCCGGAGAGCGATCCCTCCTCTTGCGGTCTAATGACACGCTTGGAGCAACTGGCCAACATCGCGTCTGGACTCCGCTTGATGGTTCTGTAGGCCATCCTGTATTCGGCCCACACTATATTCAATCGGCCTCTACCGTACCCATTATCGTGACCATTCAAAACGACCGCCCAGTAATCACGACTCAACCGGTTGCCATCGAAAAGAACGGTGTGGAACAAATTCCTTATTCTGTTCAAATTTACGATCCGGATGGTATTGAGCGAGTTCAAATTGACATGGGGGTATTTTCTCCCGTTGGCCAGACTTCTTGGGTCAGAATGTATGATGATGGAACAAACGGTGGAGATGAAGTTGCAAATGACGGGGTGTTCACTGCCCTCCTTTCTGTTCGGACTGGAACTCCGATTGGAACACATGAAATCCAACTGCGAGCTCTTGACCAATTTGGAGAATTGAACACGACAACAGCGTCCATCGCCCTTAAGGAAGCAAGTTCTGATACGGATGATTCAGGGGGACTGAGTACAACAGTTCTCACCGGCCTTGGAGCGATACTCTTGCTCGGTGCTGGCCTCGTTCTGTTCTTTATGACGAGAAACCAAGGCAAAGACGGGGATAAAGCAGACCGGTTCGGGATGCAATGATATAATCAATCTTGTTTTCATAACTTTTTTGGACGGGGCTATTAATTCCTCCGTATATGGGAGGCAGAGCGCTTATACATTCGACGAAATAGGGTCAATCATGTCACTTGCACCAACCGATTATGACTTTGGCTCTGCGTCAAATTATTTCTTTGCAACAACCATTACCTGCGCCAATGAAGAAGCTCGGGCAATGTATGTCCGAGCCTACGGCCATATGCTAAACTACAACCACGAACAAGCAATTGCATGTTTCAGCAACGTTACCGAACTTGACCCTACGTGCGCTATGGCGTGGTGGGGTATTGCATACTGTGTCTCATCCAACTATAACTGGAGCCCAGGACTTGGTTCGGGTCACGACTCAATCCAAACCGCAGTTTCCCTCAAAGACGGATGTACAGAACTCGAGCGAGACCTGATCGACGCATTAGCACAGCGCCATTCTGCTGAAGCGCGTGATGCTGCAGACCCAACAGTCCTCAATATGGGTAACAGCCCAGAACTGAATGTTGCCTTCGCAGAAGCGATGGAACCTCTTTATCATAAATACAGCGGTAACTTGGATGTTGCTGCTGTATATGTTGAAGCGCTCATGAATTTGAAAGCCTGGCAACTTTGGGATAAGAATGTCGCAACCGGAGAAATCACTCCTGCTGACGACAACACCTTGCTCTTGGTAAAGGTCATGGAGGATGCGTTTGAAAATGTAGAAGGGGCGAAGGAACACGTTGCATTATGCCACCTTTACTGCCATGCTTTGGAACTCTCTCCTTTCCCTGAGCGCGCCCTCCCAGCAGCCGATGTATTGCGCACGGTCATGCCAGGACTGGGTCACCTCGTCCACATGCCGTCTCACATCGATGCATGGGTCGGACAGTGGAAAGAGGCTGTGGAATGCAATATTGCAGCGGTTGAAGCCGATGACCGGTATGTTGAGTTGAGTGGAAATGAATCTCAGTTCTACAAATTTTACCGAATGCACAATCACCACTTTGTGGTATGGTGTGCTATGTTTGAGGGACAATACGAAATCGCAATGAAATATGCACGCAAGGCAGTGGATACACTTCCTGCTGGCGATGAAAACTCCGGAGTCCAGTTCATGCTTGCTGGCGTCATTCCAATGGGGGCTATCTTCCTTGAATCCTACGTGACGATGCCATGGCACGTCATGATTCGCTTTGGAAAGTGGGACGAAATCCTTGCTGAACCAATGTACGATGACAAAGATGTATTCCCCGCTACAATTGCAACCCAGCATTACGCCCGAGGAGTTGCCTTCGCATCCAAGGGAATGGTTCCTGAGGCGGAAGCAGAACAGGTCCTCTTTAATGAGGCCCTTCAGAACCCTGCCCTTGCTGGTCGTGTGCTCCACAACAATTTGATGTACCAAGATCCAAGCGATGGACCATGTATTCTACTTGTCAATGCGGCTGTGTTAGCTGGTGAAATAGAATACCGCAAGCAATTCCTCGCAAAAGAGGCTGGAAAAGATTCCGACTTTACGGTAGCCTTTGACCACCTTCGCCGTGGTGTAGATCTTTCGCTCAACCTTGCCTACAACGAACCGTGGGGCCAAATGCAGCCTGTACGACATATTCTTGGTGCTCTCTTGCACGAACAAGGTGAATTTGAAGAAGCTGAAGCAGTCTACCGTGCAGACATCAAACTCTGGAAAGACAACATGTGGGGTCTCCTAGGACTCAAACTCTGTCTCGAAGCCCGTGGCGATGCTCCTGAAGAACTCGCAGAGGTAACTGCATTGTTCAACGAACGCAGTTCTCGTGCTGACATCGTTCCTGCGAAGACTTGCTTCTGCGCACAAGACAGTATCGAAAAGACCTGCTGTGACTGAGCAAGCCTTCATTGAGGACAAACAATCTAAGCCAGCGTAGGCTGATTGAGAACATTAGGCCCTTGGATCTTGTGGGCCTTCAGTTCGTCGTATGGTGACGCCGTGGTTTTCGAGATAGCCAACGCCGTTCTCGCCCATAAAACCACCATCAACGATGACGACCTGAGAGATACCCGCATGGTGAATCAGTTTCGCACACATCATACAGGGTTCACCTGTAACGATCAGCCATGCCTTATTTGTTGAAACTCCGTTGGCTGCGGCATTACAAATCAAATTCATTTCAGCGTGATGGCATCCAATCTCAACCCGAGTTCCAGAAGTGATGTTCATGGTATCTCGTAAACATTCTTCGCCACCACACAAGCGACCGCCACCGCGAGGCCCGCCGTTGTATCCGTCCATCAGTACAACGTTACGCTCAGGGTCAACAAGGAGGGCACCAAAGGTGCGCCGAGGACAATTTGATGCTTCGGCAAGGGCGAGACACTGTTGAATTCGAATTGCGAGATGCTTTTCCTTCATTGGCTCACCAAATGCTCACACCAGCCGCGCTTCTATCAGTTCTTCGCTACAAAACTCAGGTCATCATTCGAATCGACTCCGAGAGATGTCAACACGTTCCCTTGCATGTAAAGCGAACCAATCGAGACAAGAAGGGTGCATTGGTCGTAGGCATCCTGTGCGTGTTCTACTGCACTTCTAGGATTTGAATGGGTGGACAAATGAGTCCCAAGTGGAGAAAACCATGGTTTGAGTTCAGCGACAGGAACAGCAGGATATCGACCTCCTTGAGGCTCACTTAGAAGGATTTCAACCGGGGGATTTGATGTGCAGAGGTCAAGAACATACGACAAAGTATCTTCCAAATCAACTTGAGGTGAAGTTCCAAACAGGAGGGCCCAGTTCCCACTTTGAATTTCAGGCCTTAGACAAAGTTCCTGGACAGCTCGCTTCAAACCACTTGGGTTATGTGCTCCATCTAGAAGAAAATGAGGTTTTGAAGGCATTTGGGATGTTATGAATTGCATCCGAGCGGGCCAGACGCAATTGCTGGTGTCAGGTTTCAATTGAGCATTGACAACATTGAGGTACGGCCAAATAGCGTTAACCAACAGTTTGGATTCGTCCCGAAATGAAGTACCTGTCGGAATATCTACGAGAACAAGTTCAGCAGGACCAATTGATTCCTCTAGATGTTCCATTCCTGCATTCCGAGCAGATTCTTTGATGGTTTCCAAGACATCTTTGCGTTCCGGTGTGCGAACGATTAACGGGCGGCCAGCTCGTGCAATTGCAGCCTTTTCACGGGCAATATCAGTTTGATGAGTTCCAAGGACATCAGTATGCTCAAGAGAAATTGATGTCAACATGGAAACATCAGCGTTGCAAACACGTGTTGCGTCCAAACGCCCGCCCAGACCAGTTTCAAGAACGAGCACCTCAACTTCTGCTTCGCTCGCAACAACAAGAGCAGCAAGGAAGGTTACTTCAAAAAAAGTGACTGTGATGTCATGCTCCAGAGTTGCAAGGCGGACTCTCTCAAGAGCCCGATCCATGACATCGGATTGAATCGGAACCCCGTTTATGCGAATGCGTTCTTCAATACGGACCAAATGTGGAGAGGAAAATAAAAGATTCGAAATTCCTTGATTCGACAATGCTGTACAAAGCATTGCACAAGCCGTCCCTTTCCCGTTGCTCCCTGCGACGTGAACCGTTGTCAACGAAGGTGTTGGAAGGCGAAGGGCATCAACAGCGTTTGCCGTGTTGGTCAGGCCTAGAGCCATGCCGAGATGTTTGGTCGCTTCCAACCAACTCCGAACCGGTATTTGGCCCACCATGGTCCTTGCAGTCGGTTGTCTTCCATAGCCTCTTTCCTTCGCCTTCTTGAGTGTTCTACAAACGCGAGGCTGATATGAGAGAGAGACCTCGCAGAGTCATGACCGATGAGGCTAATGCGAAGGGCTCGCCTCGCCAAAGCGAACGGTTCGCGCAAGTTGAGGACGAACTCAGAAAGGAAGATACCCTTGTTGAGCTCCTCAAAGAACAGTGGGTTGGGATGACGGCGATGGCCGGTATGTTCGTCGTAACCATCGCCTTAGCCAGTTTCATCCGCCCGTATTATGACATTGGTGAGCTCAAAGCATTTGGCTCGTCTGGAGCAAGTCAGGTTCGATATGTAGCCATAGAACTCTTTGCGATTTTCATGTTCACCGCATTGATTATCCTGCTTGCGAAATACAAGAAGGATTACATCATCAAATATGGAATGATGGTTGTATTGACTCTTGCCCTCCTGTACAGTACAATCCCTCTCGCCCACGTCGCACTTCTTGATTTCGACCCCGTACCGTTTGAAATGGACCAACAGGATACCATTGAGGGAGATTATTTGGGGACTTGGGGCGATGATGGTTTTGTTACTGCCACCCTTATTCGTGAAGATGTCGGCATGAACGTAACCGTTTCAGCATGGAGCGTATCTTCAGGAATGGAAGAGCCTGTCTGGACGATGACACACAACCATTCTCTCAATGAGCCAGACTCAAGGCTAAGAATGTCAACATCTGACGATGTGCTCACGTTCACCAGTGGCCCTTGGGTTTGGACTGTTGATGCCTTAACAGGCGAACTCATACAATCTTATGCTTGCTTTGAGGTTGATGAAAACGGAATGGAACAGCCCATTACATCAATGATCACAGGATGTGCGCTTGCCGTCAAAACAAGTGATGCAATGTATTTGTTTAACACAGCATCCGAAGTGGTACGCTACAACACCTTCGAAGAGTATCCAGGGAACCTTACCTATCAAGCCAAATGGTACGTTCCATCCATTGATTTCAACGATGGAATTTTGCATGCAGAACTCCTCAGTGACTCCCTCCTGTTCCTCGCTACGCCCTCAGCCACCGGTGTTCTTCACCTGGACGAATACGGCTCGGTTAACGACCCATTTGCTCCTCAACTTGGTAATGACATACGAATGGCATACCTCCAAAACAGCACCTCCGGATTCACATCAACTGCTGTTGGCATCTCTCCATTTGCAGGCTCAAACGCTTCGTCACTACCCGATGACCAACGAATGCTCATTCTAGGGGAGGAGAACGGAGATATTACTGGAATTGAATGGAACGGCTCCGCTGTATCCACCGAAGAGTTCGTAATTCAAGATAGGATGATGCTCAATTCCCTGGTCGAAAGTGTATCGTCGGTTCAAATCATTGACTGGGACGCTAACGGTTACTCTGACCTGGTAGTAACTGGAGAAAACAACGCTTACTTCCTTTACGGCGCCTCTTTGGCGAATGTGGGCTCTTTCCCGGTATCTGCTGATTCCACTTTGACCTTACTCAATGCAGAACCAAACGCAGAACAGTTGGTTTCCCTTACATTGGACGAGACCGACCTTGTAATTGATTTGCAATCGGGGTCATTGGAAGAGGACATGTTTCCCTTAATTGGTCTACAATTGAGAACTGGACCAACCGTGATTGGACTAGCAGTAACCGCTATTCTCATGATTTTACTCTATGTCCATAGCGAATGGTATGTCGTCAATACGACTGGCGTCTTGTTGGGTGCTGGTGTTTGTGCTCTCCTCGGTGTCAGTTTTGAACCGCCGATGGCCATACTCTTCATGATTCTCGCAGCGGTCTACGACGCATGGGCCGTGTACAAATCCAAACACATGCTCGACCTTGCAGACACAATGATTGGCCTACGCCTACCGATCCTTCTCGTCGCACCTCAAGATACAAACTACTCATTGATTGAGGAAACTGAAAATACTCCAACAAAGCGAGTAATCTCTGATAAAGTTCAGACCAAGCGCAAGAAAAAACCCTCAACTGAAGCCATGTTCATGGGTCTTGGAGACATCATTTTCCCAGGTATGCTCGTTCTTTCAGCCTTACAGTACCTGGACCCAAGTGCAGCAACCCAAGTAGCGATATCCACGCTCATCGGTGGTCTAGTCGGGTATTTCGCTCTCATGAGCTACGTTGCTCGTGGAAAAGCCCAAGCTGGACTTCCACTCCTTAACGGTGGAGCCATTATGGGCTACTTCATCGGGGGTTTCCTGTTTTTAGGAAATGAAATCCTTCAATTCAATATCTCGTGGTGACCAACATGTTAGACATGCAACTCTTTCGCGAACATCCAGAACGAATACGAGCGGACCATGCCAAGCGTGGTATTCCACAGGATAAGATCGACAAGGTCATCCAACTTGACCAAGACTGGCGAAATTCCCTCCACGAAACTGACCAGTTACGCCGTGAAAAGAATGAGGCTGCCCGAGGTATTGGGGCGGCAAAAAAAGCAGGAGATAATGAGGCCGCTCAAGCCATTCTGGCCCAAGTAGCAGACTTGGGTAGCAAGATCGCTGCAATGGAAGCCAAAACCAACGAGGCCATGGCCCTGCGGGACAGTATCAGAATGTCAATTCCCAATATTCTGCACACGGACGTCCCTGAAGGAGCCGATGAATCCGGCAATACGGTCCACGGTGTTCACGGCACAAAGCCTGAGTTTGATTTTGACGTCAGAACTCACAATGAATTGATCGAAATGAACCGATGGGTCGACCTGAAGCGGGCTGCAAAAATTACCGGAAGCCGATTCTTTTTCCTCAAAGGAGACCTTGCCCGTCTTGAGTTCGCCCTCCAGCATTATGCTGTAGAATTTTTGCAGCAACGTGATTTCACCTTTGTTCAGCCTCCTGTGATGATGAACCGTGAAGCCTACGAGGGCGTGACCGACCTCGCTGATTTTGAAACTGTGATGTATGGGGTGGAGCCAGATAATTTCTACATGATCGCAACCTCAGAACATCCTCTTACAGCCATGTACATGGACGAAACCATTCACGAGGACATGCTCCCACTGCGCATGGTTGGTGTTTCATCCTGTTTCCGCAGGGAAGTGGGAAGTCACGGTCAATCTGACCTGGGAATATGGAGAGTTCACCAATTCACAAAAATTGAACAAGTCATCATCGCAAAGCCCGAAGACTCTTGGGCACTGCATGAAGAACTGCTCAGCAATTGTGTTGATTTGTGGAACAGTTTAGGCATTCATTATGAAATCGTTAACATCTGCACTGGAGATATGGGTACAGTAGCCGCAAAAAAGTACGATTTGGAGGCATGGATTCCCGGAGCGGACCAGTACAAGGAAATCGTCTCTTGCTCAAATTGCACCGATTATCAAGCGAACCGATTGTCCATTCGTTACGGTCAACCTGGACATCCGAATCAGCCGATTGCACATACACTCAATTCCACTGCGGTTGCAACATCACGAGCATTGGTTGCAATCATGGAACAAAATCAACTCGAAGATGGCAGAGTGCGTATTCCAGAGGTCCTCCAACCCTTTATGGGCGGCCAGACGATATTGGAACCTTGTACATGGGGATGAATCAATGAAACAATCAATTCAGACCTTTTTTGTCCTAACATTGTTCCTTCTTACACCTCTATCGGGTTGTTTTGGAGAAGATGAACAAGAAAACACCGTTGCTCAATTGAAAATTGATGATACCCAAGCGATGACAGCGCAACGAGGACAATTTTACACATTGTCGGTTGAAAGTACCGTAGATTGGACCATCAGTCGCTCTCCCGGTGCATTTTTCCAAGATGAATTCGGAGTGCTGAGAGATGATGTGAATTACACCCTCCCTGCAACTCAAACCAACATCACAATGCTCATTCTGGATTCAGAACGAGACACTGTAGAACTGAACATTACTGCTGGAGACCAAATATGGAACACGACACTCGTTCTTGAGGACAGTCAAGAATTGATGTTGGTTGATGGGCGTAGAGCCTATGACACCATTGATATGCTCACCTCTTCATACAACAACCGTTGGTGTGCTTCAGCCTCAGTTCATGAAGGAGGTGCAGCATACGAGGCAGCTGCTGAAGCAATGGCCGAGAACATGAGAGGAATGGGCTTTGACTTTGTTGAAGTTACGCGATACGATGATGACCCCGACCAACTCAACGTGGTTGGCTACAATTGGGGACGCGTCAATCCAGATGAGTACATTGTGGTAGGAGGGCATTTTGACATTGCTTACGTCTTCACGCCCCCAGGTGGTGGAACCAATGAGGGTGCTAACGATGACACCTCTGGTTCAACTGTATCTTTAGAAATGGCCCAAGCGCTCGCTCAAATGGAATTTGACCACACTGTTGTGGCTGGCCTTTGGGCCTGTGAAGAAGAGGGGCTCCTCGGCTCTCTTGCATACGTATCCCACCTGCCAGAGAATGTCTCTGTGAAGGCCTACATGAATTTTGATATGGTTTCTCTAAATTACCCAATCGTACCCCGAAGTGAACCACTCATCGGGCCAAGTGGAGAACTCTTCTCGGCAACACGGTACGATTGGAGCATCGATATCGCAGGAGCGAGCGATGAGAACATGAACCGAATGCATGACTGGGTTGGACAAACCATTGAGGACGACCTCGCATACAAGCCTACAGAAGGGAACCCGATTATGTGGAACATTGCTGAATCCTGTGCCTCTGACCACTGTGCGTTCTTTTCAGAAGGCTATCCAACGTTCAATTTCTTCAGCCCTGGTGGGGAAATTTCCTTTTGGCAGGAGTGGCACTCTCCTTCAGATACTCTTGAATTTATGACTGCAAAAGCGGGAGGCGAGGAAGAGATGGCGAGTGGATTCAACAGCCTTGTATGGTCCTCGCTTGACCTGTTTATACGAGTAGATAATGCCGAGGATTTCCACGGCACATGGAAGGAATGATCATTCCGTAGTGATTGCAACACGGGTTACAAAGAGCCCAAGCAAGCAACCCAGCGGTGCGACCATCATACTGAGAAACAAGACTGGCATGGAGACAAAAATGGATTGCTTTGCTTCCATTAGGCGCTCCCATGTCCATCGACCTGCTAGTAAATCAAAGGCAAGGAAGTGAAGCCAACCGATGAGAATGACCTTTTCATCTGAAAACATATCAATTACAATTTCAGGAGTCGGCATCTCGCTGCTCAAGGCAAGAAGGATGGATGGAAGATTTGGTATGACTGCTATCGTATAGGCAAGTAAAAGAGGGGCTAAAAAGAGCCATTCATTGCTCATCATTTGTTTCGTACGTTCATGTTGAGGTGCAAACCACATCATCAACCAAAACGGAAGTATATACAAGCTGGAGAACCAAAACAGCGCATCGATTGTTGTCGTCATTGTATCCCTTCTTGTTGGGTCATGATGTTCAATGCTTCCGTTAAAACAGAGGTGTTGGCCCAATATTTGCTGGATGTCCATGCTATGCCGCCTTCGCTGTCGATGACTTGCAGGGTGGGCGTTACCGGTTCTCCAAAGGCAGTGAACAGGCCAACATCTGTCATGCGGCCTGTTTCTCGGTCGATTACTGTGGTTGAAGCGTCAGGGACAAGAACTGGCCATGGAGCATAATGCTCGCTTGAGTTGCTACCGTAGCGGCGTTCCACATCTTCACTCGTCTCAAACTCAGGATAACGATGTACGGAGATAATCGTGGTCGTGTTTGAGATGTTTCCGGCGTTAAGTTCGCTTCGTATGAGGTCAGTCCAATCATGGCAGCCACTGCAACCTGACGCAACCCAAAGCATGAGAATTGGTCCGTCAAAACTGTTCCGTAAATCGTGCTGGCTTCCCAAATCTTCTACCCGGTCCAATGTTGGGGCGCTAAACGATATTTTTGAGGGAATGGGAGTTGATTCTGTCGACTCATTGGACGCCATTGCATCTGCTTCCATGGGTGCCGTACAACCCGCAAGAACAAGAATGCTAATCACACACAAAACAAGGACTACGATGTTCTTCATGGTGCAGGTTTGGTCCTTGACTATTTGAAGCGGTGTTCTCACCAGGGAAACATAAGTACCCAATAGATAGCATCCCAAAAGGTACATTGAATCGAGAGCATGACAGAACCGATGACAACACGGTTGGCATGAGGCAGACTCTCTCGGGAAGACCAAGCAAGGACTCCAAATCCAACAGAGGCAATACCCGCAGTCACCAAAAGACCGATCGTAACAACCGTCAACAGGAGGCTCGGCCCTTCAAGGTGCATACGAGTTGCATCTATCCAGAGCATGGACGGAATGAGAAACGCTGCGTAGAGAAGGAGCAATCTCTGTGTTCCTTTTCCGTCTTGTTCACGTCCTGGCCATTGTAGCGTGGCCACTTCGTCTTCACTCCATCCGAAGAAGAACTGATACCACATCAGCAGATATCCGACCGCTGCAACAAACATCCACGGTACGATGAACTGCTGCATTGATGAAGACACGCCCCCCCAGTAATCGAGAGGGTCATTTACTGCATTTACACCACGAATATAGGAAAGTAAGATCAACGGGCCCGTGAAAAATGAAAACCAAAACACAGTCTTTCTCTTCATTCCTCACTTCCTCCGTGGTTTTGTGCTGAAAGTGCGGCTGTTCGACGGAGGAAGGGGCTGTAGAGGGCCGGAAGGATGAGCAAACTCGAAAGCAAAGCAAGCGTGATGGCGACCACGAAAGCTTGTCCAAACAAACGCAGAGGCAGAAGTGCGGACAAATTCAGCACTGCAAATCCTCCTGCAGTCGTCAATGCAGCCCCACCCATGGCACGCCCTGTTGTCGCGGTTGACCGAGCAACCCATTCGTGTGGGGTGCCGAACGGTGAATGTTCCGCCTCTTCTTCTAACCGAGTCGTGAAGTGAACGGCATAATCAACACCAAGACCCAGAGATAACGCTCCTATGGTTACGGTTTGGGAATTGATATTGTAGCCGGTATAGCCCATCAATCCATACACCCAAACAACGACCATCATCAATGGAATCCAAGAAACAAAACCTCGTTGCATACCTTCTTTGAGGTTCTTCTGATTCCGAATCGTATGAATCCCAGTCAACATGAGAAGAATGACTACTGCAACAATTGCTGTGGATTGAATTGAAGCATTGGCTACATCAGAAGTGGTTTGTGCATTGATGAGGCTCCGTCCGCTCAGGCGCAGTGTGAAACTTTCATCGATTTCATCTGACATGACAACGATGGCTGCTTCCATTCGTTCAGCAAAGGCTACGGTTGCAGCCCAGTCCAAGGTTTCTGCTTGGAACGAAATGACGGTTTGGGCACCGTCGCGGGCGAGAAGACTCTTTGTCATTTCAATGCCCGTTGTATTTTCTAGCGCCCAAGTTTCGAGAGCCTGCCATGCGTTATCGTTACCATCATCAATTGACGTGAGGAGGTCATCGAGGCCGCTATCTTGTAATCTTGCTTGCTCAAGCACGTCCCATAACCCGTTCGGAATGCCGTTAACATCGGGATTGGTACTGAGGTCTGCAGAAGCGACCTGCCAGGCATCCCTACCCGATTCCGACATGATGTCACCATCAAGAACGATGTAGAGTGGTGAACGGCTTGTGCCAAATTCATCACTGATTAGAAGGAAATCACCCACGACAGGAACTGAAGTATCGAGTTGGTCCCGTTGTTCAAAGGCGACTTCCAGCTGTTGGAATCCAAAGAACATCGGTACGAGCAACAATACGGCGATCACTCCGACTAACTTCGGCCGTTGGGAAAGTGTTGCAATATTATTGCTAATGGGTCCAACCTTCACCTTACTGGCCTTGGTGAGCGGAAGACGCTTTGTGGGTAGAATAAGCATCAATGCTGGGAGTGCTGATATGCTCAAGAGATAGATGAAGAAGAGACCTATTGCGATGACGGTTCCAAACACTTGCAAAAAGGCAAGGCTAGAAAGGCGGAATGAAAGGAATCCAACTATGTCGGTAAAGATAGCGATAAGAAGTGCTATCGACGTGAGAATGGTTCCTTGACGTATTGCTTTTTGGCGAATGGCGAAATCGAAATCCTTCAGGGTTTCACGGCCCATGGGGTTTCTTTGCTCTTCATCGTGAAGTTCCTCGCGGATCCGTAATACGACGTGCAGGCCGTAATCAACCCCAATTGCAAGCAGCAACACAGGTATGGAATTCATAGCAGCGTTGAACGTCATTGGAACACCGGCGAACTGTAGCCAACCCGACAATCCATAGGTCGCGAGAATCGCTGTTACTGTAAGACTTAGAACATACATGGTTTCCCGCACACTGCGGAAGTTAAACCAGAGAATAATACCCAAAATAAGCATTGCAGCGCTGGTTAGGATGCCGATTTCCTTCCCTACCGTGGCTGATGAATTCTTAGCAAACTGAGCAAATGAAAAGGTACGCAGGTCCTCATCTCCAGTAGTTTCAACAAGACTGCTCTCAAGGTTTTCCGCCCATTTAGTAAGGTCAGTTTGCACGCTGTCAAGCACATCATACCCATAATCAGCGGGTTCACTGGTTACGACGAGAGTAACAAGAACGGGACCATCGCTTACCCATGGTTCGGTTGAATCATCACCTGGTAAGCAAGAAAGTATTCCTGCACGGAAATCAACGCTTTGAAGCCCCATCAGCGGGCCGATTTGTCCTTGAATCGGTCCGATAACAGCCATAATTTGACCTATTTCAGCAGGCTCACGACCAACCGATGCGCTCTGCAATTGGCCTGTCAGTAATCCAAGTTCGTCAGAAAGGTTCGCCCCAGAATCAAGACGGGGCAGCCACTCGGCGGGATTTCCTGCATTCCAGTCCACAAGGCGTTGAGGGGTTACTGGCTCGACCGGAGGAATGTCAAGAGCTGCGTTGGATAGGTTGGAAAGGGCTGCTGTGAGGTTCTCTTGACCTTGAGCGCTGAGAACTGCCACGATGGCTTCTCCAAGCGGCTCCAACCAGACTGAGGCTGATGATTCATCTTGGAGCATCTGCCATTGCATAGCATTACTCGCTGGACCGTTATTTGCTTGAGTACCAAATAAAGGAAAATGGTAGGGTTGGAAATTAGTATCGTTCAGCATCGTTGCTTCAATGGCAGCAAGATGAGTCCATGTGTCTCCCTTGAGAAGATCATTTTCCTCTATCTCATCAATGACGCGTATGAAGTCAATGTTCGAACGGTATTCATTTTCAACCTCGTTAAGGAGGTCTACACTCGGGTCATCGGGGAAGAAACCATCCTCACTGTTATCAAATTGCAGATGCATCGCCCCCGAGGCAAGCAAGAGAACTGCGAGCATGATGGCTCCAAAGGCCTTTTTTGGATGTTCAACACTGACTTCGGTTAACATCATGAAAGGATTTCGCATGTTTTTCGCACATCTTCTTTCCTTATAACCGCCTGTTTAGAACTCTCTTGGATTTCCTGAATTCCAAGTCGATGTCATGCTGTGGGTTGAAATATCCTAGACTGATTGTGAGGTTATGACCAACACAAAGCTGTATTTTGGATACGGCTCAAATATGGACCGTGAGGATTGGGCGCGATGGTGTTCCGCTCAAGGGAAAAACCCGGCGGGATTGATTGAAATCGGTCCTGCTTGGCTTCCGGATTACACTCTAAAGTTCCATTATTTCTCAAGGAACAGAAAGTCAGGCGCCGCTGACGTAGTACCAGCAGGACGTGGTTCTGTGGTCCCTGGACTTTTGTTTGAGGTTGATGAAGAAACGCTCGCTGCACTTGATGATAAGGAGGGCCTACCTTACGCTTACGAACGAAAAAACGTAACGGTGATAGATGAAAACGGTGCATTGAAACAAGCGATCACCTATATCGTCCAAAAACATCGGTATTCAGCAGAATATGAACAACCTGACGCTTCTTATGTTGGCTTGATACAACGAAACCTATTACGGAATAAATTACCAATTGATAATTTAAATTATGCAATTGATGATATGCATGATAAAAAGTTCCTTGACTCCGTATTTGTTTATGGTACGCTACGCCGAGGTGAATCACGCTCAAACATCATGACAAAGGCTGCTGATGGGAGCATGGAACACGCAACAGTTTGCGGAACGCTCTACAATCATGGCACGTACCCGGGATTACGAACACACGGCGAAAGAACTGTGATCGGAGAACTCTATCGTTGCCATGATATCGCTAGCACCCTGAAAAGGCTCGATGAAATCGAAGGATTCTCAGCGTATGATGGTCATGAGGGACTTTATCACCGAGCAGTGGTGAACGTCACGATAGGAAGCGAACAACGATGGGCATGGACATACATTACCAATCTTCCAACACCAATGGATGCTATCATCGAAAGCGGCAATTGGCTGGAGCGTTGAAGTGATTACTCATCGAGTTCCAACAACACAGCGCCCTGTGTCACTTGATCCCCTGCTTCAAAGTGAACCGCTGTAACGACGCCATCCTTTGCGGCTACGATACGGTGCTCCATCTTCATTGCTTCAAGGACCATGAGTGGCGTGCCTGATTGAACTTCTTCACCTGTTTTCACAAGGACCTCCAAGACTTTACCTGGCATGGGTGCAACCAAGCCACCTTCATGTTGCGAAGAGGAAGAACCTGGCTCGATACGCTCCCAGCGATAGGTCTGACCGTGAAGGTGTACCCACCAAACGTCACCAACTTTAGCCAAGTGAGCGTATGCGATTCGGCCGTTAGAAAGATGAACTTTTAGCCGACCATCTCCCGTTTGCTCAAGTGAATGCCCTGCGAGAGCATAACCTGAATCTGTTCGTGTTAAACTCACCTCAATTGGGCCGTCCGGAGAAGAAAACTGATGCTGCATCATGGATACCTCCGACTTAATGTTGAAAATGGACTTGGTAGGCCTTGTGATTCGCCATCCGAACGAGCAGTAAATGTCCGGTGAAGACCCATTGTTTCACCTGCCGCTGCTGCAAGCAACGATGCATCTTCAAGAAGAGGAGCAGCGATTGGCTTCCATCCGTTGGGCCAATGTTCGTCTATGGTCGTTGTTGTGGTCGTCCCGTCAACGATGGGTTGAGCATCACATAGTTCTCTAAGGAAACGAACGTTAGTTGTGGTCCCTAAAATCACAAAATCATCCAAAGCCCGACGCATGCGCTGAAGGGCTTCGTCGCGAGATGGAGCCCAAACGATGAGTTTGGCAAGCATCGGGTCGTAGTTGGGCGTAACGTCATCTCCCTCACGAACACCGGTATCAAGTCGGATACCTGGGCCTTCTGGAGGCCTAAACACGGCAAGAGGTCCGATCGATGGTAGGAAGTTGTTAGCAGCATCTTCTGCATAAAGCCGAACCTCAATAGCATGCCCTCGTATGTTCAAATCTCCACAGGACATGGGTTGGCCCGAAGCAATTCTCAACTGCTCACGCACGATATCAGTTCCAGTGACGAGTTCAGTTACCGGATGCTCTACCTGAATTCTCGTATTCATCTCCAAAAAGAAAAACTCACCAGTCGGGGCCAACAAAAACTCAACCGTACCTGCCCCTTCATACGAGACTGCTTGGGCTGCCTGAATCGCTGCTTGTCCCATTGATTCTCTTAGTTCAGGAGTCATGGTTGGGCCGGGGGCCTCTTCGAACACCTTTTGATGGCGTCGTTGAACGCTGCATTCTCTTTCGCCAAGATGGATGGTTCGGCCGTGACGGTCTGCAAGGATCTGAATTTCAATGTGCTTTGAGCCGTTAAGAAGGCGTTCAATGTAAATTCGGCCATCACCAAATGCAGCCAAGGCCTCACGACGAGCTCCTTCTGCTGATTGAAGGAAGTCGGCAGGGTCGTAAACAGCCCGCATACCCTTTCCACCGCCTCCACTCGATGCCTTGAGAAGAAGTGGGTAACCAACACGTTCTGAAGCAGAAAGAAGGGCGTCCATTGCCTCATTCTCGTCCTCGTTCTCAACTTCCTCGCCCGGTATTACTGGGACGCCCGCATTCCGCATTGTTTGGCGTGCAGTCATTTTGTCTCCCATTTGTTCTATTGCTTCAGGTGAAGGTCCAATCCAAATGATGCCTGATTGCATTACAGAACGGGCGAATGGTGCTCGCTCTGACAAAAAGCCAAACCCTGGGTGGATTGCCTCGGAACCTGTTGACAGGGCTGCTTGAATGATTTGCTCCTGGTCAAGATAGGTCGTTGCGATGGTATCTCCATTCAGCACAACAAGTTCATCAGCCATCTCCGTGAAAAGTGTCCCTTGGTCGTTTGGAGCGCAAACAGCCACGGTTTGAATTCCAGCTTCTCGACATGCACGGAGAATGCGGCATGCTATTTCACCTCGGTTGGCGACGAGAACTTTGGTGATCATGGTTAATCCTCATTCAAGTTCTTCGGGCTTCCAGTTTGGTTGGCGCTTGTCAAGGAAGGAGGACAAGCCCTCCTGTCCTTCGTCCGAACCTCGCATCCTGCTGGTAAAGTCCAGAGTATAATTGCGCAAATTGGCATCGCTACCAGTCCAACGGTCAAAGTTCAGAGTCAATTCTTTGGCCAATGTAACAGCACAGGGACCGGTAGATAAGACCTCATTTGCAAGGACATCAATTGCAACAGGCAACTCGTCAATATTCTCTACGACCTGCTCAATGAATCCAGTTCGTAGTGCCTCATCTGCTCCAATTCGACTCGCCTGCATGGCTAAGCGACGGAAACAAGCAGAGCCAAGACGACGGTAGACATAGGGTCCGATTACAGCCGGTAGAATCCCAAGTTTGCCTTCAGAAAGTGCAATTTTAACATTCGTTGTGGCGATGACATGGTCAAGGCAAGCAACAAGACCTGCCCCCCCGCCAAGTGCCACACCTTGGACGGCTCCAATTGTAAAGCATGGATGAGCCCATAGCCCATTGAACAAGCGATCCAATCGCTCTGAGTCTATTCGGTTCTCTTCTGCGGTATTTGCTCCTGCATCTCGCATCATGTTGATGTCTGCACCTGCGCAGAAATGGCGTCCAGCACCAGAAAGAACCATGATACGTAGGAAAGGGATTCCATTGGAATCATGCAGTTCTCCTTGACGGCCAACGCTTCGCTCGGCAGTCCAATCAAACAGGGTGCAGAGTTCTGTTATGAGTTGAACGTTGAGGGCATTGAATTTTTCCTCACGGTTGAGTTTTAGATGGCAGATCGCATCATTGATTTCAATTGACACCAGTTCGGTTTCAGGGGGTTGTTCCATAGAAGTCATGTGAAATTCTCCAATTGCATTTTTGAATATTATATTGAAAACTTACATCCTGAAAATCCCATATCGGTTGTCAGGCAAAGGTGCGTTACGGGCTGAAGCCAAACAGAGCCCAAGTACATCGCGCGTATCTCTTGGATCAATGATACCATCATCCCACAGACGCGCAGTAGAGTAATACGGACTGCCTTCTGTTTCATATTTGTCAAGAATTGGTTGACGGAATGCTTGGAGTTCATCACCCTCGAGTGGTGGCAATCCTTCCCGTTGCCTTTGGTCTTGTTTGACAGTGGCCAGCACGTCCGCTGCTTGAGGTCCGCCCATTACTGAAATTCGGCTGTTGGGCCACATGAAAAGGAATCTTGGGTCGTAAGCCCGACCGCACATACCGTAGTTTCCCGCACCGTGTGAGCCGCCGATGATAACAGTGAACTTGGGGACGTTCACGCAGGATACCGCAGTAACGAGTTTAGCCCCGTCTTTTGCAATACCTCCGGCTTCATATGCTTGACCAACCATGAAACCCGTGATGTTCTGAAGGAAGATGAGAGGGATACCTCGTTGCCCGCATAATTCAACAAAATGCGCCCCTTTGAGAGAGGATTCGGAAAAGAGAATACCATTGTTAGCAACAATGCCGACCTTATGGCCGTGAATGTGGGCAAATCCACAAACGAGTGTTGTTCCGTATCGTGCCTTGAATTCATGGAACCGAGACCCGTCAACAATACGGGCGATGAGTTCACGAATGTCCACTGGAGTTCGATTGTCCGAGGGGATCAAACCGAGAAGGTCCTCGACATCGTGGGCTGGTTCTTCAGGCTCGCTGCTGGCCGCAGGAGCAAGGTTTCGTGGACCAAGGTTTTCCACAACATTACGAACCATTCGTAAGGCTTCATCCTCATCCTCGGCAAAGTGGTCAGCAACACCAGATTGAACAGTGTGAACTTCCGCACCCCCCAGGTCTTCTGCAGTGACTTCTTCCCCCGTAGCAGCTTTGACGAGAGGAGGCCCAGCAAGAAAAATAGTGCCGTTTCCTTTGACGATGATCGACTCATCCGACATGGCAGGGACGTAGGCCCCTCCTGCAGTACACGAACCCAGAACAGCAGCAACCTGAGGAATTCCATCCCCAGACATGCGGGCTTGGTTACGGAATATACGTCCAAAATGGCCGATATCAGGGAACACCTCATCTTGCATGGGCAAAAAAGCGCCACCAGAGTCAACGAGATAGATGCATGGCAGGTTATTCTCATGTGCAACTGTTTGGGCACGAATGTGCTTCTTTACGGTCATTGGATAATACGAGCCACCTTTGACAGTTGCATCGTTGGCGACGAAAAGACATTCGCGACCGTGAACCATTCCGATGCCCGTTACGATGCCTGCTGAGTGGGCCCTACCGTCGTAAAGTTCGTGCGCAGCAAGCGGAGAAAGTTCCAAAAAAGCAGTCCCTGGGTCGATAATGCGTTCAATGCGCTCCCTTGGCAGATGCTTGCCGCGTGAACGGTGGCGTTCCACGTATTTCCCCCCGCCTCCGTTAGAAGCGGTAGCAAGGCGTTCACGCAATTGAGCAATCAACGCTTCGTTGTGCTCCTTGCGTTCAGAAAATTCAGGGTCTGCACGATTCACCCGACTTGGTAAACGGTCCATCTCAACGCCTCAATTTCACCCAAGGGTGTGCCGCATTTAATTGCATGGAATCCAATTGAAGCAGAGATAATGCTCTGGGTTCAAACCCCGAGCATCAATCTACCAATGTCCCGGAGACCAGGAGCCAAACCAACAATCAACACTGCAAGGACGATTAACAGCCGGAAATGTTGCTGACGATGTTCAACCCGCATTTGAACAAAAAGCCAAACGATAAGACCGACCAATATGCCTTTGATGATAGCGAAGAACCAGGCGCCCTCGCCCCATGAAATACCAATCATCTCGTTGATTCGCCCGCCAAATTGAATTACAGCATCACTAACTGGGTGCTTTTCCCCGTAACCAAAGAAATCGATCCCCATCATCGTTGCAAAACCATCAGACAATTGTCCAAAGACCATTCCAAGAACCATTGGGTGGGCGAGCAACGCTTTGTTGGAGAGGAATTCGACCGGATGAGATGCCCACTTTTCCGGTTGATCTTCCCATTCTTTGAGGCTGATACCTTGTGGAAGAACTCCTGCAATATAGCCAGTTAACTTGAGTTGGTGAGCGTCTTCTTTTCCTGCACGGTACATGAACCAGCAAATCACCGCAGGTAGCCCCAAGACGATGAAAACCGGCCACAATGTGACATCGTTAGAAACTCGGCCGCTCTCTTGGGCCCATGGTGTGGACATGAACTGCCCCCAATGGCCGAGCCCGAGGACAATTGCACCAACTGCAAACGACAACATGCCCCGAGTGATTGCTTCCCAGCCGCGTGTTTTTGTGATTGAGAACCACATGAGCACGCAGGCAGCAATCAATCCAACAAGCGCGATTGAAAAGGATGATTCAGGGTGTTCAATGTATGCAGGTCGGTAAAGCCAATACCACTGCAGCATCAGGGCTCCGAAGAGGAATCCAAGGATGAGTGTTGACTGACGCTCTTCAGCCTCATCGGTATGAACTCCATTCCATGCTCGACCCAGCAAATGACTGATGAGTGCAATACCAACTAACCATCCTGCCAAGTGAAGATGAATGAGCGGTGAAATGAAAAGAACGTCTTGCGATGATGAAAAGAAGTCCGCATCTTCCAGAACACGCATCACCGGTGCAAGGCAGACCCAAGCAATGAGGGCTAAAGTCATCTTATCGTCACTTGGAAGGTTCCACTTTCGGAACAATGCTTGTAACAAGACTACTGAGGAAAGCATGCTCAGCGTGTAAATGGCCGTGTTTTGTGGAGTGTATCCCGCATCTCCAGCAACACCTGCATCTTTGACTACAGGGTCCCAAATAATTGGCTTGAGGGTTTCAGTCCACACCGTATCGAAAGCAAGAATGAGTCCTGCCATGGCTACAAGACCAATGCCAATTGCACCCCAAATGACAACTTTCTCACCCTTGGAGTACTCATTATCGGGAAGTGGAGCATCCCACTCAACACCTTCGTATTGGTCATCATCAACATCCATGGATAGACCTCTGTAGTTGAGGGGGAATGGTGCCCCCCTATCGTTGTAACTCTAAGGAGAACTGATTAGCACTCATTCTTCTTCTTGAGAAGAGAGGCGGTCAATCAGGTCTGCTTTCTTTCCACCAACTGGAAGTCCTGCAGCCTTGAGTCGTTCTTTGAGGTCAGCAACAGAGAGCTTGGACAAGTCCTCGCCCTCATCTTGGTCGTCTTCGTCTTCAACACCAAATCCACGTGGCTCGTGAACCTCGATGAACGAGACCTTACCGCATTCAACAGCATCACGGATAATGGTAACCAGTCGGAATTTGAGCATGGCTGCATTGGTATCAAACAACATTGTTTGAGGGATAACGATGTTTAAGTCATCTCCGTCAAAAGAAACCTTGAATTCGCTGTGGCCGGTATTTGCTTCAAGAAGTGCATTGACTTGGTCTTCTTTGCCTTCAACGACCTTAACGATCTTGAAGGTGTACTTGAGCGTTTTACCAGCCATTGGGTGGTTGTAATCAATACGAGCACGCCCAGCAGCAAGGTACGACAAGTGTCCTTGACGGTTGTTGATGTTGACTGGGGCACCGATGTAGAGTGAATTGGGGTCCTGAACTGCACGGATGAGTTTGTCGATACTGATTGTTTCAATTTGCGTGCTGTCTTTCTCTCCGTATGCGTCAGCAGGAGCGATAACGACTTCAATTTCCTTGTTTGCCTTTGCCTCTCCCAATGCGGCTTCAAAACCAGGGATGAGTTGACCGCCACCCACGACACAGACCATAGGCTGGTAAGTTCGGCTTTCTTGGTGTGATTCGTGCTCTTTTGCAACTTCTTCACGAGTGGTTTCGATGAGATCACCGGTTTCACCGTTATACAATTCATAATCAACGTGGACAATTGTTCCTTCTTCCATGGTAATGCCTCCAAAGGGGATGTTTCGGCGACCGACCCCCCCTTCATAATTCCATTGGAAGAATTCATTCTTCTTCTGAAGGGATTAATTCGTCTTGATTGGAAGGCAGTGAACCGTTTTTGCCCTGTGAAAGAGCGACCAATGTCATGCCGCCTATCATCAGGCCCCAGCCCGCCCAAACGGCATGGGAATGAGGAAGAACATAGATGGTTACACGAATCAACTCTACCGAATCGAGTCCGTCCTGTTGAACCGTCTGCATCAAGGCATTGGATTGGCTACCGTCAAAAATAAACACAATATCTCCCGTTAATCGTGTTAACGTATCAACTTCTGAACGTGGGATGGCTTGAGCATCAAAACGGAGCATACCCGGTTGAACTTCACCAATTTCTTTCGGGACACCCTCGGAATCAATTTCAAAAATTCGGATGTTTACTCCAACAAAGCCATCACCTACTTCCAACCCTTCATCTTCCAACAGAAGTTCAGTGAACTCATATCCAATCCCCTCGTGAACAATCATTTCGTTCTTGACCAGCGAGATACGATGGCTTGCATCCCCTCTGTCAACCAATGTCGTTGTTGAAAGATGACCAAGGAGTAACAAGAGCAATCCAAAGTGTACGATGTGAGCTCCCAATGGTATTCGTAGCAATGTTCCTTTTTCGCGTGCCTTTACCGCTTGCTGAAGTACTTCGCGTCCAACCGGCGCTCCTGCAAGCAGTAAGAATGGGAGGCTAAACCAGACAATGTGTCCGCGTTGAAGTTGTTGTGAAATTGGAGTGCTGGAATCCGCACCAAACGAATCGGGATAGAGCAACGCTCCGACTAAAGCCACAACTGTTGCCCCCCCAAGAAGATACAGGTTTTGAGTTGAATCATCTTTTCTTCTCGTGTACAAGAACAAACAAACAGCAATCGCCATGAGGAATGGAGCGCCGTAGAGCTCGTGTGCGTCGAAATTGATAGCATCAATACTTGAAATCAATAAAACCCAAGTCAATACAAGGTAGAGGTTGATGACAATGACGCTGCCCCACAAAGCCAACTTTTGTTGCATTTTTCTACTCTTAATCGAAGGAGAATCTTGTTCTTGGGTTGGAGCAAGCAGCCATGGCAGAACAAACGTAACCAGCATAAATGCTGCAACGGGCAACTCCAACATTTGGGCCCACGCCAGCGATAAGCCCATCACAACACCTGCTGCTGCCCAAGGCCAAGCAGATAGAGCAGAGGGGGCGTAATACAAGGGCAAGAAAAGGGCTGCAAAAATCATCGTTATGAAGACGTCTTCGGTTATGACGAAGATCAGAACAGTGAGAATACCATGCAGTGGCAGGGAGGTGAATGTTGAGTACGACCAAACGTCTGGTTCTTCCATGTCCGGTTTCGACGTGTTCTTTTGATACGCAAGACCCATTGGAAGCATCAGGAATCCCACGAAAAGTGCATCTGGAATCACATCCCATGACACTCCCTCTATGTTTGAAAAGAAAAGCGCTCCAACAAGCGCAATACCCGCAGGCACTGCCGAAACCCAAACAGTGGATTGGCGGAGAGGTTGATTGCGGTACTCACTTCTTTGAATAGCAAACCAGCAGCCTATTAAAATCATCATCCAGGTCGTGTAAGTCATAATTTCTGTGGCCGCTGGATTATCTTTGAGAACCATTAAACGACCAAACACATGTTCTGGTAAGGTGCCAGAATCATCGGTAACAAAGGTGTGAATTGACGATGCCCAAACCCCTCCGGCCCGAGTTACAGTTGTTGCAAAAAGAGCAAGAACCCCTGTGAGAATGGCCCCGCCGGACCAAATTGACGGTTGAACTTTACCTGGACGAGTTCGCAAGTGTACGATTCCAACCAGGGCAAGCCATGGAAGAAGTGAGCCCGTTTCGACAGGATCCCAAGCCCAATATCCGCCCCAATCCAGTATGAGATAAGCCCAGAGACCTCCAAGTCCTATTCCAATTGTGGCAATGATAAGAGCAGGTCGGGCTATAGCTAGGGTTCGTTGTTGAATTTTTTCGTTGCTGTTAAGATAGGCACTGGAGAGGCCAACGCTGGTCAATTGGAAACAAAGGGCATAGGTCAAGAAGATGAGGGGGGGGTGTATGACCATCAAATCTGTTTGTAACAGTGGATTGAGTCCACTACCAAAAAAGAACTGAGGTGTTGGTTTGAAGGGGTCTAAAGAGAAGGAAATCAACAATAACGCCAACGTAGAGATGTGAGAAAGTCGCAGCCGGGTTTGATAGAGTTTGAAATCTCCTGCCTCACCCTGCAACGGTCGCCTAAAGAGCCACGAAAGAAGCGCCATCCATCCCACCCACATGAGAAGCGGGCCTTCACGAGCAGCCCATGTAGCGGCAAAACGATATTTGATTGGAAGCGATTCTCCGCCGAAGGCTGCGACATGGAGAATGGATACGTCATTGACGATGAACAATCCTGCAAGTGCAAAGAACGGCAGCCCAACAAGTAGGTGCAAAGCGATTGATAGCCAATGGCTTCGTTCGTGCAGTGTCGGTCGCCATATGAGGATACAAAGCGATGCAAGAGCAAGCCAAAGCGTCGCCCCCCACATGATACAAGGGCAGAGCCCGTCCCTCATTGGCTTTGCTCATCAGCCGTAGAACATTTAGCGCTTACCATCCGAAGAATTTGGCACGTGAATAACCAAAGGAAAGTAGAACTGGAATCACTCGCTTTGTGAACAAAATAGGTTTACGAACCAAGATACGCAGCCCGATGACAACTTTATCCAAAGGACTCATGTTTCCAAGTTCTTCAGGTAGACAACGGGCCATGGTTGACATTTCTTCGTCGGTTAAGTCGTAAAGAGCGGTCTTTCCTTTCAGAATTTTGTGATATGGAGGGAAACGTTTCTTCCAAGCATGCTCATAGGCCATGAGACGCTTGTTGCTCATGTCATTTTCTTGGAGTGCAGCAGCGATGGTTTGGGCTGCTTCCCTACCCGACCAGAGAGCGAGGTGAGTACCGCCTTCAAACAACGGTGAGGTGAATCCTGCAGCGTCGCCCACGAGAAGAATTCCGTCCCCAACAGTGGTTGTGCGGGGGCCTGAAATCGGAATGGTTCCTCCGAACGGACGAATTTTTATTCCTTTTGCACGCCATGGGGGGTTGGCTGTGGGCTTGTCAGCAAGATAGGTGTCTTCGATAAAGGAGTTGAGATACTTTATGGCGCCTTTTTTGTCGGTCGTAACGAGCCCAACATTGGCTCGACCACCTTCTTTGGGGATCATCCAAACATAGCCATGAGGTGAGTATTTAGGCCACAAGTAGAAATCAAGATAGCCATCGTTAGGTACATCCAGCATCTCGTATTGGAATCCGGCAATAACCTCTACTTCCCCACCCATATCCAAGAGTTTGGATGCTGCGCCCGATACGCCCGAACCGTCAATAACGGCTCGGCACTCAATTGGGAATTCTTCACCTTTACCATCTATTTTCCAATTGGTAAATTGATTTTCGCTATTGTAAACTCTTTCCATGGAAGTCACGCGATGGTGAAGCAGAAGTTCTGCTCCTTGATTGCTGGCCTCATCACATAACCAGCGCTCAAAGAGATGTTTTTCCAGCACGTAGCCTTGTTCTGTGAGAAGCTTCTCCGTACCGTCTGGAAAAATAACTCGTATTCCTTTTACATCCAAAGCCTTCACATGGTCTGGAAGTTCAAGGTCGAGGTTTTGTACCGCTAATTCTGAGAGACACTCGCCACAATGAACCGGAGTCCCAACTTCTGGATCGGCTTCTAGAATCAGTGTGGAAAGACCGGCCCTTGCCGCATGCAGTGCAGCAGAACCGCCCCCTGGACCAGCGCCAATCACGACCACGTCACACGCCCTCATCTGACCCCTCTGTGTGAGAGAGGGCAGGGGAGGCACATGAAGAAAACGGTTGCTTCCAACGGAGGCAACTTCTCCGTCGACCCGACCATAAGCGCGAATACGGAGGTTCAAAGGCAAGAACGACCACGCAGGTTTGTGGCATGGAGGACCCTCAAGCGTTGGATGACCCACCTCGAAGACCGAGGAGAGTTAATTCGCATTAAGCGCCCCGTTGACGTGGTCTATGAGGCTGGAGCAATCGCCGACCTTCTTGTGAAGAACGACGGGCCAGCAGTGGTGTTTGAGCAACCCCGCTTAGCCAACGGAACGATATCACCCATGCCCCTCGCCATGAACCTATTTGGCTCCCATGACAGAACGCTTCGAGCACTTGGGGCAAAGCATGAGACGTCTATCGGTGACCGAATGGTCGCTATGATGAAACCAGACATCGGTGCCATGACAAAACGTCCGTGGACCGCCCTCCCTCTCGCAAGAGACGCCTTCGCAATGCCCCCCAAGAAGAAGAGAAAAGGAGCAAGTCAGCGTGTCCGCCTCCCACTGGACCTCACCTCGCTGCCCATTCCAAAGACTTGGCCAATGGATGGAGGGCATTTCGTCACCCTTCCTCTCGTCGTAACTAAAGATCCAAAGACAGGCGAGCACAACTTGGGGATGTACAGAGCCCAAGTGTTTGGACCAAAGGAACTGGGCCTTCACTGGCAGATTCACAAGCATGCAGCAGACCATGCCGCTGCGTTAGGCCCTGAAGGAAAAATGCCCGTCGCAGTTTGTATTGGTGGGCCCCCAGAGCTAATTTTCTCGGCGATCTCACCGCTCCCTGACAATCTTTCTGAGTATCAGTTTGCAGGAATTTTGGGTCGGAAATCGCTTCCCATCACGAAAGCCTTGACTCAAGACCTCATGGTGCCGGCAGAAGCAGACGTCGTCATTGAGGGATACTGTATCCCGGGCGAAACCCGCACTGAAGGTCCGTTTGGAGATCACTTTGGATTCTACTCCCTCACCGGACAATACCCCGTGCTTCATGTCACCGCCATCACATGTCGAAAAGATGCAGTCCTTCCCGCCACGATTGTAGGCCTACCACCAATGGAAGACGGCTACCTGGGCGAAGCGATTGGCGGGCAATTTTCTCCCGTTCTGCAATTCCAACATCGAGATGTCCGCTCTGTCCATCTTCCTCTTGAAACTGGATTTCACAATCTTGCGATTGCTGCATCAAAGCAACGGTACCCAAGACAAGCTCGTAAAACAGGACTTGGGCTTCTCGGTGCTGGACAAATGATGTTTCTCAAGATCATGGCCATGGTCGATGAAACTTCAAACACCAAGGACCTTGAATCGTTCTTGGACGCGCTGAATGACAAAGTGGACATATCGAGCGACATCACCGTGTTAGACGGCATGGTTGCCGACTCCCTTGAAGCAGCAAGCCCCTACGAAAACGTGCATTCCAAACTTCTCATCGATGCAACAACCCTTGCTGCGGCCGACCCAAGAAGTTCAAATCAACCTCTCGAAGGCTCGTTTTCGGAAGAATCACCCGCTTGGAGGCAGGGCTTAGAAGCCCCCCCGTCGTTCTCAAACATAGAATCGGTCCAAGCATTGCCCGAAGTGGTTCAAGCCCGTATGCTACGGGGAAGCATGCTTGTTGTCACGACAAATATCGAAGGAACGCCTTCACCAGGCACTGGCTCAAGCGCTTCAAACGATGATGCAGAAGGGCTGCGAAGAAATAAGGTTGAGCAATTGAAAAATTCAATTTGGCAATTGGAAGGTTCTGAAAATCTACGGTGGTTATTCATTACCAATGATGATGTTGAATTGGATGGACCAAAGGCTCGACGACGCTTGTTATGGCAGCTGACCTCAAGATTTGATGTCGGCAGAGGATTGTCATTTGACACAACCCGGCAACGCCTCTGCTGGGATGCAACCACCCCGATTCCATCCTCTGCATTCGGAGTTCGCAGATGGCCTGCGATTACCATGCACTCACCCGAAACATTGGAAAAAGTCGCCCAGCATCCGGAGTTGAATTCATATGGGTGGCCCCCACACCTTTCTTTTGGGAGCCACCAGTAATGGATACCAGGCAAATATTTTCGTTCATTAAAATCGAACACACCCTCTTTTCCCTCCCGTTTGTATTGATGGGATATTTCATTGCCCTGGAACAATTTGACATCCCTCTTGGAATTGAACTGCTTTGGATACTCCTTGCTGCGATTGGAGCTCGTGGATTGGCGATGGCGTTAAACAGAATCATTGACCGAGACATCGATGCTGCAAATCCTAGAACGGAGGGAAGGCATCTTGCATCAGGTGCGATGAGCCTACGAACTGCATGGAGTCTTGCAGCTGGTTTCTTGGCATTGCTCCTGATCAGCGCAGGCTTGCTTAACCACGTCGCACTCATGATGGCGTGGCTACCCGTGCTTACCTTTGTTGTATACCCGTACATGAAACGCTACACTTGGTTGTGCCACTTTTGGCTTGGTCTTTGCTTAGGGCTTGCACCTGCTGGAGCATGGGTTGCGATAGCCGCAGATGTCCACGGCTGGAACGCTGTGACAGGCATGTTTACCGACGGCACCGAGTATCTTTGGGCGCCAACAATTCTTCCAATTTCTATCGGAGTCATGCTCTGGATTACTGCTTTTGACATCAACTATGCCCGAATGGATGTTGAAAGTGACCGTGAGCAAGGGATTCGCTCCTTCCCATCCACTTTTGATGAAAAGGCAACAACCCGAACAACCGTTCAACTTAGCCTGCTCTGGTTCGCATGCTTTGCCATATCAGACCCAATGGATGGAATTTGGTTCCTCGTTGCTGCTGCGATCATGGCTCTTGTGAACATCTGGGTTGTGCTGTCACGGGAGAAGTTCATAGATTTCCAAACTGTATTATTTCGTGCGTCAATGCTCACGGGGTGGGTATTGCTGGGCGCACTCTTGCTTGGATTCGCTGTTGAACCCAACACCACAGATTTGTGACCAACGCCCTCCTATTCAGCAAGGAGCTTTCCAATCAGTTGCGCTCAATTGCCCCTGAACTGGTGGTTTCAGCGTGATGACTTCCGGCCACAATTCATCGTAATATTCTTGCAACTGTATCAAATTAGGTTGACGACCATGCAAAAAATACGAGTGCAAAATTCATGAGCCGAATCACCAACCTACACACATGAACCCCATGGTAAAATCTCTGCTTGAGTTCAATCAAGCCTTTGACATTCCAAAGCTTGAATCTCCTGCTCTAGGCCCTGATGAGTTGATTGAACTCCGTATCAAACTTCTTGAAGAGGAAGTTCAAGAATACGCAGAAGCAGCGCGTTCCGGCGATTTGGTCGAAGTTCTTGATGCACTGGCCGATATAGGATACATCCTTGCTGGAACCATTATCAATCACGGGATGCAGCACATTTACGACGATGCGTTCAATGAAGTCCATCGCTCAAATATGGCGAAACTTGTGAACGGAAAGGTCCTACGAAGAGAGGATGGGAAAGTCATGAAACCGGAAGGATGGCAACCCCCACAGCTTGCGCAATTCCTTCCAACTGAAGATTAAGCACGTTCACATGGTTTCATGAGAGATGAGTCCCTCGTCGCGGTATGGCGCGTCCGGTTGCTCTTATCACAGGTGGGGGCCGCGGCATTGGTGCAGCGATATCCGACCGACTTGCTGCAGACGGCTACGACGTGTTGTTGACATACAATCAATCATCAAAACCTGCTGAAATGATCGTTGACGCCATACGGGAACGAGGAGATGATGCCCTCGCAGTCAAGGTTGATTGCGCTGATTCAGGAGAAGTTGGCCTTCTTGGCCAGCATCCTTGGATGGCTCGAAAAATAGAGGTTTTAGTGCTCAATCACGGCATCTACAACCGTATTGAAGGCCACAAAATGACCATGGACGACCTAGAAACCACGATGAAGACGAATTTCGAAGGAGCCGTAGCAGTCTGGAAGGCGGTTCAGCCCCATTTATCCGATGAGGCAAGGATGGTCGTCGTTGGCTCGCAACTCGGCATCAAAGGCTCACCTCATGGTGCAGATTACTCGGCATCAAAAGCCGCCCTTTCGGCGTGGGCACGCTCCTTAGCACAATCTGTAGGCCCGGAAGGAAAGCGAGTGAATATCCTTGCACCAGGCTACGTTGATACCGACTTGTTGAGCGGCGACTCACCTGAAAAGCGATTGCAACGAGAAGGTGAAGTGCCGTTGCAGCGAGTTGGAACTGCAGAAGATATGGCCTCAACCGTTTCATTCCTTGTAGGCCCTGACTCATCGTACATCACTGGAGCAATTCTTCATGTAAACGGTGGACTTTATCTCCCCTAATCGTGCCATAAGAGGGATTGCTATGGCTGAACAATGGGATGATGAAGGTGCTTTTGAGGACGAGGCAGACCGTTCAGTTGGTGAAGTTGACCTGGTCGAACGCAATCCATTTGACCTTTCAAAAGCGCTTGAAGGAGCGGCTTTGGACGAGTTGAACCCGTCGGTTAAGAAATTTGAACTGCATGCGGAATTTTCACCAGATGGTGACCAGCCTAAAGCAATTGAAAAATTGATTTCTCAATTGGAAAATGGTCAAGAGCGATGCATCCTCCTTGGCGTAACAGGGAGCGGCAAAACCTTTGCAATGGCTCACGTCATTCAGAAACTCAACATACCTACCCTCATTATGAGCCACAACAAAACATTGGCCAGACAACTCCACCAAGAGATGGTTGGCTATTTTCCAAAGAATGCAGTTGAGTACTTTGTATCCCACTATGATTACTACCAACCAGAAGCATACCTCGCAAAACGCGACCTTTACATTGACAAAGAATTGAGTATTAACGAACGCATTGAACAGGAACGGTTTGCCGCAGTAGCATCGTTGGTCACTCGCCCTGACTGTGTGGTTGTGTCCTCTGTTTCTTGCATTTACGGCCTCAACCCACCTGAAACATTCCTCGAATACCACGTCAGATGCGCTGTTGGACAAGTGATTGAAACCAGTGATTTGCTTAGGGAACTCATTGAACTCCAATACCGAAGAACAACGACAGATCTCAACCGTGGCGAATGCAGAGTTCGGGGAGAAGTCATCGATGTATGGATGCCGAGTCGAGACGACCCCCTCCGAATTGTGTTTGATTTTGATGGAATCAAGAGCATCCAAATTTGCGACCCCGTCACGTGGGATGTTCTTGATGAACTAGATGAAGCATGGATCCACCCAAAAGAATTCTTTATGACGAGTCCGGAGCGATTTGAAGCAGCGCTTGAATCCATCGAAACTGAACTGAATGAACGTAGTAAGTTTTACGCCCGAGAGGGTCGTGAATTAGAACGATACCGGATTGAACAGCGCACAGAATATGACCTAGAAATGCTTCGGGAAATAGGCCACTGCCAGGCAATTGAAAATTATTCCTTGCACTTTGATGGCAGAGAACGTGGCCAACGACCCTATTGTTTGTTGGATTTCTTTGCAGCATGTGCAAATCAATTCCACGGCAACCCTGAAAAATTCCTTGTCATCATGGATGAATCCCACGTGAGCCTTCCCCAAGTCGGAGGGATGTACCATGGCGACCGCTCGAGAAAAGAGAGCCTCATTGAGCATGGATTCCGCTTACCAACTGCTGCTGACAATAGACCCCTCAAAATTCCTGAGTTCCAAAGTCTCGTTCCTCAAATGGTATACGTATCGGCAACCCCTGGAGAACGAGAACTACGACACCTCTGTGAAATCACGAACCAGCCCCTTCCTAAAGGACTTGAACATGCAGCGAGCCAGGGTGGAGCTGGGGCGGCTGACAGGGACAAGAAGCACCCCGAAGCAGAGTCTATGTACGATATGCTCCAATCCATTCAAGGAATCGCCAAGATGGAATTACGACCAACTGGTTTGCTCGACCCAGAAATTGAAGTACGCCCCACTGCAGGTCAAATCAATGACTTGCTCACTGAAATTAATGCTCGTATCGAGCAATCTCAACGTTGTCTTGTGACCGTTCTTACGATTAAATTCGCAGAGGAGGTCGCCGCCTACCTCAATCGAATGGGCGTTAAGGCACATCACCTGCATTCAGAAATTGACACGATTGAACGCACCGAGATCATCAATGCGCTTCGCCACGGCCACATCGATGTTATCGTTGGAATTAACCTTCTTCGTGAAGGCTTGGATATCCCTGAAGTAAGCCTTGTCGCTATCTTTGACGCCGACCGACAAGGCTTCCTACGAAACGAAAGAAGCTTGCTTCAAACAATAGGCCGTGCTGCAAGAAACCAAGATGGAAAAGTATTGCTGTACGCAGACGGGTTTTCTCCAGCAATGGAGGCTGCCATCCGACAAACCCTTGAGCGCCGGCAACGGCAACATGCGAACAATGAGGCTCTAGGAATCACACCGCGTACAATCGTAAAGGCACTCCCAGTAATGGGGGATACAACGGATGAATTGATCGCAGGAACGACCACTGGAGGCGACGGTTCTCGACGACTCATCGCTAAGAAAGGTGGGCGTAAGGATGGGGATTGGGCGCAACGATTGAACTTGGGGGCTGGCTCTTGGGCATCTGCAAATGAATCAGATAAAACTTCAATAGAAAAATCAAATTCCCAATTGATAAATTCTAATAAACAGCCCCCACTGTCTGCTCTTTCTGAAAGTGAACGGTCTGAACTGCTCAATGAACTACGTGCGGAAATGGAGACTGCAGCAAAATCCCTGGATTTCGAACAAGCAGCCCGCTTACGAGACCGCATCTATGAGATAGAACACATGAGTCAATAATGGCTAAGTCGGGCGTGAACACCTTCATGAAGCGGAGCCGCGAGGTCTGGCCATGGCGATTGACCCAAAGGACTTCGACACCCCTGTTGTGGATTACGACTTTTCCAAGGCAACATCGCCGCAGCAATTGATACAGCAAATGGCTTCTGCAGGCGGATTTACCGCTACAAAATTCGCTACAGCAAGGGAAATTCTTTCCCAAATGAAAACCGATATTGACGCAGTAGATGCAGACCCAGAGCAAGTGACAAACTGGCTTTCATTCCCCGCCTGCTTGTGTGCTACTGGAACACGAGGCTTCTTTGTTGAAGCCATCAAGAGAAAGATGTTCAACGTAGTATCTACGACATGTGGAACGCTCGACCACGACATTGCGAGGGCCTACAAGCACTATTACCACGGGTCTTTTGAGTTGGATGATAGGGAACTTGGAGAACATTCCCTCATGCGCCTCGGCAACGTTATCGTCCCCAACGCATCCTACGGAGAGATCATTGAATCTGTAGTCATGCCCGTCCTTGAAGATATTTACAACGATCGTCTTGCATCTACCGGAAAGACGGGAGCTGACGCGTGGCTAGGATTCGGTTCAATCCACCTGGTATGGGAATTAGGTAAGCGAATTGGAACCCCCGACTCGTTGATTTATTGGGCTGCTAAGAACAAGATCCCAGTATGCATCCCAGGAATTACAGACGGTTCAATCGGAGCTCAATTGTTCATGTTCCGCCAAAAACACCGGGATTTCCACCTTGACACGCTCGCTGATGAGCAAGTTATGAGCGACCTAACGTGGGACGTGGACGCCTCAAACGCACTTATGATTGGCGGAGGCATCTCAAAACACCACGTCATATGGTGGAACCAATACCGAGGTGGACTCGACAGCGCAGTATACATTACTACAGCCCCCGAACATGACGGAAGCCTCTCAGGTGCTCGACTTAGAGAGGCCATCTCATGGGGGAAGATGCGCCCTGAGGCCCCCCATGTTTGCGTCGAAGGAGATGCAAGTCTACTCCTTCCTTTACTTGGTGCTGACCTCTTTAGCGAAGCATGGAAGGAACATTAACTCATCTTGTAGTGCTGAGCAAGTTCAGCGACGATGAGCATGAGGCTTTGCCGGAACGGAGTCCTTGGATTCCAACCCTCATTACTGATGCTTTCAAGCGATTCATGGAGCCTTTCAAGAGAAGGTCGGGGGATTCGCATCTTAGGGGTAGCGAGGTCTTCAACTTCGACAATAGGCCCTTCATCCGCCCGCAGGTGAGAGAGATTGAACCGACCTTCTTGCCCGGCATTAGTCCTCGATACGAGCATTTGAAATTCCAGCCACGTGGCCTCCATTGTCCAATACCTTCTGCCACAAACATTCATTGAACCTCCAGAGGGAAATCCACCTTTTATCAGCCGCAGTAGACCTTCTGCAACATCATCACAAGAACACCAATATGCACCATCTGAGCCAAGGATTGGCGTTTCGTGACGGTTTGCAAGCCCCCACCAGTGATGGAACATAGCACCAACTTCAGTTGAAGCATCGGTCGTAAGAAGATCATGGATGTAGATTTGGAGGTTGTTTTCATCTTCCAGTTCGCTCGGGGGACTGAGATGTATTACAGGTAGGCCGGTTTGTTGGAGAGAAGCAAGGTCATGGTGACGATCAACAACATGAACTGAAGCAGATGCTGAAGCATCCATTGACTCTACAGCCTCAGAGAAGTGTTCGAGAGCAGAGGCATGCTCCTCTTGAACACGTGACCGCTCATACTCAGGGACTAAAAAACGATGAAACTGTGGGATTCCTCGCTCCAAGAGCGTTCTCGCCAGTGGGTGGGACGCTGCATGGAGTGCTATTCTTCCCTCATCGCCCATGTAAATCCCAGATGATACCCGTTCATGAAGGATTCCTCCATCACATTTTACGCACATAATAGAAATTTTCAATTGGAAAATATCATAATAATTTCGGATTTCATATTGAAAAGAATTTCAATAAGGATAGAAAGGTTCCAGAAATTCATCTGCCCCCTCGAGATGATCTCATAATGTTAGATTCAATATGAAAACGAATCCTTTTTGATTTAGACGCTTGTGGGATTTTAATTGAAAAAACGCGCGTTATGCGACATATAAAATTGAATTAAATTCTATATTTCAATTGGTTGAATGTAGTATTATGCGACAAATGCAATTGGAAATGATATTTTTTTCGGGGAAGAGTATAATAGGCGCCGAGACTGAGCAATGGGTAAGCCGAACAAAATCGGCATGGAGATGGGAAACATGAGAAATACAGAATTTGACATTCAGGAGTTACTCCAACGGGATGTCTATGTGAACGAAAAGAAAGTAGGTACGATCGTCGGTGAGCGTCACCACCCGAATGAAGCACGAGTTCAATCGATGCGCATTCAAGTGGCACCAGAAGTCGCAGACGAATACATGCGAAAGCCAGCCGAACTAGCACCGCTACCGAAAGAACTGGTCCACAGCATTCGTGGCGACGGTACAGTGAAGCTCTCTAAGTCAATGCGAGAATTACAACGCCGATGGAGAAACACGGTTCGAATTGATGAGAAACTTTACGCACCTGACGAAATGTTGGATCGTGCCGTATTGGACAACCAAGGAGAAGAGATTGGCGTTATCACCAGACTCTTCCGAGTAAAGCGCACGTACAAAGGCGTCATTGTCACGACAAGAATGCGTATCCAAAAGGAATTCGGCGTTGAATCCGAAATCCGCATTCCAATCACAGCATTGGCACGAACACGAGAACGCCTGGACGAAGTTGTTCTTTCTCGAACCTTTGAGAAAGTGCTTCAGTTGCCGTCCTTTGCTGCCATCAACTCGATGGAAGAAGAGTGAAAGCAGAATAATCTTGGATTGAAGCCGGTTGAATCTTCAGCCGTCATGCTTATGACGGGGGGTCCGGTCGGCGGGTTTACCATTGCGCGGGTGGCTTAGTCGGTTAGAGCACCCGGCTGATAACCGGGAGGTCGCAGGTTCAAGTCCTGCCTCGCGCACCAACACTTCTTCTGGAGTTCTTTCGATTCTTTCGCTCTCGCAAAGAACATGAAGGGTCAGCGTACAGGACGGCTTGAGGGGAACACATGGTCGTCGTATCCGGCAGTAATTCTGGCCCGCTTGCGAGCCAACTCGCTGAATCCCTTGGTTGGGAACATCACGTGTTAGAAACACGACGATTCCCAGATACCGAAGGGTACACTCGAATCCCCACTGAAACGATCGAAGCAGTTCGTAACGGACCCGTCGTCTTGGTATCAAACACCTTCCCGGATTCTGGAATTGTTGAGACATTGCTCATGCTTGAGTCCCTAAACGATGTACGTCGGGGCGAATTGCATAATTTGCGAGAAATCGGCCCCCAGACCCTGCCTGATGTAGGAAAAGGCATTATTTTGGCAATTCCATATTTTGGTTATTCTCGCCAGGACAAACGCTTCAAACCTGGCGAAGCAATTTCAGCTCGGGCCATTGCCCACCTACTTGCTACAAAGTGTGATGGAATGGTTGTCTTGGACATACATGCGCCGGAAGTACTGCAGGACCTCTCCGTGCCGATCTCATTCACATCAGCAATGCCGGAACTTTCTGAGCGTTTGCAAGGAACAGTTGCTCCAGACTTCATTCTCTCACCCGATAAAGGTGCAATAGACAGAGCAAGTCAGGTGGCCTCATTGATTGGGTGCGAGTTTTCTTATCTTGAGAAAACACGAATTGATGCGCATACCATCGCCCATAAGGCAAAAGACCTCGATGTTGCAGGAAAGAAAGTTGCTATTGTGGACGATATGATCGCAACTGGTGGCACTATTTGTCGTGCTGCAGAAGCCTTGCGAAATCAAGGAGCCACCCAAGTTCACGCAGCATGTTCTCACGGATTGTTCACCGGCGGGGCAATCGCCAGACTCTTGAGATACGTTGACGGAGTTCATGCGACAGGCTCCTTATCCAATGCCGTGGACTCGATTCCGGGTGGCCCGGCCTTGTCTCGGGGCGTCAAAGAAATACTGGACGAATTGGGTCTCAAAGCATAAGAAAACAAAGGACTGCTCACTGTTTCTCTCTATCTTTCATCAATTCGGAGACCTGAGTTGTCTCCGTTGCGTTTATATCCGCGTGGTTCTGCGCATGGTTGCCCTTAACATGAGGAAGGAGATATTCCAATGAGTGTACACGTAGCATTTGAAACCCCAGAAGACGTTGCTGACAAGATTTACGAGATGATCCAATCGAACACGAATGGACGCGTCAAGAAAGGCAGTAACGAGGTCACGAAAGCCGCAGAGCGAGGTACCGCTCAATTCATCATTCTTGCTGAAGATGTGAACCCTCCAGAATTGTTGGCTCACCTTCCATTGATTTGTGAAGAAAAGGGAATCCCGTACGGATACGTCCCAAGCCAAGAATTCTTGGCCAAGGAAGCTGGACTCGCCAACGGTGTCAAGGCTGCTTCTATCGCAGTCATGGAAATCAACAAAGGCGCTCAAGAAAAATTCAATGAAGTTGTAGAACTCATCAAAGGCCTCAAGGCTTGAGATATAATCGGAGATGAAGATTATGAGTGAAGAACTCGGTGGATGGCCAGCAGAAGTGGTCGAAATTGTAGGCCGAACCGGAATGACCGGAGAAGCCACCCAAGTCAAGGTGCGTGTTAACGACGCACCCAACCCAAGAGATGTAGGACGTATCATCAGCCGCAACGTGGTAGGACCTGTGCGAGTCGGTGACATTCTCATGCTCAAAGACACGGGACGAGAGGCCCGAAAGCTCAACGCACGGTGATGAACAATGCCAGAACGAAGAATTTGCAGTTTTTCCGGAGAGGAAATCGAACCCGGAACCGGCATGATGTTTGTACGCAAGGATGGAAGTATCCTTTGGTTCAAGAGCAGTAAAACTCGTAAGAACCAACTCCAACTCAAGCGTAACTCTCGCAAAGTGAAGTGGACCCGCCATTACGTCAAAGGCGGAATCCAGTGAACCCCTATCGGGACCACAACTTCTCACTTGCCCCACAGCAACGCCCTTAAACAGGTCACTTTTGGGTAGGTTTGGTGAACACCATGCAAACTACCTATGTGATGATTAAACCCGACGGCGTACAACGTGGACTTGTCGGAGAAATACTTGGACGATTCGAACGAAAAGGACTGAAACTTGTCGGTATGAAATCGATGGTCCCAACCGAAGAAATTGCTCGAACTCATTACGATGTTCACAAGGAACGTCCGTTTTTCCCAGGACTCATTAATTTCGTCACATCAGGACCTGTTGTTTGTATGGCATGGCAGGGTAAAGATGCAATTTCAGTCGCTCGTAAACTGATCGGAGCAACCAACGGACGTGAAGCAGACCCTGGAACTATTCGGGGAGATTTCGGAATGGACATGGGTTACAACATGATCCACGGCTCCGATGCACCAGAAACTGCAGAGTTTGAACTTGGACTTTGGTTCCCCGAAGGACTCATGGAATGGAACAATACCATGGGCACCTGGGTATACGAGTGAACTCTCCCTCAATTGAGAGGCGGTGAAACCGATGTCTGACGCAGAAGAACCTGTGGAACATTCGGTGGAGACTGAAGACGAACCTGTTCGAGGACACAATCGCCAACCCATTGTATCCGTTCTTGGCCATGTAGACCACGGCAAAACCAGCGTATTGGATATGGTTCGGTCTGTTGGAAGCGAGCGTCAAGCAAGCGTAATGGACCGGGAAGCCGGTGGCATCACCCAACACATCGGAGCCACAGAAGTTCCAGCGGATGTGCTCAATGAAACGTGTGCTGCGATGTTAGGTGGAAAGGCATTCAAATCACCGGGATTACTGTTTATTGACACCCCTGGCCACCACTCCTTTGCTTCACTACGCAACCGTGGGGGTTCTGTCTCAGATATCGCAGTCTTGGTCGTCGACATAATGGAGGGCCTTCAACCTCAAACCATTGAGTCGCTCAACATTCTGAAAGAAACCCGCACACCGTTCGTCATTGCAGGAAACAAAGTTGACCGATTGCACGGATGGCGAACAGAGCATGGGCGCTCGTTCATCGAATCTTTTAGCGCACAGCGAGAAGACGTGCGAGCACTTTTTGAAGACCGATACTGGAAAATTGTTGGACAATTTTCAGAGCATGGTTTCAACCTTGAACGGTATGATAAGATCAGTGACTTCCGCCAAAATGTTGCTCTTGTACCTATGTCAGCCAAGGATGGCGAAGGTCTTCAAGACCTTCTAGCCGTGACCGTCGGACTCGCTGAACGGTTCCTCGAAGACAGATTAACCGACACCTTGGGCTCCGCTCAAGGCACAGTCTTGGAAATGCGTGATGAAGTTGGCATGGGGAAAACCATCGATGTTATTCTCTACCGAGGGCAACTCAAAATTGGTGATTCAATCATGCTAGCTGGCATTGATGGTGCATTCACGACGCACATCAAGGGCCTAAAGCGTCCACAAGGGATGGCAGAAATGCGAGATGCTGGAAAACGGTGGATGAATTTTGATTCTGTCGATGCGGCATGTGGAGTGAAAATAGTTGCTCCAAAACTTGAATCGACCATTGCGGGAACCACGTTGCATCTTGCAAATACCCCAGAAGAACGCGCCGTAGCTGAAGAAGCGATACGTGGCGAATGGAGAAGTATCTTTGATGCTATGCCGGTTATGTGTTCATCGTGTCATGAGATCTTTGCTCGTAAATCATTTCCCGAACATACGTCGGCTGGTGAGTGTCACGGAGCAGAGGAAGAGCGTAGTGGAGTTGTCATCAAGGCTGATACAGTTGGGGGTCTTGAAGCGTTGGCTTTTGAACTTCACCAGCGAAATATACCAGTCCGGCAGGCTACGGTTGGCCCGGTGAACAAAAAGGATATTCTTATGGCTAAATCCGCCAATGACCCGCTGCAAAAAGTCATTCTCGGTTTTTCAACCAAAGCCAACAGCGAAGTTTCTCAACAATTGGACCAAGAGGATTCCGAAGTAAAATTCATTGCTGGCCCCATTATTTATCACATTCTTGATGCGTTTGAAGCCTGGGTTGAAGACACCAAAAAGGCCATCGAGGAAGAGCAACGTGAAACCCTCGTATACCCCGGGCGTGTCTTGTACCTCAAGGACCACACATTCAGAGCCAAAGGTCCTGCCATTGTCGGGATGCGCGTTCTTGGTGGACGCGTCCACCTTGGCCAACGCCTCATCAAATTAGATGGTACACCTGTTGGCCAAATCAAGAGCCTCAGGACAAGAGCTTCTGAAGATGTCAAAGAAGCGATGCAAGGCGATGAAGTTGCAATAGCCATTCAAGGTCCAACCGTTGGGCGACATATCGAAGAGTTAGATGAGTTCTATGTTGATGTCCCGGAGCGTCATGTCAAACGACTGAAGAAGGCCGACTTGACTCCGATAGAAGAAGAAATTCTTGATGAAATCGTTAGTCTTCATCGTAAGGATAACCATTTTTGGGGCCGTTGAATCTGCTTTTTATGTGATTCACCAGTGAGCATTTTTGAAGAAGAGAGCGCACACATTCATATAAGAAATGAAAAAGTCTTGAATTATCACTGGAGGTATTCTAATGGAAGCAGGAATTCAAGCAGGCGCTCAAGGAGCACGAACTCAAGATTTGATCGCAACGGTATCATCAATCTCAAACAGTTTGATGAATGAAGTGAGTAAAGTTATCATCGGTAAAAACGAAAACCTCAGAAGAGTGACTGTTGGTATCCTTTCCAACGGAAACATGCTTTTGGAAGATTTCCCAGGACTTGCAAAGACACTTCTTGCAAACACCTTTGCACGGGCGCTTGGATGTAAGTTTAAGCGTGTCCAATTCACACCTGACTTGCTGCCTTCTGACATCATGGGGACATACATGTACGACCAAAAATCAGGAGAATTCAAACTTCGTGCTGGTCCATTGTTCTCAAACATCCTTCTGGCTGACGAGATTAACCGGGCCCCTCCAAAGACTCAAGCAGCATTGCTTGAAGCAATGGAAGAGAAGCAAGTCACCATCGAAGGAATTACCCACAAACTTCCAGCTCCATTCGTTGTTATCGCAACTCAAAACCCAATTGAACAGGAAGGAACCTATCCACTTCCTGAAGCACAAATGGACCGCTTCTTGATGAAGATGAGCATGGGATATCCTGACCGAGCTGAAGAAAAAGCTATCCTTGCTCGCCGTAAACTCCGAGGAAAGGACGAGCATGAGGTTGAACAAATCACTTCTCCAAAGAAGGTCGTTGCTATGCAGAAAGCCCTTGAGACCGTTCACGTTGACCCAGCCATTCTATCCTACATTATTGAAATCGTTCAGCGAACTCGTGAGGACCACCGTGTCACAAACGGAGCATCACCACGTGCAAGTCAGGCACTGTTCAAGACTGGACGAGCCGCTGCAGCGGTTGCTGGGCGTAATTATGTCATCCCAGATGACATCAAGGGAATCGCTTTGCAGATTATTTCCCATCGTATTAACATGAAACCTGAGGCAAAGATCCGAGGAATTACCGGGATGCACATCGTTCGTAAGATCCTCTCGGAAGTACCTGTTCCGGTCATCCAACCTGCTTGATACTCGCCTCCCAAGGCTTGCATTGAAAGGGGAGGGCTTTCCTAGGGTTGTCTATGGGAGGTGACTATGTGATGAATCCTTACAAGATGGTCATGGCAGTAGCCAATCAAAAAGGAGGTTGTGCGAAGACGACGACCGCTGTGAACATCGCAGCTGCCCTTGCTAAAGGGTCTCGCCGCCAAGGTCTACCTCCGGCCAAAGTACTCCTCATTGACCTCGACCCACAGGGCAACTGTGCAACATCATTCGGCCTTGAAAAGAAGAAAATAAAGAAAACGGTTTATGATTTACTCGCCAATGACTCTGGTGAAGAACTTCCGTTGATGGACGAATATCTGATTCCTCCAGAAGAGATCACCCGTTCGATGCGGGAGGCTTGGTCAAACCGAAACGGCGGGAAAAAAATCCCCGATTCAATAAACGCTGGTGACCTATGGCTGCTTCCGAGTGATATCCATCTTTCAGGTGCAGAAATTGAATTGAGCCACAAAATTGGACGGGAAACACGTCTGCAAGAGGCTCTTCTTCCAATCGTTGATGAATTTGATTACATTATCATTGACACTCCCCCCTCACTTGGTCTGCTCTCAATCAACGCCATGTGCGCAGCCAACTGGGTCATGGTCCCCGTACAAGCGGAGTATTACGCTTTAGAGGGCTTCAGCATGCTCATGAATTCAATCAAGATGATTCAACGTCGTATTAATCGGAATCTGAAAATCTTTGGAATCGTCATGACGATGGTCGACGCACGCTCAAAATTGAGTACTTATGTGTGTGACCAAGTGAATAAGAAGATGCCAAATAAACTGTTCAACACTACGGTTCGTCGCTTAGCAAAGGTTGCTGAGGCACCTTGGAGCGGAGCGCCGACAGTGATCCTGAACAAACCAACCAACTCGGGTGCTGGTGCTGGAAGTTTGGAATATTGGACCCTAGCAAAAGAAGTTCATCAGCGAGTCCAATCCATGCGCCGTGAATTCGGAGTGGTTGAAGAATCCCGTCTTCGTAAAGAGCGCAGCATCCGTTAATCGTGCCTTCGACGCTCAAAAAATGCAGGACAAATCATGCTCGTGACCCACCAGGGCTTCGCACAGGTTAAGTAGGCAGCCAATTCAAGGGTCTATTGGGTATCTTCATGACAGGCGAAGGGATGACTTCAGTTAGTGTGAGCTATGAGATTCGTAGACAATTGAACACCATACGAACAACGGGAGGACACCGAAGTGTTAACGATCTCCTCAACGAAATGATTCGAACGCATAAAATGCTGAAGATGAAGGGCGAAATTGACACGCTACGAGAGCGGATGAAGATGGCTGTAGATGTTGATGTTGACCACCTTGCAGAACGCTTGAATCTTGCCCCCTTTAATGTGTGATTACCATGATGCTGTGGCGCCCACCTGGTTATCGCTTTACTGCGAAAGAATTGGTAAAGGCTCTTTGTGGCGAAGATACCGATGAATCCAAGTTATTGATGGCTGCCATTTACGGAAAGGTCGAATTGTTCGCCGACTCCACGGCTTGGAATGGATTTCTGTGGCTCGTAATGAATACGTTCAAGATTGACGGTAAACCCATGTATTCGGGTTCTGAACTCGGTTCTTTGAAAGAAAGCCTTCCTATTGTCTGGGTCTAATTATCCCCATACTTTGCTAACCATTCATGGCCATACCAACGCCATTGATCGGCAGTCCAACCGTCCGGTAATCCACCCTCTGGGAGAGGAGGAGCTTCATCGGGAATGGACGCTTCAGGTACTGTCTCTGGTTCAGATGGTGCGACTTGTGAAGGCATACCCGCAATGGATTCGATGCTTTCTTCATCGTAGGTCATGCTCTTGGCTTCCGCAACTGTTTCACCAGACTTGAGTTCCATATCATCAAAGCCATTCTTTTCAGGTTGGAAGTCAAGTTGCTTAACGTCATCATCCCAAATGTCATCCGAAATGATTCCGCCATCAGCAGATATTCCTCCTTTTCCTTCCAATGCCTCCTTGGAGGCGTTTGTTGATTGAGAAGCGGTGACTCCACCGTATACTTTCTGTGAACTGTTTTGTTTTCGTTTGTTGACCAGGAAGGCGACGAGGAGGATGACAACCGTTAATCCAGCAAAAACAGCAAGACCGATTTTAATGACTTGATTTAGAGTATCCTCATCAACATTGAGTGCAGAATTGCCACCTGCATCATCTTGAAGAGAGGCATTCCATGCATAGAACCCCAACTCAGTTTCATTGACTAACCCATTCCTATAGGCTTGATATGCAGGGTTATTCCAGCCAGTGCAACTTTCAGAAGTGTCGTTTTTATTGTTCAGGCAGTAATCTTGTTCTGTTGCAATGTTCGGACTTGTATCATCGTAATCAGCATTCGAACCGACTCCATCACCGTCTCCATCGTAGTGTTCGTTGGGGTCCTTATCCATCAATGGAGATTCTGTTCGGTCAACCCATCCGTCGCCATCGACATCCAGACATCCATAGGATGGTGTTTGAACGTATCCGATGGTGGTTTCAGAATCAATTTCCCATGCTTTCGTTGAGGTCCCATATTCCCAAGGACACGTGTCGGGAAGTTCACCATCCCCGTTATCCCCATAGCCGTCGCCGTCTTGGTCTTCCCATTGGGTTCCCTGTGAGGGCAATGCGTCTGCTCCGTCGAGTGCTGTCCACTCTGAATCAGGGTTGGAATAGCCGTCAAAGTCACCATCAGGACAACCAAAGCGGTCTTTCGTAGAAAATCCGTTTATTGTGGGGCAACTGTCTGGCCTGAATCCTTCAAGATTGTCCCCATAGCCATCAAGGTCAGAATCGCTCCATTGAGTCGCTTCTTCTGGGAAAACATCCCCATCTTGACCGTTTGAATTATCACCGTAGCCATCCCCATCTAAATCGCTCCACTGGTCGGCGTTATTTGGGAATAAGTCGGGGGATGTTCCCGTGGGGTTATCTCCGTAGCCATCTCCATCAAGGTCCTCCCACTGAGTTCCATCGGCTGGGAATGAATCCGGGTTGAAACCGTTAGCATCATCTCCATAACCGTCCCCGTCGGAGTCAGTGGATTGGGATGAATCGTTTGGAAAGTCATCGTTGAGGTCGTTTACTCCGTCCATGTCAGAATCCAAATCGTAAAATTGAATTGCCGAAAAGGTTGGAGTTGTTCCTGCAATGAACAGTTGGCCTGAAAACGTGCCTTTGAAACCAATGACATCACCTGTTCCAATATAGGTTTCCAATTCGGTGAAATCGGTTGAATTCACCAATGAAAATTGCCCCTGCTTTGCACCAATTGCAAACATGTCTCCATTCAGTGACATGAAGGTGATTTGTTTCGTATGTGGAAGGCTAAGCGTGTCAACATCCCACGAATCCGTATTGAATTTGTAGACGGTTCCTCCAGTTGTTCCTGCTAGAAGCGTTCCGTTCGATGTTTCAACAAGTGAAGAGATAATTCCTGTTGAATCCGTGATGGTATTGATGAGGGTGCCCCCATTATCGTGAATGTAGATGTTCTTATCATAAGATGCGATAGCGATGCGCCCATCTGTTAATATTTCAAACGCACTTATTCCTGAAGAAATGATGGTTGAACCGATTCCTGTTGGCGTGGATGCAGAATATTCCTCAGCCCGACGTTTACCTGCGTACTGAGCAAGCCATAGGTCGCCTTGATGATCCCATTCTACATCATTAACGGGGTCAGGAAGAGTGATGTTTTCTGTAATTGATTCTGTGCTCAATTGAACAACATATGCGCCGCCTTGATGAGCAATAGCAACTAATTCTTTGGCGTCGTCCAGCCGGGCTTTTTGTGCATCAACATCAAGGAAAAGTGTCCACTGTGCAGAAAGAACTCCATCGGTAAGCGTATTTACGCTAATGTTGCCATACGCATCAACGGTCAAAATGTTACCATCATCAAGAACCGACCACAGAACTAAACCCCGGTCAAGTTCATCGGTTTGTCCCGCATCGGTAATGTTGGGTAATTCGGCGCTTGCGAGACCTAGTGTTGCACTTTGAAGGCACAAAATAAAGACTGCAACAACGGCATAGGCGCGCTTCATGATGTACGGAAGTCCCCGTATGATATGAAAAGCGCGTATGGTTGTGAACGTTAGGATTAGAGTCAATCCTGTTCTTCATCGTCCTCTGGAACCATTTTCTTCACCGGTTTTTTGGTGACAGGAGTCAATGTCCCTTTCACTGGACGTAATGCCGCAGTAGGCCGACCAACGGAAGCTGAAGGAGGAGGTCCCCGCTTCTTAGCAGGCATGAGCATGTGTCCAACCGGTGTAATAATGGCAGTTTCCGCACTGTCTTGGACAGGAGTAAGAACCCCACCAATTGGACGAAGAATTGTTTCTTCGAGAAGTTCTTCATCACGGGCCGTTACTTCTTCAGAAACCTCAGATGAGTGCTCTATGTCAGATTCCACTTCATCCACCACATCAGGAGCGATGTCCTCGGCTGGGAGTTCGGTCTCGGGCTCTGCGACTGGAATCGGTTCTTCAACAAGAGGCGGTTCCTCAACTGCGCTCGGCTCAACCATAGGTTGAACGATATCATGCTCTACCTCAGCCTCCTCCATCGCAATATCTTCTTGCGGAGTTATCGCTGCGGGAGGTTGACCGATGGGTTGGCGAACATTACGGACGGGTTGGGCCATTGGCTGGCGGACATTACGAATCGGTTGAACAATCGGCTGGGCGCTTACCAAGGGCTTCGCACTGGTTGACGGCGCCCTCATTCCACCAAGACCCAATCGGGATTCAGGTTGATTTTGCTGACCCATGATTCCACGCATAGGTCGCCCTGCTGCTGCTCCAAGACCGTCTGGACGGGCTCCAAGTGCTGAGGGGTCCATAGCGCCCGCACCAAACGCTGCTGGTGCTTGGCCAGAAATTGATTGCATCCACTTTTGGCGCTTTTCTGCCCTTGTATCGGTTGATTGCAAGGCATTGAATTCCTTTTCTCGGGATTGAAGTTCGGTTTCATCCATGTCAATTTCAGATTGAATTTGTTGACTAACCGCATCACGCATCTTTTCTTCAGCCATTTCCTTGAAGGAGTCCATCTTCTCTGAGAGTCCCTTCAAGCGATCACGGATTTCAGCACGTTTCAGGCCGAGTTGGCCTTCAATTTCCGCACGGATTTGAGATTCTCGCTTGCGAACATCGATGAGAGCCTTGTTCCGCATGATTTCTTCTCGCTTGTCGAGTTGGCGTTCAAGCTGAGTCGCAACTTCTTCTTCCTTACGGGTCTTGAAGTCACGGAGTCGCTCTTCCATTTCAACTTCCAACTCAAGAGTAGTTTCTTCCTTTAGGAGATCCAAATCTGTTTCATAGGTGAGGCGCTCGTTGCGCAATTGCGCATCGACTTCAGACATAATCGCCTTACGGGCAGCCGCTTCACGGGATTGATATTCCAGGTCAAGGCGCTCGGTCCAGTCGTTCTTATTTGCTCCATATTGGGCCTCAAGTTGGTCTCTAAGCTCCGCTTCCCTTTCGTAACGATATCGCGAGAGACGGTTTTGAATCTCAGCCTCACGTGCATTACGGTAGGTTTGGAATTCATGTTCCATGCGGTGTTCAAGTTCCGCTTCAATCTCATCTTTGAGTGAGCGGGAAATATCATCCACTGCTTTACTGAATGTGAGGTCGTACTTGGCCTTCAATCGGGATTTTCTTTCTGCTAGTTTGGCCGATTGTTGGCCGTCAAGCTCCTGCTCAATTTCGACACGTAGATCGCCTCTTCGTTTTGCAATGGCCAACTCTACATCCTCGCGCATTCGCTCTTCTAGATTATCAGTTTCCTTTCGGAGTTGGTGTTCAATATCTGTTTGAAGTTGTTGAGCAATATCTTCTTCAAGGCGCAAACTGCGTCGCTCAAATTCAACCTTTAAACGCGCCTCTCGTTGCTTGAGACGCTGTCGGAGTTGTTGTTCAAGGCGGGTGCGAATACCGCGGCGTAATTGGTCCTCTCGTTCGGAGAGAAGAGCCGCATGTCCTTCTTCTAAGCGAGATATTTCTCGCTCTTCCATTTCCACAAACCGCTCTTCCATTTCTTGGGTAAGCGTTGCTTCAATATCCCGAAGCCGATGTTGTAATTCTTGGTTATATTCAAGGGAAAGACGTTCTTTTTGGATTGAAAGACGGCGTTCATGTTCTTCATGCAGTTGAGTCTCAATCGTTGATTTTATCTCTTGTTTCCGTTCCTCAAGGAGTTTGTCCTGCTCGACTTCATGCTGATCTTTCAGTGAACTTACCTGACGATGGAGACGGAGGTCTAACTCCTGACGCATTCTAGATTCTTCTTGAGCCAATGCATCTCGTTCCAGTTGTTCAAGTTCCTGCTCCATGTTGCTTCGCAATTCATGCTCAAGAGCATCAAGCGTCATTTCATGTTGAGTTGCTAGGTCTTTGCTCACTGCTTCCTGCATGGCGTTGACTCGCTCGGTAATCGCTTGTTGACGAAGGCGACGTTCACGACGCAGATCAGCGCGCAGTCGCTCTTCTTGCCGAAACCGTGCTTGAGTCCCCAGCGCCTCATCAAGGCTTGAGGTTGAACTTGAGGTGAATTGGGAGCGAAGCGATGCAAGCGTAACGCGTTCCGTATTCTCTCGACGCATCTGCGCAGCCTTCACGGCCTCGTTGTCGTGGCTTTCGCTCACTGTCATTGGAATCCCATCCACTTCTTCATGGACTTCTCTTCATAGATAAGGAGCGCGACGAAACCGAGGCATGAGGGAGCGCTTTCAACACCTAATTTTACCGCGCCGAGGCGTAAATCAGAAGCGAACGGTGAATTCCGTGTCACAAGCAGGGCATTCAATCTCTCGTTTGCCGGGCCGACGCTTCATACGAAGTTGGCGGTTGCATCCTGGGCACGAAATCTCAACCCTTGGCGTCTGCTCTACGAGCGTAAAGTAGGTCTCACACATACCACACTTCAATTCTGCAGGACGTGTGTCTACACCAGCAACGAGTACTTTGGAGCATTCTGGACAACTGACCTTTTCTTCCATCCATTTCCGGCGAGTGACAGGGTGTTCAATACGCACCTTTGCCTCACAGAGCGTACAATTGATTTCTCCCAATTTCATCGGGAGCATTCCTTTGCATTTGGGGCAAGAGAGGGGAGGAGGCGAAACTTTGGATTCAATTACGAACTCTTCGGACATGCGAACACCTTGAAGATCAGCGTTTCTTGGAGTATAAAACCAAGCGTTCAGGAATGAAATTCCATGGAATATCCAATGTCAAACCGAATTCATTCGAAAGACGTGCGATCAATTGTTTTGCACTCACTTGGTCTCGTGAACCTTCAAGGTCGAGAACAATGACTTCTCTACCTTCTTCATCAATAGCCAACGAAGCCATGGTGGCAACGGGTGATGCTGGGGCTGGAAGTGCGGGAGTTGGGGCTGGTGCTGTTTGGTTTCCCTCTGTCACATTGAGTAATTCAGGAAGGTCAACTCGTTGGTTCATTCGCCACCATCGGGCTCTTCCTTGGTCGCGATGATTCTCTACCAATTCAAGAGAGGCCAACTTTTTCAGGTGGTGATAGAGGTTGTATCGATCCACACCAACTGCCTTTTGCAACTGCACAGTGCTGCGTTCTTCGGCAGAGGCCAGTTCGATGTAGACGGCTCGGCGTGTAGGGTGGGCTAGAGCGGTCGTAATTGGGTCCCCTCGTACTCGTCCCATCGTCCCACCTAAATCGGAGATTGACTCTTAGGGTTTGAAGATGTCGCGTCAGTCAAACCGAAGTAACACTCTGCTTCGGACTGAAATACCGTTGTTTGAAGCAAGAAAATGCTTCCTTTGTATCGGCAATCATCGTGCGTAGTGTTTCTTTTAGCAGCACCAATGCTTCTCCATTTTGAGCAAGCCGAGCCCCATTCAGAATGACAAGAATGACTGAGGCTTCGTGAATGAGAACACCAACCCAGAGTTGGTCGTACCACTGCTGCACAACTGCAAAGACCAACGTCAGCGTAATGGCCACGGAGAAAAAGAGATTCTGTATCAATGTCCGTTGTGCCCTCCTTGCAAGGTCAATCATATCTGTAAGCATGCTAGGGTCATCTCCGGGGATGAGAATGTCCGCAGCTTCTAGGTTCACCGACTCTCCGGTACCCACTGCAACCCCAACGTCTGCAACAGCAAGAGCCGCTGCATCATTGAATCCATCTCCAACCATCATTGTTACGCTTGATTTCGACCGATTACGAACCCAATTGACCTTTTCTTCAGGACTGAGTCCCCCATGAGCGGCAGACTCCGGAAGACCTACCGAACGAGCAAATTGTGATACGGCTTCTTGATGGTCGCCGGACAAAATTTCCACACGAATGTTTCTGCTGTTCAACGATGCAATGAGCTTATCTGAACCTTGGCGGGTATCATCGTGAATGAATGTAGCAAGAGCGATGGCAACACCGTCTTTGGTCAGAAGACTAGCTCCGTAACCCTTTGATTGGGCTGCTTTGAAGGCGGTAGCCAAGGAATCTTCAACCTCAATTCCCATGCCCTTTGCCTTATCGGGCCGTATGAAAGCAACCTTTGCACCCTTGTGTATCCCTTCAACACCAGCGTCAATATCGTTCAACTGACGAAGACTTGCTGCCTTGGTACCTTCCGCTTCGCAGTGGGCAATCATAGCAAGCGCATACGGATGGGATGAACGTGCTTCGAGGCCCATCATCAGTTGCAATGCTGAATTCTTACGACGATTTTTACCCATCACAATTGAACCAACGGTCGGACGACCTGAGGTTAGGGTGCCAGTTTTGTCAAGCAGGACTGAATTCACCCGAGCCATTCGTTCTAAAGCATCTCCACCACGAACAATAACTCCCTTGTGTGCTGCGTTTGAAAGCGCCGCTGCGTGGGGAACTGGAGTGGCGAGAAGGAGGGCGCAGGGGCATGAAACAACCCAAAGCAGGAGGATGATTTTCCAATCGTCTGGATAGATGAAATACCACACTGCAAAAGCTCCAAACAATACGAAAGGAACCCAAATCGCCGTGAATTTTTCTATTCCGCTCTGCAGACGGGGTGGGGCTTCACGGAAGGAATGGACTGCATCAATCAAACCAGAAAGACGTGTTTCAGTACCTACTGCAATGACTTCGCAAATTACAGGACCCCGAGCCAAAACCAACCCTGCTTCGATTTCGTCACCAACGCCAACATCGACTGGAACCGATTCACCAGTAAGTGGTGCTTTGTCCAAAGCGCCTTTCCCTTCAATGATTCGACCGTCAGCTGGAATCAATTCCCCGCTTCTAATTTCAATTTGATCACCGGGGTGAACCAAATCGATGGGGACGATTTCGGAATCTTGACTGGCTTCTACAGGAGTTCCAGCCATAGCAAGGGAAAAGCCGGAACTCGCCATTGGAAGAGAAAATCCAGTGGCTGTAGCGATGGCGTCGGGGTCGATGCAGACCTTGTCAGCCGTAAGTTTACGTGCAGTACGAGGCAATCGGTCTAAACCACCTTGCATTGCTTGGCGAGCCTTGAGCAATGCATCACCCTCAAGGTGCGCCGTAAAGGCAACAAGAATTGCAACGATCAATGCCTCTTCCCACATTCCGAGAATGCCGGCACCAATAACTGCCAAACTCGTGAGAACTTGGAAGCCCATTTGCCGATTTTTGAGAGAGGCAAGCGCCTCTTTGAACATCTGGAGACCGCCCACAAAAACCCCTGGAAGCGCAATAGCACCAACGACAAAGTGATTCAACCCAATGAATTCAGCCAAGATCACCAATCCAAGAATTGGAAGAGCAATCCCTCCACCTATCAGCCTCCACTGGTCCGGACGGAGGCGGTTTGAACGGGCCACTGCAAAACGCGGTTCAACACCTGTAACATGATTGAGGGCTCGGTCTCTAGCCTCAACCAATTCATGAGATGCATTAGCGACAAGTTGGATGAGAATTCTGTCGTCGTCACTTACTTCCGCATCGAGAACACCGGGTTGTTGCTTGAACAGGCGTACCAGTTTTTGGACAGGAACGGAGTTACGGTGAGCGACAGACTTCCCTCGTACACCAACCAGCTCGTGGTGCTCAACATCCGGAGCATGTCCGAGTGATCGAAGTACGGATGAGACGTCCGCAAGAGGGCCGTGCTCCAACTGCACGTCAAAACGGACCTCGCCGGAAGTTGCAGAGACATGCGGTGAGCTTACCTGTTTCATGTGAGAAAGTGCACCCATGGCTTTTGAAGCGCAATCTGGACAATCCATTCCAAGCAGCGGCCAACTGACAGAGAAACTTCCTGAAAGGCTCTCCACTATGGTTGAATCCACGATTTCGCCCATCAAGACGGGTTCATCCTGCTGAATGTTTACAGGCTCTGCATCTTTCTTTTTTGAAGGAGTTTTGACCTTTGGAATAGGTTCATCATCTTCAAGTGACATGAAGACTTCATCTTTGGAGTCTCCCGCCATAAAAAATTCTAATCGCCTTGCATTCATCAATGCTCCCATTGATACCACACAAACCATCCGCTTAAGGGCGAATCTTCATTCCGCTGGATTCCTTCGCCTGACTCATGCAATGGTTACCTGATGGCTGGTACCCCCGTGTTGTCGCCGTTGATATTGACGGAACGCTTACCGATGAAAAGAAGCAACTGTCAACCGTCGCCATCAATTCTTTACGACGATTAGAAGAGCATGGCATTCCCGTTGTCCTGTCAACAGGAAATGTGCGTCCCGTAGCATACGGCCTCTGGAGGTTTTTAGGACTCAGCGGCCCTATTTGTTGCGAAAACGGAGGAGTCATATGGCATTCAAAGTGGGATGAGCCTTCAATTCGGGCGTCAGGCAATGAAGCTCATGATGCAGCAATATGGCTGGCAACGCAGATTGATGGTCTTGATGCAGAAGGCATTGAATCCAATAAATGGAGGGAGAGCGAATGGTGTTTATTCCCCTACGAAGATCTTGAAAAAATTGAGGAAGCCATTGCGAATAGTGAATGGTCTCACCTCTCGGTCGTTCGTACTGGCTTTGCAATTCACTTGATGGACCCCGTGGTCAGTAAAGGCCAAGGCTTGGATGAAATGTGCCAGAGAGTCAATTGGGACAGGGAACAAATGTTGTGTGTTGGCGACGCCCCCAACGACCTTTCAATGTTTGAATTCTGCCACTGGTCTGTCGCTGTTGGTGGTGCATTTGACGTAGTCAAAGAAGCCGCTGATGTCGTTTCTCCACTTCCCCACGGTGATACCTTTGGTCCACTTGTCGATGCGATCATCGATGCAAAAATAGCCTTGAGTTGACGTTTATGTATCACCGTAAGATGCTGGGGATTGACCTCGGCGGAAGCGGATTTCGAATCGGGATATTTGATTGTGAAACCGGGTCACTCCTGAAAGATTTCATCCAAGTTGACCATGATGAATCACATCATCCTGATGTGGTTCTGCCTAAAATTTGTTCAGTTTTGGAGGCATTGCGCTGGAACGGCCCGATTGGACTTGGCTTCCCCGGTGCAGTAGGAGAACGTACCTTGATGACTGCACCAAACATTGGCAAAGAATGGCTTGATGCGACGGTTATTGAAACTCTCGAGGAGTGCTGTGGGGGTCCTGTTGCGCTCATAAACGACGCGGATGCGGTCGCTATTGCGGAAGTCAAGTTTGGGTCGGGCCGTGGTGAACAAGGCAGATTACTCACCCTGACCATAGGCACGGGTTTGGGAACGACAATTCATGAAAAAGGGGTCCTTCTTCCGAACTTGGAATATGGTCTGGCCCCTCACCCAACACGGAAAGGAACACTGGAAGAACATATATCGGGCCGCGCAAGAACGGTGTTTGACCTCACACTCATTCAGTGGTCTCAACGATTTCAAGAAGGTCTTGACCACTTGTATGAAGAATTCAATCCCGACCGTATCGTACTTTACGGAGGAATCATGGAACATTGGGATGAACTAAGACATCTACTCCACGCACCATGTCGTCTTCTTCCAGCAACTCATGCTCATACGGCAGGAGCTTTGGGTGCAGCATTTTGCTCAACGCTTTCATCAAAACCCTGAACCCTCTTTGGTTAACTCAGAGAGTGTGAATGAAGTGACCATCTGCATTGCTTGACCGTATTTCATTTGACCAACATACTCTTTGGATTTCCCGTGGGTGATCACCCGCAAACGGAATTTACACTTTTTCTTAGTTCGCCGCTTACGGTGATGTTTGTAAAAGTGGACACCGATTTTGTAGGTTCCAAGCGGGGCCTGTTCTTTCCAAACAACATTTTCAACCGGAGTGTTAGACACTGGACGGACGTTCATATCAACGTCAAGAATCCCGTCACAATCACTCATTTTATTGTTAAAGTAAATTCGTTCCCCTGACGGAGTGAACACGTGAAGGTCGAGGTCGTTGTAATCGTCCCAAGCAAGAGAGATTTGAACCACACCTGATTCACCGCCTTCACGTTGAAGTCGTTCGTCAATATTGACCTCCTGTTCTTCATCCTCTTCAACTGCAACGATACCGCTACCAATGTGCTCCTCTGAAACCAAAGCAGCGTGCTGTACCAAAGGTAAGGCATGTGAATCAATCCAATGCCTTCGATTTTCAACTTCAGTGATGCGACTCTGTTCCTCATCTGCATCAGGGTCAGGTTCGGGTACTTCTGGTTGAATCAAACCGAGTTCCATGTGATTTTGGTCTCGGAAGTTATCGCGGACTCTCCAAGATTCTTGCTCGTGCTGAGGCATTTGAGAAATTTGAGGCAAGTTGATGACCAATCTCATACCTCCGCCAGTAGTGCTACGCAAACGGGTGGAAGTACTGTACTTTTCAGCTAACGCTAGGGCCCGAAGACGCTCATTTCGCCGTTTCCACGCACGAAAGCCATAGAGGATTCCCCCGGAGCCAAGAACGAATCCAGCCCCTACTGTAATTGGTTCAACCATTTACTGAACTCTCTCCTACTCCTATATGGGAGATGCGGTGGGATACTCACGCCAAAAATTCAGCATTCAGTGCGTCTAAAGATGCTTGAGAAGGACGCAGTGTCTCATCTGGGACATCCAAAAGAGGCACGTCGACCAATCCAAGGTCTTCAGCAAGCGATGGTTTGGTCGCATCAAAGTAGAGAAGGCCTGTAACGTGCTTGGCATTGACCTCTGCATCGTGGAGGGCTGAGAGAGCAGCCATTGGATTTGATGGGTCGTGCTGCTCAGAAATTGTTTCCAAACGGATTGTTGAGCCATCGTGCAATGTAATGTCCCGGAAGTGGCCTTCAGGAACATCGACCTCTTCTACAGGATTGAAGTGAGGGATATAATCCGCCATATGCAGGGTGATTTCGTTTTCCTTAACATAACCGTAAGAACGCATGGATTCATCGTTATTGTTGAAGGTCACACAAGGTGATATGACGTCAATAAGAGCGAAGCCTTTGTGCGACATTGCTGCTTTAATCAGAGAGCCAAGTTGTTTCTTCGAACCTGAAAAGGAACGCGCTACAAAGGTACAACCCAAATTGATAGCAAGTGCACACAAGTCAATGGGTTGCGTTTCGTTCACAGTTCCCTTCTTCTTTTTGGAACCAACATCTGCTGTTGCAGAATACTGACCTTTGGTAAGTCCGTAAACACCGTTGTTCTCAACGATGTAAACCATGTCCATGTTTCGGCGGATGGCGTGAATCAGTTGACCGATTCCAATGGATGCAGAATCTCCGTCTCCTGAAACTCCAAGGTAAAGGAGATCTTTGTTGATGGCGTAGGCACCGGTTGTTACCGATGGCATTCTTCCGTGAACGGTGTTAAATCCGTGAGATTGTCCAAGATAGTATGCTGGTGTTTTGGATGAGCACCCGATACCTGACATCTTAGCAATACGATGTGGTTGAATTCCATTTTCCCATGCTGCAGTAATGATAACGCTGGAAATCTGGTCGTGACCACACCCCGGACAAAGTGAGGACGGTCCGCCTGTGTAACTGTCTTTAGGTTCGTTAAGAACGTTTAATTTGACTGCTCGGGCTGGTTTATCGCTCATTGTGACACCTCCTTGAGTTTCTCTTGGATGAGTTCCGCATAGATTCTAGCTCTTGGGGGCATGCCGTCGCTGTAAGCGACCGAATGGACCTTCGTGACCAAATCATTCGGTAGTTCGCGCCGAAGAATACCATAAAGTTGGCCGTCTCGGTTGATTTCCAAGACAATAACCGTTTCATGTCGGCGAATAAAGTTCTCAACTTCGGAGTGAAGAGGTAGGGCTCGGATTCGGCATTGGCTGACTTTCATTCCGGTCTGCTCGAGGATGTCATCAATTTCTTGAATTGAGTTTTCCATGCTTCCTAGGAACACGATACCGACTTCACACTCTTCTTCTTCACGGAGCAGTGGAGCGGGTAATTCATCCCGAGCACCGTCGATTTTCATTTTGAGTCGGGCCATGAGATTGAAGTAATCTTCTGGCTTTTCAGAATAGACGCCCATGGGGTTGTGTCCTGTTCCACGGTAGAGAATTGGAGCCATTCCTGAACCTGGTAGAGTTCGGTATGGGATACCGTCTCCATCAACATCAAGATATCGCCCAAAGGTCTCGAAGGCTTCGAAGGCTTCTCGCTCACGCACTACCTTTCCTCGGTCCATGGGGATATCGGGGTAGGTGAATCCTTCACAAGCCCAGCGGTTCATACCCAAATCAAGATCGCTCATTCCAAACACGGGAGTTTGGAATCGCTCGGAATAGTCGAATGCTCGCCAGCCGTATTCAAAACACTCCTCAACCGTTCCGGGAATGAGAACAATGTGTTGTGTATCTCCGTGACTGCCCTCGTAAAGCATGGCGATGTCGGACTGTTGAGTACGAGTAGGAAGTCCTGTTGAAGGGCCAACACGAGTGACGTCCCAGAATACGGACGGGACCTCAGCAAAGTAAGCCAAACCAATGAATTCCTGCATGAGCGAAATACCTGGGCCAGACGTTGCAGTCATTCCGCGGCCACCTGCCCAGCCAGCGCCGAGAACCATACCTGCTGCTGCTAGTTCGTCCTCAGCTTGGATGACAGCGCAAGTTGCCTCGCCTTCATCGTTAGAACGAAGACGGGGGATGTAGGCAATGATGTTTTCAGCCATTGAGGAAGAAGGCGTAATCGGGTACCAAGCGAGAAGTTGAACTCCGCCATAATGGGCTCCAAGTGCCGCTGCTTCGTTCCCTTCTATGAAAAATTGAGGACGGTCTACTTCACGAGATTCCGTTGTGTAAGGGTCTGTTTTTGTGAGATTCTCTTTACAGTAATCTCGTCCGAGCCCCAACGCTGTGATGTTGAGTTCAATGGCGCTTTCTTTGCCCTTGAATTGACGTGCGACAGCAGATTCCAAGCAGGTTTGATCAATGTTCAAAAGTTCAGCCAAGACACCGACATAGACAATGTTGGTCACCAGTTTCGCAATTTTTGGATTGATTTTTCGAGCGAGTGAACTCATTGGGACGGGATACGAAATAATGTCTTCACGTTCCACAGTCTTCTTTTTGGTATCACTGTTCCAAATGATGACGGTCCCCGGTTCGGCTGCAGCCAAATCTTCGTCCCAGGTGGCGGGATTGACAAGAATTTGGATGTGCGTACGGTCACCAGGCGCCTGGTATCCCAAGTCGGATAGACGGACAATGTACCATGTCGGTAGGCCCGAAATGTTTGATGGAAAGAGGTTTTTTCCGCTAACAGGGACTCCCATATCAAAGAGAGACTGGAGTAAAATGAGATTTGCGGACTGTGAACCTGTTCCGTTGGCTGTGGCAATGTTGATGGTGAAATCGTTGATGATTTTGTCCATGGTTGTTGTTCCCCTGCGAGGTATGGAGTCGGAGACCCGTTCCTCTTGGTTCCTTCGGGTTAGCACGCACCCTTTCAACATGTTGCCTTCTCATTCCGCTAATTTCAGTATTGGAGAATGAAATTTCGCCCAGAGGGTGATACTCAAAACAGAGAGGCCCGTCGCGTGGGCCATGGCGGACGAAGCACTCACGACTGCATGGCAAAAAGCCGAGAAGGCAATCATCAAGGGAAAAGGCGAGTCTGCGCTCAAGATTTTGAGAGAAGTCGACGCCAATGGAAGCGAACCAACCACACTCCGCCTTGCAGGCCATGCGACATGGTTGAACGCCAAATCGAGAAACAGCCGCTCCGAGTATCGCAAGGCTGCTGCATTGCTCCGCGACGCCGTAAAAAAGGCTCCTCGCGATAAGAAAGCAGACAGCACTTACAACGATTTACTCAATGAAATGCAAGATAAGGGATTCCGTGAGACTACGTTTCCTCGCTTGCTCAATGATGGCACACCAACTCCTGCGGGTATCGCAGCGATTTTCATCGCTGGACTGTTGCTTCTCGCCGGCATTAACGTCGCGTCAACTTCAAATCAAGAAGGACTCCCAACCGAAGCCACACTTTCCTTTACTTGGACCAATGCGGATGGAAGCTCAGGCAGCGGGGATGTGGTGGTTGAACTCTTTGCAGGTGATGCCCCAATACACGTCGAAAATTTTGCACTCTTGGCCGAAGATGATGAGTATAACGGTGTAATCTTCCATCGCGTTATATCGGATTTCATGATGCAAGGTGGAGACTTCACTAACGGAGACGGAACAGGAGGCCATGCAGGAAAATTCTTTGGATATTGTAACGGCCAAGAAGCGGCCTCGTCAAGCGAATGCGGCAAGGAATCATACACGATTGAAGATGAGGCAGATAACGGGCGAGTTCACAGTCCGTACCACCTCTCGATGGCAAAAACAAGCGCCCCTCACACCGGTGGCTCACAATTCTTCATCGTTGACCCCGATGCAGTAGGCGCAGACGGAACACCGGGAACCCCTCACCTCGATGGCGTACACACTGTATTTGGACAAGTCACCAGTGGATTTGAGCACATTGATGTGATGTCGAGTATCTGCGACGCAGGCTGTGAGTACGATAAGCCAAGCAATGACATTACCTTGGTTACTGTTGAAGTAGCCGGCGAATACTCACCTTGGTACAAATTCTGGTGAAACTCACTCAAACCCGAATTGGGTCAGCAGATGAGAAGAGGGATTTCTTCATAGACGCGTGCGTTTTGGAAGGAATCATGGCCACCTTGGACCCCTTCAACGCTCGACGCCCACTTGACGTAGGCGGAGAATATTTTGCTCTGGACGCCCTTGACACTAACGGCCTTCCAACTCAGCACCTACCTTATTCCATCCGAGTTCTCCTCGAAGGTGCGCTTCGTGCTCATGACGGATTTCTAATCACCGAAGCGGATGTCCGCTCGATTGCATCGTGGTCGCCTAACGGAGAGCGTAATGAAATTCCATTCCGACCATCCCGAGTGATTCTTCAAGACTTCACAGGAGTCCCTGCTGTTGTTGACCTTGCCGCACTGCGTGACGCCATGGTGGAAATGGGTGGAGACCCAGAAAAGGTCAACCCGCAAGTGCCGGTGGATTTGGTCATTGACCATTCGGTCCAAGTTGATGTCTCGGGAGCCCATAGCGACGCCCTCAGCATGAACCTTGACATTGAATATCACCGTAATATGGAGCGATACACGTTCCTCAAATGGGGGCAACAATCCCTTGCAAATTTCCAAGCAGTACCCCCTTCAAGAGGAATTGTACATCAGGTAAATCTTGAATTCCTCGCAAGCGTTGCTCGCCAGGAAGATGGCGTATGGCTTGCTGACACGCTGGTTGGGACCGACTCCCACACGACTATGGTCAACGGACTTGGCGTTCTTGGATGGGGTGTTGGTGGAATTGAAGCCGAGGCAGTCATGCTTGGCCAACCGATCTACATGCTGGCACCCGATGTTGTGGGTGTCCGACTTACTGGAAGCCTTCAGCCAGGCGTCACTGCAACCGACATGACGCTGCGCATCGTTGAAATGTTGCGAGAGCACGGTGTTGTTGGAAAATTCGTGGAATTCTTTGGTCCAGGTATGAAGGCACTCACTCTTGCAGACCGCGCAACCATTGCCAACATGGCACCAGAGTATGGGGCAACATGCGGATTCTTCCCCGTTGATGAGCGGACTCTTGACTACTTGCGCCTCACTGGGCGTGAGGACGACGCTGTTGCCGGCGTTGAAGCGTATGCAAAAGCACAAGGAATGTGGTACGGTGAGAATGCAGAAGAAAAGTCCTACACGGCTGTTTTGGAACTCAATCTTGATGTGGTCCTTCCTGCCCTCGCTGGGCCAAAGCGACCTCAAGACCGCGTGGACCTTCATAGTATGAAGGAGCATTTTGTTGAAAGCCTCACCCACGAATTGGGTCATCACGGCCATGGTTTGGAACCCAAAGACTTGTCCAAGAGTTCAATTGTTGAAATGGACGGGAAGCGTTACGATTTGAATCATGGCGATGTTGTAATCGCAGCCATCACTTCATGTACAAACACATCCAACCCAGGAGTTATGCTTGCCGCTGGACTCCTTGCTCGAAATGCTCGTAGCCGTGGATTAACGGTCAAACCCTGGGTGAAGACATCTCTTGCACCCGGTAGCCGTGTGGTCACCGAGTACTACGAAGCGACTGGACTCCAAGAAGACTTGAACGCCATGGGATTCCACGTCGTAGGATACGGCTGCACAACATGCATCGGTAATTCCGGCCCTCTCGCTGAACCTATTGAAGCTGCTATTGATGATGCGGGCCTTATCGTAGGTTCTGTCATTTCAGGAAACCGTAATTTCGAAGGTCGCGTCCACGGGAAGGTCAAGGCATCCTACCTTGCAAGCCCGCCGCTGGTAGTCGCCTATGCCATTGCAGGAACATTAGAAATCGATTTGTCAACCGAGCCACTTGGACATGATAATGACGGTAATCCCGTGATGCTCCAAGACGTTTGGCCTTCCGACGAAGAACTTGCTCAAGCAATGAGCGTCATAACTCCCGAAATGTTCCGTCAACGCTACGCTGATGCTATGAATGAACCCCGTTGGAATAGCATTCCTGCTGCATCAAGCCCTCTTTACCCCTGGGAAGATTCTTCCACCTATATCCGACTGCCCACCTTCTTTAGCGGCTTGTCGGCAAAGGCTGATCCGATTGAATCAATTGACGGGGCTCGTGTCCTGCTCAAACTTGGAGATTCCATTACTACAGACCACATCTCCCCCGCTGGCTCATTCCCTGAAGATGGCCCTGCTGGAGTTTGGTTGAATGAACGCAATGTCGCAAAAGGCGACTTCAACTCGTTCGGCAGCCGTAGAGGCAATCACGAAATCATGATGCGCGGTACTTTTGCAAACGTTCGGATTCGTAACGAAATGGCTCCTGGGACAGAAGGTGGCTACGCGTTAAATCATGAAAGTGGGGAAGTCCAATCTGTTTACGACGCTGCGCAAATTAATGCTCCAAAGATTGTTCTCGCTGGCAGCCAGTACGGCACAGGCTCTTCCCGTGATTGGGCAGCGAAGGGAACATATCTTCTCGGAGTAAAAGCTGTGATTGCAACCTCCTTTGAGCGCATTCACCGCTCAAACCTCGTAGGAATGGGAGTGCTCCCTCTCACCTTCTCAGAAGGAGAAAGCCACGAAACACTTGGGCTTACTGGGCATGAGCAGTTTTCTATTGCAGTGAACGATGAAGTCCAACCACTCCAGATGATGGCTGTTGAAGCCACCTCTCCGGAAGGCGAGGTCAAGTCGTTCATGGTTCAAGTTCGTCTCGACACACCGGTCGAAGTAGAATACTATCGCAATGGCGGCATTTTGCACACCGTCTTGAGGCAGATGGCTGGAGAAGGCCAATAGAGCCACTATCTTCAAGGCAAAGAAGCGCTGAGGTTGTAACAATGAGCAAACTGCGGGGAAATGTTCGCTACCGATTCCGCTCCGACGACCACGATGTCAATATCGTGATTGAAGGAGATGTGGACTGGGTCGACAACCACGTGGACAAACTTGGACTTGCGGGCGTGGGATGGACAATGCCTATCGGCACTCAAGTCAAACCAACAGACCTTTCCAAAGTAAGCAAAGAGCGGCAAAAGTCGGGCATAAACATCGAAATGGAAGAGGCTCCCGCTGATGAAAAACCTGCTGACATGGGACCTACACCCGACCCGTCTCGCATTCCAGTCGTCCGACGACCGATTGGCCAACTTGACCTCAGTGCAAAAATCGCCGAAGTTGGCCTTGAGCCACCTGCGCAACCAGACACAATAGAACTCATGGAAATTCTTGACGATATGGAACCCCCTCAACCCGTGCAAGGAGTGACAAGCGTAGACCCTATGGCGGAGGCTTGGCTCAGAGAATTGTTACAACTCGTCGTTCGAGAGCACGGAAGAACGGCTCTCAAAACCGAAGATATTGAGGAAATCGCCAGCAAGCGTCTCGGAAACCGCGAAGGCACTGCTCTTGAAATATGGCTGGAATCTCTCTTCGCTGCTGGGAAATTGGTCAAAATCCATGGAGGGGACGCCATTGGATGGGGTCCATCTCCAAAATGGCTAGCCGGGCGATTTTGAAGGCTGAACCATCGTGCCACTTTTTTCGGCAGATTTTGAACAAAAATGACGCCCTGCGGCGTAGTTCAGACGGAACTAGATTACAAAGGCATTATATTGAAACAGGCCTTGGGTCGGACAAGTGATGTCTATGCTATCAAATAATGACCTCTCTAGAGCCCGAGCCCGCAGCCTATTCCTCTCATTGTTGATGATTTTGAGTACGACCGCTGCACTCGCAACTACAGCCAGCGCCTCAGTTTCCCGAACCTACACGACCAACCGCGACCCTGTGGATGTCGCCATTGGTGATTTTGACTGTGACGGAAATAACGACCTTGCTATCGCAACCGAAGGAACTCACACCTTGAGTATTCTATGGAACGATGGCAATGGAGATTTCAGCGAACGCCAAGATGTGTGGGTCACTGGCAATCAAAGCCGCAATGCAGAATGGGACTCTTTTGCGAATGTGGAGCAAGTCGAGGTCGGTGAATTCACCGGAGATAACGCTCCTGACATTGTCATTTACCAGAAAAACAATCCTTTCAAGACAGACGATCAAGGTCAACCTGCGGGCGAGCCAGGTAACATTACCATCATTGAAAACGGCGGATGTGGACAAAAAGATTGGAGCATCGGAGAACGTTTCACTCACTTTTGGGTATGGGACATGGCGGTCGGAAATGCTGACCAAACGGGTGGAGATGATATCTACGTCCTTGACATTACCGATGTCAGCCCAGGAAACCAACGGGTCGTCACCTATTCCGGACCAATCACCTCGAACTCTCAAGGATTGGTTACCACCCTTGGTGCATCAAGTCAGAACACCTACCGAAGCATCCAAGTCGGCGATTGGGGTGAAACTCAAAGCAGCATCACTGGAAGTTGTACTGACGATGATATATTCCTCCTACGAAGTGAAGGTATTGACTATGCATCCGGCACCGTCACAAACCCTGGAAACGATGACAACGTCAGCATCATTGAATACGATTGTGCTGCCTCTGGAGTAGCACCAGGCTATCCAATTTCGTACACCTATGGTTCCAATCAAGCCAACACCCATATCGTCAACATGCAAACAACCACAACCGAAGATTTCGCTATCTCCGATGTTTCTGGAGGCGGCTATATTGACACCATTGCAGTCATGGACGGCAACCTTGAGAACGTCTCGTACTCCCAAACATCATCGCAAGGCACCTTTGGTTCGCCGCAAAAGGCTTACTTCGGACCGTATATTTCTTGGGCTATTGCAGTTCACGACCTTAACGGAGACGGCGAGCCAGATTTCGTCAATCCAACCATTGCATACCAGCAAAACACCACCGACTCTGCTGGCGGAAGTACTTCCAATTTCTTCCTCTCCTTCCCAACAACCGTCCAAGTAACACTCTCAGACGGAAACGGAGGGCACGTTAGTCCGCTCTCGTACGTCACAGGTCGCCGACCTTCTTCTGTAGACATTGGACAATTGTCCGGAGGACCAAACTCCGCTGAAGATTTGGTTATTGGCCAAACGCAGTACAACTTCGGCGGATGGCGTGACAACTTCGGCTGGGAAGGGCAATACGATACCCTTACCATCGTTGAGATGGACAACAAAGACCTAGCTGTTACCGATTTGGAAATTTCACCAGTAGACCGCTTCTTTGGCGCAGTCGGAGAGGGTACTCGTAACATCAACGTCAGTGTAACCAACACTGGAATGGACACACTTAACGGCCAAAGTGCTGACTTGGAAGTCACACTGAAGATCGTGGATGAGTTGAACTCATCAAATTCCACCGTATACTCCAACGATTGGGACACACCTGAAGTAAAAACAGGCTGTGGCTCAGGCTGTAACTGGGCCTTTGAAGAGTATGTTGATGGCGCCACAAACTGGCACCTTGAGACAAATCACTCAGTTGGAGCATCCTCTGGTAACAACGACCCGAATGTTTCTGCCAACTACCTCAACCCAACCGACTTTATGTGGGCAGGTGACATGAAAACCAACCAATCTGGCGACCAATGGTCCGGATATGGAAGGAACTGGGACGATTCAATGGTCCTTGAAGATGTTGACCTCACTGGTGCAGACCGTGCCTTCATGAGCGTTGAACTGTTCCAACATTTGGGACTTGGCGCTCTTGGAAATTCTGACGGAAACGGATTCATCGTCGGAGATGTCTGGGACGACCTCGCCATTATCGAAGTGGGAAGTGAGGAAACTGGATGGAGCCTCATCGGATGCCCTCAACAAGCAGCGTTGCAAGGAGCATGCGCATCAGGAGAGTCCATCTGGGGCGGCTTTGACAATGACCGCATGTACAAACAAAACTTCTGGGGAGCGGACGAGAACCAGATCGTATACTACGGTCTCTTCTCACCAGGAACCTACTACGGATGGAACAACTTTACCGAAGAGGGATTGGGTTCCTTTGACCTGTCCGAATGGGCTGGTGAAACCGTGGATGTTCGATTCCGATTCCGAACTGGTTTCGAGGGTTCAACTGCAGATGATAACGAAAGCCGCTGGTCAGGGCGTGATGGATTCGCTGTTGATAACCTAACCATCTGGAAGCAAAACACAGCATTCCTGCCCAACCCACAAACCCAAACAACTACCATTGGGCCACTAAACAACTTGGAACCTGGTCAAGAATACACCACTTCAATTCAGGCAAACCTGCTTAATGACACAACCTACAGAATTTCTGCTATTATTTCCAACAATGCATGGGATGAACAGTCTATCAATGACGATGCCATTGGTTTTGTCACTCCGTTCAACCTGTTTGACCCAGCCGTTGAAGGCATCGAAGGATTCCTTCCTGGAGGCTTGTATGCTGAGGGAATGTTTGACATCGGAGTAACAACGAACAACTGGGGAAATACGCCTGTTGACTTTGATATTGAAGCAACGGTCTATTCAGCAACGCCATCGGATGTATTCTGTGGTGCCAGCAACTCTGTTTGTGAAGAAGACTTTACTGCAGATAGCGACGGATACTTGCACGAAGAAAACCAAAACCCCAAGGGCGTCATCTATGGTGAAAACTCATGTTCAACCAAGATCTTCAACAGCAACGCCTACTGGTTCGGCCACCCATGCGACACCTCCACCAACGGTTACGATGATGCATGGGCAAACGAGACATTGACCATTCCAAACATTGACCTGACCAGCATGGCAGGGGATTTCGTTTCGTTGAACTTTGAGTATTATGCTGACACGTTCTACACCACCGACCAAAGTGGAAACATTGATCCAAGCGATTATGCACTGATGATGGTGGATTATGAAAAGTCCACTCCAACAGGCTCAGAGAACTATTCTGGTCTTGTCTTTGCTCAGTGGAACGACTACAATGAGGATGGAACTTGCCAGAACGACGATGATGGAAACGGAATTGTCAACGCCTCCGAATCGATTGACTTCACCGAACTCGACTACATTGGTGACCGAGCAAACGAAGCCGGCACGGGCAACTATAACGTATTCTTCAACACAGAGGAACTCGTTAAGACAACCAGTATTGATTTGACTCACCTTTACGTCCAGAACCGTTCATCTCCAGACTCTTCTCAGTGGTTCTCTGAATGTATTTCCCTACAAGGGTCGACTGTAGACATCAACTTTGAATTCCAATCTGATGAAGATGGAAGAAACGGCATAAACGACGGATTCAAAGGCGTAGGTATCAACAACATCTCATTGCAGGAATACACCTTCGTTGAAGATGCAACCTACACCACAACACGAACTGGTGTTGATGCTGAAGATGTCGCCACAAGTGTGATTGCATCCCACGAATTCGTTTCAGGCGTCTATCGACTTGACGTCAAGACCATCTTTGACAACGGGACAGTTGGAACCAACTGGTACAACAACAACGAACTTTCTACTGCAAACAACATCGAGCGAGTTATTTTCAATGTTGAATCCGTTGACATCACCATCGGTAGGCCGAAAAAGTTGACATGCCAAACCGACCAAACCCTACCGTGCGTTCTCCCAATCGATAGCGCATTGACACACTCTTGGGAATTCCAAGCCACCAACGGAGTGCTCGCAGGCGAGTACATATTCTACATGGAAGTCGTTGATATGGCCGACGGAACCACAGCACATTTGGTTGACTCAGGAGCTTCCATAAGTCTGCAAAGTCAGGAAAAGACAGATGTCACGTTTACACCATGGAACGGATGGATTGACGGACATACCTACAACATTAGTTTCTACGGAGAACTTACCGACGGAACACAAAAAGGAACTCCACGGTTCTTCTATGCAACTTTCGCTGACAACATTGACATTGCTATCCTTTCAGATACTTCAACGGAGACTGGAATTATCAAGGAAGATCTCGCTATCCTTGGATTGACATACACTCAATACGAGATTGGAGACTGGGACAAATACTTCGACGCTGGATGGTTCACACATTACGACAAAATCATCCTACCTATGCAGGACTTGAATGCTGCCAAGGATACCGATCAAGGTGGAGATGGATACTATCAGGCACTCGCAGACCCTGCTCAGCGAAAGACCGTCCTAACCAACTTCATGTCTGCTGGTGGGACAATTCAGGCTCACTTTGCACCGCATGGTGAACAGGTCTATGGAAAGGATTCAACCTCCCGGCTTCCGTTTAACCTAGATATCAAGGAAAAGACTGAGGCGGATAAACAAATCACATACGCCAAGATGGATTTGGCCGACCCGTACCATCCAATAATGGATAACGTGGCGCCCAACTCTTTCCAAGGATTTACTGCTCTTGGCGACACTGTCGTTGCAAACGGCGTCATCAGCACCTCAAGTGTAACTCAGACCGAAATACCGACCGTTTGCGGTGGAGGATACATGGAAAGTGGTGGAGAATTCCAACGCATTATTCGCTCAAATGACAACATCCAGGATACGCTCCTAGGAGTTTGCAGTTATTCGCAAGGAGGGCTCATCGTCACGACCATTGACGTCGCAGGAAATTCAAATCGTGCAAACGATTCAACATTCCCACTCCTTGGTAATCTCTTGAAGTACCAAGTTACACCCTATCCTGAAGGATTTGATAATGAAGACATCACCATCAACGGAGAAGTCCCAGATAACAATCCAAATACCAACGGATATAAGGTGCGTTACATGAAGAGCAACGCTACACTCACCTTTGATTTCCTCAGCGACACTGAAGCATCTCTACATGCGGACTGGGTTATTGATGGTCCAAACGATTGGGCTGGAAACACCCTAGCAAACGGAAACACTGGCCACACATCTGAACAGATGCCGGTAAAGAAATTCTGCAAGATCGACTTGTCATCCCTAACGAAATGTGCTCAGGGAGAAGAGTGGCACATCACGCTTTTCCTCCATGATGATGAAGGACACTCTCGCCAGTTGAAAGTCACCGTACAAACCAACGATGCAGAAGCTGATGAATTCATCCCAATAGCCGAAGGTGAAGTTGATATCCGAGATACATATGAGGATTTCATCTCTATGGGAGAGCCTCAAACCTACCAAGGGGTGGATTATGATGAATACCGAATCGTCCTCCAAGAGGATAGTGGGGAACTGGTCGTCCACTTTGACGCAAGCAACTCATCTGACGCAGATGCTCTCACCGGAAACGGAATTGAGAGTTACGAGTGGAAGGTTCTCTACGACGCAAAATATGGCGACGATGACTACCGACTGCTTGGTGACACTTACACTCAAACTGCCGCAAGCGGTGGTTTGTGGTCCTACAAGTTCCAGAATGTCACTGTTGACGAAACTGGTTCAATTGAGAATTCAATCAAGATTGAACTAACTGTCACAGATAGTGCTGGACGTGTTTCCGAGGAATACCGAATGTATTTCGTGATTCTTGCTGAAGGCATGGGTGACGAGCCAGTAGACTTTACATGGACGCAGGAATCCCAGAATGGAACTCAGTTCACCGACGATAACATTACCTTGAGTGGTGAAATTTTGAGCGGGTCTGAAGATAGCGACGTCTACATTGAAGTCGCTTTCAACAGCGGTGATTTCGACTTAGGGGGCTTCGATAAATTCGAATTGAGTGAAGACTTCCTTGGCCCTGGAAATCAACTTTGGGACAAGACAGATAAGCTTGCCAACGGAGACAACTGGGAACTTACCCTGAACTTGAAGAGCTTCTACGATAACGAAACCCCACAGTCAGTAACCGTTTACCTCTTGGTGTACGAAGGTGCTGACGCAACCAAAGACGCAGACCGCATCTACCGAGAAATCACCATCAACCTCCCAATCTGTCAGGGAACTGAAATCGACCCTGCTGCAGAAGCAGCTGGTGGACGCTGGATTATGAACGACAATGACGAGTGTGAATGGTCTGGAGCATGGACATTTGACCCATCTACAGGCCTTTGGGCTGATGCAACTCCCTCTGGAGACGGTACTGAAGGAGGTTCGGACGGACTGGACTCAACAATGCTGATCGCTGCCGGAGGACTCCTTCTACTCATCATCGTAGGGACCCTGATGTTCATGCGCCGTGGCGGAGAAAAGGAAGATACCTTTGGAGACATGGGTGGGGCCTTTGGCACCGATGCACTTGACCCAACAGAGCAATATGTCCAGCAACTCATCGCTCAGGGCTATCCTGAAGAGACTGCTCGTGCATTCGCTGCACAATACGTCGGTGGAGATGCCGCAGGTGCAGCCGCTCAACCAGCAGCCCAAGCTGCTGTTGCTCAGCCAGCCGTCGCTCAACCTGCCGCTGGTGGATTCGACCAGGCGATTTACGAACAGTACTATCAGCAATTTGTTGGCCAAGGCTACGATGCTGCGACAGCGGCTGCCTACGCTCAGCAATATGCAATCCAGTACGCTCAATCGCAGCAGTGACAGGGACAGACACATGACGATGGACGACCTATCGTCCGTTGGCCATGGAGAAGGCTTTGATGACGCAGGAGCTGTTCTTAGAGAGGCTGGGGGAACATTACCCTGAGTTCATCGCTTGAGAGCCACAGGTAAAGCAAGTGACCTGAGATATCCAGCGATTGCCGGCAAGAACGGGTACGACAACGTGCCCTCAGTAAATCGATGCCAGACTATACTCCGAGTTATTGAAGAAGGTTCCAATGGACCCGGTAGTGTACCTGACCTCTAAGGAGGAAAAAACTCGGGCCTTTCTAGAACAAAATTGGACACGTTGGGCTTAGCATTGGTATGCTATCTCCGCAACAAACCGCCTATCTTGACGATTACCCTGCTAACGTAAATCACTCTTCTTCGTAAGGGCGCAGGCCCTCATGATCATCTTCCTCAACCTCGTCGTCATAGAAGGAATGGTGGGCCTCAAAATCGGGGAGTCGTTGCTTCCAATTCTTTGGAAGAGATGCCCCTCTGTCAATGATTTTCAGCATGCGTTCCTGCCATGATCTAGGTTTTCGTTGCATGATATACATGTAGAGAATAGATGTTCGAATGTCTTCTTGGAGGACCGTATGACCGGTAGAGGCTTCAAAATTCATAGCCCGCAAAAGATTGAATGCAGGGCGATTAATGAGTTGGAACCAACGTTTTGCAGTCCTCATTGAAAACAGGACGATGAACAGGATGACCATAGTTGTAAGACAAAATGAACCCCATCCTTGTCCTGCAAATTGTTGCGAGAAATAAATCACCACCAAAAGAAGGGGAACCGACACCATGAGGAAAATGAAATTTTCAGACATGGGGGGTTTCTTCATTTTCTGGCGGATGGCCTCCCAACCATTGTGGTGCTTCTCATACGGTCGGAAAATTTCCTTGGAGTCTTGCACTGCAGCAGCCCGAACCAAGTTCAATAGCCCGTTAATCCGAGTGAATTGAGAGGTTGGGACGTCCATGTTTTCTTCGAGAATGGCCTCCAGCCTGCGTTGAGCCTCTTCATATTCCCCCATATCAGCAAGAATTGAAGCCATTTCAACAAGAGGTGTTGCTTCATTAGGCGTGTAGTTGCGGCATTTCTGCCACCAGTGTAACGCATCGTGTAGCAAACCAAGGTCGTCGGCCATAAGTCGCCCACCGCGAAGCCACATGTCCAATCTTGTTGGGTCAAGAGCCACGATTTTTTTCACCGCAGCTAATGCTTGGGCCGCATCGAGCATGGTCATGTGTTCGCCACGGGCAGGAACGGTAGCTTCAACATAAATTGACCATGCTTCAGTGTGTTCAGGGTCAAGGGAGGTGGCGATTTTGGCCTCTTCGAGGGCTTTGGACCTATCTCCCGCATCAAGAGCTTCCAAAGCATTGAGATAATGCGTTTCTGCGCTCAAGTTGTCAACCCCCAATCAATCGTCGTATCGGTCGTTCTTCTTCGGTTGGAGGTCGTTTGGTCCCCGATTGTGAGCGTGCCCTGGGCGTTTTCCCTTTGCATGACGATAATTTGAGTCGTTGCTTTGTGGGCGTCGATTGCTATCACGACGGTCTCCGCCGCTACTGCGTCGGTCTCCACCACGGTCTCCACCACGGTCTCCACCTCGGTTTCCTCCGCCGTATCCGCCGCCATTGCGTCGGTCTCCACCACGATCTCCTCCGCCGTATCCGCCGCCGCCACTGCGTCGGTCTCCACCACGGTCTCCGCCTCGATTTCCTCCGCCGTATCCGCCGCCACTGCGTCGGTCTCCACCACGGTCTCCGCCTCGATTTCCTCCGCCGTATCCACCACCGCCACTGCGCCGGTCTCCACCACGGTCTCCGCCTCGGTTTCCTCCGCCGTATCCGCCGCCGCCACTGCGTCGGTCTCCATCACGGTTTCCTCCACCGGATCGTCCTCCACCGCCACCAGGGCGGGGGGCTTCACATCGGTTGCAGGCTTGACGGAATGCGAAATTTGAGTTATTACACTCTCTGCATGTCCAATCATTATCGTTGTAAATTTCTTGCCGATTGTTTCCACCATGTCGCTCGTATCGGCCACCATCTCGTTGTGGCCTTCGGTCCGAACGGCCTCCGTTGTCCCGAGAACCTCCACCGCCACCAGGACGGGGGGCTTCACATCGGTTGCATGCTTGCCTGAAGGCAAAGTTGGAATTTTTGCATTCTGGGCACGTCCAATCGTTATCGTTGAACGAGGAGCGTTGGTCTCTTCGGTCACCACGGTCGCCGCGGTCATTGCGATTATCACGGCGTGAATCACCTCGACGGTCATTACTACCAGAGCGGTCTCTGGAATCGCGTGAATCACGGCGGAATTTTTCTCGGTCTTGGCGTGGTTTTTTGGCCCGAATAGTGACATGAGAGCCCAAGAGGTCGTCAAGTTTGAGTTCACGGTCAATGTGTCCGATGTGGGCCATTGGTTGATTGGTTGAACCCAAGACTCCGTCCACTTTTCCGACGTATGTTCCGTTCTCTGCGAGTACGAGAATAGCATCAAGTGATGGGGACGAACCCTCAAAGCGAACAAGCAGGCCACCTTCGTGACTTTGTGATTCAATCGTGCCGGTGAACATGGTCTCCCCGTTCAAAACCCACAGCCTTCTCCTTTTGGTTGTGCCGGTTCATTCATCGGAACGGCGACCTAGAAGAGCGGCGATACCAATCATGGACAAAACAGCGAGCATTGACAGGGATGGCAGGGCGCTGTCTTCGGTCGTATCAACGATGATTGTGGTGTCTTCTTGAAGGTCTGGAGGGTTTATTCCAACATTGAGACTTGTGCTTGCTCCAGACTCGTCTGTCGCAGTGATGATGACATCGTATGTTTCCAGTCCGTTCGCCATGCATATCGCGATTGAGACATCAACACGCCAATTGATCTGGTCCTGAATAAATCCAGATGTTTCTGCCCCACAGATAGTAAGGGACAATGTAACCGCTTCAGAGTCGGGGTCATTTGCTAGACCTATCAATTCAAATTGAATACCGCTTGCATCCCATGTTGCATTGTTTCCATCAAAGTTGACGGCTACTGAAAGTACAGGCGCCGAGTTCGGTTTGAATACGCCAAGATCAACGATGAATGAATACGGTAGCATGTTCGAAGCCTGTACCACTCCGCCGATTGAGAAGCTTCCTGGGCGAATACCTTCCAATGAAAGCGTGATGTCAGAGGGGGTACCTGCTACGGTTCCTGAAGCATCGTCTGCTACCTCAAATGAGCCCTGCATTGCATAAGGATAGACGATGAACTGGTCAATGAAATCTGTAGGAGTTACGGTCATCACTGCAGATTTACCATCCTCGCTTACAACTGCGGTTGAGGTGAAGAGGGTTCCAAACATCCACATTCTTGTGTTGTTTTCGTCGGTTGCTCCAAGTGGGTCAACCGACTGGCATGTTGCAGTTGAACTCGTTGAACTCTCGGGTTGTGTCACAAAGAAATCTCCGAGGACATTGGTGGAAATACTCCATCCCTCTGCATCAAAAGTGCAATCGAGGGACCATCCGTCATCATCGCTGGCCCATTGGTTTCCAACATCTGCCGTAGCGAACATGGTAGTTCCACCGTTGGTTCCAATCCGTGTTCCGTTTTCGGGGGCAGCACTGGTCCAGACAGGAACATCGTTCACCTCAGGGACTTCGGTTGTGAAGTCCATGAAGACATTACAAATCAAGTCCCATTGAGTTCGGTCAAAGGACACCAATTGTGTCAGTTGAAGTGCGCCGTCGGGTAAGTATGTGGAGGAAGGTGTAGCGATGTTATCGCAGGTGTCGCCACTATCGGGAGCGTTGTCTGTCGTTCGGAAATCATACATCCGCAGTCCTGACAACACCGGGAAGGTGACCACCAATGCTGCATTGCTCATGTTGGTGATGTTGAGGCCGATGGTGAAATTTGAAACTCCTTGGTTGTTGAGTTGGTCCCAGCGAACGTTGTTACTTTGTCCGTCCGCCAAACCAAGACTGATTTCCATGTCATCAGTTATCGAAACTGGAACTTCTTTACAGTCCTGTGCAGCACCAAAATTCGTACAGGTTCGAGCCTCTTGGTGCTCTTGAGGAACGAGATTCACTTCATCCAAACCGATTCCATCTTCTACGAATTCAAAATCATTCCAATCCACTCCACCGGAGTGAGGAGTTCCTTCACGCATTCCGAGGCGGGTTTCCATGTCAGCGATGCACTTTGGGCCAATGCTCCGTACTGCATCTCGCTCGTCGGTGCTGATCCAGTCGTTTCCACCGCCTGGCAGACCTTCGAATAAACCGTCAAGATTGTCTCGTACGATAGGGGAATTGGATCCGTTCACCCATGCGTTGGCAAACATATCGCCGGTTGCCCAGTCATCAAACACTTCAAGTTCAAAAAGAGCAAAATCGTATTCAAAGAGGTCTTCAAAGGTGTATCCGCTGCAATCAACATCCAAGGTATCTTGCCGCCCTTCAGCGTTCATGGGGTCGGATTCATCGCTAAGATTGGTGCTCATTGCGGGCCCCATCACACTGGAAATCATCAAGAAAACAAGCGTTAGGGAGGTCAGATGAAGCGCTGAGAATAGGCGTGTCATGCTACTCCGTGTACTTTGGACTTCATAGACAATTGCCTTTAATCCATCACGGAACAAGGCCTTCCATGCGCCGATGGAGCATCCACCACGGTACAATTGTCCATATCGCAGCGCCGAACCATGCCTGCCATGATGAAATCCCTCTGTCAACGGTAGGGAGTTGCGTCTCAAGCAAGTGATGGTAGACACCGTTGGGAGAGAGGAGGTCGAGTGCACCTTCAAGCGCTACCCATGTCGGGTCGTTAGACTCACCAATGGCAACTCCGGAGGCGTAGGCCACCATAGTGGTCACCAACGCCCAAAGGAACGTGAAGAAAAACCACACCCCGATTCCGAAGGCTACGGCTGTTCCTTGTTCTTTGGCCGAGGTAGATGCGAGAAGTGCAAAAAGCGTGTACCAAAGAAGAATAAGACCTGTAGAGAGCAGATACACCAGCGTTTCAACCACACTTGGCCATTCTGACATTCGGTATCTGACGATAACAAGGCATACCAGCATCAAGGCGTAAACAGGGAGCGCGATGGCTTGCCAGTGCCCTAAAATCAACGCCGTTGCTTGGTGCTTACGCGGCATTGGTTGGGCAAGGCGTATCTCAAGCATTCCGCTAGAGCGGTCACGACTGATGCCATCAAAGGATAACAATACAGCGCACATCGTTGCCCCAAATACCACACCTAGGGACGCATAGAACAGAACCTCCATCGGGGTGGAGGGTTGGTGACCTCCTGGAAGAAGTATTTCAGGGTCGGAGAAGCCCCACGCCATCCCTGGAAGAAAAAGTATGAGAATCGGGAGCATAATCTTCAATCGGATTCCAAACAATTGACGGTCGCGAATGCGTTGACTCATGCGCCATATACGGCCCCGGTCACTCATCTTCCTCAACCTCCGGAACACGCATTGGAAGCATTGCTGAAGAGCCTACCTCCAATGAAATATCTTCAACCTCCATGCCGGTTGCAGCACAGAGCAATTCAACTAAATTCGGAGCAACCGGCGACCAAGATGTGACGGTTGCAGAAGCCATGAGTGAATGCAGTACTGCTTCAGCTTGCCCGCGGAAAACGAAGGACCATTCATTCTCATCGCCCTCAAAATCAAGATGTTCATGCTCAATATCGGAGAGTAGGGAGGCGATATCTATCGCGCCCTTGCCCTGAATCCGGTACCGATTTGAGAGGTTGAGGCGCCGCTCTACTTCCTCCAAGTTACCTTCATCCAATAACTGACCACGGTGCAAGAGAGCGATTCGGTCGATGAGTTGGTCCAACTGAGCAACCATATGCGATGAAATGACTACGGCCACTCCTTTGCTTGCAAGGCGTTTGACAAGTTGAGTAAAAGCTTCAGCAGCCACAGGATCAAGGCCGTTAAACGGTTCATCCAAAAGAAGTACTTTTGGAGAACCAAGAAGAGCCGCAGCGATAGAAAGCCGCTGACGCATACCCTGACTTAGATTGTCCAATTGCTCATCTTTACGAAGACTTAGCCCGACCAAATCTAGCAATCCCTCGATTCGTTTACTGGGAGTATTGCGCATGTCGCCGATGGCTTCCAGCGCCTCTCGGACGGTTTGAGCACCCTGCCATCGCACCTGTTCGGGCATGTGGCCAACCCATTGCCGTAAATCATCGACATGTTTTGCTTCGGATGATGAGAAACGAGCAGTTACCGTTCCGGCTTGCAAAGGAAGAATCCCCGCCATCATTCGCATCAATGTTGTTTTCCCAGCCCCATTTGGCCCGACAAGCCCCAACACACATCCAGAATAGATGTCCAAATTGAGGCCAACAATCCCTGGCCCTTTCACCTTCTTCCAAGGACGAGGTAGGGTCGGAACCGAAATCATATGGCGGTGCTCAGCGTTGGCGAACGTGAGAAGAGGTTCCGCCATGGTCTGGCTTAAGCGAAACCCTTGCATCAACCTTGGGACGACCCAAACCCTCATGGTACTCTGTTGAATCATGAGAGCGAAGTGCATGGTCTGGCAAGGTTTTGTTCATTCGTTGCTTCCGCTTGTAGGGGGTGGAGCTGCCCTCTACATCCTCAACCGTAGAGTTCCTCAAGAACCACCCGTGCATTGGACCCATCCAATTGGCCGTAACGGCGTGATTATGGCTGTCATGTTTACAATTTTACTTTGGATTGTTCCGTATGGAATTCTATTGCTCCTGCCGGTGATGCTGATACTTACTGCATTGAGTCCTGCGGGAAGAACGGAGTGGCGCGAGCATCGCAAACCTCGCCTTATTGCTCTCTTTCTCTGCCTTTTGATGTTCGCAGGTGGAGGTATGCTTCCTGTTTCAACGCCTTCTGCTCCCGAAGAATGGGGCCAACCTACGTTTTTGGAGAACCCTGATGCGCCGTTGTATCCAGCCAGTGAACAGTACACTTGGCTCATGCCGTCACTTGAAATCGTTCAATCCCTAACCGTTCGTATGCCACATCAAACAGGAAGTTTCGGCGGAGAGGCTTCGATGTTCAACATCGCTTTTTCGCTGGGTGTTGAATCGTCTCGGATGCAACAATCCATTGCGCTGCTGGATGAGCAAATACCCTTTGTCCGGCTGGACCCGAGCGAAGTAGAACTGGAGCCTATTGCAGCCCCAAGCACCCACCGATACGTTGGAGGGGATGCTGATGTTACTCTTGAGGTTCGTTTGTTCACCGTCAAATCCCTCATTTCAACATCTAAGGAAGGACTCAAGGTAGGTGAAGTCGTTTGTGTAGGTTCTGCATCACCTGGGGGGCAGATGGACATGCTCGTCGTTGTTCGCCCCCTAGGGCACACTTCAATCACGAACGACCGGTACGCCGAAACCTACACGCTTGCGTGGTATCAAAA
>CALKGM010000006.1 GCA_938084675.1 Candidatus Poseidoniaceae archaeon
ACCGCAACCGTAACTCACATCGAAGGCGCTGAGGTCCATGCAATGAATGACCGAGATTACTCCATGATGATTCTCCCTCTTCCAGATTCTGAAGAAGGAATGAATGTTGAATCAGGGAACAAAATCATGTGGCAAGAAGCCCTTGGCCGTTACATCATCATTCGTGACCATTGATGGTAAACGCAAACCCCATCCTAAAAGACTAAATTTCCGATTTCGTCGGAAATGAGTTCATATGCTATGTCGTTGCTCCGGTGTTATGGAGAACGAAATTGCACCATCGAATACTGACCAACGCGTCCGAGGCTATTGCGCCTATGACTGGGGGAAAAGTGCCTTTGAGACCTCAGTCACAACAGCCATCTTCCCTGCTTGGTTCGCCTATCTGTTTATGGAAGCGAACGGAATCTCGATGAAGATCCTCGGTTCCGAATGGACTGCTGACGCCATGTTTTCAGCTGCAGTCATGTTCGGTGCTCTTTTCGTAGCAATTTGTGCACCTTCGCTTGGTGTTATCGCGGACCGACGAATGATCAAAATGTGGTGGTTACGAGTTCTAACCATCCTGGGTTCAGTTTCTTGTATCCTTCTTGCTTTATCTCCTTACCTTGGAGTCTCTATAGGTTGGATATGGGCCATGATTATGTTCATGGCTGCCAACGTCGGTTTGAACGGAGCCGGTGTATTTTACAATGCTTTGCTGCCTCACATGGGCGATGAGTCTGAAATGGATTCAATCTCGAACAAAGCATTTGCGGCAGGTTATCTCGGAGGAGGAATTCTCCTTCTCGTTCACTTGCTCATGGTCACCTTCATCACCAACGAAAGCGGTTCAGTTCAAAGTTGGGTTATTCCTTTCGCTATGGCGAGTTCTGGTATCTGGTGGCTCGGGTTCGCACAAATGACCTTCAAGATGGTTCCAGAACCGCATATTGCGAATGAAATGGAACCAATGGGTCTCATCGCATCAACAATGATGGCTCTAGGAGAAGTCAAGAAGACGCTCATGGGTATCAAGGAATTTAGAACTCTTTTCATCTACATGATTGCTTATTTTTGCTTTATTGACGGAATCAACTCAGTAACTGCTCTTTCTGGTGTATTCGGAATTGTTGTCCTTGGACTTACGGTTTCGGGCCTTATTGCTACCATCCTTATTATTCAGTTCGTTGCAGCACCTGCAGCGATTGGATTTACCAAATTAGCAGAAAGATGGGGCACGAAAGCTGCCCTTCAATTCTCATTAGTATGCTGGTGTTTCGTTATCGTTGGAGCGCTTTCATTCGCCCCTCTTGAACTCGAAAACCACGATGAGTATGATATCCAATATACCTGGGATGCTGAGAACAGTACCTACATTGCAACTGCTCGAGAAGGCGTGAACAATATCGCAGCTCTCCCCGACGACAATGAACAACAGTGGGCACTTGATTACGAAGATATCCTTCCTGTGACTCAAAACGAGGACTATGACCGGGGATATGCGGTAAAGTGGGCATATGAGGATGATGGAACTGCTACAGCAGTTGCAGTGAACCTCAATGCTACATCTCTTGCTGCTCTTGAAGCAACGATGGCTGAATCACGGTTCTCCTACAGTGTTGAAAATGGCTCCCTTGGTAATGTGACCAGCGTAGGTGTTGACCATCCGACAAGTCTTGGAGACGGTAAATTGGACTTTATCCCTAAGACTGCTCGTTCTCTTGTTTGGGAACCACTTGGCCTTTCGGTCTTCTTCCAGTTCCTTCTCTTGGGTGTCTTTGGCGGTGCTCTTTTGGGCGGCTCACAAGGACTTGCCCGTTCTATGTTCGGACAAATGGTTCCAGAAACACGTTCTGCTGAATTCTTTGGTTTCTTCGGCTTCTTCGGCAAGGTCGCAGCCCTTTTGGGACCACTTATCTATTCGTTGATGACCGTTTGGTTTGATTCCCGTGTTGGTATCTTCGCAATCTCGTTATTGATCGTCGCTGGTGCAATCATCCTCCGCATGGTCGATGTCGAAGACGGTATCGCCGTCGCTAAGGCAGAAGATGCTCGCAACCGTGCATCAGCTTGAGCATCAAAATGGGCTTCTGTCCAGAACTTGGTAGCGTAAGCGTCATGAAGTGGGTTCACACCCTTCACACCAAGCGCTGAAGCGTTGGACGGTGAATGTCATGGAAGAAAAGAAACCATCCTCCGCCAAAACAGTGACAAAATCAGCGTACAGGCAGCCTGTGACCTCAGAAGGTCTCAAGGCGATAGAGGCGGGAACGTTAACATGGCTTGACGATGAGATGTACAACAATCTCAACACCGGTGTCTTGGAACAATACCTTGAGGAAAAGAACCTTCAAGAGTCCTTTGAAGTGTCACATTGGAGTACGCCAAAGGTTCTCATTGGTATTGGAATTGGTGCAATTTTCTCTGGTGTTACGGCCTATATCGGGCTTAAACTCGGTCTTGCCATCTCTGCGGCATGGTATATTGCTTACCTTCTTGGAATGGCCCTCAAATGGTCTCCTTCTGAAGTCAACATTGCGACCTCGGCTACCACTGGTGCAACCCACGCATCAACTGGGTTCATCTTCACGTTCCCTGCGATTTTCCTGTTGGCCAGTCAACCGGATTATGCATTAGCATCGGGTCCATTGGTGACGTTAGGTGAAGGAGACACGTTCCGACTTGCCTTTGTTGGAATTGTAGCATCGATGTTTGCAGGGTTCCTTGGCGTGATGTATTTCATTATTTTTAGAAGGGTCTGGCTGGTTGAAGATCCACTCCCACTTCCAGGTTTTGAAGCAACCCTCAAGATGCTAGATATCTCATCAGACGTGAGCACGGGCGCTGTAGAGCATGCGCGTGATTCGTTGAAAACAATTGGAATTTGGACTGTAGTGACAATGGTTGGACTGTTCTTGATTGAGTATCCATTGATTTGGATGAATGATCGAAAAATCGCTCTGATGGATTTCATTGCAGAAAGCATTCATTACGGTGACATTGGCCTAGCAAGTTTTTACTCACGTGGTAAAATTCACCAACCCTCAGGTACTGATGACGGGATCTCGTTGGGTCAAACCCACTGGTCTGCGGAAACTGCTTGGAATCCATTTGCCTACACCTACATCGGTGTAGCCCTAACTCCGTCGATGTTTGCTATTGGATGGTTTATGAAAACCCGAGTTGCGTTCCTCGTCAACCTTGGTACAATTGTTGGATGGTTTTTCCTCGTCCCACTTGCAGTCTTCTTGAACGTGCCCATTTACGACGCCGCACAACAAGCTAATATCCCAATTCAGTCCTATGCCGACGGTGGTTCTGAAGCGCTTCAGATGATCGCTTTTGGGAAAACCGTACGAACCATTGCTATCGGCTCAATCGTCGGTGGTGGAATGTTTGGTTTGGCTAAGATGTGGCGTACATTTGCTAACATCTTCACTGATATTGGTGCTGCATTTACTGGCGAAGGCAGTCAAGAATACATGGAAGGAAAAGGTTGGTATGAGTGGCCTTTGAAACACATTCCAATTTTCATGGGTGTCACGTTCTTTGCTATGATTTTGATTTTCACCGTTGGTGGATTTTCTCCACTCGCCTCGCTCGTCTTTGCTCTCGTTCTCATACTCACCACCTTCATGCTCGGTGCAATTGCAGTCCGTGTTATGGGGGAAACAGGAATTGAACCTGTTTCAGGTACTTCGTTTATCGTCCTCCTCATGCTTCTTGGTGTGTTTTTGAACGCACAGGAACTGTTGGACCTCAACACTCAAGACGCTGTTTTGTTGGGACTTGTCGGAACAACGGTATTTGGCTCTGCAATCTCAATGTCAGGTACTGTGATTGGAGATTACAAGAACAGTCTCTACATCGGAAACCGTCCGTATCACATCTCGAAAGGGAATATTATGGGCGTTGTTCCAGGAGCAATCATTGGAGCAGGTGTTGCGATTTTCCTTTCCATTCAACTTGCAGAAGGTCGAATCCAACTCATTGCGCCTCAAGCCAATGCATTTGCAACATTCTCCGTCATCTTCGCAGAAGGCCAAGGAGACTTGGTTCTCCTTGGACTTGGATTCCTTCTCGGAATGTTTGTGGAATGGGCTACAGGAATGGGTACCTCCTTTGGATTGGGAATGTATCTCGACGTTCCGCACACGCTTCCAATGCTCATTGGTGGTGTTGCTCGTGACAACTGGGAAGACAAGAAATTGGCTCCAAGAATTGATGCACTCAAAGAAAGCGAAGGAACGACTGCGGCAGAAAAGCAACGGGCACTGATTCTCCTCAGTACATTCATGGTAGCGGCCGGTTTGCTTACTGGCGAAGCCTTCTTTGGAACAGAGTCGAGTATCCTATCCTTCATTGATTCCATATGGTACGATGAAGCCGGTGATCCGAGGACGATTATGGGCATCAATGATTTCCCAGATTCAGGTGCTTGGTATGCCATCAGAATGTTTGGTCTGATTACCATTAACGTCGTAGTTGGTGCTGGTATTTACTACCTGTTCAAGAGGGCTGGCGTTATTGGTGGCGACAGCAAGGACGCAGTCTTGCAAGATTCATGAGCGTGACATCATGGCACATGAGGGTCCAGTGCCGACCTGGGTTTGGGGTCTTCTCGTTGCCGCAGTATGTGGTGTCTCAAGTGCAGGGGCCCTTTTCCAACATGTCCAGGAGATACCTCCTCTGCTCCGAGCATCATGGCGACTTCAATTGACAGCAATTGTCCTTGCACCACTTGCATTGATTCAATGGAGGGGGACATCAGATGAGGTCAAATCACAATTTTGGACGAAACGAAGTTGGATGCTACTCGTGGGGAGTGGTCTTGCACTTGCTGCGCATTTTGGGGCTTGGGTAGCAAGTTTGGACGAGACTTCCTTGACCCATTCGTTGCTTTTCGTGACCGCCCACCCGTTGGTGATCGTGGTGGGTATGATCGCACTGTCTAGGTTCCTTCCAAGTGTGAGGTATCCCCATCATACAGAGATGTATGGGGCCTTCATTTGCTTTGTTGGGGCTGGAATCACCCTCCTTGATAACGGAGCATCTCAAGGAGACCAAACGGTTACAGTATTCGGGGACAGTCTTGCATTCCTCGGAGCAGTATTCGTGGTAGGTTACATTGTCGTCGGTAGGATTTTGCGAACATGGATGCCAATTTTTCTTTATGCCTTCCCTGTGACCCTCATCGGTGCAATTGTACTTTTGCCGTTTTCTTACATTTTTGAATCAGGTATCACTGAATTTGGAGCAGCAGGATGGGTGGCTTCCGAATATTTCATTTGGTTCTTCCTTCTTGCATTGATTGCAGGTCTTCTTGGTCACACAGGGTTGAACACATGTCTTCGCTACATTTCACCACTTGTTGTCTCTACCGCAGTGACCTTTGAACCCGTTTTAGGTTCCCTCATTGGATGGCTCTTCTTTGATACAGGAATCCCAGGAACTTGGACATGGATTGGAGGATTGATCCTCATGTCAGGCCTTATCTTGGTGGTTTACACCTCCGAGCGTGTTGCTCTTGAAAAAGCGAACAATCAAAGCACTGATGCTGCGGCTTTGGGTTAAGGTGGAACGATGTCGAACGATAGAGGATGGTTGTTGCTTACTAATGACGATGGCATTGAGGCCGAAGGTTTCCGACTTTTGGTACAAGCCCTGCATCGAGAGGGTCACAATATCGTAGTTCTCGCTCCGAGTGAGAATCACTCAGCAGCAGGAATGCGCATCAATCTCATGAAACCCATGGGGCTTCGTGAACGCTCGGACCTCGTTCAAGCATGGGACCTCAATCCAGAAGACGCTCCAGTCCATTTGTTTGAACTCGATGGAACTCCTTGCGACACTGTCATCGTTGCTATGGATGGTGGATTGGAACATCTGGTCCCTTCTCTCAAACCGCAACTCGTTGTATCTGGTGTAAATCTTGGTCCAAACCTATCCCAAGACTCCTATCACAGCGGAACGATGGGGGCTGCTCGGGAAGCTGGCCTCTATGGAATGCCCGCTATCGCATCATCATTCACATCATTTGACCCAGAGGGTATGGCTCGTTCTATTGAGGCGACCGTCATACTGGTCGAGCGTGCCATGGAAGTTCTTCCTCGAGTTGCAGCAAATGCAGGACGTCCTCACGATGCAATGGACACGAATTACTTCACTTCATGGCCCACTACTGGAAATGATGAACCTTGGGCTCAAGATCCCAACAAGGCTTTGCTTACAGCGTTTAAGAACGGCGACCTGATGCTCAACCTGAATGTTCCACCAACTTGGGATGGTACATGGGCATGCACCCGATTGGGTGTCCGGTGGTATCGTAATGCCGTACGTTTTGAGGGTGCAGGAAAAGACGAAGTCGCGACCTTCACCATTGGCGCAGCATCCGTTGACCACAGTGAAGTTCTGTACGGTGATTGTGATGCAGTGGAAGAAGACAAAGCCAGTCTTTCATGCCTTGCAGTTTGGCCCCAAAGCCATCCGTTCGCTATGGATGAGGACCTGCTTGCAAGTGTATTGATGAATTCAGCAGATGGTTGGCCACATTGGCTCAGTCCAAATTAAGGGCAACGCCTTCGTCAAGAAGGAAATGAACTACTCCAATAGCCATATGCCCTTGAAGCCACAGTTCTCCAAGAGAACGCTTCATCACTCCATCAAGGACCTCTTCGTCAAGCGGCTGGTCGTCACTGAGAACAAAACCGATGTCAACTTCAGTATGCTTGCTCTGTTCAGGCAAGGATGCTTCCGGACTCCAAAGACGAGGAGCGTCTGCATCAAGGGCAACAACCGGAAGTTCACCCCATTGACTCAGAGTTGTGTTCAGGTTTCCTCCGCTATGTTCAATTCCCCGTGTGATGGGCTGCCAGTGTCCAATCGGTGGGAGCGGGGTGGCAATGACTTTACCAATTTGACCGGCTATAGAACGTTCCTCAGCATGGACACCGACGAGTTCACTACCATCGAACCGGATTCGCCTTGGAGGTCCTGGGCCTCCACCGAGATGGAGAATGATTTCAGTATCCTTTCGCAAGCCATGACTGGTCAGTAATGCAGCCATGAGCGCCCTGACGAGGACGTCCATCCGGCCAGCGCCTCCTGCTAGATCATTTAGCGGCAACTTGCCCTTGGACATTGCACGGTGCCCAATGATGGCGAACCTTCGCATGTTCATGCCTCCGGGCCACGCTCAACGAGCGTCATAATGGCGTCATGGAGGTCTGATGAGGTTTGTAAAACAAAATGGGCACCGAGTGAATCCACAAGATATCCCCGTGGCTTGTTTGCATCTTCGAGGTCTTCCAAACGGTTTGCAATAACCGCTGTCATCCCTGAAGTCTCAATTTGAGCGATCGCCCGGTAAATCAGGTCTTTCTGCTTTATGCCGGATTCGAGTTTGAAACCAATACGTACAGTTCCCAAACAATCTTCCCTGAGTTCTTGAATGTGTTTTGGACTTTCAACGAGGTCAAGAGAAAGGCTACCTTGCTGACTCGCAATTTTCCCTTGGGCCGGTGAATCTACGATATAATCCAATACCGCAGCAGCATGTATCCACGCATCGATGCCGTCGTTTGAGAGTGCCTTGCATTCTTTGAGCATTTCATCCGGTGTCGGGGTGCGGATAATGAGTGGAAGCCAGTCTGGGGACTGAGATGTCGTCAATCCAGCCACGCAGGTAACATCATGCCCGTGGCGGAAGAGATGGTCAGCAAGGGCCCAACCCGTTGCCCCCGAACTCATATTCTGCACGTGTCGTATATCATCAATAGGAGAGGATGTAGCGCCAAGGGTGATGACTACAGAACGGCGGTTGACTTTTCTCCGGTTCATGACATGGCCCAGATTTGCACATATTGAACGATAGGAAGGTGTTTTTTGCTTTCCTTCTTCATTTGGACCCCATTCCACAAAGACTCCTTTATTTCGAAGTTCAACAACGATATCCTCAGTTACTGGGTCTTTTGCAAGGTCTTCGTGCATACTTGGAATCATCATAATTGGGGTCCCCCGACTTCTTGCAACTGAAAGGGCCATCATTAACGGCCCGTGCTGCAATCCATGAAGGTGACTTGCCATCACATCTCGGGTGGCTGGTGCTACCAATACTGCGTCGACTTCGTCCAGTGCAGAGAGGTCACCGTCCCAGTCGGTAATGACATCTGCTTGGGACGCCCAACGGACTGCGAGTGGTGTGATGATTCTCTGTGCCGATGGTGTCATGATGACCGTAAGTTCTGCTCCATGGCGCCTTAATTCCCTTGCAAGTTTGACGGTTTCAACGGCTGCAATACCTCCGGTGACACCGAGAACAATACGTGACCCCTGAAGGGAAGTTCCCGACATAATGACATCGGTATCACGGGTGGCCATAGCCCTCCCACTGAGCGGTGCATCATGACTTCTTCGCTCCTAACCATCTTCGTGATGGGCCACATGTTTCAAGAAGGTCCCACGTTAGGGGAACACATGAGCAACACCAGAGCGGATGATCTCGTTTTGGCGGGTTCGGCTCCTTCAGCATCAACTGCTCGGGACCCGATTGCTCACGTTCACCGTGGCACTTCGTTCATAGTTTTGGTTGATGCAGGAATTGTGGTCTACTTGCTCGCAACGATGCTACTTGCGACGAACCTTGTATCCCAATCCACATCAACAACCATAATCATCGCAGGTGCAATTGTAGCCCTTAGCATCTACTCGAGTTACCGCCAGCGTCGTCAGTGGGCATATTGGCCCGCAGTTGGACTCTTAGTCACGGCAAGTGTAATGTTCGGATTTCTGGCGTTCCTGAACCTTCTTTCAGTTCTCATCGGCGGGAGTTTAAGCGGCCTGCTGTTCGTATTTCTCATGGGGTGGGCGGCCTTTGGCTCCGGACGAAGAGCTTTATTTCACTGGCATCCTGTTTACCGCTCAGGTTACAGTAGCGATTCCTTCAACCCTCTGGCTGACCTAGAGGAAGGAGAAATGCTTGCAGCATGCCCTTCCTGTCTTGCAGTTCTCGCCATTCGCCCACTAATGCTTGGGAATAACGACCGTTGTCCTCACTGTTCCAGTCTGCTCGTGAATGAGCGGCTATATGGGAAATATCAAATCGCAGACGATTTGAACCTGTCATCTGAACCCCAATTGAACGAACATGTCAATGAAATGCATGAAGAAGAGTGAATGAATCTTCTCTACAACTGGGAAGGATTTCTCAAAAGGAGGCTTCTTGAAGGGAAGCGTTCACGCAGATACAACGGAGGCGGGATAATGGCAACGACAAGCGAACGGCTTCAACAACTCCTCGATGGAGAACTTGACCCGGCTGATATTGCTGATGACCCTACTCTTGTCAGCCTTGCTGACCGTATCTATGGCATTAAAATCGCACCCGTTCAACCCGTGAAGGCACGAGACCTGCAGCCTTCACATGCTTCAGGCATTACCGAAGTCGCACCCCCTACAAACATGTTGATTGAAGTCATTGAGTCAGATGTCTCCGCCATCCAGGCACCTCTGCCGGTTCTCGACATGCCACCAGTTGCTGAGGTTGAAACAACCCGTCGGCCGTTGATTCCACTGGCCCTATTGGGCACAAGCATCTTGAATCTCTTTGGTGCATTTGGATACTTACTTGGAAGTTTGTGTGAGCCGAGCGACCTCTGTCCAAGTGACGGTTACAACAGAATTAACTGGGCCTCAATCCACGAAATTACCAATGGAAACGGTTGGAGCCTCACTGCTCTTGATGGTAGTTTTGGAATTCCAGATTTGGTTGCGGTGATCGGTTCCTTAATTCTCGTCGTCTACTTTAGCCGTCGGAAGTGACCGTTTGCTTACGCTGTTGAGTGAGGTCATTGCATACGTGGGTATGGCAAGCATTCTTCTTGCATTTCTATTGGAAACTCGAAATGTGCTTCACAGTAAGCAACCCGTCTATCTATGGCTGATGGCGTTTGGTTCTGGACTTCTTGCCATCAGAGCATTTCTAATTGATGAATGGGCGTTTCTTGTTCTTGAGGTCGTTTGGTGTGGAGCAGCAGTTGCAGTTCTTCTAAGGGGCGAAAAGACCTCAACGCAGAAGCCTCTTGAGCCGTCATCTTGATGTGAGTTAAGCCAGCCCACGAACCATGGGCCACGGTAAAGCAAAGCGAGGGATTCCTTCGAAAAGCGAAAATTTCAACGAATGGTATCCATTTATCGTAGAAGCAGCAGAGCTGGTCGATAAGCGCTATCCAATCAAAGGAATGGACGTATGGAGGCCTTATGGCTGGAAAACCATGAAACTCATAGATTCGTTGACGCATGCAGAGATGGAGCGCACAGGCCATGAAGAAGTCAATTTTCCACTCTTGATTCCAGAAGTCCTTTTGGAAAAAGAAAACGCATTGGTCGCTCGTCTCAAGCGTGCACGTGAAGAAGGCGTGGACCCCGATGATTTGCGAGATGAAGATGAAGACGGTGGTTTCAAGAAAGAAGTCTACTGGGTCAAACATGCTGGTGAAAATGAACTCGATATCCCGATGTTCCTTCGTCCAACCTCTGAAACAGCAATGTACACCATGTTTCCGCTGTGGATTCGTTCTCACAAGGACTTACCACTCAAAGTCTATCAAATGGTGAATACGTTCCGATACGAAACAAAGCAAACACGTTCGTTCATTCGGGTTCGGGAAATCCACTTCTTTGAGGCACATACTGCCCATGCTGATGAAGAAGATGCATCAAACCAAATCAAACAGGATTTGGAAATAGTTGACAAGATTATGAACGATCTTTGCCTGCCTATTATCAAAGCAAAGCGTCCTTTATGGGATACCTTCCCAGGTGCTTGGTACACGATTGGAATTGACGCCGTTATGCCGAACGGTCGAACCTTGCAAGTCGCTTCATGCCATCATTATCAAGACCAATGGGCGAAAGCATTTGACTTGAAGTACGAAAACAAAGAAGCAAAACAATCCTATTGCCACCAAACTACCTACGGTATGTCCGAACGATTGCTAGGGGCAGTCGTTGGGATGCACGGCGACGAGAACGGCCTCATTATGCCGCCAGCAGTCGCTCCGTTCCAAGTCGTCATTTGTCCAATGATTCGTAAAAATGCAGAAGTTGACACGGTGGCGGTGGCCCACGAAATTGCAGGTACACTTCGCTCTCGTGGTTTGAGAGTCAAGGTTGACGACCGAGACATTCATCCAGGTCAGAAGTACTACGATTGGGAAATCAAAGGAGTCCCTCTACGCCTTGATATTGGACCACGGGATATCGCTCAAGGAACCGCATTTGCAGCCCGCAGGACTGGAGGTAAGGAACCACTTGCTATGGAGAATATCGTTGATGAATGCTACCGTGTGCTTGGGGAGATTAGCGATGAACTTCGCTCAAGAGCATCTCAGCACATGGGTGATGTGGTACAACCCCTTCCTGAATTTATCAACGCTAACGGCGAATGGACAATGAACGGGGAAGTCAAGGACGGCCATATTTACGAACTTGCTTTTGATGGAACCGATGCTCACGCCGAGATTATTGAACGAACCACTGGATTTGCATTCCTTGGCGATGCAACGGAGCCTTATGATGAACCACAGCCTTGTCACATGACTGGTGAGCCAACTGTTCGCCGTGTCTTGCTTGCAAAGACGTACTGATTAAACCTGATTTCAACACCAACAATGGTGAGAGATTGATAAAGAACTGTGGTTTACGCTATGTTATGTCACTGAATGATGGAACCGGAGTAAACCTCACGGATTCAGTTCAGGTTGGTCATAACGCCATTGGACCAACAACCGGTGATATCATCATCAATTCGGGCTCGAATCATGAAATCTGTAGTATGTGTAAAACTCCGATTGATGCGGTCAATAATCCTGGATTGTTCTGCTTCAAAGATAATTGTGGTACACTGTTTTGCACCAATTGCGAATCGTTCTTCCGGGAATCAAGAAAGGCTGGTGAAAAACCATACTGTGCAGACCACATCGGTGAAGCGAATAATGCGACTGAAATACCTCCACCCCCTTCAGTAGGTGCAATTGTAAATGCAGTTCTTCGAGACACGAATACAACCTCCTCGCAAGTACAACCACCGCAACCACAGATCATTGGTTCAGTACGTCAACAGGTACCGTTTCATACGGGTGCCCAAGTGTTTGTTGACCCTCAAAATCCAATGGGCTTGGGGCAAATGAACGGGTACAACCCATATCTGAACCAGAGAATGATAAATCCAATACAAGCTTTTGTCAATACCATTTCGAATTGGTCCGGTAGAGGAAGAGCACAACGCAGTGAATTTTGGTTCGGTATGTTATCCTTCTACCTGCTATTTGGGCTATCTTTTGGTGCGAGTATGGTGCTTTTTCAGAACGGAACTAATGAGGATATATTGATTTCAATTGGTTGTGGAATGTTTGTATTTTTGATACCTCTCATCAGCCTCATGGTTCGTCGCATCCAGGATACCGGCAATTCCGGATGGTGGATCTTACTTGCGATTATCCCGTACATTGGGTCGCTGGTATTGTTTATTTTTGCCGTGTTACCGTCACAAGCACATCCGAATCAATACGACCAGAGATGATGAATCCCCACATTCAATCTGTGGTTGTCTCACATTCCGAATGAAGAAGGGTCAATATCCATCTCACCGTCTTTCATCATCTTTCGCATCTGCTTGTTGAGTTTGCGATTGCCACCCATTCCTTTCATCATCTTACGGGAACGATTCCACTGGCCAATCAGTTCACGAACATCCTTTTCCCGAACCCCCGAGCCACGTGCAATTCTTCGAATCCGGTCAGATTTTATTTTCGCAGGTTCGTTCTTTTCCCAAGCGGTCATGGAATCCATGATTGTTCTATAGCGGTCAAGATTCCCCTGCATGGCTTCCTTTTGACCTTTTGACATAGCACCCATTCCGCCAAGCATACTCCCTGGAAGGAACGACATTAATTTGTCAATAGTTCCAACTTTTGACATCATCTCCATCTGCTTGTACATGTCATTGAGTGTGAAACGTCCGCTCATCAATCGTTGAGTGAGACGCATGGCTTCTTCCTGGTCCATATCTTCTGGAGCTAGGTCAATCAATCCCTGAATGTCACCCATCCCAAGCAAGCGAGAAATGAAACGGTCGGACTCAAACTTCTCCAAATCTTGAATTCGTTCACCTACACCAATATGGACAATGGGTGCGCCTGTTGCAGCGACTGCAGAAAGCGCGCCACCGCCACGGGCAGTACCGTCAAGTTTGGTAATGACAATACCTGTGACTCCGGCAAGATTGTGAAACGATGCAGCAACAGGACCTGCTGCTTGACCAACTTGTGCATCAATGACAAGCCAACGGTCTGTAGCCCTTGTGAGTGATGCAATGTTTTCCAGTTCGACTACCAATTCGTCATCGAGTTGGTGACGACCCGCAGTGTCAACGATGACGAGGTCTGCAGAAGCACATTCCTTCAATCCATTGCGTACAATAGTAACCGCATCTTTTGTGTCGGGCTCTCCGTACACCTGAACCGTTGAGTCCTCAAGGAGTTGTGAGAGTTGAGCATATGCTCCTGGGCGGTGAACGTCCGCTTCAATTACAGCAACCCGAAGGCCGTGTTTTTTGCGGTACCACTCTGCAAGTTTAGCAGTAGTTGTTGTTTTTCCTTGCCCGTAGAGGCCGACCAAAAGCAGTGTTGCCCCTCTTGGTTGGAATTCTGGTGCAGGGCCTAGGATTCTTACAAGTTCAGTATAAAGAATATTCATGGCGTGGGTTTGCATGGTCAACCCTACGCGTGGTTCTTCTTCCCTTAGGCGAGACTCAAGCCTGTCCACGATCTCTTTGGTCTGCCGAATGTTGAAATCTGCTTCTTGCAAAGCCCTTCGTAAACTACGTGTCATTTCACGCAATTCTTCCTCATCGAGTTTTCTTTTATTCTTGAGGAAACCTAAGGAGCGGAAGATGCCTCGGGATAAGCCTTCAAGAGCCATGTTTGGGCGTTGAGGTTACCCCATTTCAACCCACTGCTTCAGGCGGGTGAATCTGAACGAGGAATGTTAAGAGAAAGGACATCATCCTTGAGTGATGCTTTCACTTGACTTGATTTGACATAACTTTGGGTTGGAATCTCCTGCTCACGCCCATTAAGGCCAACAAAGAGTGTTCCTTGTTCGCTTCGTAGGCTCATCTCTTCACGGTTGAGTCCTGGGAAGTGAAGGTGTACTTTCTCAATGTCATCCTCAAGTTCTGAAATCATTCCCCGATGCACTTTGTGTTTGAGGACTGAGCCTATGTGGTGAGGACCAATTGTTTCTGGTATCGAGTGTGTTTCCCCATAGAGCAAGGTTCCAATGCGACGAAGTGATTCAATACCAACCACTTCTTGGTCAGCGAGTTCAATCGAACCAACGTTCACATCCTTGAGCGTAGTTTTCAATTCCTCAATTCGTTCAAGTTCCTGTCCACGGCGCTTGGCAAGGAATGGATGTTCAAATTCCGGTGTTACTCTGTTGACCAAACAGCCCCCAACAGGGAGTTGAAATTCCATGAGTGAGTCATATGCGCGAACCGTCTCATTGACGCCCATACGCTCAGGGATGGTGACGAGAGTGAACGATGTGGTGGCGGGGTCACTCATTACCCTGCGAACATGAAGTACACGACGACGAAAGCGTTCTAATTCTTCTTTCATAGAATCGCTTTCTTTCCTGCCAAATAGCATTGAGCGTATACCGCCGGAGACTCGCATGAGGCGAAGAAGTCGGCCCGACCATGATTCAATCAGTTCTGGAAGGGATAGGAAACGAAGTGTATGTCCGGTTGGTGCAGTATCAAAAACAACGACATCCCAAGTTGGATTTTCCATGTGTTTCAATAATTCATCAAAAGCGAGCGCTTCATCAAGACCTGGTAAAATCATGTCTGAGGTCTTTACATCGGATTTAATGTCATCAAATTCATCTTTTGCACCGGTGTCAAACATCATGCTCATTCCACCAAGTCCAGAACCTCCCATATTGTTCATGGCTTCACCGAATTTTGGAAGAAGTGTTGATAATTTTGCTTCGGGGTCCATTTCCAATCCATAGAGACCAGGGACGCCTTCTACTTCTGTTGGCACGGGGCCGAGTTTGACTCCAAGCGAATCAGATGTGGAGTGGGCGGGGTCACTTGAAACAAGAAGAACTCGTAAGCCTGCATCTGCGAGCCATATTGCTGTGGAGGCAGAAGTCGTTGTTTTTCCAACTCCACCCTTTCCGCCGAACAAAAGAAGTCTGGCCATAATCCGCTGAGACGCTAGGGGTGTTTGAATGCCTCGCCCCGCTCCTGAAGGAACAACGCTTTGATGAAGGGGGAGGTGAACCGCTGAACATGGTTTCTGAACTCATCTTGTTTCAGTTGTCCAGTTTTTGCGCTCTCATGGGCATGACCTTGGGGTGGAGAGGTGTCATGACTCGCTTCTCGGGTTTTTACGACCTTCCTACGGCTTGGAGTCAAGTCTTTTGGGGAATTGTCCTTGGAGGACTCTATGCTGTTGCGGCAGACGGAGCCTTGTTTGTTCCCTACTACAATCAAGCAACAAATGATGACGTCTACACTGGGCTCAACATTGTCTCATTGGTTTTAGTGACGCTCCTAGCATCGATTGGAAGCCATTTTCTCTTGCGCAGGAAACGGGTTCGAAAGGGTGGTTCACAGCCGACGAGTGGCTGGGCTCTTGGACTGGCAGTTGGTGGGATGATCGCTATGGTTCTCATGTATCGTATGTTTGAGTTTGAAGGCATTTTCTCACCTTTGGGACTTCTCAACATAGCTTTGATTTCCGTGTTCACGCCACGGGCTGAAGCATTAATTACGGCAAAACACGGTTACATGATGCTTCAAGACAAGCGATGGGGTGCAATTCTGAGGTCTACTTTTTGGCGCTCAGCACTACTTGTTTCAGTCTATTCTGCGGCATTCATTCCTCTCATTTGGGTGTTTATCCTCCCGTTCATTTTCCTCGCCACGCCAGCATCTGAAACGTGGATTTGGGAATCCATACCTCGGGAAGGACGTCGCCGTTTGCGAAGGATTTGGGCCGACCAAGCCCGTGAGAAAACTTCTGGCTCAGTCAATACGGGCGGGCAAGAAGAAGTTGTTGAATCAGTCGGTAATAGTGAAGAGTAATTACTTGCTTACTCAGCAACTCATGTTTGATTTTGTGTTCTTGAAATCACTATTTCTTATCAAAAATCAGGTTTGGGTCCTTAGGAGGAATCGTTATACGGCGTCAGCGAAGCCAAAACATCATGGGTAGTTGCCCTTATTGCCGCAGCACTACGCTGCCCAGCGACACGATTTGCTATTCGTGTGGAAGAGTCCTGCCGAAAGGTGACCGCTCTTCGTACCGTCTTGAGCAGCAATTTTCTCGTGGTTCCAAAGACACAACGTACAAGATGGCGAAAAAACCGTCAAAGCGTGGTCAAGTTCAAACTCACACAGGGCGAAAGCGAAACATCATGAAACGTCGTAAGAATAGATTTAGAAGCGTGATCATGCTTTTCTTAGTTGCGTTTGTCATGCTTTCACCACAAGCAAGAGAACATGTGCTGGGAGAATTTAGCGGGATTGACGAAATGATTCAGGCTGCGATGGCTGGGTACCACATTTACCCGGTTGAGGCCTCCTACACCCTATCGAAGGTTGCAGAAGTGCAAAATAACGGTGTTGAAGGCTACATTGTTGAAAATATTCTTATTCCCCCTACAATAACTTCTGCGATGGGAAGTATAAGTCAATTTGATTACACCAATGGAGACGCATCTATGGAACCAATGACGATTCAGAAAACCGAATTGATCACTGTCAATTTAGGTTCACAATCGGTGAATGTTCCCGTTGACGGTATGCCCTCCAAAGAGCATGGGGATCGCATTACAACATCGGAGGGGAATGAAATTTGGTGGCCAAGCGTCGGTTCTGATGATAATCAGTGTCCTATAGCCAAGTGCGTCAAAGTGAAGATGAATCTTGACCCAAATGAGGCGAGTTCCTATTCGTTTGATGTCCAGGTGACCTCATATTCATACTCCTGGTGGAACGATGCTCGGGTAAAATCAATCGTTCCGGGTAAATCCGATGGAATCAATATGGAGAATTCAGGAAACTTTGAGGATTATCAACTTCGAAACAGTCAGAAGGCAACTGATTTTGGAGCAAAACTTTGGTATGACCGTGGTGGTTCTGCAAGTTATGCGATTAACGGACAAGATGCGATTGTAAAAAGTGCAGCAGATCAAATTTCATCATCGCTTCCAGAGGGTAAATCAGACAATGCATATGCATTTTCAAGGGCAGCATTCGATTACCTACACGCCTATGTGGAATACGATAGAGAAGCTCCAAATACGGCAAGGAGCGGACCCGCATGTTTGTCTGGTAATTTAGGTGATTGTGATGAACAGACCAACGCCTATTTTAGTATCTTAAGGACAAAGGGGGTGCCCGGTTGGTATGCGTTTGGAATTCTCGGTGACCCCCACTTTACTAACGAGGGGTGGGAAGCTCACGCATGGGGCTACATCCAATTACCTCTCAAAGATTCTTGGTGTGAGGACCGTTCCATTTCACTTGAAACCTGCTTTGTTGAAGCACCTGTGGATGTAGTGAACAACAAATGGTTGCTTTCTACACCTACTGCATACATGGATTGGGTTGAAACTGCTGATCCATCGGGTGAACTTATTTACGATTATTATCATCCTGTAAAGACGCTTCACACAGGACTAGGCGGGCAAATTGACCGGGAACGAAGTTACCTTACAACCGATGATGTAAGCATTGCTGGTGGTTCATATCAAGTAAAGAAGTACGCTGAATCCTTTGAGTGAGGGGTGGTGAGTAATATGAGGATTATCATTGGTGGAGCAGGTCGGGTGGGTATTGAGCTTGCTCGAGCCCTTAGGGATGAAGAATATGACGTAGTCATCATGGACCAAGATTCTCGGGCTGTATCCAACGCTCAGGGCCTTGACTGTCTTGTCATACATGGCGACATGACCTCGCGGGAAAAACTGATTGAGGCAGGTATTGTTGAAGCCTCTGTATTCGTTGCTGCAACGCCATCTGACGAGCACAATCTCATCGCCTGTTCTCTTGCTTCACATGCACATTCTTCGGGCGAATCAAAGCACCCAATCACAAGCATTTGTCGTCTGCGAAATCCGGATTACATCAATGAATACAAATCTGGGAATTTGAAAGCTTGGTCCAAGGTGGATTATGTTGTTAATCCTCTTGCTGGGGCCATTGAGCGGTTGAATGCAGGGTTGCGCTCAACCGATATTGAGGAAGTCATTCCCTTTGGTGATGATGCGTATGTCATTGAATTGGAAATCGGGGAAACCGCCCACACTGCAACAAATCGAACACTAGCAGAACTTACTGAGGATATGGTCCATGGAATGCCTGCGGTTGTTGGATTGAAACGAAACTCAGTACGCAGCATTATTCCAACAGGTGAAACTACGCTTGAGAAAGGTGATAAAATCGCCGTTGCTACAATTGGCCTTGAAAGTTTCAACCCTGCATTGATCATGTTTGGTCATGAAATTACCTACTTCCCTGAAGTTCCCAAGGTTGCAGTCATCGGTGCAACAGCGATTGGGACAAAAATGGCCGAGGAATGGTTGAATTTTGGCGGTCGAGTTACTGTATTGGAGCGTGATTTAAGTTTAGCAAACGAAATTGCAGGGTCTCGTATTGGTGCACATCCAATGTTGGAAATCATTCATGGAGATCATCTTGACAGAGAGATTCTTACCGAGATCGGTATTGAGACTCATGATGTTGCGGTGAGTGCATTGGATAACGACCATGAAAATATTGCTGCAGTTCTCCTCGCAAGTGATATGGGTGTCTCAAGAACGGGATTAATGTTGTACGATGCCGATTTGGTCAAGGTTACACAGCGAATGGGTATCTCATTTGCAGTTGACCGCCGTCGGGTCGCCGTCGATAATATGTTGACGCACATTCACGATAAACTGTCAGGGCACTTCGCGCTTCTTTCGGGCATTCCAAACATTGTCGGAATGACCTTTGAAGTGACGGAGAAAGCCAAATTTGCCGGGAAAACTGTTGGAGAAGCACAGTTCCCGGATTTTCTAAAATTAGCATTTATCAAACGACAGAACCTCTCCGGTACTTGGGATACAACAAAACCAACGGACGACCACTTGCTCCTAGAAAACGACCTTGTGATTCTATTCTGTCATCACGATAAGATCTCAGACGCAGAGAAGCGCTTTAGGGTGTAGTCATGCGAGGCGATGTGCTCAACCTGATTCTTGGTTGGACGTTGATTGCGTTCACCATTCCTCTCGTTATATGTGGAATCATCACATGTATCTTGGATGATGTATCCATAGGTCTTCGGGCCTTTGGACCAGCCGCTCTCATTAGCTTGAGTCTTGGTGGGGCCATGGTTTTCTTCTTCACCCGTACAGACTCCAGTGAGCGTTTACGAGACGTTGAGGCATTTGTTGGTGTAGGGTTGGTTTGGCCTATTTCAGTACTGATAGGCTCCCTTCCCTTTTGGTTGGGTGGAGTATTTGTTGGCCCGTTTACATCGGGTGCAGAACTCTCCGACATGTTGACAGGTTTCGTACATTCTTGGTTTGAATCAATGTCAGGTTTTACGACCACGGGGGCTACTGTAATTCATGCGTCTTCAAGTCCGATGTGTGATTCAACGACATTGGATTGTATTAACGCTCAACATCGTGGGCTCCTTATTTGGAGGTCGCTAACTCAGTGGTTTGGTGGAATGGGTATCATCATGTTGGGGATGATGATTCTTTCTCGCGTTCTCGGTGGTGGAATGGCTCTGGCTCGTGCCGAACTTACAGGCCCTTCATTATCCCGTTTGAAACCAAAGCTTCGTGAAACTGCAACCGCCCTGTGGGGTCTTTACGTGACTCTTACGGTTTTGGAGTTCCTTCTCTTGTTCTTTGTTGGTCAAATTGGGTGGTTTGATGCCTTCAACCATGCCTTGACGACATTGCCATCCGGTGGTTTTTCAACTCATGATGCAAGTGTAGGGTACTACGATTCAATCAAAGTCGAGGTTATTATCATCGCATTTATGTTTCTGGCAGGGGTCAACTTTACATTGCTGTGGTTATGTAGGAAAGGAAATATTTTTCTTCTTTGGAAGGATGAGGAGTTTAGGTATTATGCGTTTTACCTCCTCCTCGCCATTACACTAATTTCATTGACGTTGATGAATACAGGCAACGGCTATGGTGAATCTATTCGAGACGGTATTTTCCATGTCATCTCAATTGCAACATCAACGGGTTATGCCACGGAAGATTACATGGCTTGGCCAGTCGTGACGCATGTTGCCTTGTTCATTCTCATGATCATCGGAGCCTCTGCAGGTTCAACTGCTGGTGGTTTGAAATTACTACGCGTGAGTCTTGCGTTCAAAATCGCAATGCGCGAGTTGAGAAGAATAGCCCAACCGCGTAAAATTGACAGGATTCGGATGAATAATGAAGTTGTTGAGGACCGACAAATCGGCCTTATTGTGGGTATGCTCTTTGTTTGGGTCATCCTTTTTGGTGGAGCAAGTATCCTTCTGGCGATCATGATGCCTGATGCATCCTTTGAATCAATCGTCAGTCTTGTTGCATCTTCTCTCGGAAATACTGGTCCATCTCTCGGCGAATATGGTCCATCAAACACCTGGGTGGGTATGGATAAAAGTGAATTGATTCTCACATCGATTTTAATGTGGTTCGGACGACTTGAACTCCTAACTGCTGTAATTGTTCTCCACCCACACACATGGAGGAGAGAAGACAAATCCGATGGTGAAGTGAAAGGTGTAGCTGTCGTAAAACGGATGTTACAAGAAAAAGAGGAATCCGAGTCAAAATAATTTCATTTGCCCAGGGGCAGGTGAAGCATCATCTTCGTCGTTGGTTGAATCTTGATGATGTTCTTGACGGGGTAATGGAGCAGACGCTGTTATGCTTTCAGGGATTTGAGTTAATGACATTTCTTCCGCTTTCTTCGCCATATAATTCTCTTGACGCCCCTTGTAAGTTTTTACCAACTCTTTAGTTGACCTCCTTGACGCCGCAAGACCACACAAGGCTGCATGTTCTTCTCCTGTAAATCCAATTTGAAGTGAGGTGTCGAAATTCTCTGGATCGCCAAGAGGTGAATCTTCTCGGCCAAGAAGCATGAGAGCAGGGAGGAATTCTTCTCGTGATGTTGCCTTGCTTGTCCCGCTTAAGGCACTTAATTTCTCAATAATTGCTGGACGACTCAACGAACCTCCCCGACGAAGAAAATTTGGATAGGAAGGAAATATCCGCCCTTGGATACTTTCAGGATTGGCGATTGAAGCTGCAAGCGATGTAAGATGTTGAGTCCAATATGTAGAGCGATGTGCGGTGTTTAGATAACGCCCCATCAACATTTTATCTGCTTGTTTCATGCTTTTTGCTCCACGCTGAACTCCACCATTATTTGCAAAAAGAGAGGCATTATTCCAGTGAATCCAATTTAGGAACTCACTCGGGTCTTTGTCAATGGTCCGTGCGATCGTTAGTGCATCCTCGGCTGAACGTGAGCGATAAAGGGAGTCAAGACCTGGGAATATTTCAATCGATACATCTCTTTGGCTTGTGTCTGAATGATTCTTGACAATTTTAGATGTAAGTGGTCCGTTGAGTCCGCTTGACATCACTTGTAAGTCTCGAACGAGAGCACGTAAGTCACCGTGGTTGGATTCAACAAGCGCAGTAATGGCAGCATCATCAAATGGAATGTCCTCCTCACGGAGTACTCGCCTTGCAATTCTGCGCAAGGCTTCGTTATTTGCACGGTCAAATATGATTTTCTGTAGATGCTTTCCAAACCGGTCACGGGTTGAACGCCACGATGAATTCTTACCCCAAAGTCCCATTTCTTCATTGCAAGCAAGGATGACTGGTTGCTTGGTTTGCGAAAGGAGATTAAGCAATTCTGCCTTCCCACCGGAGTCTCCAGACAATACGACTTTTTGCTCGTTAACCTCATTTGATTCCATTGCTTTTGCAATACGTGATTGACTGACTTCGCGTAGTCCACCGGACAGATGGTCCACTTCATCAAGAAGAATTAGAGTTCGTGAAGGGGGAGCGTTTGGGTCGTGGAAGAGTGAGCGATGAGTCGCACCATTGGTTGCTGCCTTTCGAATTGCTGCAGCATTTCTCGCATCACTCGCATTGAGTTCAATGACATTCCATCCCATATCTTCTGCAATGGCTCTTGCAACGGTTGTTTTTCCAACCCCAGGTGGTCCAACAAGAAGCAATGCTTTCTTCTTTGGGACCCCTGCTTTCCAATCATCAAGCCAAGTTCTGATTTTCCTTCGCTGGACTTCGTTCCCTTCCAAGTGCTGTTCACTTTTTGGTCGGTAGCGCTCAGTCCAATCGCTTGCGCTACCCATGTTTTTGACATGATGGCGAGGGTTCATCAATCTTCACACGGAGATTCGTTCATCTTCGTTGATTTCAGCGCTATGCCCTCAATCTACTGGAGTAAACTGTCGATACTGACCCGAGTTTGTTCACCGCTATCTCTGTTACGAACAGTTACAGTTCGGTCCTCCAAGGATTGGTGGTCAATAGTGATGCACTTTGGTACACCAATTTCATCAGCACGGGCATATCTTCTTCCTATAGAGCCGCTACCGTCGTACATGGAAACGACTCCTGGAGTGGTGCAGAACGAACGATGCAATTCCATTGCTAACTCATCCATTCCATCCTTTTCAAAGAGTGGGAATACTGCATAATCTACGGGTACAACTGATTGTTGTAACTTCATTGTCGTGTAAACATCTCCATCCTTATCGCTCTCATGGTATGCATGGTCGATCATATGCCAGATAATACGGTCAATTCCGAAGGCTGGTTCTATCACATGAGGAATAAACCATTCACCGGTCTCTTTGATGACCATTTGATTCGGCTTGACATGTTGAGGTTCAACCGTTACAACGTCTCCTGTTGATAGGGTGACTTGTGTTGGGAATTCTGTATCCTTAGGAAGTTCTTCAACTGCAACTTTAACTGCACCGGCTAGGGCTTTGAATGTTGGTCCAACGGTTGCTCCATTAATGGTCCACGCATCGATGGTTGTCATTCTTGGTTCAGCATATTCCCGGCGAGCATGTAAGGACTTCCCGGTTGCCTTGTGATGTGATTCAAGGTCATAACATCCCCGATGAGCCACACCAACACACTCAATCCAGCCATATGAACCGAGGATTTCAATATCCCAGCAGTCTTGTGCATAATGTGCCATTTCATCTTTCTCATGCTGTCGGAATCGAATCTTGGACGTCATAATTCCCATGTTTGCTAAAAAATCATATGTCATTCCTAGAAATTGAGCGACGGTTGGGTGATGAATGATTCCATCCTCATGTGCCTTGGCTATCGTTGATGTAAATTCAGGAGTATCTTGGGATATAAAGGTAATATTTTGGTCCTGCCATGGCGATAAATCAACCTGAACGGGTGCTTCAGGGTCGATGAAATACTCCAACTCAGCCATGTTGAATTCTCTCAAACGGATCATACCTTGTCGAGGAGCAATTTCATTTCTGTATCCCTTTCCTACTTGGACTGCTCCGAAAGGTAAACGTTCCCTAAAGTGGCGGTAGATTGACGGGAATGACGTGAACATACCTTGTGCTGTTTCTGGTCGAATGAATCCAGCACGGCCTGAACTTCCAGAACCAATGGTTGTGTTAAACATTAAATTTTGAGCGACAACATCGCTCCAATCCGATGCATTACAGGCTGGGCATTCGGGATTTAATGAAAGAAGTAGTGTTTGCAATTCATCTCGCTTGAGTGCGTCAGGATTCGGGTGATGGGGCTCAAGAAGTGTATCTGCCCGGCTCGCCTCTCCGCACGCTTTGCAGGTGGTCATAAAATCGGAAAACTCCCCTACGTGTCCACTCGCTTCCAACACCTCGTAAGGTGTGACAGTGGGACATGATAACTCTACAATATTGCCAAGTTGGAGCCAATGGTCAAGCCAGGCTTGGTTGACACGAGACCGTAGCCTTCCTCCGACTGGACCGAAATCGTACAGACCTTTTGCACCTCCGTAGATTCCAAATGCAGGGAGGAGGAAGCCCCTTCGCTTGAGCATCTCGTTCAAGCGTTCTAAACGGCCGTCTGCTTCATCAGTCACGACTTCACCTGTTGTATGCTAAGGAGGGTTGCCTATGAACTTCACCGACTTAAGCAGGTCATGGAAAAAGATTCTGGGATACACATTGTTAAATCGGGCCGTCTACTGCAACATCCATGGGCCAAGCAATGGTTGCCATTGTTCAAGACGACTGCACGGGGTGTGATCTATGCATTACCCATTGTCCCTTTGAAGCTCTTTTGCCGCTAAAACATAATCCAGAAGGTCGCAAACGAGCAAAACGGCCAGTAGTCGTCATTGAAGAGAATTGCGTCGGATGTCTTTCCTGTATTGGCTCTTGTCCAACTGATGCACTTCATGAAGTAATCCTACCACCGATTTCCCTTGAGTCGCCTCTTTTGGACCCCTCTAAGCGACCCGAAACAGAACCCTTCAACCGTTGGAAGAAGAGAGAGACTCGTTGGGCCTAAATTTACGGGTTTAAGCGATAGTTCTTTAAGACGATTGCGCACGCTTCGCGACACAAGGGTGCTGAAAATAAAATGGCAGAAATAGTCTACTTGGATTCCCCTATGGAATCCGAACCTCTTTACGAACAGCTCTGTCCACCTGTTCGTCGATGGTTTAGAGACAAGTTTCCGGATTTCACTGCCCCTCAAAAACTTGCAATTCCATCTATCATGAACAAGGAACATCTCCTTCTTTGTTCACCAACTGGTTCGGGTAAGACCTTGACGGCATTTCTTTCAATCATTGATAATTTGGTTCGACTTTCCTTGGACCAGAAGTTGGAGAAAAAGGTTCACGCGATTTATATTTCCCCAATCAAAGCTCTCGCCAACGATATCCAGCGTAACCTCATAGGTCCTCTCAAGGAAATAACGGAGAATTATCTCCCCGACCGCGCCCAGGAGATTCGTGTCGGCTTGCGAACCGGAGATACCTCCCAATCGGACCGACAGAAGATGCTTAGAAAACCCCCGCATATTCTTATTACGACACCTGAAAGTTTGGCGATTGCCATCACCTCTCCGCGCTTCCAGCCCATTGTTAGCGAAGTGGAATACATGATCATTGACGAACTGCATTCGATGGTTTCCACCAAGCGAGGCGTTCATCTTTCGTTAACACTTTCTTTACTTGATACGCTTTTGAAAAATCCTGTTCAACGCATCGGTATTTCAGCCACCATGGAACCCTTAGAGACCGTCGCTGAATATCTTGTGAGCAGTGATGATAGAGAGGCAAGAGGCCAAGTCACCAAAGTATCGATCGCTAAAATTTCAGGTTCCAGAGAACTCGATTTGGATATTCTCATCACGCATCCAAAGTTTAGCGATTTACCAGTGATGAAAATTCTTGAATACAATATTGAAGCCATTGCAGACCTCATCAGTGCCCATACGACCACTCTTGTCTTCGCCAATACGAGGAAAATGACTGAAACAATCGTTCAGCGTCTACGTCCGTTCTTGGGAGATTTAGTAGCAGGGCATCACGGTTCTATGGACAAGAACATCCGATTGGATGTTGAACGTAAACTCAAATTGGGACATCTTCGAGCAGTTGTAACTTCATCGTCTCTTGAAATGGGAATAGACATCGGGTCGGTTGACCTCGTTTTGCAGGTGGGTAGTCCTGGAGATATCGCCACTGCTTTGCAGCGCATTGGACGAGCAGGCCACCATGTTGGGGGAATACCGCGTGCTAGATTCCTTCCATCAAGTGTTGACGATTTGATTGAACTGGCTGCACTGCAAGCTGCAATCCAAACAGGTGATATGGACCGTCTTGATTTCCCACAAAATTGTCTGGATGTTGTAGCACAATTCATGATTGGTCTTGTTATTATCAATCAACTTGACATCGATGAGGCCTATGAAATCATTGTGAATTCATGGTCATACCGAAATTTCCAATATGACGACTTCATTGAAGTATTGGACATGCTCGAAGAAGAACGAAGGGTTTGGGTTGATTGGGAAGAGAACATTTACGGTAAACGTGGATATTCTCGCATGATTTACTATACGAATATCGGAACTATTGCACCTGATAATTCCTATCTCGTATTCAATGCCGAAGGTTCAATTCTTGGACAATTGTCCGGTTCCTTCGTCTCAAATCTACGAGGTGGTGATGTCATTCTTCTCGGCGGTTCCACCTATAGAGTGACCAACATACAAGGTACGAGAGTCAATGTCACATCAGTCACAGGTCATCGTCCGACCATTCCATCATGGTCGGGAGAAGCACGTTCTCGGAGTCGCGAATTGTCAAAGGCCCTCCTTGACCTCATCGGACACTGTATCGTTGCACTTCGGCGTGAACAAGACCCGCGGGTCTTATTGCGTGATGCCTATGGTCTTTCCAAGGAAGTAGCCAGCGCTATTGCTCGTCATCTTGAAGAGCATTCAATCGACTCGTTCCAAGTGCCGGACCCTGATCGAATTCTCGTGGAGCAGGTTATCACTGGAGCCCACCCCACCTACATGATTACCACTTGCCGTGGCCGCGGGTTCAATACAGCACTTGGATATTTTATGGCCGGATTGGCTGAAGCAAACAACATTTCAGTTATTGAGATGTCCTTTGATGAAAACGGACTGCTGCTCCGAACCTCTCAGGAAGTCGACCCCGGTGAGATGTATACTGCATTCCGAAACAACAACCACATTGAAGTCATTGAACGGTACATCATCAATACTCAAATATTTGCAAAGAGGTTTAGAGAGGTTTCAGGACGGTCGTTGATCATTCCAAAACGAATGGGAGCAGAGGAAATCAGTCCGCAACAATTCCAACAGAGAGCCGAAGCCTTACTCAACAAACATCGGACAACAGATGGTAGTCTGTTAATGCGTGAGGCAAAGAACGAAATCATGTTTGGCGATATTGACATGATTGGCCTTGAGGCCTTTTTACAAGCCTGTATGAACGGTGATGCTCGGATTGTCCACACCAAGGTTGTCGTTCCTTCTCGATTGGGTATGTCGCTCTTCATGTCGGCCTTTGAAGACTTGATGTCAATGAAAACAAGGGCGTTTTTGGTCAAAGATATCGACCCAGCCATCCTTCAACGCTTACTGGGAACCCGTTCCTTAGCAACGGAGTTAACGGCCGAGCAATTGACCGAGTTTTATGCTAATAAGGCGCCCGTTCCGACGAATTCAAAGGAACTGTTCCGCCTTATGAGTCACGGTGGCGGCCTTGACCGAGGATTTCAGAACCCACTTTACAAAGAGAAACTTGCTAACATCGCGAATTCAACCATTGCCGGATGGGTTGAAGAACTGATACAGTCCGGTGAAATTACGAAAGTAGACGGTACAGGTCAAGAAGAACTTGATGGAAAATGGTTCTCTCCATACATGGCAGAAATTCACGGTACACTCGGATGCTTGGCTGTTAATGGGGGCAAGGAAGTAGAAGACCTGCGAGAACTTCATACGCGTGGAATTACCTACAAAACTGCAACCGAATTTGATGGTACTACACCAACGGTGTGGGAGGAACAAATCCTAAGCGATCCTCAAGAAGCCATGCGCGTAAAAATCATTGAAATGTTAGGTTCTGAAGGGCCGAAGACTTCCGATGAACTTGACCTCCGTCTCCCCTTCCCCCTTGCCCTCATTGAGCGAGTTTTACACAACCTTGAAACTCGCAATGTAATTTCAGTTGGCTTCTTCCGTCAAACTGACGATGCTGAATACATTCTCAAAGTCGATGAGCATCGTTTGACCGGCGGTAAAGAAGAAGTTGTTGAATACCGATGGATTCAGAATATGGTGCTTGAAAAGTCATTCAAACAATATGACGATGGATTCTCTGCATTCAATGAACATGTTCTCTTCCAGAAACAGCAAGAACTTCTTTACCGAATTAATGAATTTAAATTCAGTGACTGGAAAGATGTACAATTGGATTCGGACGTGATCATGGGACGATTGCTCCACAATCGGATTGGATACACTACAAAGCGCAACATTGGCGTCCTCCTCGGGCTGAAACCAGAGCCGTGGATTGGGCCTATGGAAGATGAAATTCTGAGTAAAATCCCACCTGGGGAAAATGTAACTCGCCAAGAGATCATGGCCAATTATCCAAAAGGTGATGAACACAAAGCGTTACAACGTGACCTCAAGAATGCTCTTTCAAATCTTGAACGACAAATGCTCGTTGTCAAACAATTTGAAGAGGTCTCCGGTAGAAGGCGTCGTCTCTCTTTATTCCACAGGGTTCACGGTGTTTACGAACCATTGAGTTTTGAGGATGCATTGGAAGAAATCATTCGACGAATGGGTCCTGTGAAAGCGAACACGCTCCGCTTCTATGTGTCCCGAAGTTACGAAGACCTTACCATTGCTTTGATGAACCTTGAGAAAGAAGGGCGAATATCCAAGATCGTTGCTTTGGTACCCGAACCAGAAGCCTTCTTTTGTGCACCCGATGAAGTGGAATTACTCCTTCGCCCAAGAAGAGAAGACCGAACCGTTCGTATTCTCACCCAATCCGACCCGTATGTCTCTCGGTTTATTTGGGAAGTTCGAAGCGTTCTGGACCGTGGATGGTATCTTCCAATCTTCAAGGGAGTTGACCCCATCGGTAAGGTTCTCATGTTCAAGGTAAACGATTATCTCGAAATAAAAGACCTCCATGTTCCAACAGCGTACTTGGATGAGTTTTGCCGTGCATTCGAAATTCTCCTCGACAACCACGCTGCCCAACTCGTGGATGTAGCGGTATTGTCAAACTTCAACAGCGAGCCCATTACTGCTCTTGATGAAACAACTCGAAGCGCATTGGAATCGATTGGCTTCAAGGTGACTGGGGAACGAATGATTCGGGGTGCTATCGTTGATCCGCAACCACGAGAAATTGCAGAGCGAGCATTGTTCCATAAACACCACCTTCATCAAGCGACCCGTCATGAAAACGAAATTCTTGCACTAAAGAAAGTCACAGAGATTCGTGATGACTTTGCACTCCGTGGACGTTGTGAATTGTACCGTGTGAATCTCAAGAGCATGGCGAGTGCCCACCGACTTCATCAAGGAATCAATCTCCGAGGGCATCAAGTGTGGGCATCATACGAACATTTCCAAGACATCCTCGCAATTCGTAACGAGCCAGCAGATGATGAGTTATGGGATGTTGTAGAATTCTTCAGTACCAATTCAGACCCGAACCTGTTCAAAGAACGTCACGCACTCAGTCAAGCTGAATTTAGAAAGTTAGTCCAACCACTGATTCGCAGCGGTCACATCGTCCAAGACTTCCGCGGGGGCTTTAGAACCGTTCAACTCAGGCCGAATGTTGACCGAGTTGAGCTACGTCGAGAATTTATTCGTAAACTGGTTGAACAATATCCAGTCATTACCTTGAGGCAACTTACTCAACTTGCGGGTACATCATTCAAACCCGAGGAACTCAAGGCCGTGTTGAACGTCTTTGAGGAAGATGAAACACTCATCAAAGGGTTCCTGATAGAAGATTTCCACCAAGTGTGTTGGGGTAGAAAGGAATTGTTAGAGGAGGCTCGCTCGATTCCCTCAATACGTGACTTTGTCCTACCGCCCTCCGACCCGATAGCACCGTACTTTGCAGATATTATGAAGGAACGATTTGGCTTTGGCTCTGCATATTTGGTGTTTAGAAATGCTGAGCCAGTGGCCGCTTTCAAAGCGAATACTCGCAACAAAATTATTGATGTCAAGGATTACGAAGGTTCAGAAAAAGCATGGCGTATCGTCAAAGAATTCGCTTGGGAGCATCAAATGCCGCTGCAAACCGACTTGAGAATTGGTGGCAAAAAGTTGCAATGATGCGAGCAGCTTGAATCGTAGAATTCATTGTCCCTTCAGCGATGTGTTACCTTTTTTGTCAAAACAGCATACCAATTTTTTGATAAGGGATGAATGTATCAAACAGTTCATGAAGAAGTCTCTTGCACTTGTCATATTGTTCCTCGCCAGTCTGGTAACTCCCATGGTAGGGACCTCACAATCGGAAACACCAGCGTCCATGGAAGTGTTGCATACAGTGGTTAACCCTGCGAACAACAACACATACCACCTTCTCTCCGCTGCATCTTGGGAGGATTCTGCTTCCTACGCCCAGTCATTGGGGGGCTTCTTGACGACGGTTGATGATGAAGCAGAAAACACGTGGCTGTTTGACACTTTTGCTTCATGGGGCAATCAATCTCGACACTTGTGGACGGGCCTTTCTGATTCCAGCGACGAAGGAAATTACCGCTGGCACGACGGAACACCGTTCCTCTACCGAGATTGGGGCGATTCACAACCTTCAGCTGGCGGCGACGAAGATTACGTTCACATCGCAAGCACAAACATGGGAAACATCATGCCAGGCACATGGAATGACTTAGAAAACGATCCACAATATTTCCCAGTGTATGGCGTTGTTGAAATCGGTCCTGGTGCGGATTTCTCGTTGAGATTCAATGGAGATGGGGATCATGTCGTTGTGAACCATGATGAGGGAATGGATTTTTCAAATTCAACTAGTTTGTCTCTTGAAGCATGGATTTATCCCTTCACCGATGAGGGATTACAATTCATCATGATGAAAGGCGATTACGGTTGGGGGCTTTATCTAAATGGGGATACACTTGCCTATTCATCGCAATACAGCCTATCTCAGCATCCTGTTTCAAATCAAACCATTGAGGTTAACCAGTGGAACCATGTCCGGGTTGATATTCAAGCGGATGTCGGTGGCGAATTTTTCATCAACGATGAATCGGCAGGACTTATTGAACCGGAGAATGCCTTAATTCCACTCGGAGATTTTGGCTCGAATGATTGTTTTACATCCGGTGAAGACTGTGATGAATTTTACATCGGTCGGATGGGAGCAGGTTGCGATTGTAATTACTTTGAAGGAATGATGGACAACCTTTCAATTTCAGCAAATGGAAATGATTCGAACGATTCAATTCTTATCTCTGAATGGTCCTTCCCTGAGGGTGAAGGCAGTCAAACAACAGATGGTATGACGTCGGAGCGACAAGGCAGTATTGTTGGAGCTGATTGGGTCATGCCGGATGGAAGCATCGTCGCTCAGGCAGTTGAACTCTTCATTGGAGAAGAGTACGAGATTGAAGAGGCAAGTGCTGGCGATACTCTTCTATTCTTCACAGAGGTCGAGGAATACACTCGTTCACTCTCGTGGTTTTCTTCTTCCTTCAAATTTGATTACTTTGAAGATCCAGTGAATTATGAGGTTTACATCGGCTATGGAGCAATTCCTGATGCTTGGAACAACAACGGTTCCTTCACTGCTGATTTTGGCTGGGGGTACGAAGAATGGTCATGGCCAACCGAAGGCGTGGTATGGTTTGTACTCATTCCGGATGATGACCTTGAGGACTTACAGATCACACTTAATGCAGATGTAGCAGACCCTCCGCCAACTTTGGATGAGATGACGGAACTTAAGCAAAGCATTGCAGTGACGAACCAAGAGATCGAATCACCTGGGAATTTCGATGATATTGGTATGAATTACTACTACATCAATGTCACAGAGCCACTTGCAGATTTGCGCGTACGAACCTACGGCGGTCGTGGAAATGTTGATCTGGGAATGTCGTACTACAGCCCTCCTCAACCTGATTATTTCTGGATATGGGAGGATGATTTTTCCGAGCCATCCGATGATGAAAAACCCGGTTCCACCTCGGTTGAACTAAGGGAGACATGGTCAACAGAACCAGGAAATGATGAAGAAGTTCATCTTTTTGATGTTGAACCTGGACTGTATTACATTACTGCTTACACAACTCGTATGGCTAGAGGGTACACCATTGTTGCAGACTTTGTATATCCTCCCGAAAATGTAGACCCTGAAGATGCTATCACCTTGACACCTGGAATTGAGTACGGTTTGCTAAGTGGATACGATGGACTCTCTCAGTATTTCAAGGTCGACGTTCCCCAGGGGACAGAACGACTCATCGTAGATTTGTCTGACGGTGATGGTGAAGCTGGACTCTATATGCGTCTGGACCAAGCCCCGACATCTTCAACCTATGATTACCATTCAACAAGCGAAGGTGCTGGTGACCGAATTGCGTTTAATGACCCTACTCCAGGTACTTGGTACATTCTTCTTAATTCCGAATCTGCATTTACCGGTGTGAACATTCTCGCAGAATTCGCAGACCGGTATGTCTGGGATTATGACGGAACGCCTATTCAAATTTTCAATGACGAACCGTTGGATGGAATCAGCATCCCCAAGGGGCAATCGATTGATTTGTATGCGATTATTGAAGAGCCAGGAGGCGTATTTGTTGTTGAAACCTATGGTGGTAGCGGAGATGTGCAAGTTGTGATCAATGGGGTTCAATATGAGATAATTTTCGGTGGTGGAGAAGGTCGCCCAGGTGACGACTTTGGACTAGAAACTGAGACCGAAGAAGTCACGCTTAGGAGCGGCAAGTCCGGTACGAATCACATGGTTACTTTGTACTTCCCAATGAACGGCAGAATGGATGTTGAGCTCATTGGAATTAGCGACGCAGAAGAAGTATCCATCGTTGCCTTCTGGGACGAATCTGATTTCCCGGTTGAGCCCGTAGACCCTGTTGACCCTTCGAAACCTGTAAAGGCCACTTCATGTGTAGATCGAGCCAAAGAAGACTTTGCCTCATCAGACGAAGACGGCTCAGGGGTACTTGAACCGGATGAGATTGGAATGGGAGACGATGACATGATCACCTCGGTAGGCCCAAGAATTTTGATGATTTATGATGCAAATGGAGATGGAGAAGTTGAGTACCGTGAATATCTTCAGGTAATGTGTTCTTGCGATAATGAAATGATGGTCCTTTACGACGAGATGTCTCAATTTGGCGGGAAGGTCTCCATAGAAGATCTTGAAAATCAAGAGACCCAAAACGAGTACAATTTCACATCGGTAGATGCAAATAAAGATGGATTCATCGACCCTGATGAACTTGAAATCCTCATAGTATTGTGTGAAACGACATTTACCGCCTTTGACAAAGATGGAGATGGCGTCCCCGATGAAGAAGATGCTTTCCCTGAGGACCCTGATGAATCGGTTGATACGGACGGTGACGGAGTGGGTGATAATGCAGACTTAGCCCCTAGCGTCGCCAACGATGTGATTTATTCTTCAGCCGCATTGATCCTCGTAATTCTCGCAGGATTGCTCTTCGCCTTCATGAGGAATAATCGTGACCAAACAAGCACCAAGGATTGGGGAGATGAACAACGGATGGATGCCGCTATCTTTGACATGAACCAGGGAGTGAATCCTTCCTTCGTAGATTCAGCAAGCGAACAGCATGATTCGGTACCTCCAATGACGCTTTCCGGAAGTTCGGGTTCCCCCGAGGTTCCGTCTGCACTTGACCTTCCAATGGATTCCTTCGTTGATGCACCGGATGCTACCCTCATGGGTATGGTACTCGACGGGCAAGAAACGATTGAGTATCCTTCTGGTAGTGGTGTTCTATGGATTCGTGATGAACCTGAGCATGCATGGCAGCAAAAGTCGTGAACTACCATTCACGGAAGGACAAATCCATCCCACCTCGACATGTAGGTCACGAAGGTATCGCTAAGTCCTGCCTTTTTCAGGTGTTCAACAGAAAATGGAGGCTTCTTTGGAGATGAATTATCTTCCTCTAGTTGGCGTGGCCAATCATAATGGGCGATTCCCGCTCTTCCAACTCCGACCAAATCTGCCCCTTCTTCAAAAGCAAACCTCACATCCTCGCTATCCCAAATTTTACCGGTGGTGATGATGGGTATTCGTCCTTTTAGGTGTTGGCTGAACCACTTTGTGAGTGACATTTCTTGTCCGTTTTGGTCGGTTTTCATTTGGTATACATCCCAACAAGAAACGTGAATAAAATCCAGACCCCACTCTACACACCATTGAGCAATCTGAAGGGTTTCATGCAGTTCAATACCTAAATCCCGTATGGTGGGAGAAAGTCGCACGCCCACGAGAAAATTCTCAGAGGTTCGAGCACGAACATTTTGGATGATGTGTTTCAACAACATTGAGCGGCCAAGAAGGTCTCCCCCCCACTGGTCCTTTCTTCGGTTTGTTTTCATTCCCAGAAATTGAGAGATAAGATAACTGTGCGCACCATGCAATTCGATACCACTAAATCCAGCTTCTTCACAACGGACAGCAGCATCACCAAATGAAATGATAATGGATTCAATTTCTGCATGTGTGAGTTCCCTGGACGTCACCCCTTTCATGCTTGAATCGGTATTTTCAGAGGCTGAGACAGGCTGAACTCCTGTAAGTTCAATCGGTGCTCTCATTCCCCCATGAAACAGTTGTGCTAAGCTCACTGCGCCATGCAATGACAATTCCGATGCGAGGCGAGTAAGACCTGGCAACTGATGGTCAGACCATACCCCAAGTTCACCCTCCCAACCACGGCCGTGTTCGGTGACATTGGCCGCCGCCGTAGTAACGATTCCAAAACCACCTTTGCTGCGAAGGGTGAGCCAATGATGTTCCTCGTTCGATAGAACACCATCCTCATGGCTCTGTTTATTTGTTAGAGCAGCAAGAACGGTCCGGTTTCGAACGGTCAATCCTGTTCGGGGAAATGTAAACTCAGACAGTACATCGTTCATTGCATCACCGTGCGTCAACTGTCCTGCTTGGTTCGTGGTTTTGAACGGTTAAAGGGTTCAGTAAGGGCGAGAATATTTCTGTGCATGCTCGGGAGGATCTCAAACATAATGAGCGCCATGAGGAACATAGCGAATAGACTCACAATTCGGGCAATATAGGTGTGACCGAACTCAAATACGGAGATGCCCCAAAGGTCCCATTGAGTGTATGTCATGTGCATCCAAATGAGCCCAGCGTTTCGAAATACATTGAGAAGGTGAATGAGGGGGACAATGAGGAGCAGGGCCCGAACACGTTGTTTCCAATGGAGGTTGAGTACCGATATTGCTCCAATAAAGAGAACCATCGACTGCAATGCAGTACATGCGAGGACGAAGTTGATTCCGATTAATCCTCCATCTGCAAGCATCAATTCAGATTGGAACGCGTATTCTCCGGTGAAATCTGTGGAAAACCAACGGTTTCCATCCCACTCTTCCCAAGATACTCGTCCACTCGGTGCATTGACCCAAGTGGTTCCAATTTCAATCTCCTGACCACCAGCGAATCCGAGGAACCATGCAGATTGCGTCGCCACAAACAGAATCGCAAGAACGCTGAGATAGGGGACATAGGCAATGAGGAGGTACGGCCCTCCTGCAAAAGCAACGGTTCCTCTAGCCCAATCCAAGGCTTCTCGTTGTGGCTTGGTGCAGTTCTGCTCCCAAAGTGCAATTCCAATACATAGGGGGAGGGTGAGGGCACACATCACGGTTAATACCATGTCATTGTGGTCAAAATATGACCAAGATTGGTTGAAAAAGAACATTCCAACTGCAATCCAGCCAAATTGTGCAAGTCGAACTCTCTGTTTCTTTCGAAAGAACCACGAGATGGCCAGGGCAAGCATCCCTGTGGCCCCAACCAATGTCGCAGTGGATGGTTCCATCAGCACATGTTATCCCAAGGGGAGGTTTCCTATGAAGGTCACCAAGAATTGGTAAAGGCAATGAGGCTTCGTGATGTGGAAGGGTTATGTCGGGTATGATCGCTCATTGGGGAGTTCATTCGACCGCTGATGCTGATGCCGCTCGACCGATTGCATTTCTTGACCGTGACGGTGTGCTCAATGTCGGTCGGCAAGGCTACGTCAATCGGCCTTCTGAGGTTGAATTACTGCCAGGTGTTGCTGACGTCATTGCTCAATTGAAAGAATTGGATTTTTTGATTTGTGTCGTTACGAATCAATCTGCGATAAGCCGTGGTCTGTGGGACGCAGGACAACTTGAAGTGATTCATCAGGAACTACAACAACAACTTCTCTCAAGAAATGAACATGCTGGTATTGATTTGTTCCTCACTTGCCCCCACCGGTATGAGGATTCCTGTGGATGTAGAAAACCATCACCTGAAATGTTGTATTTGGGTCATCAGCTTCTCAGAATGAGCGGTCAAAAAGAACAGATGTATTTCTCATCGAAGATTCACCCGGTATCAAACCGAACCGTCAATTGGTGGGGTGAAAAACCAGAGCCGTTTCATCCGCTGGACCTCATGGTTGGCGACCGCCGCTCAGATATGGGTGCTGGTTGGGCATACGGTGCTCGATTGTTTAGGGTGAGTGCGCATGAAGGCATTCAGTCTGCGATGTCGCGATTGTTGAACGAGAATGATACTGGGGATGCATTCCAACCCTGAGGTGAATCTATGGGTTGGCTTGGATTGGACGATACGGATTCTCTTGCTGGTGGTTGCACCACAAAAACGATGGAGAAGTTGATTCAAAATTTACCCCAAAACGTTCGGGTAGGAACAGTTCGTTTGGTTCGTCTGTGGCCCTTTGCTTCCGGGCGGACAAGGGGCAATGCAGCATTGGCTGTAGAACTCCAATGTGAAGATGAAGAATTTCTTATTGCACATCTCAACAGTTGGTGGATGAATGAATTGTCGCCCCTCAAAGGCCTCATTTCTCCATCACATCATTCGGACCGCCCTCAGGTTCCGTCCGACCCGGGCATGGTGTGGTTTGATTCTCAGCCTGACGAAGTTCATTACTGGTCTGCAGTTCAACATCATGTAGCCATTGATGACGTTCCACCAGCAACCAAATCGTGGGGTGGGGCAGGAATTATCGGAGCAACAGCAGCGGTTGCGTGGCCAGGACGAACATCAACATGGGAAGCCATAGCATGGAGGCTTAGCACTGATGTTAGCAAACCAAGAAGTGTATGTTTGGAATCACTCAAAGAGATTGATATGTGGCCGGGTACCTTCATGTCACGTGATCCTCGTAGCGGAACTTCTCTTATTGCTCCTCGTGGGCACTCTCCTGTTCTTTGTGGAGTCCGTGCGAAAACCGAATTACAGGCAAGTAAAGCATTGGCTCATGTTCTTTCTTCCCAACACACAGAGCGTTCAGACGGCTACCGTACGTTCATGACAAATCAAGCCACAGGAGACCATCTTCAACCGGCCACTCAGGCAACGGTCGAAGAGATTGAGGTTCATCCTCAGCGAAAGCATGCAAGAATCCAGACATCGGATGGTATTTGGATTTCATTTGGAGAAGGCGGGCCTGTTAACCAATTATCCCGATGGTTAAACAAAGGAGACATTGTGGAAATGAAGGGCCTTAAGTCTGAAGACGGAACCTTCCACTTAGAGCAACTTCGAGTTATTTCATGGAAACCAAGGAACAAACAGCGCCCTCTCTGTTCGGCGTGTAATGTGCGCATGAAAAGTATGGGTCGTGACCAAGGCGTACGATGTCCGAAATGCAAGCTGAGACAAGACGATACTTGGGAAGATGTCCCTTCCCAACCTCCATTTCTTGATTGGGTAGAACCTCCGGCATCTTTCCGCAGGCACCTTGCGCGGCCTCTTGATTTTGATTAAAAAAGTAATATTTTGGTCTTTTTTTCTTCGGAAAGATGAAAAGATACAATGAAGTCCGAATTTTTATGGACCCAGATACCAGTCGGAATATTGCCTACCTACTCGGAGTCTTAACGCTGGCAGTAATGGTGTACTTCATTTCTCGCAGAGCTATGGAAAACCGAACAGAGATGCTCGAGAGCAACGCCCCTAAAGTGGCGGGCGAAGATGAACTTGAGGGTGGTGCTCGCAATCCACAACAATTTGATGAACCCGATGAAGATGCATTGAATGAGATGGCTGAACTTTTGGGTGACGACGAAGACTCAGAGATGGAATCCTGAATCCTTAAGTTCAATCTCAAGCCTTTCTTTTCCAGCAATGATTGTTCTGGATCCGCCTTCCTTCCGCCTCCACATTTTCCAAGTTTCAAATCCTGCTTCAGTCATCGCCTTTTCACCTCTTGCAACAATTGGGTCCTGACCCTTTCCGCTTGCATCAGCACTCCCCTTTGAGATCAATAAGAGTGTAATGCCCCCTCCAGTTTCTTGAGCCAAACGGCCTACCTCAGCGACCAGGTTTGTAGGTATTTTTCCCGTGTTATCGCACCAATCGTCCAGGACAACCAAACCAACGCTGGGTAGGCCGTGTATTGCTTCAATCATAGCATCGATTGCCCGTTCAAATTTCCCTCCGAAATTCATAGCATGAAATCGGGATGATTCAACCAACGAGAGGTGGGAGAATAACTGAGAAAATCTTGAACCGTCAGGAAGGTCGCTTGATGCCCATAATACTCGACCGTTGTTGGAAATCGTATCTGCGGCAAGGTGAAGACCAAAACTCGTGCCTCCTGTACTTCCTTCAACTGCAAAGTGAATGTTTTTTCCTTCCACCCCGAATACATAACGCTCCATGCATTGGGACACGCGCCAATGGTGAATGAGTCTTGCGTACCGTCAACACGGCTCAGCAAGGGCTATGACCTATGCAGATGAGCGAGGTGCATGGCCGGTGAAGTCCGAGACGGAGAGCGAATCCCCAGAAGACCTCTTCCTGAGTTTGAAGAAGCCGCAAGTTTTGCTGAAGCATTGAATCGCGATGGTTTCTTGGGAACTGCCCTCGGTGATAAAAACCAATATGGGCCCGTCGCCATGATGGTTCTGTTGCTCATTGTGGCCGCCATTACCGGAACGATTCTCCGATTGCTCCGTAATCTTTGATGCGTTCAAAAAACGCTGAAAGTTCCCGAATTGTAGGGATAACATCAAACCCTGTATCACCGGACCCAGCGCATGGAAGATAGTTCTGTAAATGTAGAAGCACGTACGTCTTCACAAGATAAGCGTTGGACCATTATGGCGGCCCTCCTCGGTACAAATACTGCCTTCATGCTCTTCCAAGGAATGGAACAAGAAAATCATCCAACCGCTATCCGGGAAGTTGCTTTGACGATCATTGCCGCAGCCTTACCGTTCCAATCGGTTTATTTTTTGATTTACACGTTTGTTCTAGAGCACGAATCTCAATTGAGTGAGGCTCGTAAAACCCGTCTACAATATGCTTCTGCAGTGTGTCAAATCGTCGCCTACAGTTCCTTAATCGGGGTGGCTATGATGTGGTATAACATTTCGAATTATGTAGGAGTTTTCTTTGTGATTTCAACAGGATTAGCCATCATCTTGATTCGTTCTGTCATGAGTCCAGTGGTTGCTGATTCTGCTCAATAGTTCATGAACTCCCGTCGTGATTCCCATCATGGTGAACGGGAATGTTGATGAATGGAGTCGGTCGGACGATAACCATGGCATTCTGTCCACTGGATTACCGCTACGGCTGTCAAGAGTTCAAACACATTTGGTCTGAAGTTGGCCGTCATGAACGTCAGCTCGAGGTTGAACGCGCGCTCATATGGGCACACATGCAACTCGGACGTGTCACGCAGGCCGATTATGACAGAGTTGCCTCTATCGCAAACCCTAAGTCGGTGACCAAAGAACGGGTTTCTGAAATTGAAGCAGAAACACGACACGACATCATGGCTCTTACAAAAGCCATGGCCGAAGCCGCAGGCGAGGCAGGTTGGTGCATTCATCTCGGCGCTACATCGAATGACATTGTTGATACCGCTGTCGCACTTCAACTTCGTGATAGTATCGTTTTGCTTCGAGAGCAACTTTGCCTCCTCATCGGTGTCTGTGCTGATGTTGCCGAGCGGGAGCGTGACACCGTTATGCTTGGCCGAACACACGGACAAGCCGCTGTCCCCATAACATTTGGTCTGAAAGCTGCCGTTTGGCTTGATGAACTGCGTCGTCAACTCATCCGTTTGGATGAAGCCACCCCCCGAATCGCAGTAGGTAAATTCCTTGGCGCAGTTGGAACCGGTGCTGCTCAAGGTGTTAATGCACGTGAACTTCAACGACTCATTCTTACACATCTTGGCCTGGGCGTCCCTCTCGCAACCACACAAGTTGTTGGGCGTGACCGATATATCGAATATGTCTCATGGCTGGCAAATATCGCAGCAACATGTGAGAAAATCCTTCAGGAAATACGCAACCTTCAGCGCTCTGAAATTCAAGAAGCAGGTGAAGGTTTTGATGTTGAAAAGCAAGTTGGCTCATCAACGATGGCTCACAAAAAGAACCCCATCAAATCCGAGAACGCTTCAGGTCTTGCTCGTATTGTTCGTTCAATGATCATACCAACATACGAGAACGCACTGTTGTGGCACGAGCGAGATTTAGCGAATTCAAGCAGTGAACGGTTTACTCTATCCCACGGCTCCGCACTTTGCGAAGACGTCATCGCAAAAACTCGAGATGTGTTAACCAATATGTGGGTTGACGCTGACCGTTGTCTTGAAAATATCAAGGCTCAACGTGGCCTTGTGATGGCCGAGAAAGTCATGATTGACCTTGTTGACCATGGCATTGCCCGTGATGAAGCACACGAAATCCTCCGGGAAGCATCCTTCACCGCTGTAGCAAACAAAGAAGAATTGATCGATGTTTGTAGCCGAACTCCTGCTATATCTGCTGCATTTTCAGCAGATGAATTGGAAGCAATGTTTGACCCTGCTAATCATATCGGTGTTTCAGGCGAACTCGTTGACGAATGTGTAGCTCTTGCTCGGGCTGCTATTCAATGAAATTCAAGATGGCCACGAATACCGTCCCAGTGGGTGGTGTAGTTGACATCGAGAGAATTGTCCATGTGTGGTCCCGAAATTACTAGGGTTTCGTATTCTCCTCCCTCTCCTTCAATGTGGAAACGGTATTTGTTTGCTAGGTGGCGCAATTCTGTAAGTTTCGCCTCATCCAACAAAACTCCGAGCCATGATTCATCCAATCCTTCACAACTTACGCCTGTGATCATAATTTCAAATCCGTTGGCCACCATGTTGGAAAGATGATGGTCGCCATCTTGATGCCACAATGGGGTCCAACTCACGACATGAAGACGCTCCGCCATACGCTCAAGCCTGGATTTTTGATAGTCGGACCGGAGTGCTCCACTGACAATTCCATCGATATCTCGTTCTTTTAATGCCGATTCTAAATCTTCAATATCTTGGGGCGTTTCTCCTGATGTGTTGACGTTGACCCATTCAACATCGGCAAGTTCTGCTTGTTGCTTCACAAGTTCTGTCCCTGGGATTTGAAACATTGGCGAATCTTCTCCCGTAACAGAAACCGTGACAAGACAATCGATAGTCCAGCCTTTACAACGAGCCCACCACCATGCGGCCGCAGAATCTTTTCCACCCGATGAAAGGACTGCAACTCGCATGACACCCCCACACTGTCCACCTTCATGAGTATGGTTCTCAAACTGAGGGTTGATATGGGGGGAGTGTTTGAACGGTCTGTTGATGGAGTTGCGGGTCATCTTAATCCACCCGCATCCTCATAAAGTGTCAACCGAACGAAAGGAACAGAGGTCATGAATATGCAACCAAGCGGAAGAGGATACGACCATGGAATTACAACGTTTAGCCCAGACGGACGGTTGTTCCAAGTAGAATATGCACGAGAATCAGTAAAGCGTGGGACTACCACTGCTGGATTGAAATTCAAAGACGGCGTTGTCCTTGTTTGTGACAAGCGTATCATCAGCCGCCTCATCATCCCAGAGTCCATCGAGAAGATGTTCAAAGTTGACAACCATGTTGGAATCGCCACGTCGGGACTTGTCGCAGACGCTCGTCAACTCGTTGCCCGAGCCCGAGTTGAAGCACAAGTTAACCGAATCACCTACGGCGCAACCGTTCCTGTGGATGTACTTGTCAAGAAAATTTGTGACTTTAAGCAATCCTTCACCCAATACGGTGGGTCTCGCCCCTTTGGTACAGCCCTCCTTATCGGCGGAGTTGACGATAACGGCATCCATCTCTATGAGACAGACCCGTCCGGCGCATACCAATCCTACCATGCAGGTGCGATTGGCAGTGGCCGAAATACTGTGATTGAATTCTTTGAAGACAACTGGAAGGACAACATGACGCTCAATGCCGCTATGAAACTTGGTTTGGAAGCCCTGCGCACTGCCAACGACGCTGAATTAAACCGAGAGGCCGTAGAAGTCACTGTTGTTGATTCTGAAGGTTACCGAGTTCTTGACCGAGCTGCTGTGAACAAGCAAATCGACCGTCTCAAGCCTCTTGATAACTGAAATTAAGTCGGCACATTGATGCCTTCTCACGGGTTGTCCTCACGTGAGGGAACACTATGGTAAGTCTTGATGCAGCGGTTCTAGCCCGAATGGAAAAAGGCGGTAAGAGATACGAGATTCTTGTTGACCCCTACCTCGTTGATGATTTCAAGGCGAACCCATCGTCGGTCAATCCAGACGACTTTTTTGCAATGGATGAAGTGTTTCACGATGCTAGAGGAGGGGAACGCCCCACTGAAGAATCCATTGAGGCTGTTTTTGGAACGCAAGACATTGTCGTGATTGCACAAACAATTTTCCAAAAAGGAAGTCTTCAACTCACAACTGTTCAACGAAAAGCCATGGTTGAAACAATGCGTCAACAGATTATTCATCAAATTCACACCCAAGCAGTTGACCCAAAGACCAAGTCGCCTCACCCTAAGACCCGACTTGAACTCGCTTTAGACGAATCGAGATATTCCGTTGACCCGTTCAAGCGTCTTGATGAGCAAGTTAAGGACGCCATCGCCAAACTCAAACCACTCATTCCGCTTTCATTCGAATCTGTTCGTCTTGCGATCAAAGTGCCCGGCTCTGCCTATGGTGGCGTCAATCAAATTCTACGTCCATACCAACAGAAGCAAGGATGGCTGGAAGATGGTTCTTGGGCGTGCGTCATTGAGTGTCCTGCGGGAATGAAACCGGATTTAATCGGGCAAGTTATGCGTCGCTCTTCCGACGCAGAAGTCAAAGAATTGTAAGCGGGCAACCTGTTGGCCATAGGGTGGCCTTTATCATGGGATGTCGTTTCGCCGTGAATGGAGAGAAAAGAATGTCCCAAGGTCAAACCGGCGCCGAGCAGCGCCTCGTGACCCCGGGTATGGCCATCGGGCCATCCGCCGGGAAGCGCGCAGGAAGCGGTATTATTACCGAACAAGAAACGATGATTGCCACCCAACTCGGATGGCTTCAAGAAAAGAACAACACCATGTCTGTTCATCCCATTCACTCGGCTTACATGCCCCGTTCCGGCGACCTCATCGTAGCCAATGTTGCAGAAGTTCGTAACAATTTGTGGTTCATGGACATCAACGGAGCCTTCCAAGGTTTGCTCCCGATGTCATTGGCCCCATGGAAGGTTGAATTTGGTGCTGCTCGTCAACATATGGATGTTGGTAATGTGGTCTTAGCACGTGTTCAAGAAGTGGATGAATGCCACAATGTTGTCCTTACTATGAAAGGCGTCGGTCTTCGCCGCCTGAACCAAGGTGCTGTGGAAAATATTCCTGTCCAACATGTGGACCGAGTGCGTGGAGATGGCAACATCCTCCTCCAACGTTTGCGAGATGCCAGTGACTGCCGCATTATGGTCGGCGAAAATGGTCGTGTATGGATTGACGGCGATTCAAACGGAATCGCATGGGCCCGAAAGGCTCTCAAAATGGTGGCAAACAAAGGCCACACAACTGAATTCGAAGCGATTCTCGCAGAGATGGAACAAGAAAAGAAAGGTGATGCTTAATGGGTGGATACGGAGATGTACAACTACTACGAGAAGATGGTTCACGCCTAGACGGGCGAAAACTGGATGAAATGCGACCGGTGAAAATCGAAGCAGGTATTCTACCCGCTGCAGATGGCTCAGCCATGGTCACTCACGGACTCAATGTTGCTGTTGCAGCCGTTTACGGTCCAATGGAAGCACATCCAAGAAAGATTCAGCGCCAAGATCGAGCAGTAATTGATGTTCGTTACAACATGGCTCCTTTCTCAACCTCTGACCGAATCCGACCTGGATTCAACCGTCGCTCACGTGAAATCTCTAAGGTCACTGCGGAAGCTCTTGAATCGGTAGTTTTGGTAGAACGATATCCTCGGTCAAAGATCCGAGTTGAAATCGAAATTCTCGCTGCAGAAGCAGGCACTCGTTGCGCTGGAATCACTGCGGCTGCTGTCGCTCTGGCCGACGCTGGAATTCCAATGCGCGATTTGATTGTTGGAGTAGCTTCGGGAAAAATCGAGGACACAGTTGTTCTTGACCTGGACAAAGCAGAAGACAACTACGGTCAAGCAGACCTACCTGTTGGAATTTTGCCCAACACCGGTGAAATTGCGTTCCTCCAAATGGACGGCGACCTTTCACCTGATGAATACAACCTCGCTATGGAATACAACTTCAAGGCTGCAAAGGAAATCCATGAAGTCATGGTTGATGCCTTGCAACGACGGTACCAAGGAGGTGACGTCTGATGCCTGAACTCGTCCCTAGTTTGCTACGACAGGAACTTGCTCGCCTTGCTGAAGAAGATGCTCGTCTTGATGGCCGTGGCCGTTGGGAAGCTCGTGAAATCACTCTAGAAACCGATTGCCTCTACAATGCAGAAGGTTCTGCAAAGGTAACCATGGGAGGAACCATCGTTTACGCAGGAGTCAAGTTTGAACTTCGCACTCCTTGGCCAGACCGACCCACACAGGGCTCGCTCATGTGTGGAGCAGAACTCCGTCCTGTTGCTGGACGAAAGTACGAACCAGGTCCTCCATCGCCTCAATCCATTGAGCTCAGCCGTGTAGTTGACCGAGGAATCCGTGAATCCGGATGTATTGACATGGAAAGTCTGTGCATCGTACCCGGTGAGAAAGTGTGGGGTGTCATGATCGATATCCACGTCCTTTCCGACCAAGGTAACATCTTCGATGCATGCGGCCTAGCCGCTATCGCTGCTTTGCGCACTGCGGTCGTTCCTGCGGAACGTTTTGACGTCGGCGAAGATCACAAGCTCCAAGTGAGCAGTACTCCGATTATGGCGTCCTACACACGAGCAGGCGGCCGATTCGTTTACGACCCATCTGAAGAAGAGGAATTGGGAGGCGACGAGCGCATTCACATTACGCTCGGAGATGAAGGGCACCTCCACTCTTTACAGAAGGGGCTAAAAGGGGTATTCACTCCCGCTGAGTTTGCTGAGATATTCGATGAGGCTCAGAAGCACTGCGTTGTACTTCGAAAACTTGTAGCAAAAGAGGAGGGGAACTGATTGGCAAAGCGAACACAGAAAGCCGGAGCAACAGCACGATTTGGTGCACGATATGGTGTCTCAGTACGTCGAAACGCAGGTTCAGCAATGGCAAAGCGTTCCCGTAAATACACCTGTCCTGTTTGTCAATATCAGAAGGTTGAGCGTCAATCTGTTGGTATCTGGGTCTGTAAGAAGTGTGACCATACCTTCGCCGGTGGCGCATGGGAACCGTTCACTCGGGCATCCGAAGCCAACAACAGAATTCTACGACGGTCCGTTGACGGTGCAACCACCGCTGACATGGCCTTCATCGCACAGGAAGCTGCAATGAACTACGAGCGAGAGCTCGCAGAAGGCAAGCACGCCAGCGAAGAGGAAGAGTGAGCATCACTTGGTGGTGTCGAAATGTGGCACCTCTCCTTAATCGTCACCTCAAGGTCCAATCTTGATACTCAGTCACTATGTGCAGCACTTGCTACTGATTGTGAAACGAATTGGGTTAACCCTGAATCCTTTGAATTGAACCTCACAGAATCAAAATGCAAAGACCTTCGCGCTATGTGGAACACAAGGATGAGGGGCCTGATTGCCACTGATGAAGTGTTGAAGGTCTTCGCAAAGCATTCTTGAACCATCGCACGGTCCAATAAACAGGTGAGAGCATGGAAAACCTAGAACAACTTCAATTGGTCGTCGGAGAGGTTCAGGCTGCTCGTCAACAAGTCAGTAGTGTTCGTGCCCAAGTTCAAGAGCTTCAAGGAACAATTACTGCGGTTCAAAACCAACCGCCTCACCTTGCACTCCATCGACAACTCGGTGGCGTTTTGGTTGAAGTTGCTGACCGTGACGTCCTTCTTTCGGAGTTGCAAGAAACTCTTTCTGCATTAAATATTCATTTGGAACGATTCACAGAACGTGAACTTCAATTGGTTCAAACGTATGATGAACTCAAGAAATCACTTCAAGGGGCCCCGGAATGAGTTTGCTTGATGAGGGACGTGTTGAGGACCTCAATACTTTCCATGCTTGGCTCATGAAGGCAGTTGAACGTGGCCCCGTTGCAGTGATTACCGGTAAAAATGGTGATATGGATACGGTTGGCTCAGCAGTTGCTCTTGCTTCTTCTCACCCTCATCTTATGGCTTGTGGCCTGCATCTAGGCCGTATCGCAAAGAAAATGGTTGAGCACCACAGGGCTCCATTTAGGAAATTGACTCCACACCATCGTGCTTGGCCATCAGACCTCGCTGGCCTCATCGTCGTTGATGCAGCAGCTGAAAGTCAAACGGGGCTCACGTTGCCCGATGTCCCTAAGTGCATTTTAGATCATCATGCAACCAATGATTGGAACCTCGGAGACACTGATCTTGCATTGCGTTGGGAAGTCAAAGCAACAACTGAGTTGGTTGCTGATTACTTGTTCAACCACTCTCTTGAGACGTTAACACCACAAGTTTGTGAGTTTTTGCTCGCTGGCCTCATCACCGATACTGGACGTTTCCGACACGCAAACCATGGATCTTTTTCAACTGCAGGAGCCTTGATTCGACATAGCAATATTGACTATCAAACCTTCATTCAATTCATAGAAGAGGAAACCATTTCACCAAGTGAACGGGGTGCGATAATTCGTGGTATGAACCGGACTGAATTAACAGAAGCTGGTCCATGGTCTCTTGTTCGCACTCGTTGTGGAACACTTGAGGGCAAGGTGGCTTCGCTTCTTTCATCCATAGGTGCTGACGCAGTTGTGGTCACGCGACAAAGAGATGGACAAACCCGTCTCACAGTTAGAGCGCCTCGCTCCAGCGTCAATCATGGCTTACACCTTGGGGAAATTATGGCCGAAGTCGCAAGCAATATTGGTGGAGACGGGGGCGGTCATGATGGGGCTGCAGGCTGGTCAGGTTCAGCAGATCCAGTTGCTGCAGAATCGGCTTTTATCGATGCACTAGCACGAACGAAACGTAAGGAATGAATATCATGACGATTATTGAAACACCACAGGGACCTGGTCACTTCGTGTCCAAGTGGCGGTCTGAGGGACCTGTTGACAGCAACACTTTGGAACTCTGGAAGGATGAGATGGAATGGCCTTCATGGCTCCCGCTTGCAGAGGCAGCCCTCTTTTTGGACGCTCCGGAATTGCTGGATACAATGGATTCGCTTCTCAGTCCTGCTGAACGGTCGGTTCTGGGGTTGGTTCGCCGAAGGTGGCTTGGTGATACCCATCTTCTTGAACCAATTGAAACAGCGTTAGAAATAACACGTAATCCCGAAACTCGGGACCTTGCCCTAGAAGGTCGTCTTCGGATGGAACGTGGTCTTGTTCGTTATGAAGCAGGAGACATTGAAGGCGCCGATGAAGATTTGACTTGGGCAGAAACTCGGCTAAAATCAGTGGCTCGTGCAAGCCGTGACCACGACCTATCCTTGCTGAACAAGGCCGCTTATCATCTTGCACAAGGTGAAAATCTGATGGCTCTACAAGTCTATGGCGACATTTCGAGGACCGGGGGTCATGCTCACGAAACCGTTGCTATTTCTCGATTAGGTGCAAGTAGGATTCGTTACGCAATCGGACATTTTTTTGATGCGGGCCGCCATGCCTGGAATGCACACAAACACGCAATCCTCGCGCACCAACACCATATGGCAATTGAGGGTGGCTCAATGTTCATTGAACTTGCATTGGAACACATCGATGATTCTGCCCCACCCATGAGTGTTCAAGTTGAAAGCGCTAAACCCGTTGATCTTGATGAAGAACGTCCTCTTTTGGCCGTACAAATGAATGATGTTACAAGCATCTTCGAATGGTGTATTAAACACATGGAGGAAGGATACAGCGGTCCAGAGCGCCCAGATGTGAGAGCCATGCTTTTGATTGCTCACAAACTGGATCGCATGGAAGTGTTTGAAGCGTTGATGACCAACCCTGAAGTTGTACAGGATCCAATGCTCGCTGCCGTTGCTCAGGCATGCTGTGATGACAATGACGAGACTGCAAGGTTGGCTTGGGCAAGTCGCCTTTCAGCCTTGACCTTACTTTGATTTCACAATGGAGAAGTAATTTGCGAGTTCTTCAAATTCTTCTTCCGTCCATTCAATTACTGGTGGTGTTCGTCCCCACCACTTAACCGCTGCAACCTTTTCATCACGAACCGTCCATGAACTCTTCTCTGTTGGTGGGACCACAACATGACCAACCCAACCCTTTGGATAGTAGGTTTTGTTCCAAGAAACGATCCTGCCTATCATTCCGGTTTCTTCTTTCAATTCCCTTAGCAAGGCATCCTCCGGCTGCTCATGTTCTTCCAAATGGCCGCCAGGTATCTCCCAACCTCTTTGGGGATGTTCTACGAACAGAATCCTTCCGCCTTGACCCATTGGGGTGAGGGGTTCACCCTCACATGTTACCCAAGCCAGGGCAAAAACTGGTAGGTCGGAATCCATTATATCTCACATCTTAAGTTGTATTTCCCGGAGAATTTCCTCGGCCCAATTTTCACCATTTGCAACCAATCGCCGTGCCATAAAGAAGGCCTGTTGATAATCTTCAGCGTCGATTAGAGCATCAAGTCGAACCTTGTCGAGGTGTACGACAACCTCCTCTTCCTCCGCCTTTTCGTCAACAATAAGGTCCGGAGTTGAAACGCGTTTTGTAAGAGCAACCATGCCCTCCAAAAATGAATTACGATGTGTAACGGATGGTCCCGACCATGGTGTTGAATCTTCACCATCCATATTCCCTTTCAATCTGGTGAGGAATTGGTCGCGTACTTCCAGATGCGGCCGCAGTTGTTGAACATGGTCATAACAGGACCATGCATCATCGATTTCTTCTCTCCGTTCGTGCAACCTCCCCATTTCCATCCAAAGTTCATGGTTATTGGGTCTGTGGGCAAGTAGATGTCGGGCAAGTTCAATGAACAAATTTTCATCACCGGAATTACGAATACGCTCCAATCTCCTACCAAATACAATATTGGCTCTTTGGTCCCTAAAATCAAGCCGCTTACATCGTTCCGAGAATTCCGATAGAGTAATTGAAAACGCCGAGGAACCTTCTTGTTGATCTTCACTCTCAGTAATGAGGGACCACCAAGAATCGGGATCCAGTGGGTCACGAGAAAATGCCGCTTCCAGAAGTTCTCTTCCGACAGCTAAGAAATCAATACCCTTCAACTGATCAAGATGTTCGGGGTCTCTTCCCAAAATTGAGAAGACATCCTCCATGACCGCATGCAACCCTTCACCGTCTTTGTTAGCAACTTTAAGTTCTGCAAGACAACGCCAATTGCGTTCATCTGTGAAATCATGAAGAATAGCCTGCCGTGCATTTTGTTCCGCCCAAGCATAGTTTTCTCGAGCCCGGTCCGGATCTTTCTGGGCAAGATTGGCAAACTTCTGTGCAGATGACCTGTAGCGATTTCCAAGGTTTCGTCTTGGATGCTGGAGCAGGTCTTGGCTGTCAACCATGTCATCACCTTATTGGACGGACATGAAACCTTTGCGGTCTACACCAAAATCAATGGTTGCGTCGTATCCGATTTTGGATGTATTTCCGTCTTCATAGCGGGACGGGTCAAGGGAACTCCCTCTTTGATTTGAGAGAATTAATGTATCCTTGTCTGGCTGCCATCGGGTCATCATTGCCCATTCTACCCGGACTGGATCGGTGATGTCTATATCTTCATCAACTACGGTGACAATCTTCATGCTTTTATGACCTGCAAAAGCAGCCTCTATCGCTTTCATTCCGTCATCTGCATTGACTTTCTTAATTTTCAACACGGCACCGAGCCAACCACATCCACCTTCGGTCATGTGTACATCAACACACTCTACGACCTTGTTGACTGCAGCCTTGATGGTTGGGGCTCGTGGAAGACCCATCAATGTCTTGTGTTCAGCTTCTCCTGGTATCAGTGCATGGAAAATAGGATTGTCTCTGTGACTTACCCCCTCAATTTCAATGACTGGTTCTTGACGAATATCGTCAACTGTTCCTGTAATGTCCACGTACGGCCCTTCATCGTCATCCTCGGTGGTAATTCTTCCCCACATGACATATTCGGCGTCAGAGGGGGCATGGATTCCGTTTGGAAGCGCAACTAATTTGAGGGGCTTGTTGTATAATTTTTCATGCAATGTAGCCGCAATTGTCAATTCGTCAATATTCTCGTTAAACGACATAGCAGCAGCAAGCAACACGACCGGGTCAGGTCCGTTGACAACAGCGATGCTTACTTCGCGTCCCTCTTTCCTCGCATCCATAACCATCGTCCGCAGATGACGTGGAACAAGCCGAACTACGAGGTGAGTTTTATCTCTCAAAAATTGACGGTGAAACGATACATTTCGTATTCCGTTGTCTTCAGCAATGATAATACTGGCTGAGGAATAACGCCCACGGTCTGCTGGCCAGTGATGGGGGATGGGTAACTGTTCAAGGTTAACCTCGGCTTGCTGGTTTTCCATACAAGGGGCCTCCTCGGGTTGAATCATTTCAGGAGTGCCTGGGTTGGACATGGCCCAACCTAGCGTGTCGATGTATTCTTCGGGCTCAATTCCAATGGCTTGGCATAATCGGTCCCGCGTCAACATATTTACGGCGGCTCTGTGTCCGGGGCATTCGGAAATATTGGTGAACACGGTCATGGCATGGCCACTGGCTTGGGAATGATTTAACATGCCGTGGCTAAGGCTTATTTCTTCGTCCTCGATTGAAGCAGCGCCGAGATGGTCTCTGAATGCCATAGTCCTGCCAGCGGGCGGAGTCGCTTGAATGTTGTTCAAAAAATCAAAGGATTGAGAAGTAAAAAAACGAATGACGCCGCCATGAAAGCGTTGTGAATAAGGGATTTGATTAAATAGGGGCGGCAAGTCGGCGAACTGCTCAATGGGTGATGATTATGGGTAGAGGACTCTTTGCAGGTGCCAAAATGGCCAAAGACCGACAAAAATTCCGTTGGTCAGATCGTCGATATAAGAAGCGTATGCTCAAGTCCCGAGCAAAGCACGACCCGCTTGCTGGGTCCACTCAAGCCAAGGGTATCGTTATCGAAAAGGTTGGTATCGAAGCCAAGCAACCGAACTCAGGTATCCGTAAGGCTGTCAAAATTTCTTTGATTAAGAACGGAAATAAACTCACTGCTTTCGCTCCCGGCGATGGTGCGATCAACTTTATTGATGAACACGATGAAGTTATGGTTGAAGGTATCGGTGGACGCATGGGTCGTTCATACGGAGATATTCCTGGTGTCCGCTACAAGGTCATTCAAGTCAACGGTGTTTCCCTTGACGAAATGGTTCGTGGACGAAAGGAGAAGCCAGTCCGCTGAGGTGATGATGATGAGTGATACAGAATCAGAAGTCGAAGAAGTCGTCAAGCCAATCGCAGGAATCGGAACTCAAGTTTTCGGTAAGTGGGATGCATCAGAAGTGACCTGCAAGGATCCGGGTCTTGCCCCATACATCAATCTTACAACTGTCGGTGTCCCTCATACTGGTGGACGACACGCTAATGCATGGTTTGGAAAAGCCAAGCTTTCCGTAGTTGAGCGATACATCAACAAACTCATGCGAACCGGAAACTACACCGGTAAGAAAATGGGCGCTATGAAAGCATTCGAAGGTGCTCTTGATACCATTGCGGACAAGTCTGGAAACAACCCTCTTCAAGTCTTTGTAGACGCTATTTGCAACGCTGCTCCTATGGAAGAGATTACAAGAATCAAATTCGGTGCAGTTTCTCAGCCTAAGGCTGTAGATTCATCACCTTCCCGTCGCCTGGATGTTGCCCTTGCAAACCTCGCACGTGGTGCACAACAAGGTACTCACAAGTCAAAGCGTACCCTCAAGAGTTGCATCATTAACGAGTTGAACAAGGCTTCAGCTGGTGATGTCACTTCCTACGCCGTTGGTAAGAAGGAAGAACTTGAGCGCATCGCAGCCTCTGCTCGTTGAGTGAGATTCTCTTTGGTTCGCCCCTTCGTGGTTCGGGCAAGTTGATGCACCCACCAATCTTGATGGTTTTGTTGGGCATTATTCTTTAAACACCGGCGCATGTAATGGTTCTTGAGACAAGGTGAGATTCTTTGGGTGAAACAGATCATCAAGATTCATCAAACATGACAACCTTGTCGCGTCTTCTCATTGCCGGTATGTTTTGTGGTTCCTTCGCATCTCTTATCTTGCTTGACCGTAGTCTCTTTTCGCTTGATGCAGATCTGATGTATGGCTCCACCGATGTCCAAAAGGGCCTGCGAATTACGTACCGGTTATTGTGCGGTTATCTCGGCTTTCATGCAATAGCGTTTTGGATTGTTAGGAATCCAGTACCCGGGCAGATGACTCCGCTATTTAGGGAATCAAATCAACTTCAGAACCATCCAACACTTGGTTTCGAACGCTTGGTCCCCTTCAGTTCTTGGACCCTGATTGCATTTTGCGTGTCCATGCTGGTAAACGGGGTCATCACTCTGTATTCCTGGTTAGGGCAACCTCTTCCAGAATGGTTAGTGGTTGTAGGGGGTGCTTTGTTTGGTATTGCTTTCAGTTCAGCAGCACTTACCGCAATTATTGTCCGGTATGTGATTTTACCTGATATGCTGAACAAGAAGATGGACATGGACCATATGTTCCTAAAACACGAACAGATGATGCACAATTTTTCCTTGATTTTCCTTTCGATTGAAATGATCTTTGGTTGGGTTCAATTACCGCTGGCTATGGTGGCGTTTGGATTTTTATACGGTAGCATATACCTCATTTTTGCAGAAATTTGGGCTACCCGTGGTGGAGGGTATTATGTCTATGAGTTTATCGATACCAGACCAACCAATGCCCCGTTTCTATTAACTGGCCTCGTTATTGTTTGTGCGCTTAGTTTTTCGTTGGGGGTTTTTGCACTCCATTTGCGCTTGGAGAATTTTTTTGTTGGAACGACCTTTATCCTTCTCTTTCTTATTTTTTCCACTCGTTTCACGAATCCCACTCCCATCCAAAGAGATTGATGAGAGATAATTACATCGAGATCCGAACCACTTCAAAGGTCATCTTGATGACAAACACTGCGAGTCACTTAAGAACCCCTTTTCGGTGGGACGAAGCAACGAGAACACGGTGGTAACCATGGGACGCAAAGAAGACAACATCAAGAAGGCCACAGAGGTCATGCATATCCTTCCTCAAATTCGAAACTTGTGCATTGCAGCACACATCGACCACGGAAAGACCACACTTTCAGACAACCTCATTGCCGGTGCCGGAATGATGTCAAACGAACTCGCTGGCGCAGCCCGTGTTTTGGACTTTGACGAGCAAGAATCTGCGCGTGGAATTACTATCAACGCAGCTTCCGCTTCAATGGTTCACACCGTAGAAGGGACTGACTTTCTCATCAACCTCATTGACACTCCGGGTCACGTTGACTTCGGTGGGGACGTTACCCGTGCTATGCGAGCAGTTGACGGATGTTTCATCCTAGCTTGTGCAGTTGAAGGGCCAATGCCTCAAACAGAAACTGTTGTCCGCCAAGCGTTGAAGGAGAAGGTGAAGCCTGTTCTTTTCATTAACAAAGTGGACCGACTTATTAACGAACTAAAGGTGACTCCCGAAGACATGTTGAAGCGTTTCGAAGAAACGATCATCAAGGTGAACAAACTCATTCGACAATTCGCTCCAGAGGAGAAGAAGAAAGAGTGGCAGGTCAGTGTAATGGACGGAACTGTTGCGTTCGGTTCCGCTTACCACAACTGGGGTATTACCATTCCATACATGAAGAAATCTGGGGTCTCCATGACTGAAATCTTTGAGTACTGTAACAACGAAGATCAGAAAACACTCGCTCAGAAAGCCCCGGTCCACGAAGTTCTTCTGGACATGGCTGTAACAAAACTACCTGGGCCCGTTGAAGCACAACCATACCGTATTCCTAACATCTGGAACGGTGACCTTGATTCCGAGATTGGAAAGGCTATGGTCTCATGTGACCCTGATGCAGAACTTGCAATGATGATCACCAAGATTTGGATGGATCCTCACGCAGGAGAAGTAGCGGTAGGACGAATTTACTCCGGTTCCATTAACCAAGGTGAATCCGTATTCGCTATCGGTGCTGCAAAGCCTGAACGTGTTCAACAAGTTTCAATGATGGTCGGAGGCGACCGTATTACAGTTCCTAAGGTCGTTGCTGGAAACATTGCAGCGGTTACAGGAATTCGCTCAGCGGCCGCTGGTGTGACATTGTCCCGAGACAAGGATTTCGTTCCTTTCGAAGCAATCCGCCACTACTCAGACCCTGTTGTCACCGTCGCTGTTGAACCTAAGAGCATGAAGGATCTTCCAAAGTTCATTGACGCACTGCGTTCATTAGCCAAGGCTGACGCATCTCTTCAAGTAACAACCAACCAAGAAACCGGTGAGGCACTTCTCGCTGGAATGGGAGAACTCCACTTGGAAATCACCGTGTACCGTATTGAAGAAGAACAAAACATCAAGGTCAAGGTTAGCCCACCTATTGTTGTATACCGTGAAGGTATCCAAGGTAGCAACCGTGGACATTCGTTTGAAGGCAAATCACCCAACCGCCACAACCGCTTCTTCTTTGAAATTGAAGCCCTTCCTGAAGACGTCGTCGCAGCCCTTCGTGCCGGTGACCTCGGAGACGGACCTGTCCGCTCAGGAGATGCTAAGGAAACCGGAAACAAATTCGGTGAACTTGGAATGGACCGAGATACAATGCGAAAAATTTACGCCATCAAGGGCACGAACGTCCTTGTAAACGATACCAAGGGTATCCAGAACCTTCACGAAACCCGTGAACTTATCATTGAAGCATTCAATGAGGTTTGTGTTAAGGGCCCTATTGCTGATGAACCTGTCCAAGGAATGTATGTTCGTTTGGTTGATGCGAAACTCCACGAAGACGCAATTCACCGTGGCCCAGCTCAAACCATCCCTGCGGTCCGTAACGGAATCAAGGGCGCTATGATGCGAGCTCGTACGGTCATTCTCGAACCTATGCAAAAAGCATTCATCTCTGTACCAAACGACTGGCTCGGTCAGGTGACTCGTGAAGTTACAACCCGACGTGGAATCATCGAAGACATGCCTTCTGAAGGTAACGTAACTACAGTTGTGGGTGTCATCCCGATTGCAGAAACCTTCGGTTTCTCAAACGATATTCGTGCTGCATCTCAAGGACGAGCAGTCTGGAACACAGAAAATCTAGGATTTGAGATTCTACCGCCACAACTCTTTGACAAGGTCGTCGGAGAAATTCGCCAGCGAAAGGGCCTCAAGCCTGAACCTAACCCTGAATCTTACTATTCCGACTGAGGTTGACTCCATGAAACCCAGAGTTCTTGGGTTATTTGTCAACCCTAACGGAGGAGTTCCTAAACTTCCAGTGGATACGCTGGTTGTTACTGATACTGGTTGTGTCGGAGATCGCCAAAATGACCTCAAGCATCATGGTGGGCCTACAAGAGCAGTGTGCTTATTGCTCGACTCTGTGTTGTCAAGACTAATTTCGGAAGGCCACCCTATTGGTCCTGGTTCTACAGGTGAAAATATTCTGATCGATGGTTTAGAGCCTGATTCATTCACGACCGGTGTGGTTTTGGATTTTGAAACTGTTACGTTAGAGATTACGGGTCCAGCCCCACCATGCAAGACCATCAAAGCGTCATTTCTCAATGAAGGGTTTACCGCACTCAGCCACAAGCGGGATGCTAGCCAAACCCGATGGTACGCATCTGTTGTCAAGGCCGGTACTCTAAATGTTGGACAACCTGTTTCAATTCTCAATGAATCCGAGCAAGTTGGAAATCTGTAAGCTCTCTTAGTGCGACCATGGCAGGTCCATCTCCTAAGCGGTCAAGGCATGCGTGTGCCTCAGCATGGTATGCTACCGCTTTTTCACGAGCATAGGCAATTGAGCCCAAATCCTCTAGAGCGTTAAGTCCTGCCTGTAAATCCTCAGGAGCCACATCTTCACCTTTACCCAAGACCTTCAGCAAAATTTCTTTCGCCTCAGAATCAGGTTGTTGAAGGGCGTGAATCACCATCAGTGTTCGCTTACCTTGAGCAACATCTGAGCCTGCTGGTTTCCCTAATGTGGCTGAATCGGAGAGTACATCGATTAAGTCATCCATCAATTGGAAACATAATCCCACTGATAGGCCCCATTGTGCCATCAATTGAATGACCTCATCATCAGCACCAGAAACACGAGCGCCGATCTCTGCACAGGTGAGGAACATCACAGCTGTTTTCCCTTCTATCATTTCCAAGTAATCTTCTTCTGAAACGTTAAGCCGTTCTTCAAATTCAATGTCAAGTTGTTGACCCTCGCTTACACGTCGGACCATCCAGGCAATTCTGTTGACGAGTGGAGCAACATCATGTGGGTCCAAATTTTCTGCTTGTACCAGCCGCTCAAACGCAATAGCAAGCATTGCATCTCCTGCATTGATTGCCGTGGGCATATCATATTCAATGTGAACTGCATTTCGGCCACGACGCACCTCGTCATCATCCATGATATCGTCGTGGACAAGGGTAAAGTTGTGGACTGTTTCAATGGCTGCACCAATATCGAGGAGCCCTGAATGAGTGTCTCCCACTGCCTTTGCAACCAACCATGGCAATGTGGCTCGCATTCTCTTTCCACCGCCTTCAATGAGGTGCATCATTGCATCTGCAAGGCGTGGGTGGCGTGACGCACGCAAACTGGACTCTATGCGTTGTTCAACGAGAGGTTTTATTTCTTGAATAGACGTTATGAGGTCAGCTCCAATCGCATTAGGCAGCATGTGGCTTACATCACCCATGTCATGAATTTCATCGTCGGCCAATGCTTCCAGTTCGGTCATCTTTCCGATTGCGGCCCACCAATTGGGATTCATGACTCGCGCTGCAATACAACGGAACCACGGCGCTACTGCTTCTTCGGCAGCACGCTCTTCAAGGAGCATCATTTCAAGCTGGTCTCTGTTCACCCACATCACTTCAGATACCTCGTTGGTATTGGGGTTAACATCTACATCTGCCTGTATCACCAAGATATGGTCTAATTCTCGCTCAATCCATTCTTGATTCATTCGTGATGAATATCTCATCTTCGTCATAAACACAAAATCATCGATTGAGATGGAATCAGGTGAGATGCCTAATTCTTGTTCCAATTTGCGTACTGCTGCACGCTTGACACCCATTGCGTTTGTTTCGTCAAGTTCCTCTTCGCTGTGAAGAGGGTGAGAACAACATGAATTAGCCCATACTCCTGGAAACGTTACTTTGTCCATAGAACGCCTTTGGAGCAGCAGTTCGTTGTTTGAGTTGAAGAGAAGAACACTAAATGCACGATGATATTCACCGGCGCCAGAATGTGAATCCAATTTGGATATGGGCCCGATTACCTGATCGTTTTCAGAGACTTGAATGACTGCCTCAGCCATCAACTCAGCTTGAGTTTGATCTTCGGACACCAAGTTTTTCCTTTGGCCCTCATCCAAGGTAAGAGTGGGGACGTCATCAATACCGTAGCCCGCCATGTTCAGTCCTCATCCATGGTGAGCGCGGTCGCTACATGAAGAGTTCTCTACTGATGTTTGGAATTTGAGTTGGAGGGGGATAATTTCGTACCTCTTACTATACGGCCTGCACAAGCATCCAAAACACGTGACGGGAATCCACCATTGACCATAATGACGTCAATCCCGTGTTCAGCCACATAGAATCCTCTTTCGACCTTGAGTCCGATTCCGCCTGTTACATCAATTGCAGATTCATGTTCTCCGTCAAACACGTGGTCTGGAGTAAGCACCTCAATGAGATCTTCTGGTCCGGCAAGCATTGGTGGCACTGCCAAGACTCCATCTACTCCACCTATTGCAAAGATAAGCCGTGAAACATGAGGCACTTCTATGGCTAGTCGCGCAACTAAGTCATCCCCCGATAAAATTCCAAATTCTTTCTCACCTTCACATGCAACCACATCACCAAAAGTGACCATCGTGATTCCTTTTGGTGCCTGAATAAAGTGCTCTAGGGAACCCTTGAATTCGGCACCTGTTCCGTTAGCCCATTGGTGCGGTGGTAGAGACACCGCTGAAATATCTCGAAATGTTAGCGCCTCCATGATGTGCTGGTTGAGTTCTAGCATGTCTTTTCGAACCTCCAAAAGAGCTTCATCTTGTGTCATCGGCCCCAAGATGCGTGCGTCGGGTAAATCGAGTCGTCCATCCGCCAGGCGGTATTTCTTTGCTTTCAGATGGCCAAATGAACCTGCTCCATGGACGAGAATAACATCAATTCCTAGTAGATTACACTCGAGAATTTGATCTGCCAAACTCCCAATGATTTCCAATTGAGGTTGCTTGAGGACATCTTTCTTTGTGATGAGTCCACCGCCCCACTTGATGACCACACGCTCTCGCATAGACGGTGGAGGATTGCTTGCGCCATGAGCGTACCGCATGTTTGCAGATGATTCCAAGCATTCATGAGGCAAGGCGGACGAGCCGTTGACATGGCGGACGAACCGAATGTTGACGAATTCATGCGACACTTGCAAGTCTGCATTGAAGAGGCTCGCACAATTGCAGATGGAGAGGAGCGAGAAAATAGGCTCTGGCAGTTGGAATCCGCATTACAAGAAGCAATCATTTACAAAAATAGAGTTGCAGAACTCCATCGTCACGGTATTGATCCTATCCTTCTTGTTGAGAAGGAAGCAGTGGAGCAAAAAACACCTGCTCCATTCAAGGTTGAGGCATTGATGACAGGCCATTCGCATTGCAGTTCATGCAATACAATCCTCGAGAACGACCTGGATTTCTGTCCTGCTTGCGGTCAAGAAAAGAAGTGATTCATTCTTCTTCTGCTTCTTCTTGCTCCCATTGGGCAACAATCTCAAGGAGCAATGGGTCATCTGCTTCTACCTGGTAAAGGTATTCGCCAGGGACTTCATCGGTTAGGAATACAGTTTTTCCAGCACGGTAAATGGTGTGTCCATCTGCAATTGCTCGGGAAGTATCAACTTCAAGAATTGCCGGGCGGTGAATATGAACGTGTCCTGCTTCCATTGCATTTGGGATCGTTCGGGACAAATGGACGTTCTTTCGGTCACCAGCAGTCAGGCCGAACTCTAGCAGGGTTGCAACATCGTCTGGTGAACATGGGAAGTAGAGTCCTTCAGGGATATCATCTGTTGGAAGGTCAAGGTCAATTTCAATCGAGTGAGCATATGTTGCTCGGATCATTCCGTTTTCAACTTGGTAGCGTCCTTTGTCATCAGCGTTTGAGATTGCTTCAAAATGCCAGGCTCGCAGCCAGTGGTAGTGACGTCGTTGTTTACCGATTGCCTCGGAAAGTTCCCGAGCGTTAACCCATCCGTTAATGTCCATCTCAACGTTGAATTTTTCAGGGGCATGGCGCAAAACGAGGGCAAGGATCCGGCCGAGTGAGTTGGCTTCTTTGTCGCTCATGATGAATTTGCCCTCATCGTTACAAACGGCGCAGTTGGTTCCGGAGAAGTGTCCGTGGGTTCGGCATTGGCGTAGCATATTGTACATGCGGGCGAGACTTGTTCAAGAACCCTGCGGGCAGGGAACCAACTCAAATACATAACTTGGAAATCTCGTTAACTTCCAGCGAGTGTATGAAATGCCGCCACCCTTTCCCCTCGTTTATGGTTGATGTAGCGGTAGTCGGTGCAGGTCAGACAAAATATGGAAATCACGCACTCGGGCTCAAAGGAATGTGGGCTGAGGCTGCATTGAACGCCTTTGAGAGCGTTGACGGAGATTTTTCTCCTTCACAAATCGATGAGGCCTTTATTGGTAGCATTGCTTTTGGAGGTTCTCAGCTTGGAAATACTGCTGCTTTACTCACCGAGCACTCAGCAATGGACGGTGTTCCTGTTCGTCGCGTAGAGAACGCTTGCGCCTCATCTGGGTTTGCATTCCGTGACGCTTGGATGGCCATCAAATCTGGCCAAGCCGATGTTGTTGTGGCTGGTGGAATTGAGAAAATGAATGACTTGACCCCCGAACGAAAGCGATTTTGGTTGGGCGTTTCGGGAGATACCGAATGGGAACGTCTTGCCGGTCTGACATTCCCTGGTACGTACGCATTGATGGCACGACGGTATTTCCATGAATTTGATTCAAACCACGATGATTTGGTTCACATCAGTGTGAAAAACCATGCCCATGGCGCAATGAATCCACTTGCCCACATCCAAAAACAGGTATCGTTCGAAAAGGCTGCAGGCGGATTCATGGTTGCGGACCCATTGACGCTGTACGACTGCTGCCCTACATCTGATGGGGCATCTTGTGTGATATTGGCTGCAGACCATGTTGTTAAGCAGTTTACAGACACGCCAGTTTGGGTTCGTGGCTCAGGTGCTTCATCGGACCGCCTTGCCCTTCATGACCGTCCTTCAATTACGCAACTTAAAGCAACAGCAGAAGCATCAAAGCGAGCGTATCAACAGAGTGGAATCACGCCCAGAGATATTGACCTCGCAGAGGTTCATGACTGTTTTACTATAGCCGAGCTTATGGCTACGGAAGACTTAGGTTTCGCCCAACGGGGACAAGGTGGTGCATTTGCAAGAGAAGGTAGAGGCATGCTAAATCAAGGCGATGTGACCATCAATTCTAGCGGTGGTCTGAAATCCAAAGGACATCCTCTGGGGGCTACTGGTACCGGTCAAATTGTTGAGGTTTTCAAGCAATTGAGAGGGCAAGTGGCCGATGGACGACAAGTTCGAGATGCTGAAACCGCGCTAACGCACAACGTGGGCGGGTCGGGAGCAACCTGTGCAGTCCATGTTTTGGGGAGGGAGCGACAATGACTTCGGGTACCGACGTATGGAAGGGATATCTCCTTGCCTGGAATGAAACATATACGTTGATTCAATCTCCGTTTTCCAAAGGTGATGATCGTGTTTTTGGGGCAGATAGTGATTACACTACACTAGCAATCGCTGCCCTTCAACACCGAGTTTCACTCGGTGACACGATTGAATGTATCTCATTGGCCGAAGGCGTAAATGGTTCAATCTTCACCATGGCAACAGATGTGGATGTGGCCGATGAAAGCACGTATGATTCTTGTAAATGGGATCTGCTCATTGGAGATGATGCGACGGTTGTTCTTGTCCAACGTGATATTCAAATCGAACTTCCTGAACTCGTAACTTTTGTTGAGGTGGATGAGGACTTCCACCTTGCCATTGCAAGTGCTTGGGAAAAAGAACTCCAAGACGCCCATGTGAGTCAGGGAGCTTATGTTTCAAGTTCACAGTACAACGAAGGCGGAGTTGCTCGGATGGCTTTATCCGGCCAACAATTTGGGGAACTTTTGGTTTGGCCTCCCCGACAGTTGAATGAAAAAGGAGACCGGGAAGATGGGAGAGTTTCTCTCACGCCAACTGGAAATGTAGCGAGCTGGACCAAACTTTCTGCATCAGGTGCACCTTCGGAATTCTCTCTTAGGGCGCCCTTGCTCGGTGGTTTGACGACAGTATTTTTGGATCTTGACGATGGTCCTAAAGGTGTTTTTTTGATGGTGGATGATGAAGATAATGACGTCAAAATCGGTGATGCAGTGGAACTTGTCGTTCGCCGTATATATGCCCAAGAAGGCATGATTCGTTACGGCCTAAGAGGTCGTATCATTTGATTACAGCAAAGGCTTCTTAGAAAGGCAGGTTTACCCAAGGCCATGGCAGGCTTCGGCGGCATGCGGAAAGGAAGGAATGAAGCAGTTGATAACCTCGGCTATAACGAGGACGGAGATTGCCCTCGGTGTGGTGGTAATGCCCAAGATTCAACCATGAAGGGCTATCTTCAATGCGGTTCTTGTGGACATGAATGGGCTGACCCAGATTATGTTGAAGAAAAAAAATCGATTGAACCGCCTTCATACAAAAGAGACGAGGACCTCATTCGACAGTTCCGACAAGACATGGAATCGGGGGAACTTGCAGATGTGTTAGGGGTCAAGAAGGAACTAACCGGGCAACAAGAGCAATCGCTAAAACGTCTAGAGGATAAGTGGATGACTGGAATGCAAGGCCATTTTAATGCCGCAGTTGAAGAGCGTAAACCACTTATGATTAGTTTTGATGACGACGATAATATCGTATCCACAGAAGTAGGTTCCATCACATTGGTTGACAATGGGTTTGATGGTGGAGAGGAAATTCGTTTGGAATATCCTGGAAAAGGCACCGAATTTTACGCATATAACGAGCGTAGCCCAACCGGATGGAAGCGTGGCCCGTCTGCAGAGGCAACCGCTCGCTCAATTGCAAATGTTATCAATCGTTCATCAAAATTAGTCTATGCTAATATTACTGGTAATCGCGTAGGTTTTGAACTGCGAGACGATTCTCTAAAGCGTGCCTCTTTCGTACTTTTTGTTGATGACCCGGGTGGTACTGACATTATTGCAGAAAAAGGCGGAGTTGTTTTGGATTCACGAGACCCCGTTACGCTACAGGATTACAGGACCGTAGTGGAATTGGTGTTAGAAGATGGAATCATTTCACCCAGCGAAGATCAACTACTTTGGGCAATGCGTGAGCAATTAAATATTGATGACATGTATCACGTCCAAATGGTCATCGATATTTGTGGGGAAAATGCCGTAAAAGAATGTACAACTTGCGGTTCTATGGCTGATTTACACCAAGAATACGCCGCATGGTACTGTCAATCTTGTGAAGCGTGGTGCTGAACAAAAAAACCAGCCCTAGATCCTGTTCTATAGGATGCCTAACTCAAAGATTTCCAGGGTTCTCTTGAATAATCTCTATTTTAACGGTGGGACTCTTCATAAACTCCGCCGTTATGGATACGCCAGTGAGCCTATGGCGAAAGATGTATTGTATATTGGAATTGATTTGGGAACCTTCCGCTCTGTGATGGTCTCCTCGGACAGTCATGAAGTTGAGGAATTGACAGTTATTGGGACACCAAAAGACCCAATCGCTCGAAACTTCTTGAAGCGAGACGTTCTTTTTGGCGAAGAAGCCCTCAAGAACCGCCTTGCATTGAACCTCTTTCGTCCATTGGAACTCGGTGTTATCAAGGATACTCCTGAAGACAGGGAATTCATTGCACACTTTATCACTCATCTCATCGGTCTATCCGACCCTGAAGAGTACGACCGTGTCGTCGCCGTCATCGGTGCGCCTGCTGAAGCAAGCCACGTGGACAAAACAGCGATTTTTGATGCCGCTGCAGGTTCAGTAAACTCAGCAATGATTATCTCTGAACCCTTTGCAGTTGCCTACGCTCTTGACATGATTAACCATACTCTTGTGATTGACATTGGCGCTGGTACAACTGACCTTTGCCGTGTTTACGGTACAATCCCAGGCCCAGGTGACCAAATGCACACAGGATATGCTGGTGACTATGTTGATAATCAAATCATCAAAGAAGTACAATCCAAATATAATGGGGCTCAAATCACCAAGGATATGGCTCGCCGATGGAAGGAGCAGCACTCATTCGTTTCAACAGGTGCTCCAGAAGAACCTGTTTTGGTTGATTTCTCCATCGATGGGAAAGCCATGACACTCGATATCACTGATTGTATTCAGCGAGCCTGTGAATCCATTGTTGACCCTATCGTTGAAAATGTGAAAGTCTTGATTGCTGAATCCAACCCAGAATACCATGACGAATTCCGTAAGAACATGGTTCTGGCTGGCGGAGGTTCATCCATTCGTGGACTTGGCGCACTCATTGAGCGCCGCCTTTCTGATATGGGCGACGTTAACGTTCACGTCGTCGACGACCCTGTCCGTTTAGGAGCAATGGGTGGTTTGCGTTTGGCCATGGAAGTCCCAGAAGAGATGTGGAAGAACCTGACCTTGGCAAGCCGCTGAGATTCAAGTTACTTTGAAGTGCTTTTGTCGTTGGACGAGCTACCGCCTTTTCCAGATGTTCAACGTCTCCAAGGTTATCTTCAAGCGAAAGATGGTTGTGCTCCCATTATGGCGAACGATTTCCGTGAGGACCATCTTCCGTTTCCAATGCCCAATCGGAAACACACTTTATCCCAATCATGGGAACATCTATCTTTCATGCACTGGGAAGTGAAGCCTGAACTTCTTCTACCTCATTTACCCGAAGATCTTGAATTGGATCTCTTTGAAGGGAAAGCCTATGTTGGTACGATTCCATTTGAGATGAAACATGTGCGCCCACGATGGTTTTTCTCCGTTCCAGGTGTGTCCAATTTTCCCGAGTTTAACATCAGGACGTATGTCACCCGCGATGGGAAACCAGGTGTATTTTTTCTAACATTAGATGCTCAAAGCCGAATCACTTGTTTCCATGCGCCACGCTCTTATGGACTACCGTATAGATATGCAAAATGTTCATTCAGTACGACACAGGATACCTACTCATGGTCATCAAAACGACGTGCTGATGGTGTTTCATTGATTGGTTCATGCAAAGGACTTGGAGATGCGACTTCGGCAAAAAAAGGCACATTAGAATATTTTCTCTTTGAGAGATATTGTTTGTACACGGTTCACAAGGGCATTCTCCATCGCGCTTATACTCAGCACAATCCTTGGGTATACCGGATTGCCGAGGCTACCATTGAGGAAAACTCATTGACAGAATCCTATAATTTGGGAATTCAGAATCCTCTCCATCCCGAACACGTCCATATCTCAAGTGGAGTTGACGTGCGAACTTGGTCGATTGAACGTCTGTGAACATCAGGCGTTACCTGCGGCTTCTACCTCTGCCCAGTCCCGCATGAACCCTTCAAGCCCTTTATCGGTAAGCGGGTGAGACATCAACTGGCGGAATGTTTTGGCGGGCATGGTAGCAGTGTGGGCACCGAGTTGGATGCATTGCAATACGTGGGTTGGATGACGTATTGAGGCAGCTAAGACCTTGGTGTCAATATCGTAGTTTGCCCAGGTGTTCATGATTTCTGCGATAAGTTCCATTCCATCATGTCCTGTGTCGTCAATTCGTCCGATAAATGGAGATACGTAAGTAGCCCCTGCTTTTGCTGCCATTAAGGCTTGAGACGCTGAGAAAATGAGCGTGACGTTGGTTTTAATCCCCTCATCGGACAGAACCTTTGTGGCTGCAAGACCTTCAGGTGTGCATGGAATTTTGATGATGACGTTTTCAGGGAGTTCCGCTTTAAGGGCCAAGCCTTGTTCAATCATTCCAGCCGTATCCATTGCGGTTACCTCGGCAGATATTGGGCCGTCACAAATCGATGCGATTTCAGCGACAACTTCCTTGAAATCCCGGCCTGATTTTTTAATCAGTGATGGATTTGTGGTTACTCCATCCAAAATACCCCATGCGGCAATTTCACGAATTTCATCTACGTCGGCTGTGTCCAAAAAGAACTCCATGAACCAAAGACACGAGAGGCACTCTTTCAACTATTGGTTGCAATAATTAGCATTAATTTTCGAACGTAGTGTATTTCGAAGATGTTCCTTTTGATTTAGCGATTGGATACTTTGCTCTGTTTTTCACAATCTTCTGATTCATCGCTTCGATCGGATTAATTTCAAGAATTGAACACAAGCGGAGGCAATAGACCATCACATCTGCAAGTTCATCTTCAATGGTTCCTGCTAACTTAGGGTCAGACAAAACCTCGTTTTTCGAGGGGTTTGACCATTGAATTGTTTCGTTGAGTTCTGCGGATTCAATAGAAATTGAAGCCATTATATTTTTGACGCTGTGAAATTGCTCCCAATCTCTTTCCTGCGTGAATTCATCTATGATGTTCATTACATTCATCAGCGAATCTCGTTCTTCCATGGGAAGACGTGAAGGCCGCGACTAATGGTTGTTCAGCAGGTTCACTTGCGAGAAATGGATTTCTTTGCCGCTAAGACAATGTGGGCAGCGTTGAGCCCCATCAATTCAAGCATCTCATGAGCTTGTCCGGATTCACCAAATCGATCGTTCACACCGACTCGCTCCAAGGGAGTTCCACTGGTTGTGGAGAGGTGCTCGGCGACCGCACCGCCCAAGCCACCGATGATGGAATGGTCTTCTGCAGTAACGAGGGAGCCACATCGCTCTGATACAGCATCTACCAGGTTCGCATCCAGCGGCTTAATCGTGTGCATGTCTACGACAGTTGCGTGGATTCCTTCCTCTGCGAGTAAATCAGCAGCTTTTAACGCCTCAGATACAAGCACTCCGCACGCAATAATGGCAACGTCAGAACCGTTTTTGAGTTCAATTCCTTTTCCGATTTGGATGACATCTTCACCGATATCATCGTAAAGAACTGGCGTTTTATTCCTAGCAGTTCGCATGTAAGATGGCGATGGTGATGAGGCAAGTTGCTTGGTTAGAACTCGTGTACTTACACTATCGCTGGGGTGAATCACAGTTACATTCGGCAATGTTCGGTATATCGCCAAATCCTCAATCGATTGTGCTGATGAACCGTCGGTGCCTGTGTGCGTACCGCCATGGGACCCGCAGAGATGGACTGGGAGGTTTGGACGAGCAACACCATTTCGCATTTGTTCAAAGGCTCTTTCCGTGAATATTGCGAATGTCGATGCGAAAGGAATGTATCCACTTGCAGCCATTCCAGCAGCTACGAGGAGCATGTTTTGCTCCCCTATTCCGCATGAAACAGTTCGTTCAGGATGTGCTTTTCTAAAGTGAAGGGATTTGGTTGACTTCCCCAAATCTGCCTCAAGAACGACAATTTTTTCATTGTCTGCCAGTTCAAGCAATGCTTGACCGTAACCATCCCGTGTTGCTTCCATCTTGGTCATGCTGACACCCCCAATTCTTTCATGGCCTGAGCGTATTGCTCATCGTTCGGAGCAGCACCGTGGAATGATGGGTTATCCTCCATGTAGGAAATTCCCTTTCCTTTTACGGTTTGAGCAATCAGTATCGACGGTCCATCATTTGATTGACCGAGGAACTCCAATCCTTCAACAATACTTTCCATGCTATGTCCGTCAATTTCCATTACATTCCAGCCAAAGGCCTTCCACTTTGCAGGGATGTCAAACATACGCATCTGAGTTTCACAAAAATCATCGTTTTGGATTCTGTTTCGGTCCAAAATAACATTCAAATTTCCGAGTTCATGGTGGGCGGATGCCATGGCTGCTTCCCAAACACTTCCTTCTTGAATTTCTCCATCTCCAAGCATCACGTATGTTTGACGGTTACTACCGTCAAGGCGTGCAGCAATTGCAGTTCCCATTCCAAACGACAGACCCATACCCAAAGAACCGGCTGAGAAGTCAACACCTGGGCACCATTTCATGTCGACGTGACCCTGACAGATTCCACCGAGTACTCGGTAAGATTCCAAGTCCTCTACAGTGATGAAACCCATTTCGGCGAGGATTGCATACATTCCAGGCGACGCGTGTCCCTTTGATAGGATGAATCGGTCACGATCTTCCCACTTAGGCTCGGAAGGGCGAACATTGAGTTGGGTTTTGTATAGTGCAGTTAGCAAATCGATTTCAGATAGCGACCCTCCAGGATGACCTGCTTGGGCTCTGTAGACCATATCCACAATATGGACGCGACATTTTCGTGCAACTTCTCGTAGTTCATCAGCCGTCGTCATGGGTCCACCAACAACAGTTTGCGGGCATGGATGGCCTTTCATCCTTGTGGACTTTGACGCTGATGATTTTCAGTCATTCAACGTTGCTTAGGCTTGAGTGAATTGAGCAAATCACCAATGGTTTCGGCTAGAATAACGACAACATCTCCGAACAGTGACCCACCCTTTGGAAGTGCCCGAGTTGCTAACCAGATAAAGACACCAACAAACCATCCAAAGAAGATCAATGAAAACATGTTATTGAGTGTGCCGACATTGAAGAGTTCAGGCAAGTTGATTTTCGCAACAATTAGCACTGCGATGAAAACACCCATGATGGATTCTCCAGCAATGAATCCGGCACCGATAAGTACACCTCGACTCTCTACTTCTTTCGCAGCTTTTTGTGCTTGTGGCGATGGCTCATCATGAAGAATCCCATCAACTCGAAGATGTGCGCTTTTCAGCAAGAAATGGGAAATAATTCCACCCGCCATAATAGGGACTGAGAGGCCGAGTGGAAGATAAATTCCAATCGCTACACTCATCACTGGCATCTTGAGCATAATGAGGGCGACTGCAATCACGGCTCCCAGTAATACCATCTGGATGTTCAGGTCCCCACCAAAAGCACCTTGAACAATTGCTCCAATCAATTCTGCTTGTGGGGCAAACAATGCGTTAGAACATGTCGGGTCGCTTGGCAGTGGGTTCAACTGGCATGCAGTCTGGGAAATTCGGAATGCATCATGCAAAAGCGAAAGGACTGGCCCAATTACGATAGCACCTGTTAGGACTCCAATAATTTCAGCAACTTGTTGACGCTTTGGTGTTGCACCAAGCATGTGCCCTGTTTTGAGGTCTTGCATGACATCCCCTGCAATGGCTGCGCTGGTGGCCACGATTGCTGCAATAAGTAAGGTGGCCATCATCAAATCTTGAGTCCCCATATTGAGCATGAGGTCTCCAACAACCCATACAAGCCCAACGGTGAACAACAGCGTAGCAATCGTCATCCCGGAAACTGGAGAATTTGAGGACCCTACGACTCCAGCTATGTATCCCGCCACTGCGGCGAAGAAGAAGGCAACAAAGGCCAAGAAAAGGGCTCCTGCAAGAGCTAGTACAAACGATTGTGTTGCCCACCAATAGAAAAAGAACGTGAGTACAATGAGTACTCCACAGGTCAAAAAGACGTATTGCATAGGTAAATCCTGTTCTGTTCGAGGCAATTCACCAACCCCCTCGTCGGACTTGATGAAAGCCTTTGATAATCCTGTAATGATGGTCTTCCTCATCGACCAGAGCGTATGCACGCCGCCAACTACCATGGCTCCGACTCCAACGTAACGAATTTGAGATGACCAGATGGAATAAAATCCATCCACGAGACTGTCTGTTTCCGGCCATCCATAAATGAGCCCATACATTGGCACGAGCAGCCCAAATCCAAGTACGCCGCCAAAAAATATGAACGACGCAATTCGAATTCCGACAATGAATCCAACAGACAAAAGAGCCACGGATAAGTCCATCCCGGCGTACATCCGTGTTGTGAGGAATGTGAATGCGCCTTCTACCGTATGGTGCGTAACTTGGAATCCCTTGACCATCAGTCCGTAGATTCCACCAATTCCAAGAGCGTAAAGAATTGCTAATGCTCCATCACCACCTTCCTCGCCAGCGACCAGGACCTCTCTGCAAGCAACTCCTTCAGGATATGGGAGTGCTTCCTCAACGATGAAAAGGCGGCGTAAGGCAATCGTAAACATGGTGCCGAGCAAGCCTCCAAGTGTGGCTATGATCAAAGTCTCCATCCACTGAATAGAGGTCCAAAGGTTCATGACAAGTAATGCAGGGACAGTAAAAATTACTCCAGCAGCAAGCGATTCACCTGCAGACGCCATGGTTTGAACTGCATTGTTTTCTAAAATGGATACGTCTTTGAACATCGTGCGGAGAATAATCATCGACATGACCGCCGCAGGAATACTCGCTGAAACGGTCATACCAGCATACAAACCAAGGTATGCATTGGCTGCAGTCATCAACACCCCTAGAACGATGCCTACAAGAATAACTCTGAGGGTCAATTCTTTGGGGCTTTCATTCGCAGAAATGTAGGGTTCATGTCCTGCCGCCATACATGTCCGAGACGGTGTGGGTAAGTATATTCTGCCCCGTAAAGCGCAGGGGTTTTCTACATCAAGATATTAAGCAAGCATTTGCTCCGTTAGAATGGTAGATGAGATTAACCATTGGTTTTTCTCATTCTTGCGTGGGTGTTTAATTTGCAAGAAGAGAAGTGGCATACATTAACCCTTGATGACTGTATAGTGAGTTTGGATTCCTCCATGGAAGGAATCAATCCAAATGATGTTGCTAAGCGACAAAAACAGTTCGGTTTCAATAAACTAGAGGAGGCTGAAAAATCTTCAGCCTTTATTCGTTTTATCTCACAGTATAATGATCCGTTGAATTATCTTCTCATCGGTGCTGCACTGGTTGCTCTTGCGATACACCCGGACGCACCCGGTGATGCGATTTTCATCTTTTTGGTCCTAACCGCTAATGCATTTTTCGGATTTTGGCAGGAAGGTCAAGCAGAACAAGCAATGGATTCTCTGAAACAAATGTCAATTTCAAGTTGTGTAGTTATTCGTGGAGATTATGAGAATGAAATCCCAACATCTGAACTTGTCCCTGGGGACGTTGTACGCTTGGAACAGGGGCTCAATGTCCCTGCGGATGTCAGAATACTGTGGTCTCAACAGTGTAAAATTGATGAATCTGCGCTTACAGGTGAGTCCGATACCATTGAAAAGAAATCAGATAAATTGTCAGTGGACGCTTTGCTCGCCGACCGAAGAAACATGGCATACATGGGAACAACCGTTTCCTCCGGTCGCGGACTAGGGTTGGTTGTCTCCACAGGGATGAAGACAGAGCTTGGTAAAATTGCTCGAGACATAGCCGACGCACAAACTCCTAAAACACCACTTGAACTTAAACTTGAAAGTTTAGGCCGATTCCTTGGATTCATTGCGCTTATCGTAGCTGTTCTGTTGGTTTCATTGCAAATGATTGTTGAATACGGTCAACCTAATCCTGATTTGAAGCAAGCCGCTCTAGAAAGTTTCACAGTCGCCATTGCAATATTCGTGGCGATTGTCCCTGAAGGCTTGCCGATTATTCTTGTGATCACCCTTTCGCTTGGTATGCGTAACATGGCTCGGCATAAAGCGATCATTCGCCGAATGAAGGCAGTTGAAACCCTTGGTTCGACCACGGTAATTTGTTCTGATAAAACAGGAACGCTAACAAAAAACCAAATGACTGTACGTAGATTATCTACTCTCACTCAAGAATATGGTTTCACTGGAGAGGGTTTCAAACCTTCTGGCTCGGTTGTTATCGATGGGGACGAACTCAACGATGAAGACTTGATGAAACAACACTCTGACCTGAATTTCCGTCTCACAGCAGCTTGTCTCTCCCTCTGCCATAATTCTAATTTGGTGAAGTCGGATGGTCTATGGCAGGCTATTGGGGACCCAACAGATTCAGCATGCGCTGTGGCCGGTTGGAAAATCAATGGTGATGTCAAGAAATTCTCTCACCGTCACCCTCGACAAAATGAATTTTTCTTTGATTCAAATCGTAAGCGAATGAGTGTAATCCACGAATATGAAGGGGATAATTGGGTCTTTTCAAAAGGAAGCGGTGGCGGATTTTCACCCCTCACGAGTTCAAAAATTGTTGACAACCAAATTGTTCCTCTTACCGACGAAGACCGGTTGAGAGTTAAAGAATTGAATCGGGATATGGGCTCACAAGCAATGCGCGTCATCGCATTATTTGCTAGAAAGGTCGAAGAGGGTGAAGACATCACCAATGTGACGTTAATGGAGAATAATTTGACATTCCTTGGTCTCGTTGGAATAATGGACCCTCCTCGGCCAGAAGTTAGGGACGCGATTGAAACCTGCCAGAGAGCAGGAATCAAAGTCAAAATGATTACAGGAGATCAGCATGTTACCGCTGCAGCAATTGGCAAGGAACTTGCCATTACCACCGGAACCCTACCTCCTGTTGATGGAAAAGACCTTCAAGAAATGTCTGATGAAGACCTGTTAGAAGTGTCCCAAAACATTTCTATTTTTTCAAGGGTTACGCCCGACCAAAAGATGCGAATTGTTTCCTCCCTTCAAGAGCAAGGGGAAATCGTTGCCATGACCGGTGACGGAGTTAACGATGCGCCTGCTCTATCAAGGGCTAACATTGGTATTGCAATGGGCATTGCTGGTACCGATGTTGCTAAGGATGCTGCAGACATGGTATTACAAGACGATAACTTTGCAAATATTGTCCATGCGGTTGAAGAAGGTCGGAAGATTTACCAGAACATTCGTAATTTCGTTCGCTACCAAGTATCTACCAATGTCGCTGCCGTCGCCTTGATTATCGTATCAACGTTCATATTTGGCTGGAATTTACCGCTGACGGCCACACAAATCTTGGTCATCAATATCCTCATGGATGGGCCCCCTGCTGTTGCTCTTGGCGTTGAAAAGAAGCACGGGAATGTCATGAGTCGTCCACCGCGTCCTGTTGATGAAGGACTCCCAAATATGGGCGATATTTCCTTGATTTTCTACTTAGGCGCTGTTATGGTGACGGGTACACTAGCCATCTTCTTCCTTGCTGGTGGTGGACTGGCACAATGCGAACTCCTTTCTACGGATTCATCAGCGGATTCTCTTGCTATGAGGGAGGGATGCCTTCTTGGAAATCAAGCGGATATTGATGATTGGGAAATTTACGCCGATGGTCACTTTGAACATGCTCAAACCATGACCTTTGCAGTGTTTATTGTATTCCAGTTGTTCAATGTGATGAACTGCCGCTCAAATGAACAAAGCGTTATGGAACTTGGTCTCTTTTCCAACCGTGCGATAAATTTAGCCTTATTGATCTCTTCTGGATTACTCCTTTTCTTTGTTCAACTTGCAAACGCAGAGATTCCATTAATTGGAATTGAGATTGGACAACTTCTGTCAACGACAACTTTGACCCAAAACGATTGGATTGTTATTGTTCTCGTATCCTCTAGCGTTTTCGTGATTGAAGAATTCAGGAAATTGTTGGTTAAATCGAAATTCTTTGCAATTCGAACACAGTGACGAGAAGCACATCTTCATGAAGGCGTTGCGCTAGGGCGTTCCATGGAGAACTGGTCATCGAACCGGAAATTGGCAGGCTCCCATGCGGACTGGCAGGTACGATTGGCAGAAACACTCAACCCACTCTCGGACTGGTCAAACGCACTTCATGACATTGTGATGAAAGTCATGGACGGAACTCAACTCAGTCTTGAAGATGGTGTCAAACTGTATGAGCATCCGGACCTCCATGAAGTTGGCCGTCTTGCCCACCACGTTCGAACCGCTCGATTTGGGACTCATGCATACTTTAACAGCAATGTACACATCAATCAAACGAATGTTTGTGTTCTTGCTTGCCGATTCTGCGCCTTTCGCCGCGGACCAAAAGCAACTGATGCTTATTCCATGGGTATTCAGGAATACATCAGCGATTTAGAGCGTTATGCTCCCCATATTGACGAGGTACACTCCGTTGGAGGATTACATCCCGATTGGGATGTGTCTCACTATGAATCTCTCTTCAAGCGAGTCCGAGAGGAGTTCCCTCACGTTGCAATCAAGGCACTGACAGCAGTAGAAATCAAACATCTCGGGCAACTCTCATCAATTCCCACAAAAGAAGTACTTTCTCGTTTGCAGACCGCAGGCCTTACATCATTACCCGGCGGTGGGGCAGAAATTCTTGATGATGAAGTTCGCGCAATAATTTGTAACGGTAAGGAAAGTTCGGAAGAATATCTCCGAATTCATAAGGAGGCTCATGAACTCGGCATTCCTTCGAACTGTACCATGCTGTTTGGAACAATTGAATCACTTGAACAACGCGTACAACACATGATTTCAATCAGAGACCTTCAGTCCCAAACCTCAGGTTTCCAATGCTTTGTACCCTATCCTTTCCTCCCTGATTCATCCCGTCTACCGCAGGCACAACTTGCAACGGGCTCAGAAGTTCTACGTACGATTGCAGTCTCAAGACTCGTAATTTCTAATGTGCCTCACATCAAGGCATACAGAATGAACATAGGTGACCATGTCGCTGAACTCGCTCTCCAATTTGGAGCAGATGATATTGATGGGACGGTTCAAAAGGAATCTATTATGCATCTGGCCGGTTCTACCGCACCATTGGATCACGATCGAGCAAGGCTGGCCCGTATCATCACCGATGCAGGCTGCCAACCCGTTCAGAGGAATACAACATACGAATCATTCAGCATATATGTCCCTCCTAAAATAGTCCCAAAACGAAATCTCAAAATGGCGCAGTAGGTGAGTTTGATGACAGATACATGGAAGTCTACTATTGGCCGCGTTGCCTTCCTCAACTGTGACCCGCTTTTCCACAATTTAGCAGACAAATGGAATGTACTTTCTGCCCCTCCAGCATGGCTTACTGGCCATGTCCTCCGGAAGGATTGTGTCCTCGCACCTATTCCTGCTGCGGACTATGCCAAACACGCAGACGAACTCGTTTTGCTTCCCGACATCGGTATTGGTTCGCAAGGTGAAGTCGGTAGCGTTCTTTTGTTTGGAGGAATTCCTCTTGATTCGATGAAAACTATCGCACTACCCACTGATTCTGCGACCTCTGTAGCCTTGCTCAAATATCTCATCAGTCAATCGGGTCGGGAAATGGAGTATTTCACAACTGGTCCGGATTATGAATCAATGCTTGCTCGCGCGGATGGTTGCCTCCTTATCGGAGATAGAGCACTTGAGGCTGCAAAGGAATTCCCCGAAATGGTTCAACTCGACTTGGGTCAGGCATGGTTAGAACTCTTTGGCTTGCCGATGGTTTTTGGAGTATTTGTCGCCCGTAATGATACACCATTGGAAGTGCTGAAAGAAGCTCACGAAGCCTTACTTTCAGGGCTAGTGGAGTTTGAACAATCAGATGAAAAACGAGAATCAGTGATTCAATGGGCAATGGGTCGTTCAGATTTATCACATGAACGTTTAGACCAATACTTTGGAGAGGTTTTCAACCGCCTAGACTCCCATCACATGGACGGCCTTCATCGTTTTTTGAGCGAAGCGTGTGGCCTTCCGGAACCACTCGAGTTTGCTTGGTAACGGAATAATTTCAAATTATTGTATATTTTTTTGAACGGTTGGTTCTTGAAGGGCTGGAGATTGGAAGGTCTATGGGCGTAGTACTGCCACTGGACGAAGACGGAAATAAAATCGTTAGAATCGGACATAGCCCTGACCCTGACGATGCATTCATGTTCCACGCCATGACAACTGGAGCCTTCCCCACGCCAGGTTATCGGTTTGTTCATGAACTACAAGATATTGAAACACTGAATCATCGGGCAATGAATCAAGATTTGGAAGTGTCTGCCGTATCAATCCATGCTTATCCGGAGATTGCGGAGCACTATGCGCTCATGAATTGCGGAGCATCTATGGGTGAAGGTTACGGTCCAATGGTAGTCACCATGTCTGGGGTTTCGGAAGAAGAAGCTCGCTCCAATGTGATTGCAGTACCCGGTCTGAAAACCAGTGCCTACCTAGGGCTTCGCCTTGCTTGGGGCGATTGTCAAGTCGCTGTAGTCCCGTTTGACGAAATTATTCCAAGAATCCTTGATGGAACGTACAAAAGTGGCCTCATCATTCACGAAGGGCAACTGACCTATGTCGACCACGACCTTGATGTCTTGATTGACCTTGGAAAATGGTGGAATGGAAGGACAGAAAATTGGCCAATGCCTCTTGGCGGCAATGTTGTCCGAAGAGACCTCGGGCAATCGGTCATGGAAGACATCACGCTTTACACTAAAATGAGCATTGAGTATGCATTGAAATCTCCAGAAGAGGCATTAGAATTTGCAAAGGAATGGGGTCGCGGGATTGATGATGACACCAACAAAGAATTTGTTGGAATGTATGTTAACGACCGGACAATAGACTACGAAGACGAGGGCAGAGCATCTGTGCGACGGTTTATTGTTGAAGGTCAAGAACTCGGGTTGATACAAGCCGACTTTGACGTTCAAGATATTGACTTCATCGGTGCTGCTTGAGGTCATCCCCATGGTTCAAGATGAGCGTGTTCCACAGCAGAGCCAATACGGCTCTGTAGACCCGGCTCCACCAACATCTTCAGGGAATGTTTCGCAATGGCGTGATGCGGTTCAAAATGAATCTTTACCAATGTTTCAAAGGATGAGGGCCGTGTTCTCTCTCCGGAATGAACGAAGTGACGAGGCATGTTTGGCATTGTGTGCAGGCTTTCATTCATCCAGTGCGCTACTGCGTCATGAACTCGCATATGTACTTGGACAAATGCAAAATCCAGTCTGTCTCCCAACGCTTACGGAGCGACTCGCTGATCCAGAAGAGCATGTAATGGTTCGGCATGAAGCGGCAGAAGCAATGGGGGCAATTGGGGACAGGAGTATCATTCCCATCCTAGAACAATTTGCAGAAGACCCACTGCCGGAAGTTTCAGAATCTTGTGTTGTAGCCTTGGATTTATTGGCTTGGGTCAGTGGTTCCGAGTTCGAAAACGCAGAATGGTAGAATTTCATCCCTCAAGTTCAAAGACTAGAATGAATTAGCACAAATTGGTAGGATTACAATGCCCCATGAACATATCCGACTCGCACAGGCCCCTAATGGTGAACTCGGACCTCGGTGCCATGAATGTGGTATTCGGCTAACATTCGGCAACGCTATGGTTCTTGACAATTTCTATATGTGCTGGGAACACTATGTTGATGCAACAGGTGCTGGTTCAGAAACAAAGATTTCAGAAGCTGATGAACGATTCTGGATGAAGAATGAATCTTGAAGGATTCCTTCAAGAACCCTCGGCCTCACTTCTACGATGAGGGGCGATTTTTATGTCACAAGGCTGGGCTCGCTTTGCGCATAGATTTGGACAATATTACCGCTCATCTCCGCTGTGGTCTCCACCTCGGGTAAAATCCCGGGAGTGGATGTTCATTCCTTTCGGTGGAGCGCCACCCCTTCGTCACAAATCATTTTCCGGGGTAGAGCAGGTCAGAACGTTTCTCTCTGAGCGGGCTATGCATTCCGTTTTTTATTCAACTGCTTATTGGAAACGTCCCTTTGAGATGAAAATGGCGGATAAATTGTGGCAGGGAGCAGATTTAATTTTTGATTTGGATGGAGATCACCTACCTGGTGTTACAGACAAAGATTTCCCAGGGATGTTGGAAGTGATCCATGAACAAGCGTGGTCATTATGGAACGATTTTTTAGAACCCGAATTTGGTTTCAAAGAAGAACATCTCCAAGTTACATTCTCTGGGCATCGCGGGTTCCATCTCCATTATCGGGACCCTGCATTGTTTCACTTAGATTCGGAAGCTCGTAGAGAACTTGTATCCCATATTCGTGGAGAAGGAGTTGACGTAAAGGGCGGTCTCGCTCGCTATCACGATGAAGGAGCACAGGGCTGGACCAAACGGATTCGAAACGGTATGGATGATATGATTCATACATTAACAGGCATCTCAAACAAAACAGAATCCTCTTCTGAAGACCTCAAACGCCTTGAGACAGGACTTCAGTCCCTTCTTGACCGGGAAGGTCAGACCTCTCAAAGAACCGCCGAGTCCATACGGAAACTAGCAGATGTAGTTAACCATCACGATAGGGTTCAAAGGCTTAAAGCCGGTAGATTCGAACTTTTGGGGAAGTATCAATCCTTATTCCTAAATCTTCTCAAATCAGATACCTCAGTCGTATTGGGTTCGGCAGGAGAAACGGATGAGGTTGTGACCATTGACGTGAGGAGGCAAATCCGTTGGCCAACATCACTTCATGGGAAGTCTGGAATGAGAGTTTCGGAATTTCCCCTAAGCAGGTTGGATCCTGACGGTTCAAATCCGTACAATCCGCTTTATGAAGCACTTGCGCTCGGTATGGATGAGTCAATAGAAGTAGAATACACAGTTGACGATGCTATTGCTCAATTTGGTGACCGCCGATTGGAGTCCAAAATGGGAGACAGAATCTCAATACATGAGACAGGGGCTACTTTTTTGGTTCTAAAAGGATGGGCTAAACTTGTTTAATTTGGTTCAAACCTATTCGTTTTCTAAACACGATTTTCCCTTAGCGTTTTGAGGTAAGGTTCAAGGGTGGTTCGCCATCCCTTCATACGGGGTGAGTCCTTTGGGTCTGCGCAGAGGTAAGAAATCTAAGAAACAAGATGCTCCCCTTCCAGCACCAGGTTTGCCCATGCCCCAAGGCGGATTGCCACCACTCCCGCTACCTACTGGGGCGGCCCCATTGCCGCCATTGCCTGGCTTACAGCCAGCACCTGAGCCTTTGCCCGCAGCCCCTCTTCCACCGCTACCAGTTGCAGATCCAGTTCCCGCCCCTTTGCCTGTCGCACCACTTCCTCAACCTATCCCAGCTGTTAACGACCCTAACACAACACTATCTGGTCTGGCTGATGAAAAAGGATACAATGATTTGTGGGCAAAGCGTTCCGACAAACCTCTCCCGCAAATTTACGGTCATATCGACCGAATTGCCAACAAAGAGGCAGGGTCACTCCTCGACCGATATGCTGACCGATTCGGGCACTCACTTGACCGAGAAATTATCGTAATGAGGAAGGCTGAATTGGATGAAAAAGTGGCAGAAGTACGAGATGCACCTGTTGTAGAACTCATCGAGGATGAAGTAGCCCAACCTACCACACCTGAAGAAGAACTCAAGCAGGTAGAAGCAGAACTACGATCACTCAAACCACTCTACAAGGAAGCTAAAGCCATCGGTGACAGTGCAACACTTGCTGATTTAACTCCAACCCTTCAAGCCTTAATGTCTCGACGGAAAGCACTCAAGCAATCCATTGAATCAGAAGGTTCCGGTGGACAACAAGCATCAGTTGCAACATCCTCGTCTGATAATGACGACCTCTTCGTTCAATTCGTTTCCATCGTCGATGATTTGCTGGGTGATCACCTCCCCGAATCCATCGTCAATGCCTTTGTTGAAAGTGACGACTTCACAATTTACAAAGAAGTGCTCGCAGCCCCAGCCGTCACAGACGATGACACACGTTCAATTTTCTATAACATGGTAGACGACCAACTGGGCAATATGCCTGAAGAGTCGATTAATGCGTTTACTGAAACAACGGACTTTGCAATCTACCTTGCAATCAGCAATCAATACAAGGAAGCGTGACACAAATGGGACTATTGGACAAAGCGGGTGCATCATCAGAGGACGATAAGAAGCCAGTTGCAAAGGCAGTTGCCCAAGCAAAACCTGTCGCAAAGGCCGTGGCTAAAGACGCTCCAGTAAAGGCTGCAAAAGTGGCCAAAGCAGCACGCCCCAAGAAGGAAAAAGCTGCTAAAGTGAAGAAGGCACGCCCCATTGGACTTTCGGAAGGCTATGAGTTGTCCTCCGATATGAACCGACGAATTTCTTGGCTGGTCAACTTTATCGTAAATTTCGGTGTTTTGTTTGCGGCTATATTTATTTCATTGAGCGACACGGGAATTATTACCACTATTTTGTACGCAGCGGGTATGCTCGTCATTATCATCAACGTCGGCATCATACCGACAAAATTCAGCCGAAATATCGGACAATTTGTATCCCGTACAAAATTTGTCCGTGGTGACGGTTCTACTCCTAACAAATTACATGGATTATTGGTTAACTCTATTGGAATTTCGGCCCTTATCGGAATCATCTTGATTTTGACACAATTCCCACTGTTGCAAGAAGCAGATAATACAAATCCAATCATTATGTTTTCACTCGGGACCATATTCGTGATCGTTTGGTTCGTGGACCGATATCTCAAGAACGGCAGTGAAATGCGACAAGGTCTATTCGATTTGATGTTTGGAGCATTTTTGGTCAAGTACGTCCCAGCTGAAGACGAAAAGGCAACAGGTATTTGGGCGAGGCTAGAAAATATGGGGAACTTTGGAGACCAACTTGTCAAGAAAACCGAAGAACGCAAGGCGAAGAAGGAATCAAAGGAACCAACCACAAATACCCTTGGTGAATCCTCCGACAAGTGATTTCCTTGATCTGGCGTTATTCTCAAACAAGGAATAACGTATTGCCGTTAATTTTTCTACTTCTCGCTTTTGTTTCAGCATACATTATGGCCCAGGGGTATGATTTGGCTGTTATAGGCATCATTCTATTTTCATCCATCTGCTATCTCGAAACTGTAACCCAACTTTCTTTTCGTGCGCCAAAAAGGCGAAAACCTATCTTGGAAGGCATTGGATGGAAATCAATCCCTCAACAAACCCAAATTGGGATGGTAAATTCCTACATACATGAGGCTACATCTTCCGATGCACCAACATTGGTCATCATTCATGGCTGGACTTCTGCATCATCTCGGATGGTTGGACGGGCACGGCAATTCATCGAACGCGGCTGGGGGATTGTAGCGGTAGATCTTCCAAGTCACGGAGGTTCGGATTCCGTTTCTAAATGGACGGCGGAACAAGCAACAACAACGGTAATTGAATCATTAAATCGCATCTCTGCATCCCATCCATTATTGTTTTCACGGGGAATTTGCTATTACGGTCACAGCATGGGTGGATTCATTGGATTGCGCCTCAGTTCTCGTAGGAAAGAACTGGAACCCATTCCGAATATCTTGGGTTGGATTTTAGAATCTCCGATGACAGGTTATACAGAAATATTCCAAGAGACGTGTAACATTCTTAAAATTCCAAAAATCATTCAACCTGTAGTTTTGTGGCGTATGATGGGTCAATTCAATTCGATAAACCATGACCGGCCTAATTTCTCTGAACTTAACGAGACTGACGCTCCTATTTGGGGTTTGACACAAGAACCGACCCTCCTTGTTCAGGCAGCAAACGATGAACGATTAGGGGATACACATTACCTTCGGCTGCAGAAGTGTCACGATGAAGCCGGTACGAAGGAACTCCTCACCTCTCGGGTAATAGAAAGTCTTCGGCATTCAGGGTGCGCAGTACATGCAGACAGAGATGTCGTTGTCCATCAATGGTTGGAGGATTGTGGTTTTCAATCCTCATCGGATTGAGCAGCTTGATTCCTTGCTAGTTCGCGCATGTCATCTACTTCATCCAACTCATCAATGATTTCCTTGCCCAAAAGCGTCTCCATGACATCTTCCATGGTTAGAATGCCTGATGTACCCCCGAATTCATCCTTCACAAGAGCAAACTGCTGTCTGTTGGATAGGAACATATCCAGTGCCTCTTCTATGGTGCTTCCCAATTCAACAGACAAAATTGGTTTCATCATTTGCCTCAAGGTAGTGTCCCACTCATCACGGCTTGCAGCCATGAGGATTTCAGACCGAATCACAAGTCCAATGACGTTGTCAATCCCCTCGTGGTACACAGGGATACGAGAAAATCGCAGTATGCTGTTTTCATCAAGGATTTCTTTAATTGTAGCATCAACATCATATGCGGTGACAACCACACGTGGAGTCATTTCATCTTCGACAACAATTTCTCGCAATCTCAAGAGATTGTGTATGACTGTTTCTTCGGATTCTTCCAGGGCACCCTCAATTTCTCCAAGGTCCGCCATAGCAACTAAATCGTCCCGAGTGACAATAGATTGATTCCCCTTTGGTAAGACGGATTTCAAAATTTGAATGGGTCCTATAAGGACAACGAGCATCTTTGTCAACCATGTTAGGATGTATGCTGAAGGTGTAGAAAGGCGTTTCCAATATGCAGCACCTAGTGTCTTCGGAATGATCTCTGAAAAGAATAAAACAGCAAGGGTCAGAATCACTGAGGCTACGGTTAATGCACTATCTCCGAATTGTTTAGCGACCTCGCTGCCGACTCCTGCTGCCCCCATTGTGTGAGCCACAGTGTTGAGCGTCAGTATTGCTGTGAGCGGTCGGACGGAATCATCATCCTTCAGATATGACCACATTGCTGCAGTACGTTTCTTGTCCTTCTCAAGAACTGAAACATAGGTTTGTGGGATTGAAAGAACCACTGCTTCAAGAATGGAACATAAGAATGAAACGCCAAGGGCGAGGGTAGAGTAGAAAATGAGCAAGGTGTAGTCAGCCATGGGGTTTCTAGGTCTCCTCCCCGAAGGGGGGTAGTTACACCCATGAGAGAAGGGTTATTCAAAATGACGGCTGTTTTATTGGCACTAATTACTGTTCATATCCATGGGTGAACCTCAAGAAGCCTCAGCCTTTGCGTTGAACGAGGGAGTCAAATGGATGGGGAATATGTTCTCATTTGCGTCGCATGGCCATATGCGAATGGACCACTTCATTTGGGTCATGTCGCAGGGTGTTATCTCCCCCCAGACATCCAGTATCGCTTTGAGCGCGCAAAGGGAAATCGTGTGTTAATGGTATCAGGTTCTGACGAGCACGGTACACCAATCACAGTCTCTGCCGAACAGAAGGGGATTTCGCCTCAAGAAGTCGTAGACGAATATCATGCAATTAATAGCAAAGCGCTCCTCGATTTAGGTTGTTCATGGAACCCCGAAATTGATAGCAGAGGGATTGAATACGGTGGTGCACTGTTTAACCGAACATCTGACCCAAAGCATAAGACCATGGTGCAGGAGAATTTTCTAGCCCTTGAAAAGGCAGGATTGTTTGAGCGAAAAACAATGGAGCAGTACTACGAACTTCACGACGATGGTTCCGGGCGCTTCCTTCCTGACAGGTATGTGGAGGGGAATTGCCCAGCTTGTGGTGAAGACGGCGCACGTGGCGATCAATGTGACGCATGTGGTGCGACATATGAGTCCGTGGAATTGAAACATCCAATTTCAAAAATGAATCCCGATTCAAAAGTAGAAATCCGTGATACGGAACATCTTTTTTACAGACTTGATCTGTTTCAAGACGCCCTAACAACACACGCTTCTGAGCGTCAATCTGTCTGGAAATCCAACGTGAAAGCCATGACAAAACAATGGCTCGATATGGGCTTGCGACCAAGGGCAGTGACACGAGATTTATCTTGGGGGATTCCTGTTCCTCTCGAAGGTGATGAATGGCAAGGAAAATGCGTTTATGTTTGGTTTGAGGCCGTGCAAGGATATTCAACATGTGCCAGAATTTGGTCGGAAGATATTGCGGCAGCAAATGCTCATCCAGACGGGGCCAACGCTTGGAAACGATGGTGGTCCGTATCAGATGAAGGAACAACTCCTCGCCACCTCTATTTCTTAGGCAAGGACAACATTCCATTCCATACGGTGATTTGGCCTGCTCTAATTTTGGGCCTTAATCACGCTGCCAATGGTAAATCCTCAGCGGACCCGATTGAAATGCCCGGGCCAGGAGACTTCGCATTGGAGGCCAATGTGCCGGCCATGGAGTATCTTATGTTGGCCGGTGGACAATTCTCAAAATCACGTAAGCATGCAGTTTGGCTTCCATCATTTTTGGAACGTTACGACCCGGACACCCTCCGATATTACCTTAGCATTAACATGCCTGAAAATCATGATACTGATTTTAATTGGCCTGATTTCGTTGAGAAGGTCAATTCTGAACTGATTGCGGCGTACGGCAATTTCGTACACAGAGTCTTGACACTGGGTGCCCGGCTTCCAACAGAACCTGGCCTTTCACCCTTCACACCACATGAAAATCATGATTGCGTCCGAGAACACGAGCAAGAATTAGAACGGGCTCTGGCCTCTATTACCGAATCTCTTGAACGCCACCGATACAAAGAAGCGCTAAGACAAGTCATGAACGTTGCACAATACGGTAATCAAATTTTACAGCGAGCAGCACCTTGGAAGCATCTCAAAGAACCACAAGATGGGCACGAAGAAAGTCTAGCGACCCTCGCATTTTGTTGGAAAATTTCACGTTTCTTGGCAATCACAACTCAGCCGTTCATGCCAACATCTGCTCAACGCCTTTGGGATAATCTTGGGTTGGATGGGAATGTGGCTGACATAGGATGGTCTGAAGCCACGAATTGGTCGGCAACGCTCGGGTGGCTCAACGAAACCCCCGCACCGTTATTTGCACGCCTTGATTTGGATGAAATTTTATCTGTTGAACAAGGCCTAGTCGAAGAAAAACCTGGACAAGATGAACATGTTCATGGTGTCAAAGGCGGCAAGAAAAAGAAAAAAGGTGGTAAGAAAGTGAAAGAAGTGGAAGGGATAACATACCTCGATTTTGAATCGTTTATGAGTGTTGATTTGAGGACTGGGACAATAGATTCTGTTGAAGATCACCCGAACGCGGACCGCCTCTATGTCGTCAAAATCAATGATGGAACCGAAGAAGGCAGAACAATTTGTGCTGGATTGAAGGAATACTATAATGCCGACGAAATGGTTGGTAAATCGATTGTGTTCGTTGCCAACCTCGCACCTCGTTCATTGAGAGGTGTAACCTCGGAAGGCATGATGCTAGCGGCTGACGATGGTGAGGGTAATGTAAAACTCATCACCATTGACGGTGAGATCTCTGAAGGCTCTCAGGTTCGTTAATCATTTTGACATGCGAGTACGAACGGCTTCCATGACACTGCGTGAATCCAATTTTGCTTGATGCAGCATTTCCGGCATCATTTCCCGTAGAGCCACACCCATATCATCAGGCAAAGACTGTAGATTAATTTCCACATTGAAGAGTGCACCTTTTGCTGCTGCACTCGCAAGAAGCCCTGCAACACCAACATCGGTTACTGCGTTTGCATTACCGTGTACCGCCAAATCTGTTAGTGCCTTGAGGAGTGCAAGTGCTACCTCCGCGGTTTCAAATGGGACCTTGGCGGCCTGTAGGGTCCCGCCTCTGATCGCAGCCCTTCTATGTGCCTTTTCTGAATCCGAATCTTTAGGCATTTTGAATGCCGCCATGACTTCATCAAACGCGTCACTATCTTCCTCTGCAAGAATTCCGGAGCGGGTCATCATTGGAATTGCTATTTGTTGAACATGCTCAGCTGCCGGCCAACCATCAGACCATTTTTCACTTCCGAGAGTAAGGTCCGCAACCATACAAGCCAAGGATGCAGCTTGTCCCAAGGCTATGGCCGATGCTGTTCCACCACCAGGCGTAGGTGATGATGATGCAAGTGCGGCTTGAAATTCTCGTTGTGTCATATCCATCCAATTCATTCCATCAGCTCCTTTTCAATTGCCCATTCAATAATTCCTTTCGATGGGTCAAAAGAATGCAATTGATTCAATCCGAGGCCTTTAATCGCACCATCAACTAAGGCTGTTTCGTCCTCAGCATCAGGGTCAAAATACGCTCCCGCCTCTAGCATTGCTTTGAGTGGGACCAAACCCACGATTTCGCTACCGAGGAGGCGGGTGTCATGGTCGTTCGCCAATGACTCACAAGCTTTGAATGCCATGTGAAGCGGGCATAATTCAACATCTCTCAAATTCATTGAGACCTGAGAAATGTTCAATTCCTCAAGGGTAACTCCCATTCCTTGTACCATCGGCAACATGCCCTTTACGCGTACTGATGAGCCATTGCTTGACTTGAGTAACCTTCCACTTGAGCGAACCAGAGAACCAATTTTCTTTGATACACGGGCATCTTTTTCATCCACGTTGACGTTATAAGCTACTAGAATTGGACGTGAACCAACGGTGATCCCCCCGGCTCGAGCGGCCACATCATTCCATTGGCTGGCCCCTGCATCGGGGTATTGGGTGAATTCAGAATGACGATGTTCTTTCCCAGAAAGTCTTGCCTCAAGTCCTTCATACTGGTCTTTCCGTAGGGTTGAAAGGAGTTCACGTTCCGGGTGCGTTGCCGCTCCGCCATAGAGGAACATTGGCGCCCCAGTACTCTCAGCAAGATGTGCTACAACATCACGAGCCATCTGAGAACATTCATCCATCGTGACGCCTTTCAATGGAACAAATGGACACACATCCACGACTCCTAATCTTGGATGTTCCCCTGTATGTGTCCTCATGTCCAGGACCCTTACGCTGTGTTCAATCAATGCAATGGCTCCGGCCATGACTGGTTCCGGTTCGCCAGCAAGTGTGATGACGGTTCGGTTGTAATCTTGATCGGGCTCAACACCAAGAACATGACATCCATCTATCGCCCGTGCAGAATCAACGATTTCCGCGATGAGGTTCGTATTACGGCCCTCTGAAATATTGGGTACGCATTCAATCAATCGCTTGCCCATGGCGTATTGCCTGCTCATGGGGCCTTTGAATGTTGTTTGTAATTAACTCATCAAGAATACAATGCTTCAGGGGATGATTGCCCAGCGCCTTGTGACTTTTTCCGGTCAAGACGGCTAACTGCTGCGAGCATATCTGCGTTGGTAACAGAAGAACGGTTATCTCGAATTGCAATCATTCCTGCCTCCACGCAAGTTGCTTTGAGTTCTGCACCAGAATATCCTTGGGTTTTTTCTACAATTCTCTTCATTTGAATGCGTTGGGTATTCATCCCCTTAATGTGTACTTCAAGAATAGCTTTTCTTGAATCCTCATCCGGAAGTGGGATTTCTATTACCCTGTCAAACCGACCTGGTCGCAAAAGTGCATCATCAAGAATATCGGGGCGGTTAGTTGCTGCAATGATTTTAACATCGTTGAGTGCATCAAAACCATCCAATTCTGCAAGTAATTGCATTAATGTTCTCTGAACTTCACGGTCCCCGCTTGTTGAACCATCTAATCGCTTAGCACCTATTGCATCTATTTCATCTAAGAAAATTATACTCGGTGCCTTTTCTTTAGCGAGAGAAAACAATTCGCGAACCATGCGGCCACCTTCACCGATGTATTTCTGTGCAAGTTCACTTCCAACCATGCGAATAAATGTCGCATCTGTATGGTTTGCTACCGCTTTTGCGAGGAGAGTTTTCCCACACCCAGGTGGGCCGACAAGGAGAACTCCTTTTGGTGGAACGATCCCTACTTTTTCAAACAGTTCTGGCTTCACAAGCGGCAGTTCAATGGCTTCTCGCACAGATTCCACTTGTTCAGCAAGACCTGCAACTTCAGCGTAAGTAATGTCCGGTTTGTCAACCATTTCCGCTCCACTGACCATTGGATCCCATGCCTCATGAAGCACTTCAATCACGGACAAACTGTCTTGGTTAAGAGCTACACGGGTTCCGGGTTTGAGTTTATCAGGGTCGAGACGCTGATTGAGAGATACTTGGAACACGGTTCCGTTGGATGAACGTACGATGGCTCGTTCATGATCCAATACATCTTGAAGGTGACCGATTATATGCGGTGGCATCTTCAGGAGATTGACATTTTCATCCAAACGTTCGACCTTTTTACGAAGCGTACGCACCTCCGATTCAAGAGATGTACGCTCATTAATCAATTGTTGAGATTCGTCTCGTAATTTAGCGTAAGCTTCCTCCAACTCACGGATGTCGTCATCCTGAGTATTCGGCATGCTTCTGTCGTTCCTATCAACGTCGGTCCCCATGTTACCCAGTATAATCCAAATGCCCACACTGTATGAACTCAGCGATTGTATTTTGCGAAAACAGCCGTGTCAAAGGGTTCAAAGGTTGTCACCATCAGTAACTGTATGAGGAGGAATTGCAATGGGTGATTGTGAACTTTGCGGGGCGATGAAAGTGAGCGTTAGGAGCGTTAAAACCGGTAAAACCGAGGTCACAGCCTGTGGCCGATGCGTTGACAAAATGAACTTGATCCCAAAGACCGTAGCACCTGGCCTTGCAAAAGCACGGTCCATGGCAGCTCATCCTCGGCCTTCTGCTCCACGAAAGAAAAATGACCTGATGTCACGAGGTGAAAAAGAACTTGCAGAGGATTTCGGAAAGCGTATTTCAACCGCACGCAAAAAAATGAATCTATCCCATCAACAACTCGGCAAAAAGATGGCTGAGACAGTCAATGTCATCAAGGCGGCTGAATCCGGTAAAATGCCTACCGATTCATTGATACGAAAATTTGAGCGTATTCTCAATATCACATTGATGGTCGAACATACATCATCTGAAACTCGGCGGTTGGATTCTGGGCCTTCTCGTGGAATGACATTTGGTGACTATTTCAACGACATCCGGTGACTGCGATGGACTCAATACCGGTGCATGCGATTTGGCTTGCCCAAGACGATCCCAAAAAAAATACGGCAGTCCTAGCCGGAAAAAGAGGCAACTTGCGACTTCATAAGAATTTGAAAACGCTGCCTAAGCGCGGATTCATTTTGGAACCCTTGTGCGGAAAAGTATTCGGTCCAGAAGACCATCATGTTTTGCTCGAGAAGCATGGGGCAATCGTTGGCCTTGATTGCAGTTGGGCGCATATTGAAACAAGCGTCCAACAAGTGATGAAAAAGACACGCCTCCAGCCAAGAATGTTACCGTTACTGCTCGCTGCGAATCCTGTAAATTGGGGTAAACCTGGCCGATTAACCACTGCCGAAGCATTGGCGACCATCCTCTACCTCATAGGGCGAAAAGAACAGGCAAACGAGGTTTTGGGGGCATTTCGCTGGGGTGAACGATTCTTCCAACTCAACCAAGAGCCTCTGGATGCTTATGCTGAAGCTAAAACGAGCGAGGAACTCGTTGCAACGCAATTTGAATTCTTTGACGTAGATATCGACCCTTCAAAGGAGGAATGAACATCGAAGAGTCCCTCTCCACCGTCGTTCACCGATGGGATGATGGTAAAATGAGTCTGGAGAAGGAGTTCCTAGGCGATGAATCCCTCATACATCTTTGTCTTAACGGGGAAAAAATTACTTCCTTACTCGCATCTAATTGTGACCTTAAAGAATTACTCTGCGGTCATTATTACACTGAATATGATCTCGTGATTCCAACGGCCAAACCTAATATTTCTATTGACAAAAATAGCACCGGAATCAGCGTGAACCTTTTGAATGAAAAAGTGGAACTGAACTCTAAGAGAAACAATATCGTCGTAAGTTCCTGTGGTGCGTGCGATCAAAATGAGTTATCAGATTTGATTGATAGAACCCCTACAGTTTCGAATCCAACCGAGTTGTATTCAATCCCCCAACTCATATTGCTACTTGACCAAATGCGGGGTGAACAAGTTGAATTTGCAAAAAACGGTGGGGTTCACGGTGCTGGTTTATTATTCAATAACGGAACCTTCGATGTGAAGGAAGATATTGGGCGACATAATGCAGTAGACAAGGTAATTGGAGCAGCATTCCTTTCCGGTACAACTCAGTCAATCCGAGCAATGTTCCTTTCTGGTAGATGCGGGTGGGATATCGTCATGAAGGCTGCCAAATCCAACATACCAGTGATTGTTTCCGTTGGGGCTGCATCATCCCTTGCTGCAAAAACGGCTCGTGCCGCGAACATCACGCTCGTATCGTTTGTGCGTCATGGAAAATCAGTCGTAATTGGACCGGTTGACGGGAGATTTCATACAAAGGATTGAGAAGGGATGTCATCTCGGTTGGCTTGAGGTATGTCAATGGAACGTCAGGTAAAGGCAAGAACACCAGTTGACACCAATGCCCTCCACTTGAAAAAACCCAAAACGAAAGCGGCTGGGATTCCAGCAGTTCTTTCTTCCGCGAAACATGGAATTTCTAAAATGGGCGTTGCTAAGACCATTAAGAACCTAACAATGGTCAATCAAAAAGAAGGGTTTGATTGCCCAGGTTGTGCTTGGCCTGACCCTGAGCATAGAACTACATTTGAGTTCTGTGAAAATGGAGCAAAGGCGGTTGCAGATGAAGCAATGAAAGCCCATGTCACGCCTCATTTCTTTTCTAAGCACTCGGTTAAGGAACTCTCATCACTAAGCGATTATGAACTCAATCGGAAAGGTAGAATATCCCATCCGGTCATACTCGAAAAAGGTTCTTCACATTATGCAAAAATATCTTGGGAGGATGCCTTCACGCGAATCTCTGACCATTTGAATTCGATTACAGACCCCAATCGAACCGCTTTTTACACCTCGGGAAGAACCAGCAACGAAGCGGCATTTCTCTACCAAGCATTTGTGCGGGCATACGGTACAAACAACCTCCCCGATTGTTCAAACATGTGTCATGAATCCAGTGGAAAAGGTCTTGGGCAAACTATTGGAATCGGGAAGGGAACTGTATCTTTGGATGATTTTAATCACGCTGACGTCATCCTGGTTATTGGCCAAAATCCAGGGACGAACCATCCACGAATGTTAACGGCATTGAGAGATGCAAAACATAGAGGCGCCAAGATCATTCACGTGAATCCATTGCCCGAAGCCGGACTTATGCAATTCAAGCATCCTCAAGACTACATGAAAGGGAATTTGAAATCTACAACATTGGCGGATTTGCACCTAGGTGTTCGTATTGGTGG